>CAVULT010000016.1:0-80738 GCA_963742235.1 Candidatus Aminicenantota bacterium | reverse complement strand
GGGTCGCCAGGGCCGTGGTGAAGATCGGATAGGCCCCCGGAGGTC
The DNA here is from genome assembly GCA_963742235.1 of Candidatus Aminicenantota bacterium. GTDB lineage: Bacteria > Acidobacteriota > Aminicenantia > Aminicenantales > Saccharicenantaceae > RBG-16-66-30. The sequence goes on along the minus strand of CAVULT010000016.1, from coordinate 80,693 downwards.
CCCAGCCTGGTCCGGGCCTCTGAACCGGCCGGCCCTTTTGTCGAGGGGGGCATTTCCCGCGCCGGGCAGAATCCTGTATAATTGACGCTCGTCGGCTCGGGGGGACGCCCGGGGCCTGGTTCCGCCGCTTCCCCGAGGCCGGCCGGACGTCAGCCTGGTGGGGGCGCCTGCTGAAACGGGATATCCCGGACCGGCGTTGAGGGAAGAGACTCCGGCCTGGGAAGATTTACCCCCTCCCCCCGTCTAATAGGGTGCGGAGGACAAGTGAGCTTATCCGCATGGAAGAAAAACAGCTGGTTCGGCTGGCTCAAGAAGGAAGCCCGGCGGCTTTCGAAGAGCTGGTCACGAAATACCAGCCGAAGGTGTTCAGCATGGCATTGAGTTTCACCCGTAACCGGGAAGCGGCCGACGACCTGGCCCAGGAGATCTTCCTGAAGGCCTATCTCGCCCTGCCCCGGTTCCACGGGAAATCGGAGTTCGGGACCTGGCTTTACCGGATCTCCATGAACCATATCAAGGACTATCTCCGGAAAAAGGGCCGGGCCAAGGAAGTCCCCTTGGGACGACGTCTGTGAGCTGGCCTTTTCGGACAAGGAGCAGACGGAGAAAGCTGAACTCGAAAGGGAAACGGAAGCCCGGCGGGCTCTCGTCAGGAAGCATGTCGAAACCCTGCCGGAAAAGTACCGGGTCATCCTGACGCTCCGTGACATCCAGGGGCTGGCCTACGACGAGATCTCTCGGATCCTGCGGCTGTCGCCGGGGACCGTCGATTCCCGTCTCCACCGGGCGCGGCGAATGCTGCGGCTCAAGCTGGCCCCCTGTTTCACCGGGGAAGGAGGGGTCCATGAACTGTCGCAAGGCTGAAACACTGCTCCTGAGTTCCATCGACGGACGCCTCGACGAGCGTGGCCAAGGCCTTCTCGCCCGGCATCTCGAGGCCTGCCCGGCCTGCCGGAAGGCCGAGAAGGAGTACCGGGCCATGTTCAGCCTCCTGAAGGACGGCCACGACGCCGCTCCGCTGCCGCGCTTCTGGGAGCGCCTCGAGCCCCGGCTGCGCGAAGAGACCGAGCTCGTCCCCCTGCTTTTCTGGGAACGATGGAGCCTAAGGGCCATCCCCGTGTTCCTGGCCCTGGTCATCCTGCTCGGCGGGTTCCTCTTTTTCAGCCCCCAGGCGCGCGAGATGAGCCAGTCGACGGCCCTGCTCCTCGAGAACAGGGATCCCCTGTCGGAGACCCGGGCCCTGTTCGATGCAGACAAGCCGGACACGAGGACGATGATGCTCATGTTCGCCTCCCTGGATGACAAGGCGCCCCTGAGGAGGCCGACCCCATGAAGACGAAATACAAGATCCTGGTCGCTCTGACGCTGGCCGTCGTGTTCGGCCTCGGCGTCGCCGCCGGCATCCTCGGCGAGCGATACGTCGTGCACCATGCCGAGCGCCGCGCCGCGGCCGCCCGCCCGCACCCGCCCTCCCCCGAGAGCTGGGCCAGGAGCTGGCCCTGACCAAGGAGCAGCAGGACAAGATCCACGAGATCTTCAAGCAGAACGAAGAACGGATGAAGGCCTTCCGGGCCGACAGTCATGCCCGGCTGGACGAGCTGCGCAAGAAGCTTCGGGACGAGATCAATGCGGTCCTGACCCCGGAGCAGAGACAGAAGAACGACGAGATCATCCGCCGCTTCGAAGAGCGCCGGAAAAAAGAAAATGAACGAAACCCCTCGCGCGATCGGCGGGAGCAGGATCCTCCTCCTCCGGAACGCGAGAGATAAAGGAGATCTGGATATGAAGAAGAAAGTCATCTGGATCATCATCGCCCTGGTCGTCGTCACCGGGGTGATCCTCGGCCTGACCGTCTTCAAGAGCGGAAAGAACAATGTGGTCAAGTATAGGACCGAGGTCGTCGGCCGCGGCGATATCGAGGCCCTGGTCGTGACCTCGGGGACCTTGAACCCGATCGAAACCGTCGACGTCGGCGCGCAGGTCTCGGGCAAGATCGAGAAGCTCAACGCCGATTTCAACACGCCCGTCAAGAAGGGCGACATCGTGGCCGAGCTCGACCAAGAGCCGCTGAAAATGAAGATCCAGCAGAACGAGGCCAGCTACCTGACCCGCCAGGCCGCCCTCGACCAGGCCAAGGTCTCCCTCCAGACCGCCGATAAGAGCTATGAGCGGGCCAAGTCCCTCTTCGCCAAGAGCCTCCTTTCGGTCGAGGAGATGGACGCGGCCGAGGCGACCGCTCTCAACGCCAAAAGCTCCCTCGTCTCGGCGCAAGCCAGCCTGGCCCAGGCCAAGACCACCCTCGACCTGAGCAAGGTCGACCTGAGCTACTCCGTCATCCGGGCCCCCGTCGACGGGATCGTCATCACCCGGAAGGTCAACATCGGTCAGACGCTGCAGTCGAGCTACACGGCCCCGGTCCTCTTCCAGGTGGCCACCGACCTGACCAAGATGAAGGTCGAGTGCAGCGTCGACGAGTCCGACATCGGCAAGGTCAAGGAAGGCCAGCAGGTCCGCTTCACGGTCGAGGCCTACCCGAACGAGTCGTTCAACGGCGTCGTGCAGCAGGTCCGCTTCTCGCCTGAGACCGTGCAGAATGTCGTCACCTACACGACGATCGTCAACGTCGACAACCCCGAAAAGAAGCTCCTCCCCGGCATGACGGCGACCGTGTCGATCATCGTCGGTGAGGCCAAGAACGTGCTGCGTGTCTCCAACGCGGCCCTACGCTTCACGCCCGACATGACCCCCGAAGAGCTGGCCAAGATACAGCAGGACATGAGAGACCGGATGATGGCCGCGCGGCAGGCCCAGGGCGGCCAGCCCGGTGCGGCGCCGCAGGGCGGCCAGCCCGGAGCTCCGGCCCAGGGCACGGGCGGATCGCCCGCGGCCGGCCAGCGGCCGCAAGGCCAAGGCCCGGGCCAGCGGGATTCAACCGCCAGGGCGGCGCTCAAGGGGGCGGCCAGGCCCGTCCGCAAATGCCGCGGGTGTGGGTCGAGGACAAGGACGGCAAGCTGAGGATGGCCATTGTCCGGACCGGCGTCTCGGACACCTCCTTTACGGAGGTCCTCCGCAACGAGCTCAAGGAAGGCGACGTCGTCCTCGCCGGGAACATGACAACGCGAACCGCGCGGCGGCCAATCGGATGCAAGGCCCGGGCCCCAACGTGATGTTCATGGGCGGGCCTCCCGGAACCCGGCGCTAAGCCGGGGGCGACCGAACCGAAAAGACTGACAAGGATAACGACCATGCCCGGAAATATCATCGAGCTGCGAAACCTGGTCAAAACATATCATGTCGGGGAGACTGAGGTCCGGGCCCTGCGCGGTGTGTCCTACGTGATCGAGGAAGGCGACTTCCTGGCCATCATGGGGCCCTCGGGCTCGGGAAAATCGAGCCTGATGAACATCCTCGGCTGCCTCGATCGTCCGACGTCCGGCTAGTACATTCTGGCCGGGGAGGAGGTCTCCACCTTCGACAAGAACAAGCTGGCCCGGATCCGGAACCAGAAGATCGGCTTCGTTTTCCAGAGCTTCAACCTCCTTCCGCGAACGACGGCCTCTGGAGAACACCGAGCTGCCCTTCTCTATTCGTCGAGTGACGGCCGGGACACGACGGAAAGGGCCCTCACGGCCCTGTCTGCCGTCGGACTCAAGGACCGGGCCCACCATAAGACGAACCAGCTCTCCGGCGGCGAGCAGCAGCGGGTGGCCATTGCCCGGGCCCTCTTGAACAATCCGACCCTGATCCTGGCCGACGAGCCCACGGGGAACCTCGACAGCAAGACCAGCTCGGAGGTCATGAACATCTTCAAGTCCCTCAACCAGGACAAGGGCATCACCTTGGTTATGGTGACCCACGAGCCCGACATCGCCGCCTGGGCCCGTTCGCGGATCCACCTCAAGGACGGACTGATCGTCAAGGAGGAGCGGTCCTGACCCCGGGAGGAAGGCCCGCAAGGGAGAATCCATTATGATCAAACGAACCCTCAGACATGCGGCCAGGACCTTCCGGATAGCGCTTCGGGCCTTGGGCCGGAACAAGATGCGGTCGTTCCTCACGGGCCTGGGGATCATCATCGGCGTCGGCGCCGTGATCGCCATGGTCAGTATCGGCGAAGGGGCCAAGCGCGGCATCGAAAGCCGCTTCGCCTCCATGGGCACGAACCTGCTCTTCGTTCGGCCCGGCAGCCAGAACCAGCGCGGCGTTCACGGCGGCTGGGGCAGCATGACGACGCTGAAAGAGGAGGACGCGGCGGCCATCGAGACCGCAATGCCCGGCGGTCATGTACGTCTCGCCCTCGGTCAGCGCCCGGGCCCAGACGGTCTACGGCAATAAGAACTGGAACACGTCCATCTCGGGCACCGGGGCCCGCTATCCCGAAGTGCGCAACTGGGATGTCGAATCCGGCATGTATTTCGACGACCCCATGGTCAAGGCCGCGGCCAAGGTCTGCGTCCTGGGCGCCGACGTCAAGACGAACCTGTTCGAGGACGAGGACCCGATCGGCAAGGTCATCCGCATCAAGAAGATCCCGTTCAAGGTCCTGGGCGTCCTGAAGAAGCGCGGCGAGTCGGGCGGCTTCGGCAGCCGGGACGATATGATCTGCATCCCCTACACGACGGCCATGCGCCGCCTGCAGGGCATCGACTATATCCAGTCCATCGACGTCCGCGCCGTCTCCGCCGAGAAGATGGCCGAAGCCCAGGCCCAGATCGAAGAGCTCCTCCGGGTCCGCCACCGCATCGCCCCCGGCGCCGAGGATGACTTCAACGTCGGCAACATGTCCGAGATCGCCGAGTCGGCCGCCGAATCGACCAAGATGATGACCGTTCTTCTCGGCAGCATCGCCGGCATCTCGCTGCTCGTCGGCGGCATCGGCATCATGAACATCATGCTCGTCTCGGTGACGGAGCGGATCCGCGAGATCGGCCTGCGCATGGCCATCGGCGCCCGCGAGAAGGACATCCTCCTTCAATTCCTGACGGAGGCGATCGTGCTCAGCCTCCTGGGCGGGCTCATCGGCATCGCCTTCGGCATCGGCGCCTCCAAGCTCCTCAAGAATATCAAGATGTTCTCGACCATCACCACCGTGGTGACCCTCGACTCGGTCCTGCTGTCCTTCTTCTTCGCCGCGGCGATCGGCATCTTTTTCGGCTTTTACCCGGCGCGGAAGGCGTCCCGGCTCGACCCGATCGAGGCTTTGAGATACGAATAACCGCCGGCGGCCCGCGCCGCGGGCCGTCGGTCCGAGATAAGGAGACCGATCATGAGATTGAAAGCGACCCTCTCGCTGGCGGCCCTCGCCCTCGTCCTGGCGGCCCCCGGCTTCGGCCAGGAGGCCCAGGGAACCCTGTCGATGTCCCTCGAAGAGTGCATCGTCAAGGCCCTGAAAGACAACCTCGGCGTGGCCATCCAGGTCCTCGGCCCCCAGATGTCGGCCGAGGCCGTCAACCTGGCCCAGGAACAGTATATCCCGACCCTGAGCCTGAGCGCCCGGTCGCAGAAAGCGGAAAATGCGGCCTACTCTTACCTCGATTCCCCCGGCGCCGCCACGATCAACCAGACGCAGAACTATAACTTCCTCAACGTGAGCCAGTCGCTGCCGACGGGCGGAACGTTCAATCTGGGTTTCACCGGCTATCGGACGACGACGAATACGAGAGGCATCACGATCGATCCGCGCTATGGAACGACGCTGTCGTTCAACCTCAGCCAGCCCCTGCTCAGGAACTTCGGTCTCAAGATCAACCGCCAGGAGATCCTGGTGGCCAGGAACAACCTGGGCGTATCCGAGGAGAACCTCAAGGCCACGCTGATGACCACGGTCTACAACGTCGAGAGCGCCTACTGGAGCCTGGTCTACAGCATCGAGAACCTCGACGTGCGGCGCCAGTCCCTCAAGCTGGCCCAGGACCTGCTCGAGAAGAACCAGCGCTCGGTCGAGGTCGGCACGCTCGCGCCGATCGAGGTCCTCAGCGCCCAGGCCGAAGTGGCCACCCGCGAGGCCGACCTCATCCAGGCCGAGACCCAGATCAAGAGCAACGAGGACCAGCTGAAGCTCCTGCTCCACATCACGGGGGACGAGGATAAGAACATCACGGCGCTTGTCCCCAAGGACAAGCCGACCTATGTCCAGCGAGAGGTCAACCTGGAGGAGGCCCTGGCCGCGGCCATCGCCAACCGCACGGAATTGAAGATCGCCCAGCTCGGCCTCCAGAACGACCGCCTCAGCCTCAGCTTTGCCAAGAACCAGACCCTGCCCGACCTCAACCTCTCCGCGTCTTATTCCAGCCCCGGCATCGACGGGACCCGGATCTTTTATGTCGGGGACCCCCTGCTCGGCGATCATCGATCACACCGTCCCCGGCGGCATCACGGGGGCCGTCAAACAGACATTCAAGTTCACGTATCCCAATTGGAATCTGGGCCTGACCCTGAGCCTGCCCCTGGCGAACGTCTTCTCGAGGGCCTCCCTGGCCCAGGCCAAGCTCAATCTGCGCCAGTCCATGCTCGATCTCGAGAACCAGAAGGACGAGATCTATCTCGAGATCAAGAACGCCGTCCGCGCGGTCGACGCGAACTACAAGAGGATCCTTGCCTACACCAAGGCCCGGGAGCTGGCCGAGCAGAAGCTCGCCGGCGAGGAGGAGAAATTCCGGGTCGGCCAGAGCACCAATTATATTGTCCTGACCTACCAACGGGACCTGGCCACCGCGCGGATCTCCGAGCTCAACGCCATCGTCTCCTACAACGTCTCCATCGCGGCCCTCGAAAGGTCGATGGGGACGAACCTCCAGTCGAAGAACATCAATCTGACCGACTACGCGCCCGGCCCCAAATAGGAACGGCGACATCCGACGACACCGATTCCCCGCCCGCCCCCTCCGAGGGCCCCGGGCCGGCGATATTCAGAGGTTTCTCCCCAGATCCAAACGATTGACTTGCATTCAGTTCCGCTCTGTGCTATCCTCGATTCAAAGGGTCTTCAACCCGATCCAACCCAGCTGTTGGAGAAACTTCAATGAACAGGAAACTGATCCGGCCCAATCTCACCGAGATCAAAGAGCGCATGAGCCAGGACAAGGAACGGGAAAAGGAAGCCGGCCATAAGAGGATGCACCCCCCGACGGACACTTTCGCCGAGAGCTACTACTACCTCAAGCAGATGAACAAGAAGACGCCCATGGCCGTGGTCTATACGGACGGCCAGATCGTCGAGGGCTACATCGAGTGGTACGACCGGAACTGCATCAAGCTCAACCGCGAGGGCGCCCCCAACCTCCTCATCTACAAGTCGAGCATCCGTTGCATCTACAAGGCCGCCGAAGTCCCCGAGCCCGAGGGAGCGCCCCCGGACAAGACATGACCGTCCCCACGATCGGGGTGACGGCCGGCGACCCGGGCGGCATCGGTCCCGAGGTCGTCGTCAAGACGTTGGCCCGGCTCGCCGGACTCCCCGAGGCCGCGTATGTCGTTTTCGCCGATCCTCGCGTCATCGGAGCCGAGCAAGAGCGGCTCGGGATCCGGATCGCGACCCGGGAATGGCGCCCCGACCTCGCCCCCGAGCCTGGCGTGTTCCTCGCCGCAATGCCCGGTCCAGCCGGCGCGGTGACTTCCGGAAGCGTATCCGCGGCCAACGGAGAGGCCTCGTTCCGCTGGTTCGAGGCGGCCGTGGAGCGAGCCAGAGCCGGCCGGCTCCAGGCCGTGGTCACCGCCCCGATCTCCAAGGCCGCCTGGGCCCTGGCCGGGCACCCCTTCCGCGGTCATACGGAGTACCTGGCCCGGATCTACCCCGGGGCCGTCATGGCCTTCTGGTCGGACAGGCTCAAGGTGGCGCTCTTCAGCCACCACCGGCCTCTCGCCGAAGCGGTCGCGGCCGTCCGCAGGGAGGCGCTGATCGACTTTTTGCGGTCGCTCCAACGGGGGCTCGAAAGGATGCCGGGCGGGCCGTTCCGCTTCCTCGCGGCCGGCCTGAACCCCCACGCCGGGGAGGACGGTCATCTGGGCCGGGAGGAGATCGATGAGATCCGCCCGGCCCTGGAACAGGCCGTTTCGGAAGGCATTCCGGTCACAGGCCCCTTCCCTCCGGACACCGTTTTCCTCCAGGCCTTGGGAAAGCGGGACGCCGTCGCCGTCGCCCTGTACCACGACCAGGGGCTCATCGCCTTCAAGCTGGCGGCCTTCGCCATGGGGGTCAACGTGACCCTCGGGCTGCCCTTTGCCCGGACGTCCCCGGATCACGGCACGGCTTTTGATATCGCGGGCAAGGGCGTCGCCGACCCCCGCAGCATGGAGGAGGCGGTCCGGCTGGCCGCGGCCTTCACCGCGACCGGGTCTTGAGCGCGGCCCGGATCTCCCGGTCCGTATCCCTCTTCTTGATCGCTTCCCGCTTCTCGTGCTCGCGCTTGCCCCGGGCGAGGGCGAGCTCGATCTTGATCTTCCCCTTGTCGCCGATGTAGACGCGGGTCGGGACGATGGTCAGGCCCCGCTCCTGGGTCTTCCCCGCGAGCCGCTTGATCTCGCGGCGATGGAGCAGGAGCCGGCGGTCGCGGAGGGGGTCGTGGTTGAAGATGTTGGCCGGCTCATAGGGGCTGATGTGGCACTTGACCAGGAAGACCTCGTCGCCGCGAACATCGGCGTAGCATTCCTTCAGGCTGATCCGCCCGGCCCGGACGGATTTCACTTCGCTCCCGACGAGGGCCAGGCCCGCTTCGAAGGTCTCGAGGATGATGTAGTCGTGCGAGACGGTCTTGTTGACGGCGACGTTCTTCATGGCTCGGGCGGGACCTGCGGGGGGACCGGGGCGGCCTCGATCAGAGCGATGCGGCGCTTGGCCATCTTCTCGACGGTCAGGCGGAAGCCGCCGAAATCGAACGAGTCTTTCTCCCGCGGCAGGCGGCCGCAGAGGGACAAGAAGAAGCCCGCCAGGGTCGTGTAGGATTTCTTCTCCGGGATCCGCAGGTCGATGAGGGCGTTGACGTCCTTGACCGGGGCGGAGCCGGCGATGAGATAGCGTCCCCCGTCGAGACGGGTGTACCAGGACCCGGCCTGATCGTCATGCTCGTCCTGGATCTCGCCGACGATCTCTTCGATGATGTCCTCGAGCGTCACCAGGCCGTCGACATTGCCGTACTCGTCGACGACGAGGGCCATATGGACGGCCCGCTCCTGCATCTGACGGAGGACCTTCTCGAGCGAGGCGGATTCCGGCACGAAGAGCGCTTTGCGGAGGATGTCCTTGATTGCAAAATCTTTGTTGTCAATAAGATATCCGATAACATCCTTGCCGTAGATGATGCCTTCGACGCTGTCGAGCCGTCCCCTGAAAACCGGATATCGGGAGTAGCCGGCCGAGCGGATGGTGGTCAGCACGTCCTCCCGCCGGGAGTCGATCTCGATGGCCTTGATCTCCGGGCGGGGGACCATGATCTCTTTGACCGGGCGGGAGCCCATGTCGAGTGCGCCCGAGACGATCCTCCGGCGCAGCGATGACAATCCCCGGGCCCCGGCGTGAAGGGCGATGCGCGCTTCTTCTTCGTTGAGCGAGGGGAACGGGCCGCCCTTGCCGGCCCTGGAGGAGGGCACGATGAGGCCGGTCATGAAGCCGAAGAGCTTGGCCACGGGTGCGAGCAGGAACATCGCTCCCCGGATGGGATAGGCCAGCAGCGAGGCCGTGCGGACCGCGTTGTGGGCGGCGAAGGTCTTGGGATTGATCTCGCCAAAAAAGAGCAGCAGGAGGGTCGTGGCGACGGTCGCGTAGACCACGGCGCGGCTCCGGTGGGCCTCAGGCAGAGCGCTCGCGATGAGCGACGTCGCCAGGGACGCGGCGGCCGCGTTGACGAGCGTGTTCCCGATCAGGATCGTCGCCAGGAGCTCGTTCGTCCGGGCCTTGACCCTCCTGGCGAGCGCGGCCCGTTTGGAGCCCTGGCGTTCATGGTATTCGAGGGAATACGGATCGACCGCGATGAATGCCGTTTCCGACGAGGCAAAGAAGGCGCTCAGAATAAGGCACAAGGCGAACAGGAGGATGCCCGGCAAGAGCATGGACGGCCCTTCAGGCGGCGACGCGGGGCTTGGCGGTCTTGAACGAGCGGGACAGGGCGCCCAGGAGCTTCAATTCGATCTTGGCGCAGGGCGAGGCCACGGCTTCGGAGATCTCGGACACGATGAGCTCCTTAGCCTTCTCCATCATCTTCTTTTCCCGGAACGAGAGCGGTTTCTGGAGGCTCAGGAAATAAAGACTCTTCAAAACGGTGGCCATGTCGAAGAGCGTTCCCGACTTCATCAGGTTGAGGTGCTCCTTGTAGCGTCCCTTCCAGTCGGTCGAGACGTCCACGTCCCCATCTCCCATGAACTGGAAGATCTTCCGGATGGAATCCTCAGGCATCGGCCGGCGGATCCCGATCTCGAGGGCCGTGGCGCTGGGGAGCGTGACGAGCGTGTTGTTGGCGATGATCCTCAGGTTATAGACCATGAACCGTTCCCCGTTATAGGCCTCCTCGTGGATGGCCTCGACGACGCCAAGGCCCTGATTCGGATAGATGACCTTCTCGCCGATTTTCAATGTTTTCATTTCATTACATTATACCCGAAGAGGGACGGCCGAGTCAACGCATATCCGGCGAAACGCCTTGACAGGCCAGGGGGGTTCGGGTAACATACCTCCTCAATAGGTGTTGTACAATCATGAAGAGAACGTTTCAGCCGAACAACAGACGACGCAAAAAAACGCACGGTTTTCGAGTCCGCATGAAGACCAAAGGCGGCCAGGAAGTCATCAAAAGCAGAAGGCGCAAAGGCCGGAAGCGCGTTTCTGTCGGATGAATGAGCGCCTGACGCCACTCGAGAGAATCCGCAGAAAAAGCGATTTCGCGAGCCTCTATCGGGATGGCAGCCGCTTTCGGGGACGCCACTTTACCGTGGTTTTCCGGAGAAATGGACTGGACCATTCCCGCCTGGCGGTCGTCGCCAGCCGGAAGGTTGGCCCTGCGGTCATCAGGAACAGGGTCAAGCGGAGGTTTCGGGAGCTTTTTCGAAGGAACAAGGCGCTCTTGACTGAGTCCCTCGACCTCATCGTCATAACCCGGCCCGGATCGGGGGCCGCTCCCTGGCCCGACCTCAGGGACTCGTACATCTCGGCACTGACATCGATATTGCGAAAACGGATATCATCGTGAAAGCCGTCGCCCTCGCCCTGATCAGGCTGTACCAGCTGACGCTCTCCCCCTTCTCGGGACCCATTGCCGCTTCGAGCCCACCTGCTCTGTTTACACCCAGGAGGCGATCGCGAAATACGGCTTCTTCCGGGGCGTTTACTTGGGAGTCCGGCGGCTTCTGCGCTGCCATCCTTTTCATGCGGGCGGGATGGATCCCGTTCCCTGAGAGTGAGAAAGAATGGAAAAGAGACTCATCGTGGCCATCGTCCTGTCGTTCCTGGTCCTGATGGGCTATCAGTATTTTTTCGTCAAGCCTGACAAGGCGGCGCTGAAGCCGCCGGTCCCGGTCGCCGCGGCCCCTTCCACTCCGGTTCCGGGAACGGCCGGGGCGGTCCAGGCGCAGCCCAAAGCGGCCGTTCAGGAGGCCAAGCCGGCCCCTGCCCAGCCCCTGCTTCCCAAGGACCTCACGGCCGCGGCCGGCCGGGCCGAGACTGATGTCGTCGTCGACACGCCTCTCTACCGGGCGGTCTGGTCGAACAAGGGCGGCGTCCTCAAGAGCTGGAAGCTCAAGGCCTACAAGAACGGCGTTAAGGAAGACCTCGAGATCGTCCCCGCCCTGGCAGCCGAGATCGGGCGCTACCCGTTCTCTCTGGGCCTCGACGACAACACCCTGGCGGCCCTCCTCAACTCCTCGCTCTTCGAGACTTCGGGGGCCGGTCTTGAGCTTGCCGGCGGGGCCAAAGGCGAGATCCGCTTCGTCTTTTCGGACGGGGCTTCGGTCAAGGCCGAGAAGATCTTCGGCTTCACCGGCGGCACCTATGCCATGACGATGGATATCCGCGTCTGGAAGGAAGGCCAGCCGGTGACCCCCTCCGTCCTTTGGGGCCCGGGCATCGGCAACCTCTCGCCCGCCGAGGCCAAGCAGAGCTACAGTGCCAGCCGCGGCTCGGCCGTCTATACCGGCGGCAAGGTCTATCGGATGAACGAGAGGAAATTCAAGCCCGGCGCGAACACCTACAATTTCGTCGATTGGGCGGCCTACGAAGAGAACTACTTCGTTTCCATCTTCCTCCTGCCGCCGCAGCAAGGCCGGGCGGCCTTCCTCCAGGAGGCCGGGGAGATCGCTGGAGGCCAGGTCCCGGCCTATTTCGTCTACGCGACCGAGCCCACGCAGGCCTTCATCGGGCCCAAGGACACCGAGGCCCTCAAAGCCTTCGGCCACGATGCGAAGAAGGTCATCAACTTCGGGATGTTCGGCGCCATCGCCGAGATCCTCCTCGTCGTCGTGAAGTTCTGCCACAAGCTCGTCCCGAACTGGGGCGTGGCCATCATCCTGCTGACCATCCTGATCAAGATCATCTTCTTCCCCTTGACCTACAGCTCGACGAAGTCGATGTCCAAGATGGCCGACCTCCAGCCGAAGATCAAGGCCCTGCGCGCCAAGTACAAGAAATCCAAGACCGACATCGAGCAGCGGCGCCAGATGAACGAAGAGATGATGAAGCTCTACAAGGAGCAGGGCGTCAACCCGGCCGGCGGCTGTCTGCCGCTCCTCATCCAGCTGCCCGTCTTCTGGGGCGTGTTCCGGATGCTCGTCGTCGCCGTGGAGTTCCGCCACGCGCCCTTCATGCTGTGGATCACCGACCTGTCGGTCAAGGACCCTCTCTACGTCACGCCCGTGCTCATGGGCATCACCCAGTATATCTCCCAGAAGATGACGCCCACCTCGGCCGATCCCTCCCAGGCCAAGATGATGCTCATCATGCCTTTCGTAATGACCATATTTTTCATCAACTTCCAGAGCGGGCTGGTGCTCTATTGGCTGACCACGAACGTCCTCCAGATCGCCCAGCAGGCCCTCATCAACAAGATGATGCACCGGCAGCCCCCGGCCAAACTGGCCAAAGCGAGATGACGATGGACAACGAAACGAAGACCGGGAACGGACAACCCGTCGACGAGAGACCGGAATACAAGGGCACGAACCTCGAAGAGGCCATCAGCCTGGCCGAGCACCGGCTCAAGCTGCCGCGCGAGAAGTTCAACTACGAGATCGTCACGGAAAAGACGCGGCTCTTCGGCCTGAAATGCAAGGAGATCGTCATCCGGGCCTGGCCCAAGGACGAGGACGCCGACAACGCCGCCGAGCGCTTCCTGGCCCAGCTCAAGGAGGTCTTCCCCCTTGACCTGACCTACCAGGTCAAGAAGCGCGCCGACATCATCTTCGTCATCTTCGACGGTCCCGACAAGACGATCCTTCTCCGCAACGACGGCTCGCTCCTCCTGGCCATCCAACACGTGCTCAACAAGATCTCCCCGATCAAGGTCCAGGTGGATTGCGAGTTCTACCGGAAGAGGAAAGAGAAGAAGCTCCGGGATTACGCCCAGCGGGTCGCCCGGCAAGTCTCCGATTCCGGTCGCGAGGAGATCCTCGACCTGATGAATCCCTATGAGCGGCGCATCATCCACATCGTCGCCAACGAAACGCCGGGGATCACGAGCGAGAGCATCGGCGAGGGGTTCCTTAAGAAGGTCAAGATCTTCAAAGCCCCGCGTTAGGCTTTGGGGCGAAGGCCGGGCGTCGGGTTCGGTCCCTTCCTCCCTCCGCGTCACCCCCATCCGTGCTCGCCGCTCCAAAGCGCTCTTCGGCATCAGCGGCTCCGCGCGGGTGGGGGGCCCCCACGCGGTTGCGTCACTGACCTCCCCTCCTCGGGCATCGTCTCAGTCCGCCGCGGTGATTCTTCCTGCCTTTCTGCGCTCGCATATCGCCAATTTGTCGAATGGGAATCGGATCGAGCGGTAAGGGACGGTAGCGTTCCTCGAGCCGAGAAGTCCATATAGCGAGATCTGATCGCCGCTGCCCAACTTTACTAATGCCGGGGGGTCATCTAGAATGGGGAACCGGACAGGAAGACAAGAGTGCTCGAAGATACGATCATCGCGATCTCGACCCCGCCGGGATTCGGCGGGCTTGGGATCGTGCGGCTCAGCGGCCGGAAGGCGCTCGAAGTGGCCGCAAAGATCTTCGCGCCGAAAGCCAAGTCCAAACGGCCGTTCCCCGAGAGGCGGCCCGTCTTCGGGATGATCCGGGACCCCGAGAGCGGCCGGGCGCTCGACGAGGCCTTCCTGACCTATTTCAAGGCGCCCCGCTCCTATACCCGGGAGGATGTCGTTGAGCTGAGCGCCCATGGCAGCCCTGCCATCCTCGAGGCCATCCTGAGGATCGGGACGAGTTCCGGGGCGCGGCTGGCCAGACCGGGAGAATTTACTCTCCGGGCCTATCTCAACGGCCGATTGGACATTATCCAAGCCGAGGCCGTCAACGATCTCATCCGGTCGGTCTCGCTGAGCCAGGCCAGGATCTCCTCGCGCCAGCTCGGGGGGAGCCTGTCCCGGCGCCTGTCCCGGCTGCGGGCCAGGCTCATCGCCCTTCATTCCAGGGTCGAGGCCGGGCTCGAATTCCCCGAGGAAAACCTCAGGACGAGCGCCGCGGCCGATCTCAAAGCGATCGCGCTCCTGTCGGACGAGGTCGAAAGGCTGGTCGCGTCCTATGATGCGGGCCGGGCCCTTGTCGAGGGGATCACGCTGGCCATCGTCGGTCGGACGAACGTCGGCAAATCGACCCTGTTCAACGCCCTTCTCGAGGAAGACCGGGCCATCGTCACTCCCTTCCCCGGGACGACCAGGGATTTCCTGAGGGAGCAGATGGTCGTCGGCGGAGTCAGATTCCATCTCGTCGATATGGCTGGCCTCGGCCGTCCCTCGCATCCCGTCGAGAAACGCGGCATCGCCAGGGGGCAGAAGATCGCCAGGGAGGCCGACGGCCTGCTCATCGTCATCGACGCCTCCCGCAAGGATAGCGAGGAGGACGAGCGGCTCATCCGGAGATTCCAGGGGAAGCGCTGCCTCATCGTCTTGAATAAGAGCGACCTCCCCAGGAGGCTTGCGGCCGGAAAGGTCCGGGAGCTGGCCGGGCCGAGCCCCGTCGTTGAGGTTTCCGCCTTGAAAGGCAGGAACATCGACGGGCTGCGCTCCCGAATAAACGGACTTTTTGTCCCGGGCTCGATCAAGGAGGAGGAGATCATCCTCCATGCCAGACAAAAAGACACCCTACAGGAGATCCTGGACGCTCTTCGACGCGCCCGGGCGCTCCTGGCCGGGAAGCATACCGAAGAAATCTATGCCGAGGAGATCAGAACGGCCATCCGGCTGGTCGGAGAGCTTACAGGGGAAGTGAGGGCCGAGGAGGTCCTCGACGACATCTTCGGACGCTTTTGCGTCGGGAAATAGGCATCCGGCATGGTTTTGGGGAACGATTTCGACATCATCGTGGTCGGCGCCGGCCACGCCGGCTGCGAGGCGGCCGCCGCGGCGAGCGCCATGGGGCTCCGCACCTGCCTCCTGACCATTCACCTCGATACGATCGCTCAAATGTCCTGCAATCCGGCGATCGGCGGCTTGGCCAAGGGGCATCTGGTCCGCGAGATCGACGCCCTGGGCGGCCTGATGGGGCTGCTCGCCGACCAAACAGGGATCCAATTCAGGCTCCTCAACAGAAGCCGTGGGGGCGCGGTCCAGGCCCCCCGGGCGCAGTGCGACAAAGCCGCCTATCGTCTGGCCATGAAGCACAAGCTCGAGAGCATGGCCAACCTGACGGTCTTCCAGGCCATCGTCTCGGAAGTGGTCGTATCGAGGGGCGCGGTTCGCGGGGTCAGGACCCTTGAAGGAACGCTTATAGGGGGGAAATCGGTTATTTTGACCCCCGGGACGTTCCTCAATGGGTTGATCCATATCGGACTCGAGAGCTATCCGGCCGGCCGGGCCAACGAGCCCCCGTCGGTGGCCCTGGCGGAGCAGCTCAAGAAGCTCGGGCTGAAGGTCCTCCGCCTGAAAACGGGAACGCCGATGCGCCTCGACCGGGATACGATCGACTGGAGTCAATTCGTCCCCCAGGCCGGCGACCCGGAACCCGTCCCCTTCTCATATCGCACCCGATCCAGACTCGAAAACAAGGTCCTCTGCCACCTGGGGTACACGAACGTCGAGACCCATGCCGCGATCCGCCGCAATCTGGATAAATCGCCCCTCTATGCGGGAAAGATCAAGGGGATCGGGCCGCGCTATTGCCCCTCGATCGAAGACAAGGTCGTCAAATTCCCTCAGAGGGCCCGGCACCAGTTCTTCCTGGAGCCGGAGGGGATCGGATACGACCGAGACCTACGTCAACGGACTTTCCTCGAGTCTCCCTTTCGACGTCCAAAGGGAGATCCTCTCGACTATTCCCGGGCTTGACCGGGCCAAGATCCTGAGACCCGCATATGGCATCGAATACGACGCCGTCTCCCCCATCGAGCTCCTGCCCAATCTCGAGACCCGAAAGATCAGGCGTCTTTTCCTCGCCGGACAGATCAACGGAACTTCGGGCTATGAAGAGGCCGCCGCCCAGGGGATCATGGCCGGCATCAACGCCGCCTTGAGCCTTAAAAAGAAGTCGCCATTCATTTTAGCGCGGAATGAGGCCTATATCGGCGTCCTGATCGACGACCTCGTATCGACCGGGATCGACGAGCCATACCGGCTTTTCACCTCGAGGGCCGAATACAGGCTCTTGTTGAGGATCGACAACGCGGACAGGAGGCTTATGGGATACGGCCGAGAGCTCGGCCTGATCCCGGACGAGACATGGAACGATTATCAGGAGAAGACCAGACGGATCGGTGAGGCGATGGCCTACCTGAAGAAGTGCTCTCTGAAGGACGGGACCGGCAACCGGGTTTCGATGCTCGAATATTTGAAGAAACCTGAAATCGAGCTCAAAGATGTGCTAAAATACGGACAACATCCGATAGTCTTGAGCCATGAAGAGACGCGATTCATCGAGTCGGAAACAAAGTATGCGGGCTACATCCGGAAGCAGGAGCGAGAGATCGCCAAGGCGGCGAGGACGGATTCGATGAGGATTCCGAGCGATATGGACTTCCGCGGCGTCTCCGGGCTGACCAGGGAAGCTGTCGAGAAGCTCGAGAAGACGAGACCGCAGACCCTGGGAGAAGCCCGGAAGATCCCGGGCATGACGCCCGGCGGCCGTCCAGAATATCGGCCTCAATCTCGAGATCCGGATGAAGAAGGGCGGCCGGCCGGCGCCTGTTCCACGTGAAACCGAGCCTGACGATGAATAAGGTCTTCGCGGTAGCGAACCAGAAGGGCGGCGTCGGAAAAACGACCACGGCCATCAATCTCTCGGCATGCCTGGCTCTCAAGAACAGAAGGACCCTCCTCATCGACCTCGACCCCCAAGGCATGTCCACGCTTGGCTTGGCCAAGCGCAAGGAGGCAGGCAAGGGTATCTACCAGGCCATGATGAACGGCCGCGACCTCATGGACTGCATCATGGGGACCGATCTGGAGAATTTCTACCTCTGTCCGTGTTCGCCCGAGCTTGCCGGCGTCGAAGCGGAGCTCTACCAGTCGGAACAGAGGGAAAAGCGCCTGGTCGGGGCCGATCGATAAGGCGAGGCGGTTCTTTAATTTATTCTCATCGACTGCCCGCCATCCCTGGGATTCCTGACGATCAACGCTCTGGCCGCGGCCGATTCCCTCGTCATCCCCGTCCAAACGGAATTTTTCTGCATGGAAGGGATCCCCGATCTCTTCCAAACCCTGGAGACCGTGAGGACCTATTTCAATCCCAGGCTGACCGTCGAGGGCATCCTGCTGACCATGTACGACGAGCGGACGAACCTCTCCAAGCAGGTCGCGGAGGAGATCCGCAAATCCCTCAAGCATATCCTTTTCGAATCCGTCATTCCCCGCAGCATCCGCCTGGCCGAAGCCCCGAGCTTCGGCAAGCCTATAGTCCTCTACGACATCAAGTCCAAGGGGGCCGAGGCCTATATCAGTCTGGCCGAGGAGATCATTCGCCGATGAGCAAGAAAGCCCTGGGAAAAGGTCTGGGAGCGTTCATCCCGGACGAGTTCAGCATCCTGAAGGACGAGAGGTTCGCCGAGATCGATGTCGAAGACGTCAAGCCGAATCCCTTTCAACCGCGGGTGAAGTTCGACGACCAAACGATCGAGGAGTTGGCCCAATCGATCAAGGAGACGGGTATCGTGCAGCCGGTCATCGTGGTCCCCGAGGACGACCATTACAAGATCATCGTCGGGGAACGGCGGTGGCGGGCCGCGCAGAAAGCCGGCCTGCGCAAGATCCCGGTCCTCATCCGGAATATCCCGAAAGACAAGCAGCTCGAGGTCTCGCTCATCGAGAACATCCATCGCGAAGAGCTCAATGCCCTGGAGATCGCCCGGGCCTATCAGAGGCTCATTGACGACCACGGCTACGCCCAGCACGATCTCGCCGACAAGGTCGGCAAGGACCGGAGCTCTGTCACCAACTATCTCCGCCTCCTCAAGCTTCCCGGCGAGATCCAGGACCGCCTGACCGACGGCGAGATCTCGATGGGACACGCCAGGGCCATGCTGGCCCTCGAGGACACGGCGACGCAGCTCTACTGCTGCCGTCAGGTCATCGACAGGGGGCTGTCGGTGCGAAACACGGAATCCCTGGTCAACCGGCTCAAGAAGAAGGCGCCCCGGGCCCAGCGGAGCCTGGCCGACCCCGACCTCCACGCCCTCCAGGAGGAGATGCTCAAGCTCCTGGGGACCAAGGTCCTCGTCGCGGGCAGCCGGAACAAGGGCGTCCTGAAGATCTATTATTTTTCCCTTGATGATCTGAATCGAATTTACGACAGGATCAAAGGAGCAAACGCATGAAAGACAGACCTCGTGAATTGAACGAGACGAAGCTGGCAGGCCTGATCGACATGGAATCCGAATTCAAAGGCGACCTGACGTTCAAAGGCTCGTTCCGGATCGAGGGGACATTCAAGGGCACGATCAACTCGGACTCGCTCCTGGTCATCGGCGAGAGAGGCAAGGTCGAAGCCGACGTCAAGGTCGGCCAGCTCGTTATCAACGGAGAGATCCGCGGCACGCTGCAGGCGACCGACCGGATCGAGATCCACGACAAAGGACGCGTCTTCGGCACGCTTCTCGCCCCCACGCTCGTGGTCGAGGAGGGCGCCTATCTCGAAGCGACGTGCCAGACGAAGGGCGGCCCGCGTCCGAGCGCGCCCGCGCCCGCCGTGGCGGAGCAGACCTGAGCCTGAACGGCGGCGTTCGGTCCGGGAATTCGGCGGCCCGCGCTCCCGGCTTGAGTGCGGGGCGTTCCAAGGATATAATCGGGGGATCATTCCGAACCTGAGGACCTCATGACCAAGTATATCTTCATCACCGGCGGGGTCATTTCCGGCTTGGGCAAAGGCATCGCCGCCGCTTCGATCGGCCGGCTCCTCGAAAGCCACGGCTACCGCATCACCATCCAGAAGCTCGATCCCTACCTCAACGTCGACCCGGGCACGATGAGCCCCTTCCAGCACGGCGAAGTCTATGTCACCGACGACGGCGCCGAGACGGATCTCGACCTCGGTCATTACGAGCGGTTCACCTCGACGAAGACGACGCGGGACCACAACTGGACGGCCGGAAAGATCTACGAGTCCATCATCCGCAAGGAGCGCAAGGGCGAGTATCTCGGCAAGACCGTCCAGGTGATCCCCCATGTCACCGACATGATCAAGTCGGCCGTCGAGCAGGTGGCTGACGGTAACGATATTGTTATCTGTGAGATAGGCGGGACCGTCGGCGATATCGAAAGCCTGCCGTTCCTCGAGGCGACGCGGCAGATGCGGCTCATGCTCGGCTTGGACCGGACGCTCTTCATCCACCTGACCCTCGTTCCCTATGTCGGGGTTTCGGGCGAGCTCAAGACCAAGCCGACGCAGCACAGCGTCAAGGAGCTCCGGGCGATCGGCATCCAGCCGGACATCCTTCTCTGCCGCACCGGGCGCGACCTGTCCGCCGACATCAAGTCCAAGATCGCGCTGTTCACGAACGTGCCGGTCGACGCCGTCATCACGGCGCTCGACGTCGACACGGTCTATGAGATCCCGCTGAACTACGCCGAGCAGGGCCTCGACGCGACGATCCTCAGGATGCTCCACCTGCCGAGCCGGAAGAAGAACCTGGCCGCATGGGAGGCCATGGTCGACCGCCTCAAGCACCCCAAGGACATCGTCGAGATCGCCCTCGTCGGCAAGTACGCCGGCCTCCACGATTCCTACATGAGCCTGAACCAGGCCCTCATCCACGGCGGCCTGGCCAACAGGCTCTGCGTCAAGATCGATTGGATCGAAGCCGAGGCCCTGGAGAAGAACGATCCGGCCGGGATCCTGGGCGCGAAGGACGGCATCCTCGTCCCCGGGGGCTTCGGCAAGCGCGGCATCGAAGGCAAGATCCGGGCGGTCACTTACGCCCGCGAGAACAACGTTCCGTTCTTCGGCATCTGCCTGGGCATGCAATGCGCTTCGATCGAATACGCCCGCTCCCTCGCCGGGCTGAAGAAAGCGAACAGCACGGAATTCGTCCCGGACGCGCCGCACAAGGTCATCGTCCGCTGGCGCGAGCTGGCCATGGACTGCGACATCGGCGGGACGATGCGGCTCGGCCAGTTCCGCTGCGATCTCCAGAAAGGCTCGCTCGCCCACAAGGCCTATCGCGCTCTGCACATCACGGAGCGGCACCGCCACCGCTATGAGTTCAACCCGAGCTACAAGGACGCTCTCGCCGACGCGGGCCTGATCTTCTCCGGGATCAATCCGGACTACGGGCTGGTGGAGATCATCGAGGCCCCCGGCCACCCCTGGTTCCTCGGCTGTCAGTTCCACCCCGAGTTCAAATCCAAGCCGCTGACGCCGCATCCGCTGTTCAAGGCCTTCATCGCGGCGAGCTACGCCCGGCGCCGCGCGGCCGGCAGGACGCAGGAGGCCTCGAAGGGGCCGGTCGTTCGTTCGCACGACAAAGATATTAAATAGGTTACAGAGACTGCCGTGGCGACCGAGGAGGGCGGCTTGGATATCAATCCGACGATCTTCAGGGAATATGACATCCGCGGCATCGCCGGCCGGGACCTCGACGAGCCGTCGGTCGAGATCCTGGGCCGGGCCATGGGCACGTTCTTCCTCGGCCGCGGCCAGAGCGACGTGGCCGTCGGCCGGGACTGCCGGCTGAGCTCTCCGGGCTTCGCCCAAGCCCTCATCCGCGGGCTCCTGTCGACGGGCTGCGACGCGGCCGACCTCG
The DNA here is from genome assembly GCA_963742235.1 of Candidatus Aminicenantota bacterium. GTDB lineage: Bacteria > Acidobacteriota > Aminicenantia > Aminicenantales > Saccharicenantaceae > RBG-16-66-30. The sequence continues at coordinate 59,341 of CAVULT010000016.1, read as the reverse complement.
GCGTCGTGCCCACGCCGCTCCTCTACTTCTCCGTGTTCCACGGGAAGCTGCCGGCCGGCGTCATGGTCACCGGATCGCACAATCCGCCCGAGCACAACGGCTTCAAGATGATGTCCGGCGAGGAGACGCTCTACGGCAAGACGATCCAAGCCCTCTACGAGATCGTCCGCAAGGGCGTCTTCCCGCGCGGCCAGGGCCGGGTCCGGCCGCTCGACGTCGTCGGCGAATACATGGACTACGTCGCCGGCAACGTGCGCTTCGACCGGCGGGTGAAAGTCGTCATCGACGCCGGGAACGGCACCGGCGGCGTCGTGGCCGTGCCCCTTTTCCGGAAGATGGGGGCCGAGGTCGTCGAGCTCTTCTGCGAGCCCGACGGCCGGTTTCCGAACCACCACCCCGACCCGACGCTGCCGGAGGCGATGGACAAGCTCATCGCCAAGGTCCGTGAGACCGGCGCCGAGCTGGGCATCGCCTACGACGGCGACGCCGACCGGATCGGCGTCGTCGACGACACCGGACGGATCGTCTGGGGCGATCAGCTGCTCATCTTTTTCGCCCGGGACATCCTGCCCTCGCGGCCGGGCGCGGCCGTCATCTCCGAGGTCAAGGCTTCCAAGGTCCTCTACGACGAGATCGCGAAGCTCGGGGGCCGGCCGGTCATGTGGCGGACGGGACACTCCCTGATCAAGCAGAAGATCAGAGAAGAGAACGCCCCGCTCGCCGGCGAGATGAGCGGCCACATCTTCTTCAACGACCGCTGGTTCGGCTTCGACGACGCGATCTACGCCTCGGCCCGGCTGATCGAGCTCCTGGCGCGTTCCGGCCAGAAGCTCTCGGCGATGATGGCCGGTCTCCCGAAGACGGCCACGACGCCGGAGATCCGCATTTACGCCTCCGACGAGGTCAAGTTCAAGATCGTCGACGAGGTCCGCCGGGCCCTGGCCGCCCGCTATCCCGTCATCGACATCGACGGCGTGCGGGCCCTGTTCCCGAAGGGTTGGGGTCTCGTCCGGGCCTCGAACACCCAGGCCGTCATCGTCCTGCGCTTCGAGGCCGACACCGAAGAGGACCTGGCCGCGATCCAGAAAGAGGTCCGCGGTCTTCTGCAGCAGGTCATCCACGCGCTCGGAGCGTCATGAAAGAGCGAGACGTCCGCGCCGTCATCCTGGCCGGGGGGCGGGGGACCCGGTTCTGGCCGCTCGGACGGGCGGCCCGGCCCAAGCAGTTCCTGCGCATCGCCGGCCCCGATCCGATGCTCCTCGAGACGGTCCGCCGCATCCGGCCTCTCGTCCCGCCGCGGAAGATGACGCTCATCGCCGATGCCGCCCAGACCCGCCAGGCGCGAAAGCTCCTGCCGCGCCTCGCCGCGCGGAGCTTCCTCGTCGAGCCCGAAGCGCGGAACACGGCCCCGGCGCTGATGCTGGCGACGGCGCGCATCTGGCTCGAAAATCCCGAGGCCGTCGTCGCCGTGCTTCCCGCCGACCACCTCATCGGCGACCAGGCGAGGTTCCTCGTCCGGATGCGGGCGGGGATCGAAGCCGCGGCCCGGGAAAGCGTCTTTGTCACCTTCGGCATCCCGCCGGCGTTCCCGGCGACGGGCTTCGGCTACATCCGCCACGACCGGGGGGCGGGCCGGAAGATCGGCGGCACGGTTTTTTATCCCGTCCGGGGATTCAGGGAAAAGCCCGCCCTGGCCCAGGCCGAAGAGTACGTGGCCTCCGGGGACCATGCCTGGAACTCGGGCATGTTCCTCTGGCGGGCCGGCGTCTTCGCCGAAAAGCTGGCCCGATCCGCGCCCGAGCTCGAGCCGGCCTGGGCGGCCATGGTCGCGGCTCTGAAGTCGGGAAGCTCCGCCAAGCTCAAGCGCGCCTTCGGCCTGGCCCCGGCCCTGTCCATCGATTACGCCCTCATGGAAAAGGCGGAGGGGGTCCTTGTCGCCGACGGCGATTTCGGCTGGTCGGACGTCGGGGCCTGGTCGGCGCTCGCCGGGATCTGGCCCCGGGACGGCGCCGGCAACGCCGTCCGCGGCGAGACCCTGGCCCTGGACGCCAGGAACTGCCTCGTCTGGAACCCGGGCCGGCTGACCGCGCTCGTCGGCGTCCACGATCTCATCGTCGTCGACACGGACGACGCCCTGCTCATCTGCGACGCCGCCCTCGACCAGAAGGTCAAGGACGTCGTCGAGGCCCTCAAGCGGAAGAAGTCATACCGGAAATACGTCTAAAGAGTTTGGATCATTATGTCTCTGTGGAGGTGTCGGAGATGAAAAAGCGCTTTCTCGTTCTCGTCACGGCGGCGTTCGTCCTCGCGGCGTTCGCCGGGGCCGCGGACGTGACCCTGGACGTCAAGGAGCATGTCCTGGCGAACGGCATGAAGATCCTGATGATCCCCAAGCCGGGCGTGCCCCGCGTCGTCTGCCACATCTACTTCAAGGTCGGCTCGATCAACGAGCGGCCCGGCATCACCGGCAGCGCCCACGTCCACGAGCACCTGATGTTCAAGGGCACCGAGGTCATGGGCGTCACCGATTACGCCGCGGACGCCAAGATCGACGCCCAGATCGACGAGCTCATGGGCCAGATCTACCGGGAAAAATACTGGAAGACCGACGGCGACACGGCCAAGATCGCCGCCTGGCAGAAGCAGGTCGACGAGCTGGTCAAGGCCGAGAAGGCCTACATCGTCAAGGACGACCTCTGGACCCAGTACATGAAGAACGGCGGCACGGGGCTCAACGCCTCGACCAGTCAGGAGACGACCGGCTACTACGTCACCCTGCCCTCGAACAAGATCGAGCTCCAGATGCTCATGGAATCCGACCGGATGATGAACGCCCGCTTCCGCGAGTTCTATTCCGAGAAGGACGTCATCATGGAGGAGCGCCGGCTGAGCGAGAACCGGCCCGGCTATTTCTTCGGCGAGCAGGTCAACGCCGCGTTCTACACGGCCTCGCCCTATCACTGGGACGTCATCGGCTGGATGGACGACCTGAAGAAGATGACGAAACAGGACCTCATCAACTTCCATAACACCTATTATGTCCCGAACAACGCCGTGGCCATCTACGTCGGCGATTTCGATCCGGCGGCGGTCACGGCCATGGCCGAGAAGTACTTCGGCCGCATCCCCAAGGGCCCGGACCTCGAGCCCATCCGCGACGGCGAGCCGCCGCAGTACAGCGAAAAGCGGTTCTACGGCGAGGGCCCGGCGTCGACGAGCCTGCAGATGATGTTCCACATCCCGCCGTGACGGCGATCCGGACACCCCGGCCCTGTCCATCCTGGCCAGCACGCTGGGCTCCGGCGGCGGCGGCTTCCGCGGCGGCATGGGCGGCGGCGGCGGGACGGGCCGTCTCTACAAGACGCTCGTCCGCGACAAGCAGCTGGCCGTCAGCGCCTCGGCCTCGAGCCGGCCCCAATGGTACGTCGGGGCCTTCCAGTTCAGCGCGACGCCGCGCATCGACAAGGGCGTCAAGCCGGAGGACCTGGAGAAGGAGATCTGGGCCGAGATCGACAAAGTCAAGGCGAACGGCCTGACGGAGGACGAGATCCAGAAGGCCAAGAACAAGCGCGAGGCCATGTTCATCCGCAGCCTCGGGAGCACGTCCGGATTGGCCGGCCGCGTCGGCCGGGCCGACCTCATGCGGGGCTGGCGCGTCCATCCTGACCGACCTCGACGATCTCAAGAAGGTCACGCAACGACGACATCAAGCGCGTCGCCGCCAAGTACTTCGTCAAGGACAACAGCCTGACGGCGATCTACACCCGGAAGTCGGGGCGGTAAGGAGGACGACATGAAAAGAACGATCATCGCCATACTCGCGCTCACGTTCGTCTGCGCCGGACTGGGTCTGGCGCAAGCGAAGCGGCCGTCGGACCTGAACTACCCGCCGCTCAAATACGAGCCGCCGGACCCGAAGGCCTTCCGCGCCGTCTACGCGGGCGGCCTGCGGGCCTACGTCCAGGAGGACAAGAGCCTGCCCCTCTTCAACATCACCGCGATCATCAACTGCGGCGACCTCTACGTCCCGAAGGACAAGGCCGGGCTCGGCACGGTGCTCGGCGACCAGCTCATCAAGGGCGGAACGACGGCCCGCAAAGGGATCGGCCATCGAGGAGCGGATCGACTTCCTCGGCGGCACGCTTGAATTTCAATGTCGGGGAGAGGACCTCGACCCTGAGCCTGTCCGTCCTGGCCAAGGACCTCGATGAAGGCCTGGCCCTGTTCTTCGACGTTCTCCGGAACCCGGCCTTCCGCGAGGAGCCGCTGAAGCTGGCCAAGGCCCGCTTCGTCGAGCACCTGCGGCAGGCCAACGACCAGCCGGGCACGGTCCTCAACCGGGAATACGAACGGCTCCTCTACGGCGACAACGCCGTGACCTGGCAGCCGACGAAGGCCACGTATGAAGGCATCACGCGCGGCCGACCTCAAGGCGTTCCATGCCAGGTACTTCTCGCCGAAGAACGTCATCCTGGCGGTCTCCGGCGATTTCGCCAAGCCCGCGCTCAAGGCCAAGATCGACAAGCTGGCCGCGGGCTGGAAGGGCGTGGGCCGTCTCGTTCCCGCGCTGCCGAAAACGTTCCCCGGTCCCGGAGCCGGGCGTCTATTTCATCCAGAAGGCCATCAACCAGGGCTACATCAGCCTCGGCCATCTCGGCCTCGAGGACACGAACCCCGATTATTTCGCCGTCCAGGTCATGAATTTCATCCTCGGCGGCGGCAGCTTCACTTCGCGGATCACGACCAAGGTCCGCTCGGACGAAGGCCTGTCCTATAACCAGGGCAGCCGCTTCACCTATCGCTGGGGCCTGCCGGGCACGTTCGCCGGCTACGTTCAGACCAAGTCGTCCACGGTCGGCTACGCCATCTCGCTCATTCTCAACGAGTTCAATCGCATCCGCACGGAGCCCGTCTCGGACGCCGAGATGGACACGGCGATCAACTATTACCTCGAGAGCTTCGCCGACAACTTCCAGTCGGCCCAGGCGACGATGATGAGCTTCGCCAACCTGGAGATGACCGGGAAGCCCATGGATTACTACAAGACCTACCGGTCGAAGATCCAGGCCGTGACCAAGGCCCGGGTCCAGGAGGCGGCGACGAAGTACGTCCAGCCCGACAAGATCGTCATGATGATCGTCGGCGACTGGGAGCCCTGCAACAAGGGCGGCGACAAGTGGCCCGGCCCGCTGGACAAGCTGGGCAAGGTCCACAGGATCGCCCTGACCGATCCGATGACGGGACAGGAGCCGCAAGGCCGTCCAGGATCTCTAGCTCTTCATCTTGAGCCCGAGCTCGTCGAGCTGCCGCCCGGCGACGGCCGAAGGCGAGCCGGTCATCAGGTCGAGGGCGCCCGTCGTCTTGGGGAAGGGGATGACCTCGCGGATCGACTCCTCGCCGGCCAGGAACATGACCAGGCGGTCGAAGCCCGTGGGCGATGCCGCCGTGGGGAGGGGCGCCGTAGCCCAGCGCCTCGAGGAAGTAGCCGAACTTCTCCTCGGTCTCCTCGTCCGTCAGTCCGAGCGCCTTGAAGATCCGGCGCTGGATCGCCATGTCGTGGATCCGGATCGAGCCGCCGCCGACCTCGGTGCCGTTGAGGACGAGGTCGTAGGCCTTGGCCCGCACTTTGGCCGGCTCGGCCTCGAGGAGAGGCGAGATCCTCCTCGTAGGGCGAGGTGAAGGGGTGGTGCATCGAGACGAAGCGCTTCTCCTCCTCGCTCCACTCGAAGAGCGGGAAATCGGTCACCCAGCAGAAGGCGAGGCTTTCCCGGCGGCCGGCGTCCTCGACCGGCCAGGTCCGGCGGATCTCGCCGAGGGCCTTGAGCGCGATTTCCTTCTTGCCGGCCACGAGCAGGGCCAGGTCGGCGCCGGCGCCGCCGAGGGCGGCCCAGATGCTCTCGTAGTCGGCCTCGGCCGTCTTGAGAGACGATTTCCATCCCTCTTGCTTCTTGATCCAGATCGAGGCCCTTGGCCCCGAGCGACTTGGCCTTCTCGACCGAGCTTGTCGAGCTGGCCCCGGGAGAGAGACGCCGGCTCCGGGGACGAGCAAGCCCTTGACCTCGCCGCCCGCGCCGAGGACGGCCTTGAGGATCTCGGACGAGCTCGCCCGGGCGACGGCCGTGAGGTCGCGCATCTCGAGGGGAACCCGCAGGTCCGGCTTGTCCGAGCCGTACTTCTCCATGGCCTCGGCATAGGGAAGGCGCCTGAACGGCCGCTCGACCTTGCGGCCGATGAGCGCGAACAGCGCCTCCATGAGGCCTTCGTTGAGGGCGAAGAAATCCTCGCGGTCGATGAAGCTCGTCTCGATGTCGATCTGGGTGAATTCGAGCTGGCGGTCGGCCCGCAGGGCCTCGTCCCGGAAGCAGCGGACGATCTGGAAATAGCGGTCGCATCCGGCGACCATCAGGGTCTGCTTGAATTGCTGGGGCGATTGGGGCAGGGCGTAGAAGCGGCCGTGATAGATGCGGCTCGGGACGAGGAAGTCGCGCGCCCCCTCCGGGGTCGGGTTGGCCAGGATGGGCGTCTCGATCTCGAGATAGCCGTGCCGGCTCAGGTAGTTCCGGGCGGCCAGCGAGGCCTCGTGACGCAGGCGGATGTGGCGCTGCATCTTGGGCCGTCTCAGGTCGAGGTAGCGGTATTTCAGCCGCAGCTCCTCGGAGGCCTGGGGCGGATCGGCGACGACGAACGGCGGCACCTTCGAGGGGGCGAAGACGCGAAGCTCGAGGGCTTCGACCTCGACCTCTCCCGTGGGGATGTCCTTGTTGACCGAGGAGCGGCGGCGGACGCGGCCGCGGACCCCGACCACGAATTCGCCGCGGAGCTTCTTGGCCTCTTCGGCGAGCTCCGGACGATCGGACTGGAAGACGACCTGGGCCAGGCCCTCGCGGTCGCGCAGGTCGACGAAGACGAGGTGGCCCATGTCGCGGGTCTTGTGGACCCAGCCGCAGAGGACGACTTCGCGGTCTTCGTCGGAGGCGCGCAGGGCGCCGCAGTAGTCCGTTCTTTTCAGGGTCGGGGCGGTCTTGTCGGAGTTGTTCATGGGATCCCCGGCGGCTAGCTTCTCAGGAGGAGGGCCAGGAGGTCCTCGCGGCGTGCCTTCGGACTGCGTGCCGGCGGCCATGTCCTTGAGGCCGAAGCGGCCGCTCTTCAATTCGTCCTCGCCGACGATGAGGACCCAGGACGCCTGGAGCTTGTTGGCCCGGCCGAAATGCGCCTTCATGCCCCGGTCCTTGTATTCGACCAGGCACTCGACGCCGTTCGACCGGAAATAGCGGGCCAGGTCCAACCCCGCCATCTTGGCCTCTGTCGCCGAGGTAGGCCAGATAGAGCATCTTCCTGGCCGGAGGGGCGAGCTCGGCCACCGAGAGCACCCGTTCGATGCCCATGGCGAACCCGGTGCCGCAGATGTCCGGCCCGCCGAAGTCCTTCATCATGTCGTCGTAGCGCCCGCCGCCGAGCAGGGCGTTCTGGGCGCCGATTCCGGCGGTGACGATCTCGAACGTCGTTTTGGTGTAATAGTCCAGGCCCCGGACGAGGCGCGGGTCCACGCGGTAGGCGATCTTCAGAACGTCGAGGCAGGCCAGGAGCCTGCGGAAATGGTCCCGGCACTCGTCGCAGAGGAATTCCTGGATGAGCGGGAAGGAGCGCGCGATCTCCCGGCAGGCCTCGACCTTGCAGTCGAAGATCCGGAGCGGGTTGGTCTCGGCCTTCCGCTGGCAATCGACGCAGAGCTCGGACTTGCGCTTGGCCGCGGCCTCGCGCAGGGCGGCGCTGTAGGCCGGGCGGCAGGCCCGGCAGCCGACCGTATTGACCAGGGTTTCGGTCCCGCCCACCCCGAGCTTGCCGAGAAGCGCGTGGGCCATCTCGATGATCTCGGCGTCGACGGCCGCGTCCTTTTCGCCGAAGACCTCGATGTCGATCTGATGGAACTGGCGATAACGCCCCTTCTGGGGCTTGTCGTAGCGGAACATCGGGCCCATGAAGTAGTAGCGCATGGGCGCGCCCTCGAGGTCGAGCCGGTGCTCGATGATGGCCCGGACGACCGAGGGCGTGTACTCGGGCCGCAGGGTCAGGGACCGGCCGCCCTTGTCGATGAACGTGTACATCTCTTTGGTGACGACGTCGGAGGTCGAGCCGCTGCCCTTTTCGAACAGCTCGGTGGCTTCGAAGACCGGCGCCCGGAGCTCCCGGAAACCGTAGAGCTCGAAGGTCGTCCGGGCCAGCCCCTCGAGGACCTGCCACTTCTCGACCTCGCCGGGCAGGATGTCCCTGGTCCCCTTGATGGCGGCGAGCTCTTTTCTGGCGGAGGCGTCTTCGGTCACCGTTCCTCGAAGACCCCCAGCTTGCGGATTTTCCTGTAGCGCTCCTCGAGCATCTGTTCGAGGGACTTGGCTTCGAGCTTTTTCAGGGCCTGGTAGATGTGCTTGTCGACGGTCTTGAAGGTCAGCTCGGGGTCGATGTGGGCCCCGCCGGGCGGCTCGGGGATGATCTTGTCGATGATGCCGAACCCGAGCAGCGTCTTCGCCCGGATGCCCAGGTTCTCGGCGGCCTCCTCGACGGCCGTTCTGGTCCTTCCAGACGATCGCCGCGCAGCCCTCGGGGGAGATGACGGAATAGAACGAGTGCTCGAGCATCATCAGCTGGTCGCCGAAGCCGATGCCGAGCCCGCCGCCGCTTCCGCCCTCGCCGATGACGACGTTGATGATCGGGACCTTGAGCCTGGCGATGGTCTTGAGGTTATTGGCGATGGCTTCGGCCTGGCCGCGCTCCTCGGCGCCGATGCCGGGATAGGCCCCGGGCGTGTCGATGAAGGTGATGACCGGGTAGCAGAACTTTTCCGCCTCCTGCATGACCCGGAGGGCCTTGCGGTAGCCCTCGGGGTTGGCCTGGCCGAAGTTGCGGTCGATGCGGGCCCGGGTCGTCCGGCCCTTCTGGTGGCCGATGACGGCCACGGTCCGGCCTTTGTAGAATGCCAGGCCGGCGACGATGGCCGGGTCGTCGGCGAAACGCCGGTCGCCGTGCATCTCCATGAAGTCCTGGAAGAGGACGGCGATGTAGTCCAGGGTATAGGGGCGCTTGGGGTGGCGGGCGATCTGGACGATGTTGATCGTGGTGAGCCGGGGCAGGATCGCGGCCCACTCCTTTTCGATCTCGGCGCGCAGGGTGGCGATCTTCTCCTTCTTGCCGAGGTCGTCCGTCTCGGCCAGGGCGTCGATCTGGTCCTTGAGGGACAGGATGCCCTTCTCGAGCGTACAAAACTCCGCCGATTTTTCCATGCGCCGCTCTTTCAACAGGTTAGAATATAGGCCTATTCTAGGGGCCGAGGCATTTCAAGTCAAGCCGTCGGCCTCGGGCAGCCCTCGCTCCAACGGACCTCGGGTCCGTCGGGTCGCGTGTTTGGCCCGGCGAGCAAACACGCCGGGATCCGGGCCTCGCCGAAATGGGGACGTTTCTGTTTTTGAACTTAATGCATTGTTTAAAAAACAGAAACGTCCCCATTTTCCGTCCGCCGCTCGGCCCTTGTGCCCCCCTCCGGGCATCGCCCCTGCGCCATGGCCTTATCGCTCAGCTGCCGATAGGGCCCCTCCGCTGGCGGACGACCTCGAAGAAGAAGACGGCGGCGGCGGCGGCCACGTTGAGGGAGGCCACCTTGCCCGAGAGGGGGATGGAGAGGACCTTGTCGCAGGTCTTCTTGACGAGCGGGCGCAGGCCGCGGCCCTCGGAGCCGAGGACGATGCCGACCGGGCCGGTGTAGTCGAACGCATACCAGGGCTCGTCGCCGGACCCTTCCGCCCCGACGAGCCAGAGGCCTTTATCCTTGAGCTCCTCCATGGCCCGGACGAGGTTCGTCACCCGGGCGACGGGGAGATGCTCGAGGGCGCCGGCCGAGACCGTGTCGACCGTTTCCGTCAGGCCCGCCGAGCGGCGCTCGGGCAGAACGATGCCGTCGGCCCCGGCGCCCTCGGCGCTGCGGACGATGGCCCCGAGGTTCTGGGGATCCTCGACCTCGTCGAGGATGACGACGAACGGCTTGGCCGAGCGGGCCAGGATCTCTTCCAGGGAGGCATAGCCTTTCGGCGAGACCTCGGCCACGACGCCTTGATGGCCGGGCGCGATCTGGTCCAGCCGACGGGCCGGGACGAAGACGACCGGCACGTGCCGGGCCTTGGCCTCCCGGATGACCTCGCCGATCCGGGCGTGGCCCTTTTCTTCCTGGATGAAGACCTTGTTCACCCGCTCGGGCGCCGAGCGCAGGGCTTCGATGAGGGGATTGATCCGGATGATCCTGTCCATTGCGAGTTCCGGGGGCATTATACATCGGGGACACGTACCTAAGGTACATGTCCCCATTTGTCCCTCTCGCGGCGGCGATGGGTGTTGCCTCGAAGATCCCCGTCCGTGGAGGGGGGGACCCGCGGAGCGGGGGGAACCGGACGACTGGTTCCCGGGGGGCCGGGGAGCTAGAGGCAATACCCTGAGCAAAGCCGGAGAGAGGGATTCCCCGAAGACAGGTTGTCTGGATAAGCCGCATCGGGTAGAATGGGCCGGTGAGACCGAAGGAGGCGGGCCATGCCGGATAGCATCAAAACGACCAGGATCGCGCTCGTCGTGGCCGCCGGTCTCGAGTTCGCGACGGCCGCGCTTCTCCTGTTCATCTTCTTTGCCGGCGCCTCGCTCATCGGCTGGGGCACGGAACGCTCGAGCCTCCTCGGAAGCGCCCTTCTCGGGGCGGCGGGGATCTTCCTGGCCGCGGGCTTCGCCGTCCTCGGGATCGCCGGCCTCGTCATCGCCTCGGGCATCGCCAAAGGCCGGCCCTGGGCCCGATTTGCCGGCATCGCCATGGCCATCCTGATGCTCGTCGGCTTCCCTGTCGGCACGATCTTGGGGATCATCGCCCTGATTGGACTTCTCGGCCGGGATTCCCGCGATTGGTTCGGCGCCCTCAGGCCCGACCGGCGGATGCCCCAGGTCCCGCCAAGCGGGGAGCGAAGTCTTCGGAGCGGACCATCAGAATAGCGGCGGAGTAACTCGGAGCCGCTATTCTGAGAGATATCTTGGCAAATCAGATCGGCTTCCTGGGACAATGAGCATGCCCATGTCCAAAAGAAAGATCATCGAGATCGACCGCGACAAATGTGATGGCTGCGGCCTCTGCACGACCGCCTGTGCCGAAGGCGCCCTGGCCCTCGACCACGAGAACAAAGCCGTTCTTGTCCGGGAGATCTACTGCGACGGGTTGGGCGCCTGTCTTGACGTCTGTCCGACCGGCGCCTTGAAGGTGGTCGAACGCGAGAGCGACGGCTATGACGCCCGGGCCGCCGTCGACCACGTCCGCGAAACGCGAGGCGCTTCGGCTGCGGCCCGCGTCCACGGGGCGGCGGCAAACCTGCCCGCGCCGGGCATTCGGCTGTCCCGGAAGCCTGGCCCGGACGATCCCCCATGAGCCGGAGCCCCAGGATCGTCCGCCGCGGCGGCCATCCGAGCTCTGCCAATGGCCCATCCAGCTCCGCCTGATATCGCCGCTCGCCCCTTATTTCGCCGACAGCGACCTTCTCATCGCCGCCGACTGCACGGCCTTCGCCCTGGGCGGATTCCATGGCCAGCTCCTCAAGGGGAAGAAGCTCGTCATCGCCTGCCCCAAGCTCGACGACACCGAGGGGTACGTGGAGAAGATGGCCGAGCTGATCAAGCGGAACAATCTCCGCTCGCTGACCGTGGCCATCATGACGGTCCCTTGCTGTTCGGGGCTCGAGCGCATGGTCAGGCTCGCGGTCGAGCGGTCCGGCGTTCCCCTCGAAGTGAAAAAGGTCGTCGTGGGGACCGACGGGCGGGTCGTCCAGGCGCCGTGACGGATCTTTTCCGTCCGGGCGATTGTTAAAGAGGCCGGGTTTGGGCTATGATGCCGCCTGAATCGCCTGAGGAGTGCCGACGCCAATGGATTTCCTGTATTCCCTGCTGTCAGGCATCATCCAGGGCATGACGGAGTTCCTTCCGATCTCGAGCTCCGGTCATCTCGTCATTATCCACGACATTCTCAAGTTCGAATTCTTCGACAACGTCCTGTACGATGTGGGGCTGCACCTGGCCACGGCTCTGGCCCTGACGCTCTTTTTCCGTCGCGAAGTCCTCGTGATCATCCGGGGATTCGCCCGGAGCCTCCGCCGCTGGGATTTCCGGAACGATCCGGAACAGCGGCTGGCCTGGCTCGTGATCCTGGCGGCGCTGCCGGCCGCCGCCGTCGGGCTCGTCTTCGGCTCCGTCATCGAGACGACCCTGCGAAACCCGATCATTGTCGCCGCGGCGCTTGCCCTCGTGGGGATCGCGTTCTTTGCGGCCGAGAAATTATCGGTCCAGAAAAAGACCGTCGCCGAGATGACTCCGGGCGATGCCGCGGTCATCGGCGCCGCCCAGGTCCTCGCGTTCATCCCCGGAGTCTCGCGTTCGGGCATCTCGCTCGTGGCGGGGCTGGGCCGGAGACTCCGGCGGGAGGAGGCGGCCCGATTTTCGTTCCTCCTGTCCATCCCCACGATCTTCGGCGCCGCCCTGAAGACAGGGTTGAAGGTGGGCGATTGGTCGGGAGCGAATTGGCCCGTTCTGGCGGTCGGGTTCGGCGCGGCCTTTGTCAGCGGGATCCTGACCATCCGTTACTTCTTGAAATTCGTCGCCCGCCACCCGCTGAACGTCTTCGCCTGGTACAGGATCGGGATCGCCCTGCTCATCCTGCTGTGGCTGGCGCTTGCGAGGTAGGCCCTCTCTTGGCGAACGGCCGTTTCAGATCGAAAGGGCGATCAGGAGCTGGGCCGGGAAATAGGTCCCCAGGATGATGATCTGCGCGGGACCGATCTTTCTGGCGAAGCGGTCATAGGCCAGCACCGAGTCGGAGACGAGGAACAGGATCGCGCCCACGAAGGCGAAGAGCGGCCGCGTGCCTCCGAGATCGACGAACCGCCCGGCCGCGAACCCGGCCATGAGCGTGATCGCCGCGATGTAGACAAAGACCGGAAACTTGAACTTGCCGAGCCCCGGCGCCAGGATGAAGAACATCAGCAACCCATAGAAGAGGAAGGGGAGAAAGAGACCCGTCGAAGCCCGATGCCCGGGGCCGGGCTTGAAGGCCAGGACGTAAAGAACCTGGGCGATGAGGAAGGCGGCCAGCCCGGCCGTGAACCACTTTTCGGGGAAGAGCAGGGCGACGTCGCCGAGCAGCGAGAACCCGAGTCCGGCCAGGATCAGCGCCTTGTAGGCCGCGGGCACGGGGGCCGCCGCGATGACGGCCACGGCGATGATCAGGACCGTCGTCAGCGGCTTGGCCAGGCGGAAAAGGCGCGGCCGTCCTTTTGCGTCGGACCAGACGGCCAAAGCCGCCGACGCAAGGGCGCAGGCCGAGAGGGCGATCGTTGGCGCTGACATGGCCGGACCTAGACCCCTTCCGCCCTTTCTTTGCGGAGGCGCTCGCGGGCGTCTTCGAACATCGGCTCGGCGTAGGCGCTCGGCCAGGTCCGCTCCTCGAACGTCCGCTTCTCGACCATCTTCAAGAACCCCTCGAACTCATGGAAATATGACCCGTAGATGTGGAAGCTGTCGACGAGGTCGGCATAGCGGCCGGCGCGCACGGCCCGCCCGGTCTTTTCGGCCACGCGGCCGGCGACGACGCGCTGGAGATCGGTCAGGGCGAAGACGTTCATGTAGGCGGCCTTGTAGGCGTCGCGGGACCGCCAGTGGGAATTCATGTTGAGGACGAGCCCGCCCCGCTCGTCCTCGAGCAGGCGGAACCAGAGGCGCTGGAGGCAGGGCGGATCGTCCGTGTGAGCGTCGAGCTTGGGGTTCCAGGTGATGGCCTGGGCCCGGCGGGTATGGCCGGCCCGCGCCAGGCGGTCGACGACGGCCGCGATCTGGTCGACGGTCTCGCCCTCGATGTCGTAAGCGAACAGGCGCTTATGATAGGTGTAGGTCCACTTGCCTTCTTCGGGACAGATCCAATGGTCGTGGACGCCCTCGACGACTTCCTGGCGGTAGACCTCGAGGTCCTCGAGCCCGCCGGGGAAGGCCCGGTGGATGCGCGGCTCGGCGAAGGGGTCGTCGACCGTCCAGAGCATCGTGCAATCCCGGCTCGGCGGATCGCCCGGCTTGTCATACTCCGTCTTGATGGGGACGCCCTCGCGCCAGCAGGCCAGGACGGCCTTTTCCCAGGCCTCCGGGAGGGTCCGGCCGGCGACGGCCAGGGTCGGGATGTTTCCGTTCATGGGCTCACCTCGGTCTTCCATCGGTTTTAGCATAGGGCGGGCGGCCCGTCAACGCATCGGGGGGACATGTGCCGAAGCGGTACATGTCCCGACTCGGGGGTTGAAGACCGGGGCCGGATTGTATTATCGTGGCGGCCTGGAGGCGGCGATGTCCGAACCCGACTCATTTGCGGCCTATTATGAATCGCCCATCGGGACGATCGAGATCCGGGGCACAGAAGCAGGCGTCTCCGGCCTGAATTTCGTCGATATCAAGGAAGAAAAGGCCGCCCGACGGCCGAAAGGCTCCCCGCCCGGAGCGGTGGCCGAAGCCCTGGTTCAGCTCGAAGGCTATTTTCATGGCGACCGCAAGGAGTTTACGGTCAAGCTCGACCTCCACGGCACGGACTTCCAGAAGAGGGTCTGGGCCGAGCTTCTCCAGGTCCGGTTCGGCCGGACGACGACCTACAAGGCCCTGGCCGCGGCCGTCGGCAATCCGGCTTCGACCCGGGCGGTCGGGGGGGCCAACCACCGCAACCCCGTCTCGATCATCGTCCCCTGCCACCGCGTTGTCGGGAGCGACGGGCGGCTGACCGGCTACGGCGGCGGCCTGTGGCGGAAGGACTGGCTCCTCCGGCACGAAGGGCACGATCGCCTTTTCGTTTGACACTCCGCCCGCCGAACAGGATAGAATAGGCACCGCACCGAACGGAAGGAGATCCCGCATGATCGAAACGATCAGCCAGATATTCCTCAACACGACCAAGACCTACGTCAAGGCCGACCTTCTGGCGGCCAAGGTCGAAGGCCGCTATGTTCCCATCTCCACCGAAGAATTCGCCCGCAGGGTCAGGCATCTGTCCCTCGGCCTGGCCGACCTCGGCCTCGCCCCCGGAGAGAAGCTGGTCATCTTCTCCGAGAACCGCCCCGAGTGGACGATGACCGACTTCGCCGCCCTTTGCGCCGGCGGGGTGTCCGTGCCCATTTACACCTCGCTCATGCCGGAACAGGTCAAGTACATCATCAACGATTCGGACGCCCGGATCGTCGTCTGCTCCAACAGGGACCTCTGGCTCAAGGTCGACGCCGTCCGCTCCGAGCTCCGCAACGTCCACCACTTCGTCCTCATCGACGAGGAAGGCCCCCAGGGCGTCCTCAGCCTGTCCGAGATCATGGCCCGCGGCAAGACGATCGCCGCCTCGGACCCGGGGCTCTTCGAAAAGCGGGCCCTGGCCGTGAAGCCCGGCGATGTGGCCTCGATCATCTACACCTCGGGCACGACGGGCGTCCCCAAGGGGGTCATGCTGACCCACGGCAATTTCGTCTCGAACTCCAAGGCCCTCGACGCCGTGACCGAGTTCAGCGACAAGGACGTCATCCTGTCCTTCCTGCCCCTGTCCCATGTCCTCGAGCGCATGACGACGTTCTCCTTCCTCTACAAGGGCGCCTCGATCTACTACGCGGAGAGCATCGAGACCGTCGGCGAGAACCTGCTCGAGGCCCGGCCGACGATCATGATCAGCGTCCCGCGGCTGTTCGACAAGATCTATGCCAAGGTCATGGACAACGTCCTGACCCAGTCCCCGCTCAAGAGGAAGATCTTCTTCTGGGCCATCGCCGTCGGCAAGAAATACGGCGCCCGCAAGATCCGCCACCAGCCCATCCCGTCGTGGCTCGCCATGCGGCGGAAGATCGCGGCCAAGCTCGTCTACGGCAAGATCATCGAGAAGACGGGCGGCCGGGCCCACTTCTTCGTCTCCGGCGGCGCCCCGCTGTCGGCCGACGTGGCCGAGTTCTTCTACGCCATCGGCCTGACCATCCTCGAGGGCTACGGCCTGACCGAAACCTCGCCCGTCCTGACCTGCAACACCTTCGACCAGATGAAGTTCGGGACCGTCGGCCCGCCCGTCCCCGGCGTCGAGATCAAGATCGCCCCGGACGGCGAGGTCCTGGCCAAAGGGCCGAACGTCATGAAGGGCTATTACAAGAAAGAGCAGGAGACCCGCGAGGCCTTCGAGGACGGCTGGTTCAAGACGGGCGACATCGGCCATTTCGACAAGGAGGGCTTCCTCGTCATCACCGACCGGAAAAAGGACATCCTGGTCACGGCCGGCGGCAAGAACGTCGCGCCCCAGCCGATCGAGAACCTGCTCAAGACCAACCCTTACATCCAGACGGCCGTCGTGGTGGGCGGCGGGCGGAAGTTCATCTCGGCCCTGATCGTGCCGGACTTCGACAAGCTCGAGGCTTATGCCCGGGCCAAAGGCATCCCCTTCGCCAACCGCAAGGAGCTCGTCGAGCGGGACGAGATCACGAGCTTCCTGCTGGCCGAGGTCAACCGGACGACGCCCAACCTGGCCTCCTATGAGCGGATCAAGAAGATCGTCCTCCTCGAACGCGACTTCGACGCCGATACGGAGCTGACCCCGTCCCTCAAGGTCAAGCGCCACATCGTCGAGAAGGTTTTTAAACCGCTTATCGATCTCCTCTACAAGGACTGATTTTCGCAGTCGCGAGAGAGAATCGGCCGCAGCGGCGTCACTATTAACAGGACGCCATGAGCGAACGACCGACCGGGCCGGAAAGCGGAGCCCCCGACAGGGACGGGCACAGGGACCGCCTGAGGCAGAAGTTCCTCAACGGGGGCCTCTCCGCCTTCCTGGACTACGAGATCGTCGAGCTCCTGCTGACCCTCGGCACGCCCCGGAGGGACTGCAAGCGGCCGGCCCGCGAGGCTCTCAAGGAATTCAAGACCTTCGGCGGCGTCCTCGAGGCCCGTCCCGAGGACCTGCAGCGCATCCCTGGCATCGGCGCCCGGAACGTCTTCGGCCTGAAGCTCATCCACGAGGTCTCCCGCCGCTTCCTCAAGGACCGGATGATGAGCCGGCCGGTCTGCCACTCGTCCCAGGAGGTCTACGACTACCTCTGCCACGCCCTCCGCGACCTGAAGAAGGAGCGGTTCAAGGTCATCTTCCTCGATCCCAAGAACCAGGTCATCGAGGAGAAGACCCTGTTCGAGGGAACGGTCGATTCGAGCGCCGTCTATCCCCGGGAGGTCATCAAGGACGCCCTGCGCTACGAAGCCTCGGCGCTCATCTTCGCCCACAACCATCCCTCCGGCGATCCCGAGCCGTCCCTCTGCGACCGGGAGGTCACCCGGGACCTCGTCTTCGCCGCGAGGGTCGTCCAGATCAAGGTCCTCGACCACATCATCATCGGCAGCAACCGCTATTTCAGCTTCGCCGACCAGGGCCTGATCGACGATTATGACCTGATGTTCAACGGATTTCCGCGCTGAGGATTGAAAGCCCGGGGCAATCCGGGTAAACTCTGAGAGTTGGGGAGGCGAGCGATGGCCAAGAAAGAGATCGACAAGGAGCAAACGGACATGGTGAAAAAAGACACGGGCCGCGAAAGCGTCAGCGCGAAGGACACCGAGGCCGACGAACGGCAAACCTCCCGCCACAAAGCCATCGACGCCGCGCTGTCCCAGATCGAAAAGCAGTTCGGCAAGGGCGCGATCATGAAGCTCGGCCAGAAGGGGGCGGCGGTGGCCGTCGAGGTCATCCCGACCGGCTCGATCTCCTTCGATCTGGCCCTGGGCATCGGCGGCTTCCCGCGCGGACGGGTCATCGAGATCTACGGCCCCGAGGCCACCGGCAAGACGACCCTGGCCCTCCACGTCATCGCCGAAGCCCAGAAGCGCGGCGGCCAGGCGGCCTTCATCGACGCCGAGCACGCCCTGTCGCCCGAATACGCCGCCCGCATCGGGATCGACATCGACAACCTCCTCATCTCCCAGCCCGACTTCGGCGAGCAGGCCCTGGAGATCGCCGAGGTCCTCGTCCGCAGCGGCGCGGTCGACGTCATCGTCGTCGATTCCGTCGCCGCTCTCGTCCCCAAGGCCGAGCTCGAGGGCGAGATGGGCGACGCCCACATGGGCCTGCAGGCCCGCCTGATGTCCCAGGCCCTGCGCAAGCTGACGGCCATCGTGGCCCGGTCGAAGACCTGCTTCATCTTCATCAACCAGCTCAGGGAGAAGATCGGCGTCTTCATCGGCAATCCGGAGACGACGACCGGCGGCCGGGCCCTGAAGTTCTACGCCTCCCTGAGGATCGACGTGCGCCGGCTGTCCATCATCAAGGACGGCGAGAGCGTCGTCGGCAACCGGGCCAAGGTCAAGATCGTCAAGAACAAGATGGCCCCGCCCTTCCGCGAGGCCCAGTTCGACATCGTCTTCGGCGAGGGCATTTCCAGGGAAGGCGATCTCGTCGACGTCGGATTCGACATCGGCCTCCTCGAGAAGACCGGAACCTGGTACTCGTACAAAGGCGAGCGGCTCGGCCAGGGCCGCGAAAACGTCAAGAAGCTCCTGAAAGAGAACACGAAGCTGGCTGGGGAGCTCGAAGACGAGATCCGGCTGAAGGTCGGGTTGAGCGGGGAAGCGGAGCCCGTCGAAAAGCCCGCCTCGAAATAAAGCCCGGGCCGCGGCTTGGTCTTGCTTAAATCCTATTAATTTGATAGGATTTAAGGGAAGGGAGGGACGGAACATGAACTATACGCCCAAAGACTATGCCAAGCTCATCGGCACGCCCGGGTTCAGCGAGACGCTGCTCAAGAACCATTTCACGCTCTACCAGGGCTATGTCGCCAACACCAACAAGGTCCTGGACATCCTCGGCCTCATGGCCAAGGACGGGAAGACCGCGAGCCCCGAATACGCGGAGCTCAAGCGCCGGCTCGGCTGGGAATTCAACGGCATGCGGCTGCACGAGCTCTACTTCGAGAACCTCGGCGGCAAGGCGCCGCTCGATCCGGCGGGCAAGCTCGCCCGGCGCATCGCCGAGCATTACGGCGACGTCGAATCCTGGGAGAAAGACTTCCGGGCGACCGGCGCGATGCGGGGCATCGGCTGGACCGTCCTCTACGAGGACACGACCAACGGCCGGCTGATCAACTTCTGGATCAACGAGCACGACGTCAGCCACCCGGCCGGCGGCCGGCCGCTCCTGGTCCTGGACGTCTTCGAGCACGCCTTCATGCTCGATTACGGCCTCAAGCGCGCCGACTACATCGAGGCCTTCTTCAAGGCCATCGACTGGGCGGCCGCCGGGGCGCGGCTCAAGTAGGGCCTCGTCCCCGTCAAGAGGGACAGTTCCAAGGCTGGAAAATCGCGCCGGATCGGTTTATCCTGAGGGAAAAGTCCGCCAGGAGCACGATATGACCAGCGATGAGATCAAACGCTCGGAAAAGGCGGGCCTTTCTCCGGGCACCCTCATGTATGTCGGCGAAGAGAAGTCCGGGAAGCCGCGGATCACGGTCATGGATTACGACGCGACGGGCTTCGTCGAAAAGGAGGTCGCCTCGGTCGAGGAATGCTTCCCCTTCAAGGACACCCCGACCGTGACCTGGATCAACGTCGACGGGGTCCACGACGCCGCGGTCATCGAAAAGCTCGGGGCGCATTTCGGCATTCACCCCCTTGTCCTCGAGGACATCATGACCACGACCCAGCGGCCGAAGACCGAGGACCTCGGGGCGGCGGTCTATGTCGTCCTGCGGATGATCGAATTCGATGACGAGAGGGCCGCGACGTCGGCCGACCAGCTCAGCCTCATATTGGGGCCCAACTATGTCCTGACGTTCCAGGAAACCCCGGGGGATTGCTTCGACCGGGTGCGCGACCGCATCCGCGGCGGCAAGGGCCGCATCCGGAGGCAGGGCCCCGACTATCTGGCCTATGCCGTCATCGACGCCGTCGTCGACAACTATTTCTTTGTCCTGGAGAAGCTCGGCGAGCGGATCGACGCTCTCGAGGAACAGCTGATCGCCGAGCCCCGGCGCGAGCTCCTGGGGGAGATCCACGGGTTGAAGCGGGAGATGATCGAGCTGCGCAAGTCGGTCTGGCCCCTGCGGGAGGTCGTCAGCGGCCTCGAGCGCTCGGAGTCCCCGTTGATCAGGGAATCGACGGGGGTCTTTCTCCGCGACCTCTATGACCACGCCATCCAGGTCATCGACACGGTCGAGTCGTTTCGGGAGATGCTGTCCAGCATGGTCGAAACCTATCTCTCGAGCCTCTCCAACCGGATGAACGAGATCATGAAGGTCCTGACCATCATCTCGACCATCTTCATCCCGATCACGTTTCTCGTCGGTCTTTACGGGATGAATTTCGTGCATTTCCCCGAGATCCAATGGCGCTGGGGATATGCCTTCGTCTGGCTCTTGATCGTCGGATCCGTCGCCGGGATGTTCGCTTTCTTCCGCCGGAAGAAATGGCTCTGAGGACCTAAGCGGCCAGGGAATCCCGGCCGCCGTCCCCGATCTGATAGCGGCGGATCTTGTGATAGAGCGTCGACCGGGAGATGGCCAGGATCCGGGAGACCTCGGTCCTGTTCTGGCCGGTGATCTCTAGCAGGAAGCCGATGTACTCTTTTTCCAGGGCCTTGAGGGTCGGGAAGCCGGCCGGCCGGGCGAAGGCCCGCTCCTCGTCGAGCCCCAGGTAGCGTTGGAGATAGACGTTCAAGGCTTGCTCCGGCCCTAGCGGGCCCGCGCTCCCTGGATCAGGCGGAAGTTGTTGGCCACGACATAAGAGAGAAGGACGTTGCTGGCGGTCGTCATGACCCAGGCGGCGGTCCGGTTCCGCTTGAAGATGACCTTCATGCTCAGGTAAGACAGGGCCGTCGTCCCGAACTTGAACGCGGCGAAGGCGGCCGGGCTCTTGATGAAGGGCTTCATCAGGGGATTGGTCTCGGTGAGGCCGGGGTACTTGAGGGCCTGGCGCGTGGAAAAATAATCGGCGACGTTCAAGCCGACCATGAGAACGAGATTGGCGTCAAAAAGGGCCTTGCCGGGCCGGAGCGTCGGACCGAACGTCGGGATGCGCGGCGGGACCGCCATCTGCGGGGAGAGCGACAGCGCGGGCTCGGCGGCCAGGATCTCCATGGACACGAGAGCGGGTTCCGGGATGGGGTCCGGTAGGACAAAGGCCGAAGGCTGGAGTCCCGTCGGGACGAGCACCTCCCAGATGGCTTCGGAAGCCTCGATCCGCCCGGCCATGATGACGCAGGCGGCCAAGGTCATTAAAGCGAGTTTGGTCTTCATTTGGCACCGCTCCTTGTTTCTTGACGACATCGTCTTTAATGGCAAGAACGGTGCCAAAATAGAAAAATATATCTAAGTATATTAAATAGTATTAGTTATATGATTTTTGTGAGATCTCGTTTATTATATATAGTGTTCAGTAATAATGCACAAATAGACCGTTAGTAGCACATATAATATTATTAATAAATGAATTAGAGATAAATATAATAAAAGGTCCTATAAATGGACACTATCTGTCGATTGATGTTTCTATATAATAACGAATATGAACTGTTGGAAGGGATCAGTTGCCCGGTTTTGAGGCCAGGCGTCCTGCTTCCTTCTTGCCGGCCCGGGCCTTGTGGCCGCTCGCCTGCCGAAGCGCGTCCTTGAGATATTTCGCCGTGACGGAACCCGCGGTTTGGGCCACTTTCTCCGGCGTGCCCTGGGCGACGATCCTGCCGCCGTCTTCGCCCCCTTCGGGGCCGAGGTCGATGACGTGGTCGGCGCTCTTGACCACGTCGAGGTTGTGCTCGATGACGACGACCGTGTGCCCTTCGGCCACGAGCCTCTGGAACGATCTGAGCAGGACGGCGACATCGTTGGGGTGGAGGCCGATCGTCGGCTCGTCGAAGAGATAGAGGATCTTCTTGCCTCTCTCGTGGACGAGGTGGTAGGCGAGCTTGATGCGCTGGAGCTCGCCGCCGGAGAGGGTCGTCGTCGGCTGGCCGAGCTTGAGGTAGCCCAGGCCGACCTCGACGAGTGGATAGAGCTTCTTCGTGATCTCGGGCCGCCCGGCGAAGAAAAGACAGGCCTCGGTGACGCTCAGGCCGAGGACCTCGTCGATGTTCTTGCCGTTCCAGCGGACGTCCAGGATCTCCTTCTTGAAGCGCCGGCCCTTGCAGGCGTCACAGACGAGGCTGACGTCGGACAGGAACTGCATCTCGACGACCTGGATCCCGGCCCCTTTGCAGTCTTCGCAGCGGCCGCCGGCCGTGTTGAAAGAGAAGAAGCCGGGGCGGAAGCCCATCAGCTTGGCCTCGCGCGTGGCGCTGAACAGGGCCCGGATGCCGTCCATGGCCTTGGTGTAGGTGGCCGGGATCGAGCGCGGCGACGCGCTTAGGGGAGACTGGTCGACCATGATGACCTTGGCGACTTTGTCCCGGCCCCGGATCTCCCCGAACCCGTTCTCGGAGGTCCCTTCGAATCCCTCGTACAGGACGTCGTGGATGAGCGTGCTCTTGCCCGAGCCGGATACGCCGGTGACGCAGGTGAACACGCCGAGGGGGATGCGGACGTCGATGTGCTTGAGGTTGTGCTTGTGGGCGTCGTGGATCTCGAGGAAGGACTTGGCCGGACGCCGGGCGGGCGGCAGGGCGATCTCCTTCTCGCCGCGGATGTACTGGGAGGTGAGCGATTCGCGGCTGCGGAGGAAGGCCGGCCAGGGGCCTTCGAAGACGACCTCGCCGCCGGCCTCGCCCGCGCGCGGCCCCATGTCGATGACGTGTTCGGCGGCGCTGACGATGTCGGGATCGTGCTCGACGACGACGACCGTGTTGCCGATGTCCTTGAGCGACTTCAGGATCTGGACGAGGCGGAGGTTGTCGCGGGGGTGGAGGCCGATCGACGGCTCGTCGAGGACGAAGAGCGTCCCGACGAGCGAGGCGCTGAGCGCCGCGGCCAGGCTGATGCGCTGGGCCTCGCCGCCGCTCAGGGTGAAGGTCATGCGGTCGAGGGCGATGTAGTCGAGGCCGACCTCCATGAGGAAGCGCAGGCGGCCGCGGATCTCCTGGACGAGCTTCTCGGCCACCTGGCGCTCGAACGGCTCGAGCTCGAGGCCGGCGAAGAAGGCCGAGGCCTCGCCGACGGTCATGCGGACGACCTCGCCGATATTGAGGCCCTTGATGCGGACGCTCAGGGCCCGGGCGTTGAGCCGGGTCTTGGCGCAGGCCGGGCAGGCGACGTACTTCCGGTAGCGGCTGAGCAGGACCCGGACCTGGACCTTGTACTTCTTCGATTGGAGCCAGTCGAAAAAGCCCTTGACGCCGTAATAGCCGTCGCCGCCGTCGAGGACGAAGCGCTGGTCCTTGGGCTTGAGGTCGCGGAAGGGGACGTTGGTCGGGATCTTCCGGCGGCGGGCTTCGGCCAGGAGCTCCTTCTGCATGCCTTTGGACAGCGGCTTCGTCCAGGGCTCGACCGCGCCCTGCTCGAGCGTTTTCGACCGGTCCGGGATGACCTTGTCCTCGTCGATGACGGCCAGGTCGCCGAAGCCGTGGCACTCGAGACAGGCGCCGTGCGGGCTGTTGAAGGAGAACAGGTTGGGGTAGGGATCCTCGGCCGGGAGCCGGCAGGCCCGGCACTCGAGCTTCTCGCTGAAACGGAGCTCGCGCCCGGCCTCGGTCCGGACGAGGACGCGGCCTTCGCCTTTCTTGAGCCCCATCTCGAGGGAGTCGGCCAGGCGCTCGCGCTCGTCGACGCCGAGGGTGATCTTGTCGACGAGAACGTCGACGGGGCCGTCCGTCTTGGCCGCCTGGTCGAGATCGACGACGGCCCCCGCGGCGACGGCCCGGGTGAAGCCGTCCTTTTTGAGCGAGGCCAGGCTCTTGTCGCGGGGCCAGGAGAAGGTCACGAAGGCGCGCGTTCCGGAGGGCTCGCGCAGGAGCTCGGCGATCATGGCGTCGATCGTATCGCGAACGACGGGCCGGCCGCACTGGAGGCAGTGGACGGTGCCGATGCGGGCATAGAGGACCCGGAGGAAATCGAAGATCTCGGTGACCGTGGCCACGGTCGAGCGGGGATTCTTGGCGGCGCCCTTCTGCTGGATGGCGATGGCCGGGGGGATGCCTTCGATGAGATCGGCGTCGGGCTTGTCCATCCGCTCGAGGAATTGCCGGGCGTAGGAGGAGAGCGATTCGATGTAGCGGCGCTGGCCCTCGGCGTAGAGCGTGTCGAAAGCCAGGGAGGACTTGCCCGAGCCGCTGACCCCAGTGACGACGATGAGCTTGTTCAGGGGGACGTCGAGGTCGATCCCTTTCAGGTTGTGGACCTTGACTCCGCGAAGGATGATGCTGTCTGTGGTCGCCATGGGCTTAATTGAATCATCTATTATAGCACGGAGCACGGCGGAGCGGGGACATGTACCCCTCGGTACGTGTCCCCCCATTTTGTTATAATAGCCCGCTCAGAGAGACCCCATGTCCTTTATCTGGATTCTTGGCATCGCCGTGGCGCTGGCCATGGACTGCTTCGCCATCACCCTGGGGATGGCCTGCGGGGCTCGGGGGCTGACGATCAAGCAGGCCGTCCGGATGGCCGCGTACTTCGGCGGCTTCCAGTTCGTCATGCCCATCGCCGGCTGGCTCGCCGGGGACAGGCTTCTTCGGACGATCGAGCACTTCGATCACTGGGTGGCCTTTGGCCTTCTCGTCTTGATCGGCGGCCGGATGATCTGGGAATCCCTGAAGATGAACGACGAAGAGAAAGCCTGCCGGCCCGACCAGACCCGGGGCAAAAGGCTTCTCATCCTCGCCTTGGCGACGAGCATCGACGCCCTGGCCGTCGGGCTCAGCCTCGGCGTCGTCCGGACGGGCATCCTGTTTCCCGCGGCCATCATCGGTGTCACGAGCTTCGTCCTGACGATCGTCGGGGCCAAGCTCGGTCCGGTGGTGGGACGCCTCGTCGGCAAGCGGGCCGAGCTCGTCGGAGGGCTCATCCTGATCGGGATCGGCGCGAAGATCCTGATCGAGCATCTCGCGAGATGAAATGGGGACAGAAACGTCCCCATTTTTTCTTTAAAACGGGAAGATCACGAAGACCAGCAGGTCCCAAAGCGTGTGGCTGACGATGTTGAGGACGGGAGAGCGGAAGCGGAGATAGAGCCAGCCCCAGAAGACGCCGCAGACGGCGGCGGCCAGGACGAGCATGATGTTCCCGCTGGAGAGATGGACCGCCGTATAGAGCAAAGCTGTCAGGGCGAAGCCATAGGCGGGACTGGTCGTTGCGCCCGCCCGTTCCTGAAAGAACCCGCGCCAGAAGAGCTCCTCGCCGGGCCCGATGACGAGACCGACGAGCAGCACGATGCGCAGGACCGGGACGCCGGCCCTCAGGGCATAGACGGCGCCGATCCCGGCCCCCGCGAAAGGAAAGACGCGGAGGGCTACGGCGCGCCCGACGGCAAAGACGGCATAAAGGACGGCGGCCGAAGCGACCCCGAGCGCCGCCTTTCGAGCGAGACCCGAGCGAAGGTCCTGGCGGAGCCTCTGCGCGTAACCGCTGTCGATGAGAAAGCCCAGAGCGGCGACGATGACGACATTCAGGGCGAGCCAAGCCCAGAAGTCGAGAGGGCCCAGGCGCCGAAGCCTGAACAGGGCTATGAAGAGAATGGCCGCGAGCGCCCCGGCCGCTCCGACCAGGCGGTGATCAGCCCGCGCCCGGCCGCCGCCCCTCAGCCCCATTTCAGGAACCCCTCGAGGATGACGGCCGCCGTGCTGAGCAGGCCGAAGACGAGGTTGTGGCTGGCCGTCGCCCCGTCCAGGATGACGAAATCCATCGGCCGGCGGGGCGAGGCGCGCCTGATCGCCCGGCCCCAGAGCTTGAGCGCAAGCGGCAGAGCGAGCAGGACCAGGAGAAAGGTCAGCGGCATCGGCCGAAGGGGGCCGCGGACGATCCGCGGAACCGCGATGAAGGCGAGGTCGATGACGAACGGACCGAAGATGAGACAGCCATAATAGGCCAGCGAACCTCTATCGCCCAGGAGTCCGGCGACCGTTTTCACCTGGCGCTCGACGTCCGAAGCGGCGTCCCGCCAATTGTTGGCGTGCAAGATGGCGATGACGAGCATGGCCATCGGAACGGTCCAAAAGACGGGCAGCCAGGAAAACGATCCGGTCTGGACGATCCAAGCGCCGGCGGCGCCGAGGAGTCCGAAGTCCAGGAAGACGGCCAGGTCGCCGAGGGCGTGCGCCTTGAGGATCGTGTAGAAGACCCCCACCGCCAGTCCCACCGCGCCGACGATGAGGAGCGATCTCCCGGCGACCAAGGCGATGAGCAGGCCCGAGACAGTGGCCAGGCCGAAAAGGAGCGCGGCGCCGTGGAAAACCCGCTTATCCGTGAGCCAGCCGCGGACGATGGCCCCCGAAACCGGCGTCGCGTCGCGGTCGAGGGCGTGGCGGAAATCGTAGACGTCGCTGAGCATGTTCGCGGCCGAGTGATAGATCACCATGGTCGAGATGGCCCAGAGGAAAAGGAGCGGCGAGAAGCGGGCGCCTCCGATGACGACCGCAAGAGCTGTGCCGAAGACGACCGGCATCGTCGAGGCCGGGAACGACCAGGGCCGGGCGGCGACGATCCATTTCTTGAAGGTCGAGGGGAGCCATGGCCGAGTTATAGCAGATAATTTCGGTGACACACAACTGAATTCACTTAATTATGCGTCCAGGACGGAACAGGCGAGGTACCGCTCGGATCTCTGATATCGGGGGGATTCGCAAATTCGTGAGTTGAGTTATATGTCACAGAATTGGCCGCGCTTGACTTGGGAGGAGGGCGTTCATATGCTTGGATTCGCGTCCCGGCGAACGGGGCCCCCTTCAAGGAGTCATTTCATGATATCCCTCAAAAATAAGATCGTCCTCGTCACCGGCGCGAGCGCCGGGATCGGGGAGGCCACGGCCAAGGCCTTCGCCGCCCACGGGGCCAGGATCCTGATGTGCGCCCGCCGCGTGGAGCGGATCGAAAAGCTGGCCAAGGCGCTCGAACGCGAGCATAAGTCCGCGGTCCACACGTTCCGCCTCGACGTGCGCGACCAGCCGGCCGTCGACAAGGCCATCGCCGGCCTGCCGGCGGAATGGCGGGCGATCGAGGTCCTGGTCAACAACGCCGGGCTGAGCCGGGGCAT
This sequence comes from Candidatus Aminicenantota bacterium, assembly GCA_963742235.1. Classification (GTDB taxonomy): domain Bacteria; phylum Acidobacteriota; class Aminicenantia; order Aminicenantales; family Saccharicenantaceae; genus RBG-16-66-30. The sequence goes on along the minus strand of CAVULT010000016.1, from coordinate 32,137 downwards.
GGACAAGCTTCCCCTGGGCCTCGTCAGCGACTGGGAGGAGATGATCGACGCCAACATCAAGGGCCTCCTCTACGTCAGCCGGGCCGTCCTCCCGGGCATGATCGAGCGAGGCCGCGGCCACGTCATCAACATTGGCTCCATCGCCGGGCGCGAGGTCTATCCCGGCGGCAACGTGTATTGCGCGACCAAGTTCGCCGTCAAGGCGCTGTCGAACGGCATGCGCCTCGACCTCAACGGGACGTCGATCCGCGTGACCGAGGTCGCCCCGGGCATGGTCGAGACCGAGTTCTCCCTTGTCCGATTCCACGGGGACACGGAACGGGCCGCCAAGGTCTACCAGGGGCTGACGCCTCTCGGGCCGGACGACATCGCCGACGCCGTCGTCTGGTGCGCCACGAGGCCTCTCCACGTCAACGTCAGCGAGATGGTCGTGATGCCCACGGCCCAGGCCTCGACGACGCTGGTCAGCCGGAAATAAATGGGTCTTCTCCAGATTCCAGGAGATTCTTCTCTCCGGCTTGGCTCAGGGTATTGCCTCTAGCTCATTAGCGGCGGCCGGAGGCCATCCGCGCCGCGGCGGGCAGGCGGTGGAGACGGAGCATGGCCCAGATCCCGACGGCCGGGCCGATGGCCAGGAAGGCGAAGGCCCAACGCCAGGTCAGGAGCCGCTCGAGCGTCGGGACCAGGCGGATGGTCACGAGCGTCAGCAAAAAACCCAAGCTGGTCTGAAGTGTGAGGACAGTCCCTATCCGGTCGGGCGGCGCGAGCTCGCTCACCCCGGCCGAGAATTGGGCCGAATCCGCGACCACGGCAAAGCCCCAAACGAAGACGAGCGCCGTCAACAGCCAGGGATTCGCGCCAAAAAGCAATCCTGCGACGAGCGAGCAGGCCCCGCTCACGGCCATCGCTGCCGCTGTGACGGCCGTCCTGCCGATGCGGTCGGCGAGCTTCCCGGCGACGAGACTCCCGACGCCCCCCGCGGCGATAAAGGCGAACCCGGCCAGGGCGGCCCGCCGCTCGTCCAGGCCTGAGTGGCGGAAGGACGCGACCAGGAAGACCGGCACCCAGGTCCAGGCCGCGTAGAGCTCCCACATGTGCCCGAAATAGCCCACGTTGGCCAGGACGACCGGCCTGTCCCGCCAGACCTTGCCGATGAACCTCCAGTCGAATCTCGGAACAGACGTCCGGTAAGGGCCTTCGCGCACGAAGGCCGCGGCGATGAAACCTCCCAGGACGGCGAGGGCGCCGCTCACGACGAGGACCGGCTGCCAGCCGCCGATCCGGCCGAAGGCTTTGATCAAATGAGGCGCGGACGAACCCAGGGTCAGCGCCCCGACGAGAAGGCCGACGCCGTAGCCGCGGTCCTCCCGAGTCCAGGTGGCCATGATCTTCATCCCGACCGGATAGACCCCGGCCAGGAAGACGCCGGTCAGGAAGCGGCAAACGAGCGCACCCGGGAGCCCGCCGGCGAAGGCCGGGACGCATATCGTCGCCGCGCCCGCGAGCAGGGAGGAAACCGCGAAGAGCCCGCGAGTCGGGACCCGGTCGGCGACGTTCAGGACGGCTGAAGCCAGAGTGCCGGCCACGAACCCGAGCTGCACGGACATGGTCAGCCAGGCCTGTCCCGACGCGGTCAGGCTCCAGGCCGCGCTCAGCGCAGGAACGATCGCCGAGGCCGAGAACCAGACCGACATGCCCAGGAATTGGGTCAGGCAGAGAAACCCGAAAGCCCGCCTCTTATCGTCCTGGGATAGGGGAGCGGGCGGCCCGCCCGTGGCGGAGGATTGAGCCGGGTTCATTGATTTTCCTTATATCCCAGGCCAACCGTCCGGTCAATCCGCGGTCAGCACAGACGAGATCCGGCGCAGGCCAGGAAGCGGCGCTTGATTCGCGGGGCCGGAACACGTAATCTGGATGACGTCCGAGGAGGAATCGATGAACAAGATCCTGAGAGCCATCCTTGTCGTTTGCCTCTTGAGCGCCGGCGCGTTCGCGGCGGAAGAAGGCCGGTTCTTCACCTACCCGACCATCCACGACGACACGATCGTCTTCACCTACGAGTCCGACCTGTGGACCGTGAACGCCAAGGGCGGCGCGGCCTCGCGCCTGACGACGTTCCCAGGGACGGAGAGCTTCGCCAAGCTTTCGCCCGACGGCAAGTGGATCGCCTTCACGGCGACCTACGACGGCGCCCAGGCCGTCTATCTTATGCCGGCCGAGGGCGGCGCGCCCGTCCGCCTGACCTACAATCCCGGCGGCGCCCAGGTCATCGCCTGGACGCCCGACGGGACCGAGATCGTCTTCCGCTCGATGTTCGAGAACGTCGTCGGCCGCGACCCCAATCTCTATTCGGTCAGCGTCAAGGGCGGCGCGCCCCAGCGCCTGCCGCTCGACCGGGGCGTCCTCATCAGCTTCATGCCCGACGAACACAAGTTCCTTTACTGCCGCCGCGGCAACGAGGAGTACTACTGGAAGCGCTACAAAGGCGGCCAGTACCAGGACATCTGGCTCTACGACGCCGTGGCCAAGACCTACACGCCGGTCACGGACTACGTCGGCAAGAACAGCTACCCCATGTGGGCCGGCGGCCTGATGTATTTCGTCTCCGATCGGACGAGCGGCATCGCCAACTTCTACACCCAGAAGCTCGGCGCCAAGGACGTGACCCAGGTCACGAAATACGACGACTTCGACGTCATGATGCCCCAGACCGACGGCCGGTCCATCGTCTACGTCCAGGATGGCCGCATCCACGTCTTCGACGTCTCTTCAGGCAAGGATGCCCGGATCGCCGTCACGGTGCCGTCCGACCGCTGGGCCCTGCGCAACCGGGTCATCAATCCCCGCGATTATCTCCACACGGCCCAGCTCGCCGATGACGGCCGGACCGTCGTCCTCGAGGCCCGCGGCGACCTCTTCCGCGTCCCGACCGGTCCCGGCGCGGCGGAGAACCTGTCGGAGACGCCCGGCAGCCGCGAAATGTACCCGGCCCTCTCGCCCGACGGCAAGACGATCGCCTTCTTCAGCGACAAGACCGGCGATTACCAGCTCTACACCCAGCCCGCCGCCGGCGGCGAATGGACGCCGATCACGTCGGACCTCGACCGGGCCGTCTACCGGCTGGCCTGGTCGCCCGACGGCCGGAAGATCCTCTTCGGCAACAAGGATTACTCCATTTTCTACGTCGACATGGCGACGAAAAAGCTGGTCAAGATCGACTCCTCGAACCAGATGAAGAACGACGAGTTCACCTGGGAGATCGCCGACTACGCCTGGTCGCCCGACTCCAAGTGGATCGCCTACAGCTTCGTCCAGACGAACCGCAACAGCCAGATCTTCCTCTACAGCATCGAGACGGGGAAGAAGGTCGCGGCGACGACGGACTTCTACGACAACCTCTACCCGGCCTTCGACGCCGACGGCCACTACCTCTATTATGTTTCCAGCCGCAACTTCGCCCTGCGCATGGATTTCTATGAGGACGACCACGTCATCGCGACGCCCCAGCAGGTCATGGCCGTGGCGCTCCGCGACGGCGAGGCGCCGCCCTTCGCCGGCGAGGTCGGGGCCAGGGATGACGAGAAGGCCGCGCCCGTCCCCTTCCGCGTCGATATGGACGGCCTGATCAAGCGGACCTATCCGCTGCCCCTCCCGGCCGGCAACTATTTCTGGCTCAAGGCCGGCAAAGGCAAGGTCCTCTGGGCCTCGGTCGACGAGTTCACCGAGGGGGAGTACGAGGATATCTTCAAGAACAAGTACGGCGCGACGCAGTGGACGCTCCACATCTTCGACATGGCCGGCCGCAAGGACGTGACGCTCACGGACAAGGTCCGCGATTTCGCCCTGTCGACGAACGGCGAGCAGCTCCTCGTCCGCCGCGAAGGCGATCTCTACACGACCTCCGTCGACAAAGCCTTCGGCTCCAGGGCCGCGGGCGACAAGCTCGATCTCTCCGGGCTCGTCTACACGGTCGATCTTCAGAAAGAGTGGCACCAGATCTTCAATGACGCCTGGCGCTGGTACCGCGACTTCTTCTATGACCCCGGCTTCCACGGCCACGACTGGAAGGCCATGGGCGACAAGTATCGCGCCTACATCCCTGACCTGTCGTCGCGGGCCGAGCTCAACTGGGTCCTGTCCCAGATGGTCGGCGAGCTCTCGGTCTCGCACACCTACGTCGGCGGCGGCGACTACGGCCCGGGCGCGACACCGGGCACCCCCGTCTTTACGGGGCTGCTCGGGGCCGACCTCGTGCCCGACAAGGGCACGGGCCTTTACAAGCTGGCCCGGATCTACGGCCCGACCGACATCAACCTCAGCCTGCCCGGGCCGCTCGTCCGGGCCGACATGGCCGTCAAAGAGGGCGACTTCCTCCTGGCCATCGATGGCACGGCGCTCAAGGCCGGCGACGATTACTTCAAGCTCCTCCAGACGACCGCCGGAAAGAAGATCAAGATCACGGTCAACGCCAAGCCTTCCATGGAGGGAGCCAAGACCTACGAGGTCGAGCCGGTGCGGAGCGACAGCCAGATGCGCTACTTCGCCTGGATCCGCGACAACATCGCCGCCGTCGACAAGGCCACCGGCGGCCGCGTCGGCTATATGCACATCAACGCCATGGGTGGCGGCGGCATCGGCGAGTTTGACAAGTACTGGCGGGCCTTCCGCTACAAAGACGGGGTCATCGTCGACGTCCGGCGCAACTCCGGCGGCTGGACGGAATACTTCCTGATCGACAAGCTCGAGCGCGAGCTCGTGGCCTACAACAACCTCCGCAACATGGTCCCGTTCCGTTATCCCGGCTCGGCCGGCAACGGCAACTACGTCGTCATCTCGAACGAGAACAACGGCTCGGACGGCGAGGCCTTCATCGAGCACTTCAAAGCGCGCAAGCTGGGCACGGTCGTCGGCGTCCCGTCATGGGGCGGCCTGGTCGGCATCCTCAACCAGCAGCTGACCATCGACGACGGCACGGTCGAGCAGTCGAACAACGCCTTCTATGGCCGGGAAGGGAGGTGGTGGGTCGAGAACCACGGGGCCGACCCGGACATCCTGGTCGACAACGACCCCGGCTCGGTCATGGCCGGCCGGGACCTCCAGCTCGAGAAGGCCATCGCCGTCATGCTCGAGCGGATCAAGGCCAACCCGGTGAAGTTCGCTCCCAAGCCGGCGTATCCGAAGAAGTAATCAGGGACTGTCCCCACAGGGGACCGTCCCTCTGGTCGGGCAGAAGGAATGACTGAAATCAAAACAAGGAGAGATCGCAAATGGGCAAATCGATCAAAGGGACCGAGACTGAGAAGAATCTGCTGAAGGCGTTCGCCGGGGAATCGCAAGCGAGGAATCGCTACACGTATTTTACCGGCGTGGCCCGCAAGGCGGGGTTTGAACAGATCGCGAACATCTTCACCGAAACAGCCGAGAACGAGAAAGAACACGCCAAGATCTTCTTCACGTATCTGGAGGGGGGCGACGTGGAGATCACCGCCGCCTACCCCGCCGGGAAGATCGGGGAGACCAAAGCCAACCTCGAAGCCGCGGCGGCCGGCGAGAAGCTGGAGTGGAGCGATCTCTATCCCAGCTTCGAGAAGACGGCCCGGGCCGAGGGGTTCCCGGAGATCGCGGCCTCCTTCAAGGAGATCGCCGAAGTGGAGGAATTCCACGAAAAGCGGTACCGCAAGCTGGCCGCGAACGTCCAGGCCGGCGAGGTCTTCAAGAAGCCGACTTCCGTGAAGTGGCACTGCACCAACTGCGGCTACATCCACGAAGGCCCGGAAGCCCCTCTGGTGTGCCCGGCCTGCAAGCATCCCCAGGCGTACTACGAGCTGCTGGCCGAGAATTACTAGAGGGGCAATGCTGAGCGAATCCGATACTCGGGCTAAGCTCATCGATCCGGCCATCCATAAGCGCGGCTGGACCGAAGACCTCATCCGCCGCGAAGAGACCGCGGGAGCGATCGAGATCGGGGAAGGCGGACCCCGCAGGCGTCAAAGAGGCCGAGTCGATTATATCCTCCGCGTCAAAGTCACGCTGGACAGCCAGCCGGTCGCGGTCGCGTTGATCGAAGCCAAGCCCGAGCATCTTCCCCCTGCTCACGGCCTCGAGCAGGCCAAGCTTTACGCCGCCTGCAAGCGCCTGAACGTCCCCTTCGTTTACTCCAGCAACGGGCATCTTTTTGTCGAATTCGACAGGGAATCCGGACTTACCTCCAATCCCAAGCCGCTGACTGATTTTCCGACCCCGTTGAATCTTCGCGCTCGCTATGAGCGAGCCCACGGCTTTACCCTCGATCAGGAGGCCGCCCGTCCCTTACTCGTCCGCTACGTCGGGGGAGAGGCGACGCGCCGCTATTACCAGGATGCCGCGATCCGGGCGGTCATGGAGAAGATCGCCAAGGGCGAGAAGCGGGCTCTCCTTGCCCTGGCCACCGGTTCGGGCAAGACCTTCATTGCCGTCAATCTCCTCAAGAGGATCGCCGACGCCGGCCAACTCCGGCGCGCCCTCTTCGTGTGCGACCGCGACGAGCTCCGGTCCCAGGGCCTTGCGGCCATGCAGGGTGTCTTCGGTGCGGACGCGGCAGCCGTCACTTCGGATAATCCCCAGAAGAACGCGCGCGTCCTGGTCGCCACATATCAAACCCTCGACGTCGATCAGGACGATTCCGATGCGAATTTCCTTCTCACGAACTACCCGCCGGATTATTTCAGCCACATCATCATCGACGAATGCCACCGCTCGGCCTGGGGAAAGTGGTCCCAGGTTTTGACGCGAAATCCCGGCGCCGTGCAGGTCGGCCTGACCGCTACTCCCAGGCGGCTGGGTCTCAAAGAAAACACGAAAGAGGCCCGGGCCGACGACCAGATCATCGCCGATAATTACCGCTGGTTCGGCGAGCCCGTCTATGAGTACGACATGTCCCAGGGCATCGAGGACGGGTATTTGGCGGCCTGCGAAATCGGTCGGTTCGATCTCTTCCATGACGACAAGAAGATCAACGAGAGGGAGAGCGGTGTCTCGCGGGAGGAATTGGCCCGCAAGCGGCTTTCGGACGCCATGACCGGGGAGGGCCTGACTGACGATGACGCCCGCGAGCATTACGACGCGCCCAGCCTGGAAGACCATCTCCTGATGCCCGAGCGGGTGGCCGCCATGTGCCGGCATCTCTTCGATCAGCTGGTCGCGACGGGTGGACCCGAGCAGAAGACGATCGTCTTCTGCCGGCGGGACAGGCATGCCGACGATGTCGCCGCGAACCTGAACAATCTTTATGCCGATTGGTGCGCCCGTCATAATCATGCCCGGGCCGAGCCGTACGCTTTTAAATGCACGGCCGCGTCCGGGGGGAACGAATACCTGGCCGATCTGAGGGGTTCCTCGCGGCGCTACTTCATCGCCACGACGGTGGATCTCCTGACGACCGGGGTCGACGTCCCCTGTGTCCGCAATATCGTCTTCTTCAAGTACGTCCGCTCGCCCATCGCCTTTTATCAAATGGTCGGTCGAGGCACGCGTCTCTACGCGCCGGACGGAAAGCTCATGTTCCGCGTTTATGACTATACCGATGCGACGCGGCTTTTCGGCAAATCCTTTGTCGATAAGCACCGGACCCCGGCGGAACATAAACCCCGGGGCAAAGAAGAGCCTACGGAAAGGGTTTTGCTGGTGGAGGGCTTTCAGGTCCGGATCACTGACGCAGGTCGTTACATCGTGACCGAGGAAGGCGGCCGGGCCATGCCCGTGACCGTCGAGGAATACAAAGAGCGCCTAGCGGCTCGGCTGGTCGAAGAGGTCCCCACTTTGGACAAGTTCCGGGCTGTCTGGATCGTTCCTCCGAGACGTCGAGAGCTGATCAGCCATCTCCCCGATGCCGGCCGCTCGGCCGGCATGATCCGCGCCCTCGAGAATATGACCGCTTATGACCTCTATGACGTCCTGGCCGAGCTCGGTTACGGCATGGCCCCCAAGACACGTGGCGACCGGGCCGACGCCTTCGCTTATAAGCAGGAAGACTGGCTGAAGAAGATGCCCGTAGCGACAGCGGCCGTAATCCAAGCGATCGCAGGACAGTTCACCAAAGCCGGAACCGAAGGTCTCGAGAACCCGGACGTGTTCGACACGCCCGAGGTCCTTGGTGCGGGCGGGCTGGATGCCCTCAAAGCCTTGGGCCGGCCCTCGGAAGTTCTTTTAGAGACAAAGGAAAGGATGTTCGAGGCGTGAAAGGCAATACAGAACGTCCGTCCGAGCAGCTAAAGCGTATCCGGCATTCTTCTGTTTCTTCAGATGACAGTTTATATCAGCTCCATATCGTTTTGGCCGATTCCAATCCTCCCATTTGGCGAAGGATTCATGGCCTTGGCGACATCACCCTGGTAGCCTTCCATAGGATCATGCAGGCGACGATGGGTTGGAAGAACCGCCATCTTCATGAATTTAAGATAGGCGGGGCAAGTTATGGTGCGGTGGCCGAGGCAGACGAGCTATTTGCAGCCCAGATGCGCGCGGAAGGGCGAATCAAACTAAAGAATGTTCTTCCCGAGTCCTTGCGTTCTTTCCAATATATCTATGATTTTGGCGACGATTGGATCCACGAAATCATTGTGGAGAAGCGCGGTCGCCCCAAGGCGGGCGCGCGTTATCCGCTTTGCCTTGGGGGAGAGCGTGCTTGTCCGCCCGAGGACAGCGGCGGGATTTATGGTTACCACGAGAAGCTGAAGATAATCGAGGACCCTGATCACCTTGATCATGAGGACATCAAAGAATGGCTGGGCCCCCATTTCGATCCGATCATTATTCAATCTCGATGCCGTTAACCGACGCCTCCGAAGGTTCGCTAAGAGATGAACAAAAGGGCCTATGAGCCCAAATTCCATTTGCCATCCATCTTCCGACGACCAGTTTGGTTATAATAGTTGGTACAACCAATGGATACCAACCGAATATCAGGACAGCCACGGGCATTGCCGCCCAACTGGCACTGGGCGAAACTTGGAGACGAGTGTCAGCTAAATCCACGGCGACCAAGTCCTGACTAGAGATGATCATACACCGACGACGTTTATCCCTATGGCAGCAATTGATGGAAGAACGGGGCAGATACTAGGGCCTGAAGTACGACGATATGGAGAAATAAAGAAGGGATTTACGTATTTTGGGGAGGGGGACGTTCTTTTTGCTATAGATCACCCCCTGTATGCAAAACGCGCAAACACGCAATTGCGCGGGGACTTACTGAGGGAATTGGCTTCGGATCGACCCAGTTTCACATTATCAGGCCAGGCCCGAATATAAGCTCCGAGTGGATATTATTCTAATCTTTGTTCGGCAGCCCGCTATTTTATCCGAAGCAGAGGTTCATTTCACCGGTGCCGTTGGGCAGCAACGGGTTCCCGACGTCTATGGTAAGAGTTCTCAGATTCCTATCCCGCCCCTTTCCGAACAAAAGCGCATCGCGGGAACTCTGAATGAAAGAATGGCGGCGATAGATAGAGCGCGAACAGCCGCTGAGACCCAACTCGAACCGTCAGGAACTCTCCCGCGGCCTATCTTGAGAAGGTGTTCCCGAAAGCAGGGCAGGAATTACCTCCTAATTGGCATTGGGTGAAACTGGGAAAATATGCGAAATTGTTGCGGTGGTCAAGCTCCGCCTTGCCAGACTTTCAAAAGTCATGGCTAGGACTTCCGTTCTTTCGAGGGACGCTGACTCTCGGCATAATTGTAGGCCGAGTTGCTCGGACGTGGTGATAGTACAGCCTACCAAGAGTTGATCAATAATCCAAGCTGACAAACTCGATTTCCTGTTCAATCGTAGCTCACAGCGCTGAGCTCGACCAATGTCTGCGGTTTTTGAGTGTTGATAAAGGGCGTGGACTTGCTGCTATTCGTTGCGGATAAGGGTAAAACGCGAACTGTGTCTTTACCTGGTTTTTTGGCTTCTTATAATTCGGAAAGCAGATATCTATTGAGAAAAGGATATGACTCGTACCTTCGGGCAGCCATAAACCAGCGAAAGACTCTGGAATGCATATGCCGGTTCCGATCCCTCAGTTGGCTGAACAATGACGACTCGCGTCCGTTCTTCACGACATGGCTTCCGTCTGAGCCGTTTTCTCCTCAAGCGACATCGTGGTACAGCTTCATGAGATAAATGCCCTTCCCTCGGCGTTATTGAAACAGGCCTTTAATGGGGAATTATAGACTATGGCTAAGCAGAAAATCGGGAAAAGGCGAGGCAATTGGATCTCTGGGGAAAAAAGGGGAAAATTGTCCTTTATAAGGCGGCCAGCGACGGTGCCGCCACTGGAGGTTCGGCTTGAACAGGATACCGTCTGGCTCAGCTCAATCAGATTGCGGACTCTTTTTAGCAGAGATAAGTCCGTCGTCTTCGAGACACATCCACAATATATCTCTACGAAACGAGTTAGACCGAAACTCAATCTGTGCATTTTTTGCAACAATTGCCGACCGATGGGAAAATTAGCAAGTCGAACTACTTTAACCTGGATGTCATCATTTCCGTTGGCTATAGGGTCAATTCTAAGCGCGGCACCCAGTTCAGGATCTGGGCGACGAATGTCCTGAAAGCGCACATCGTCAAGGGATATACCCAGAACGCCCGGCGACTTCAAGAGCTGCAGCAATCGCTTCGACTGGTTGAGCATGTCCTTGACCGATACGATGTCTCGTCAGATGAGGCCAAGGCTCTCCTGCGGGTGGTGACCGACTATTCCTACGCTCTCGACCTCCTGGACGATTATGATCACCAGAGGGTCCCCGCGGCCCCGGTCCAAAAGGGGGCTGCGAAGGCTGTTTCTTACGAAGAAGCCCGGCGGATCATCGGGCGTCTCAGAGAAAAATTCGAAGCGTCCGCGATCTTCGGCCGAGAAAAGGACGAAAGTCTTCACAGCTCCCTCAATGCGATCCTTCAGACCTTCGATGGGAAGGACGTTTATCCGGGACTCGAGGAGAAGGGCGCTCATCTTCTTTATTTCCTTGTCAAGAACCACAGCTTTGTCGATGGGAACAAGCGGATTGCCGCGGCCCTCTTTCTCTGGTTCATGGAGAAGAACGGGCTATTGTACGGGGCCGAGGGAGAGAAACGGATCGCGGACACAGCTCTTGTGGCCATCACGCTGATGATCGCGGAGAGCGCGCCGCGTGAGAAGGATTCGATCATCCGGATCGTCATGCACCTGATCAGCAAGAGGAAATAACATGGCCAGGCCCAAAAAGAACGGAAACGGGAAACGGCTGAACTCGCCGGGATCGGTCAACGCCGCCGTGAAGTCCATCTGCGACATCATGCGGCGGTCCAACTGCGCCGGCGCTCTTCAGTATGTCCCCGAGCTGACCTGGCTCCTTTTCCTGCGGATTCTCGACGAAAACGAGATCGGGGAAGCCGAGCGCTCGGAAGCCGTGGATGCCGAGTTCCTCCCGGCCCTTGAGGCCCCCTATAGATGGCGTGACTGGGCGTCTCCGGAAGGGGCGAAGCGCAAAGAGCTCCAGGCTGGAACCCTGGGAGCGTTCTTCGGATTCGTTAATGGCGAGCTGCTTCCCTATCTGCGCGGCCTTCGTGAGAAGCCGAACGCTTCGGCGCGACAGAAGATCATCAGCGAGATCCTGTCGGGAGTCGAACGGGTGCGGATCGACACCGAGCGCAATTTTCTGGATGTCCTCGACAAGGTCCATGAGATCACAAACGAGGCCGTCGATCCGACACACGTCTTCCCGCTTTCCCAGGTTTATGAGGGACTCCTCCTGAAGATGGGCGAGAAGGGCAACGACGGCGGACAGTTCTTCACGCCCAGGGAGATCATCCGGGCCATGGTCCGGACCGTGAACCCGAAGGCCGGCCAGACCGTCTATGATCCCTGCTGCGGAACGGGCGGCTTCCTCGTCCAAGCTTTCCTGCACATGAAGGAAAAGCTCGGGAGTTCGGCCACCGCCGACCAGCTTGAGAATTTGGGGCACCGGACTCTCTATGGGCGGGAGAAGGAAAACCTCATCTATCCGATCGCGCTGGCCAACATGGTGCTGCATGATATCGACGAGCCTCGGATCTGGCATGGCAATACCCTCACCGGGAACGAAACATATGGCGGGCTCTTCCAGGACGCCCCATCGCTCTACGACATCGTCTTGACGAATCCTCCGTTCGGCGGCAAGGAGGGAAAAGAAGCCCAGACCCGCTTTGCCTATAAGACAGGCGCAACGCAGCTGCTCTTTCTTCAACACGTGATCGATTCTCTCAAGCCTGGCGGCCGCTGCGGCATCGTGCTGGATGAAGGCGTCCTTTTCCGGACGAACGAAACCGCGTTCGTCCAAACCAAGCGCAAGCTCCTCGACGATTGCAGCCTATGGGCGCTAGTCAGTCTGCCCAGCGGCGCCTTCGTCAACGCCGGGGCCGGCGTCAAGACCAACCTGCTCTTCTTCGAGAGGGGCAAGTCGACTGAAGACATCTGGTATTTCGACCTTTCCGATATCAAGGTCGGTAAGAAAAGCCCTCTTACGGTGGCCCATTTTGATGAATTCTTTAAGCTGTTGCCGGGCCGTGAAGCGAGCGAGCATAGCTGGACTGTGAGCCGGGCCGAGATCGAAGAACGGGGATTCGACCTCAAAGCGGTCAATCCCAACAGAAAGATTGTCGTCGACGAGCGGACGCCCGAGCAGATCCTCGACGAGATCGAAGCCAAAGGCCGAGAAGTCGCCGAGGCTCTGGCAGCACTTCGGGCCAAAACCTAGGTTGTCATAATCCCGGGCTGCGTCGCCGCGGCCTGAATCGAAGTTGACATGAAATCAGAATAATGATAATCTGATTACTGATTTAGTGCCATATGGAGAGGTCCCATGGGTGATTCTAGGCCGTATAAATCCCACATCCGAGAGCGCGGGCAGCTGACGATCCCCAAAGTAGTCCGGGAAAAAGGAGCACTCTATGACGGCGAAGCCGTCACGATCATCCCCGTTGGGGACTCCATTCTGGTCACGCCCAAGAGGCTCGGCCTCGACGAGGCTCGCCGCGAAATCCGCAGGATCATGAAGGCCTCGGGAGTGACCATGGAGGAGCTGATCGAAGGGCTCGAGGAGGAAAGAAAGCGGCTTTACCAAGAGACCTACGGGGATGAAAAAGCACAAGATCTTCCTTGATTCGAATGTCATCCTGTCCGGTCTCATCTCAGGCCAAGGCGCTCCCCGACTGATCCTGGACGTCCTTTGCTTGGGACTGCCGACGATCCAAGGCGTGACGGGGCGCTTCAACCTGAGCGAGATCGAGAGGAATATCGCCCGGAAGATACCCGTAGCCCTGGCGATCTTCAACGACTACCTGCCGAAGCTTGATCTCGAGATCGTCCCCGTTCCGTTCCCCGAGGAGCTGAAGCCTTATGTCGGGACGGTCGAGGACAAGGACCTTCCCGTCCTGGCCTCGGCTATGATGGGCCAAGCGGATTTCTTTGTAACAGGCGATAAGAAGCTTCTCTCTCAGGACGCGGGACGGAACGTCTTTTCCATAAGGTCGCTCAGCCCCGCTGAATTCCTGGATGGTGTCCTATCTGATATACTGGCTGGAGAGAGTCCGAAAAGGGGGAAGGGCCGATGAGCTACTATTTCAGCAAGACCATCTCGCTGCCTTTCGACGAGGCCGTCGACCGGGTCAAGGCGGAGCTCAAGAAGGACGGCTTCGGCGTCCTGACCGAGATCGACGTCCAGAAGACGCTCAAGGAGAAGCTCGGAGTTTGCTTCCGGCCGTATCGCATCCTCGGCGCCTGCAATGCCCCCTTTGCGTACAAGGCGCTCCTGGCCGAGGACAAGATCGGGACCATGCTGCCCTGCAGCGTCATCGTCCAGGAGCTGGCCCCGGGCCGGGTCGAGGTCGCGGCCATCGATCCCCTCGCTTCCATGGCGGCCGTCCAGAATCCCGACCTGGCCGCGATCGGCCTCGAGGTCCGGGATAAGCTCAAGGCCGCCGTCGAGCGTCTTTGACATTTCGCCGGGCTTATCTATAATAGAGGTCCCTTTTTACGGGCTGGACATCCATGGACGAAAGGCTCATAAATCTTTGATTTTCGGTGCGGGAACGGACATCATCGAGGTCCAAAGGGTCGAGGAGAAGCTCGTCCGCACGGAGAGCCTCAAGGCCAAGCTCTTCACCCCGACCGAGATCGCTTATTGCGAATCCAAACATCGCCCGGCCCAGCATTTCGCCGCCCGCTTCGCCGCCAAGGAAGCCTTCCTCAAGGCCATGGGCACGGGCTGGTCCGGCGGCCACAAGTTTTCCGAGATCGAGGTCGTCAACAACGCCCTGGGCAAGCCCGAGCTTTTCGTCCACGGCAAGGTCCGGGAGTTCTGCGAGACCCACGGCATCGGCGCGATGGAGGTCTCGCTCACCCACATCAAGGACGTCGCCTCGGCCGTCGTCGTCCTCGAGAAGAAGATCCCACAATCCTGAACGGAGAGGAATCGCTCATGTCGAACATCGGCTCCTACGACGAACGCGTCAAGAATTTCAGCTGGTCGATCGCCGAGAAAGAGCTCGGCTACAAGGCCGGCGACGTCATCAACATCGCCTCGTACTGCACCGACCGCATCTGCGGGCAGGGCAAGGGCGGGAAGGTGGCCCTCTACTGGGAGGGCTTCACCGGCGTCGAGAAGACCTACACCTACAACGATATCCGGCTGGCCTCGAACACCATCGCTGCCTTCCTCCGCGGCCTCGGCATCAAGCCCGGCGAGCGGGTCTGCCTGTTCATGGACCGCATCCCCGAGCTCTACCTGGGCTTCCTGGGCATCCTCAAGACCGGGGCCATCGCCCAGCCGCTTTTCTCGGCCTTCGGCGACGAGTCGCTCCTCGTCCGCCTGTCCAACGCAGAAACCTCGGCCGTCATCACCCAGAAGAAGCACGCCCCCAAGGTCCGCAAGATCCTCGACAAGATGCCTCACCTCCGGCACATCATCGTCGTCGACCACGACGGCGTGACCCCGCTCAAAGACCGCGAGGTCGCCTTCTCGCTCGAGAAATCGGCCCCCGTCGAGCACTTCGACGTCCACCCGACGACGGCCGAGTCGCCGTCGGTGCTCCATTACACCTCGGGCACGACCGGCATGCCCAAGGGCGTCCAGCACGTCCACTACTCCCTCATCTCCCAATACCTGACGGCCAAGTGGGCCCTCGACCTCAAGGACGACGACATCTATTGGTGCACGGCCGACCCCGGCTGGGTCACGGGCACGTCCTACGGCATCATCGCCCCGTTCGCCCTGGGCGTCACCCAGTGCGTCCTCGACGCCGGCTTCTCGGCCGAGGCCTGGTACAAATGGATCGAGAAGCGCAAGGTGACGATGTGGTATTCCGCGCCGACGGCCATCCGCTCGCTCATGAAGGCCGGCGACGAGATCGTCAAAAAGTTCGACCTGTCGTCCCTCCGCCACCTGGCCAGCGTCGGCGAGCCGCTCAACTCCGAGGCCGTCGTCTGGTCCCGGAAGGTCTTCGGCAAGCCCTTTTACGACACCTACTGGCAGACGGAAACGGGCTCGATCGTCATCAGCAACTTCCCGGGCATGGAAGTCCGGGCGGGCTCGATGGGCAAGCCCTTCCCCGGGATCACCGGGACGGTCCTCGACCCGGTCAAGAACGAGCCCTACGCGACCCACGGCAAGATCGGCCTCGTGGCCCTCAAGTTCGACTGGCCCTCGCGCATGCGCACCTACTGGAACAACCCCGAGGCCTTCAAGAAAAAATTCCGCAACGACTGGTACATCACCGGCGACCGGTCCAAGCTCGACGCCGACGGCTACTTCTGGTTCGCCGGCCGCGACGACGACATCATCAACACGGCCGGCCACCTCGTCAGCCCGTTCGAGGTCGAATCCGCCCTGCTCGAGCACCCGGCCGTGGCCGAGTCGGCCGTCGTTTCGAAACCCGACCCCATCAACCTCGAAGTGGTCAAGGCCTTCGTCACGCTCAAGCCGGGCTTCACGGCCAGCAAGGACCTCGACCTCGAGATCATGAACTTCATCCGCAAGAAGCTCTCGCCCCTGGCCATGCCTCAGGAGATCGAGTTCGTGCCGTCGCTCCCGAAGACGCGGAGCGGCAAGATCATGCGCCGGCTCCTGCATGCCAAGGAATGGGGCGAGGAGATCGGCGACACGTCCACCCTCGAAAACGAATAAAAAAGGAGTCCACCCATGGCCGAAGAACTCAAAGACATCGTTCTCGCCTACGTCACCAAGGAATACCTGGAGGACGACAGCGAGCCCCTGACCTACGATACGCCCCTCATCTCGGGCGGCATCGTCGATTCGTTCTCGATGGTCTCGCTCAAGCGCTTCCTCGAGAACAAATACGCCATCGCGATCCCCGACGACGAAGCCACCCCCGAGGCCTTCGACTCGGTCAACAAAATCGTCTCGCTCGTCCAGCGTTTCACGGCCAAGAAAGGATAGGACCATGGGTTACAGCGACAAGATCCGCGGCGCCTACCAGGCCCAGCTCAAGGGCATCCAGGATGCGGGCCTGTTCAAGCAGGAGCGCTTCATCCACTCGCCCCAGGCGGCCGACATCGAGGTCGAGTTCCCGGCCGGCGCGCCCCTCAAGAAGGTCATCAACATGTGCGCCAACAACTACCTCGGGCTGTCGAGCCACCCCGACGTCATCAAGGCGGCGCACGAGGGGCTCGAGACGCGAGGCTACGGCATGTCGTCGGTCCGCTTCATCTGCGGCACCCAGGACATCCATCGCGAGCTCGAGCGGAAGCTGACGGCCTTCCTCGGGACCGAGGACACGCTCCTCTTCCCGTCCTGCATGGACGCCAACGCCGGCGTTTTCGAGGCCATCCTGACCAAGGACGACGTCATCATCTCCGACCGCCTCGTCCACGCCTCCCTCGTCGACGGCATCCGCCTCTGCAGCGCCATGCACGACACGATCAAGCACTCCGACATGGAGCATCTCGAGGAGAAGCTCCAGCTCCACGCCGACAAGCGCTTCAAGCTCGTCGTCACCGACGGCGTCTTCTCCATGGACGGCGACACGGCCAAGCTCGACGAGATGGTCCGCATCTGCGAGAAGTACGACGCCATGGTCCTCGTCGACGACTCGCATTCGTCCGGCTTCATCGGCAAGACCGGCCGCGGCACCCACGAGAAATGCGGCGTCGTCGGCCGGATCGACGTCATCACGACGACCTTCGGCAAGGCCCTCGGCGGGGCGTCCGGGGGCTGCGTCAGCGGCCGCCGCGAGCTCGTCGAGATGTGCCGGCAACGGGCCCGGCCGTACCTCTTCTCGAACACCATCGCCCCGGTCGTCGTGGCCGGCGTCCTCAAGGTCATGGACATCGTCTCCAAGTCGACCGAGCGGCGGGACAAGCTCGAGCGCAACGCCGCCTACTGGCGCAAGGGCCTGGCCGAGGCCGGGTTCGTCCTCAGAGAAGGGGATACGCCCATCGTGCCGGTCATGCTCTTCAACGCCAAGCTGGCCCAGGACGTCTCCCAGGCGCTTTACGACGAGGGCATCTACGCCATCGGCTTCTTCTTCCCGGTCGTGCCCCAGAGCCAGGCCCGCATCCGGACCCAGATCTCGGCCGGCCATGAGATCCACCACCTCGACAAAGCCCTGGCCGCGTTCACCAAGGTGGGCAAGAAGTTCGACATCCTGGGCAAGACGAAGCAGGAGATCATCGCCAAGTACGGCATGTAGCGGCGAGGCCGTTCCCTCCTCGCGCGTCCAGCCCCTTGAAATCCTATCGGAATTCTGGGATATTGGAAGGGAGCCGGGCGGAAAGCCCGGACACGCAGGAGGGTGATATGAAAAAGTATCTCGTCTCGATCGCTGTCGTTTGTGCGGCCGCCGGCCTGATGCTGATCGCGTCCGGTTGGGCTCAAATGCCAACGGCCCCGCTGAAGGACCAGGATTACACTCAGCCCGAGCCGTACACGGCGACGAATTTCGGGCCCTGGAACGCCGCCGTCGCCAAGACCCACGTCCCCGAGGTCACGTTCGAGAAGATGGGCATGGGGCTCAAGGTCACGGTCCAGATCGACAACCACCCGATGGACCCCAAGAAACCCCATTACATCATGTGGATCCGGCTCGAGGGCATGAACGGCAAAAAGCTCGGCGAAAAGACCTTCAAGGCGACCGACCCCGGGCCGGCCATCGCCGTGTTCGAGCTGCCCAACGTGCCTGACAAGGTCAAGGCCTTCCAGCGCTGCAACATCCACGGCATCTGGCTGAACGAGGCGGCCGTCGAGCTCAAGTGACGGACTGACCGCCGGTCCGCCGGCCCTTTCCATCTTGACACCCCGCCAAGGGTGAGTTATACGGTACCAATCCGCTTTTCGTCCCGGAGGAGTATCAAGATGGCCAATGACAATCTCGCCAACCCCGCGCCGCTCGGCCTGATGGGCTTCGGCATGACCACGGTCCTTCTGAACATCCACAACGCCGGTTTCTTCCCCCTGAGCGCTATGGTCCTGGCCATGGGCATCTTCTACGGCGGGATCGCCCAGATCATCGCCGGCATCATGGAGTACAAAAAGGGCAACACGTTCGGGACGACGGCCTTCACGTCCTTCGGCCTGTTCTGGCTGTCGCTCGTGGCCATCTGGGTCATTCCCGGCCTGAACCCTCCCAACGGCGGACCGACGCCCGCGGCCTACCTGGGCTGGTACCTGTTCCTGTGGGGCGTGTTCACCTTCTTCATGTGGATCGGGACGTTCGGCAAGAACCGGGCCGTCCAGTTCGTCTTCCTGAGCCTGACGATCCTGTTTATGCTGCTCGCGGCCCGCGACTGGACCGGCTCGGCCGTCGTCGGCAGGATCGCCGGCTTCGAAGGCATCATCTGCGGACTCTCCGCGATCTATCTGGCCATGGCCGAGGTCCTCAACGAGGCCCGGGGCCGGACGGTCCTCCTGATCGGCGAGGTCAACAAGGACAAGGATTAGACTCGCCGGCCGGCCTCCGGGAGGGACAAGACGCGTCTTGGGCCAGGGGCTATAATAGAGCGTTATGATCTTGAATGGGACCCGAAATAACGAGGCGGCCCTGGCGCTCTTGGCGGCTCTCTCGCTCGCCGCGATCCTTCTCTTCGAGCCCGGCTGCCGCCGCGCGCCGGCGGCGTTCAAGCACGTCATCTTCTTCATCGGGGACGGCATGTCGGCCGAGACGGAGATCGCGGCCAGCCGCTATCTTTACGGCAAAGACGACGGACTCGTCTGGCAGACGCTCCCCTCCAGGGCCTACGTCGCGACCTGGGACGTCAACGTCTATAACAGCCATGCGCGGCGCGCGGGCCGGCCGCCGTACTCCAGGTCCTCGTTCACGCCGGTCCTCGGCTACGATGTCCGCGCGGACGGCCCGAAGCCCATGGCCGGGCCCGGAGCAACTCATCGTTTCCCGCCGGACCCGGCTACGGATTCCGCCTCGGCGGCGACCGCCCTGGCCACCGGGTTCAAAACGGACTCGGGCAACATCGCCTGGCTCCCGGGGGATCCTCCCGACGGCCGGTTGACGACGATCCTCGAGGAATTGCGGGCCAGGACCGGAGCGGGGATCGGGGTCATCAGCACGGTGCCGTTCGACCACGCCACCCCGGCCTCGTTCGTCAGCCACAACACCAGCCGCAGCAACTACTACACCGGGCTCAAAGGCCACAAAGGACTGGGCATCGCCGACGAGATCATCCTGCGGACGAAACCCGACGTGGTCATCGCCGGAGGATCGCCTCTCCTCGACAACCCGAACTTCGACCCCAAAAAGGGCTACATCTCGGAGTCCCTTTATCGCACCCTGCAGACCTCCCGGGACTATCTTCTCGTGGAGCGGAAGCCCGGCCGGGACGGCGGCCAGGCTCTCGCCGAGGGCGCGGCGGAGGCCGCCCGTGAGGGCCGCAAGCTCTTCGGCCTCTTCGGGGGCAAGGGCGGCAACTTCGAGGTGCCCCGGGTGGAGGACAGTCCCGGACGGCCGCGGGTCACTCCCGGGAGCGAAGAGAATCCTTCGCTGGCGCAGGCGACCGAGGCCGCCCTCGATTATCTCGGACCCGACCCCGACGGCTTCTTTCTCGTCATCGAGCAGGGCGACATCGACTGGGCCAATCACGACAACGACTACCGGGCCATGGTCGGGAGCGTCTCCGATCTCGACGGCGCCGTTCGGGCCGCCCTGGCCTTCGTCGACAGGCCCGGCGACGACGTCGATTGGACGAACACCGTGCTCCTCGTGACCGCCGACCATGCGACCGGGGGCCTTTTCCTCGACCCCGATAAGCCCCTCGGACTGGGCGAACTGCCCCGCCAGGAGGCCCGGGTCGATGAGAAAGAGACGCCGCCCCCGACGGGCAGCGACCGGGGACCGGTGGAGAATGGCGCCGTCCTCAAGAAGCCGGATTACGCCTCGCCCTACGTTTATCCCGACGAGGACGTGTCCTACGGCACGGCGGGACACACCAACGAGCTCGTCGACCTGGCCGTCATGGGCGCGGCGGCCCCGACGTTCATGAAGTTCCGCGGCTCCTGGTATCCGGGGTCCATTCTCGACAACACCCAGATCAACGCTGCGCTGCGGGTGGCGCTGGGACTTCCCGCACTCGGACACCACCCCCGCCGGACGGGCTGAGCCCCTAGCGGATCTCTTTCAGCCTCAGATTGCGGAACTCGACGATCGAGCCGTGTCCCAGGAAGCCGATGTGGCCGGACTCCCGCTTGAGGCCCGGATGCTCGTTGCCGTCGATCGTGCCGCCGGCCGAGGCCGCGTCGAGGTCGGCGTCGACGACGGTCGAGCCGTTGACGACGACCCTCACGCGCCGGCCCTTGACCGTGACCTCCTCGGCGTTCCACTCGCCCGGCGGGCGCAGAAAGCCGCGGCGCGCCGCGACGACCCCGTAGATCGAGCCGTGGTATTGGTACGGCCGGAGGCCCCAGTAGACCGGTGAGCCGTCCTCGAGGATCTGGATCTCCATGCCGGCGTAAGCGGCGTCGCCTTCGAGGGGCGCCCGGACGCCGAGGCCGTTGTTGGCGGCGGGCGTCAGCTTGAACTCGAAGCGGAGGACGAAGTCGGCGTATTCCCTGGCCGTGTAGAGGTTGCCGCTGCCGAGCTCGGGGTGGATGACGATCTTGCCGTCCTCGGCGGCGTAGCCCTTGGTGTCTCCCGTCCAGCCGTCGAGATCGCGGCCGTTGAAAAGCGGGCCTGAACCCTTCGTCCGCCTCGGCCTGGGTCATCGGCGGCACGGCTTGGTCGCGCGGGATCTCGCGGATGAAAATGTTCCGGAAATAGAGAGGATTGCCGTGGGCCTGGAGCTCGATCTGTCCGGTCGGATAGATCGGCTTGTCCCTCTCCCAGTAGTTCTCGAGAATGGTGTTGTCGACGACGAGCTTGTCGTTGAGAT
Source organism: Candidatus Aminicenantota bacterium (assembly GCA_963742235.1). Lineage (GTDB taxonomy): Bacteria > Acidobacteriota > Aminicenantia > Aminicenantales > Saccharicenantaceae > RBG-16-66-30. The sequence goes on along the minus strand of CAVULT010000016.1, from coordinate 10,763 downwards.
AGACGCTGACCCGGCCGCCGATCATGATGATCCGGAAGGAATTCCACTCGCCGACGGGGCGGTCGGCCTTTTCCAGGGGGACGCTCTTGCCCTTTTGATTGTTGTAGAGGCCGCCCGAGCCGACCGGGTTCTTGTCCGGGTCCCAGATCTGGACCTGCGGCGATCCCCGGAGATAGAGACCGCTGTCGCCGCCCTTCTCGATCTTCCAATCGACGAGGAGCTCGAAATCGCCGTAGTCGGAGGCGGTGCAGAGGCTCTCGCCCTTGCCGTCGAAGACGAGGACACCGTCGACGATCTTCCAGTGGGCCCGCATCCGGTCGTCGGCTTCGGCCTGTGCCTTGGCCAGCTCCTGCGGAGACATTTGTGCCCTGGCCGGAGGATCGGCGACAAGGCCCTTCCAGCCGTCGAAGCCGCGTCCGTCGAAGAGCGGCACGAAGCCGCCCTGGCGAAGGCGGGCCAGGATGATCGCGGCCACGGCCTCCTTCTGGACGGGATCGGCGGTCCGCGCCTCGATGCGCCGAAGCACGGAGTATGCTTCCTGCCCCGAGAGCCAGCGCTCCTCGGGCGCCTGTTCCGAGGCCAGCTCGAGAAGGCCGGCCGCGGCCGTCTCGCCGAGAGCGGGGTTGTCGAGACAGGACGTCAGCAGCCGCAGCGCTTCCGGTTCCCGGATCGAGGCCGCGCCGGTGACGACGGCCTTCTTATCGGAGTCGTCGAAAGGCTTGGCCAGCAGGTCCTGGAAGAGGGCCAGCTTGCGCTGTCCGGGCATGCTGGCCTGTCCGACGAGGCGGGCGTACCCATCGACGGCCAGGAGGCGATGCTTCTTGTTCTGCGTCGTCGTGGCGATCCGAAGGAGATCGCTCGTGGCCCGACTGTCCGGCCACTTGGACAGCGCATAGATGGCGGCCGTCCGGACCTGGGCATCCGCCGACTCTGTATCTGCGAGGACCTCGCGGAAGCCGGGCTCGCCGCCGATCTTCGGCAGGACCCGAAGGATGATAGCCTTGCGGGCCGCCGAGGCGTCCTTCATGAGGTCGACGAGGGCGGCCCCTTTGCGCGCCGGCTCGACGCCCCGCAGGGCCGCGGCGGCGACCGCGTCCTGAAGATGGACGATGTCCTCGCCATCGGTCGCCTTCTCGAGCATGTTGACAAGCCCGGGTAGGTCTTCTTCTCCGGCCAGCTCGGCCAGGGCGCCGAGCGCGGCCGCCCTTGTCGCCGGTTCCGGGTCGGAAGCCAGGGCGAAGACTCGGTCGATCTCCGGCTTCGCCCCCTTTTCGCCGATGATGTCGATGAGCGCGGCCTTGCCCGGCAGAGGCGTCGTGCCGAGCACGCGGACGGCCTCCGGGACGACCCGTCGGCCGTCGAAGGCGAGGAGCGCCATCTTCAATGCCGCAACGGTTTTCTCGTCGCCGCTGCCGATGAGGGCGAAGAGATCGGGCAGGACGGCTTCACCTCCAAGTCTGACCGCCGCGGGGATCGCGGCCAGACGGACGATCTCGTCGTTGCTCTTCAGGCTCTCGCGGACGAAGGGCCAGGCCGTTTTGTCGCCTCGCCGGCCGAGCATGCCGATGATTGCGGCCCGCAGGTCAGGGGCTGCGGAGCCCGCTTGTTCGATCCATTGTCTGGTTGTCTGCTCGTCCCCGAGCTTGGTGGCCAATTCCAAAGCGGCACCTCGGAGTGCCGGGCTGGGGTAGCGTACGGCTTCTTGAAGTGCGTTGGGGGCCAGGTCACCGAGCATCGAGACGAGGAGGGTCACGGCTCCTGAGGCTATATGACTTTTTTCATCCCGGTACGCCCCGTACATGGCCCGGGCCGCATTCTCGGCTTCGACCGTCCGGCCCTCTTCCTTAAGGCGTTTGGCAAAACGCAGATAAAGCTCAGGGGCCTCGGCCCTTTCGTTCGGCGACGAAGCGACCCCGACCTTCGAAAGGACGGACGCGGCCGCCGGGTCGCCGATGTTGGCCAGGGCGAAGCGGGCCGCGCGTCGGAGGCCTTCGTCGCCGCTTTCGGCCAGGGGGAGGAGCTTTTTCACGGCCTCGCGGCTGCGCAATTCGCCCAGGGCATCGATGATCGAGATCCTGGCGCCCTGCGGGGCCGTGCCGAGTCCTCTCAGGAGCGCCCGCGAGGCCTCGGGGCCTCCGATCGCCTGGAGCGCCGCGGCGGCCGGTCCGGCCAGGACGTCGTCCCTGAGAAAGCCGGCCAGGGGCTTGACGGATTCCCGCTTCCCGGCGAGCTGGAGCTGAGTCATGATAAACGCGGCGACCTGCTTGTCCGGTCTGGCCGCCAGCGCGGCGAGCAGAGTCCGGGCGAAGAGAAGGCGCTCGGCGTCCGCTCCGGCGCGGGTCACGTACACGGCCAGGCCGTTCACGGCGAACCTGGTCTTGGAATCGTCTCCCGCTCCCGGAGGCAGGACGCGGGCGCACGTCTCGGCCAGGGCCTCCGGACCGAGCTTGATGAGATCGGCGCAAAGGGCATCCCGGGCGGCCGAATTCTCGGCCGGAAAGCGATCGATGATCGACGAGGCCCGGGCCTTGAGGTCCTTGGACCCGGCGGCTGAAACGTCCTGCCCGGCGGCCGCGAGGGGACCGGCCGCCAATAGCGCGGCGGCGAAAACCGCCAGGACGACCGCGGCGATTCGTTTGTTCATGGGGGATCTCCTCACGGTCTCTTCAGAGACGCCAGGGCGCCCGCATGGGCTGGCTCACAAGACGGTTGGCGGCCTCGTCTCCGGGGAAGATCTGGCTCTCCGGGTCGAAACGGAGCGGGCGGCCGAGCTGGACCGCGATCTTGGCCAGGTTGACGAGGGTGCAGGAGCGGTGGCCGTTCCGCTCGTTCAGGGCGAAGCGGCTGCGCGTCCGGACGGCTTCCGAGAAGTCGGTCACCTGAGGCTCGGGGTCGGGCAGGGAGGCCAGCGCGTCCCGAAGGCCGGGGATGTCGGACTCGAAACCCCGATAGAGCTTGCCCTTCGGGCCCTCGAGGAAGGGGGCGCGCGTATCGCGGTTCTCGCCGTCGAGGACGATGACGCAGCCGTCGGCATATTTCATCTCGACCCTGCGCCAGCTGCCGCAGGCGTCCGGGTGCTGCTGGGGGCAGTCGGCCGCGATCTCGACCGGGCTCGTGTCGTCCTTGTCGAGAAGATACTGGACCGGATCGAGGTAGTGCATGCCCATGTCCCCGAGCCCGCCGCCGTCGTAGTCCCAGTAGCCGCGGAACGTGCCGTGGACGCGATGGGGGTGATACGGCTTCCAGGGCGCGGGGCCCAGCCAGAAATCGTAATCGAGCTCCGGCGGCACGGGCTCCGGCCGGGCGTAGGTCAGGCCGCTCCAGTAGAACTTCCAGTCGAAGCCCGTGGTCGCGCTCACGGTCGCCTTGATCGGCCAGCCCAGGAGCCCGTTCTGGACGACCTTCTTGATCGGCCGAACTTCGGTCCCGAAGCCGTAGAAGCGGTCGGTGAAGCGGAACCAGGTGTTGACGCGGAGGACGCGGCCGGTGCGGCGGACGGCGTCGACGAGGGCGCGGCCTTCGGCGATCGTCCGGGTCATCGGCTTTTCGCACCAGACGTCCTTGCCGGCCTCCGCCGCGGCGATGGCGATCAGGGCATGCCAGTGGGGCGGAGTCGCGATGTGGACGATGTCGATGTCGGGCCGGGCCAGGACCTCGCGGAAATCGGCATAGCCCGAGACGCCCGGTCCGGCGATCTCCAGGGCGGACGCGAGGTGGCCCTTGTCGACGTCGCAGACGGCCCGCAGGACCGAGCCCGGATAGCCGAGGTGGCCCCGGCCCATGCCGCCGACGCCGATGACCGCCTTGGTCAGGGTGTCGCTCGGGGCGATATAACCCTGGCCGCCGAGAACGCGGCGGGGGACGATGGTGAAAGCGGCGGCCGCGGCGGCGCCCGAGGTGATGAACCGGCGGCGTGAAATCGTGCGCGATTGAGGCATGGGACGATCCTCTCGACGGGACATTCCGGGACATTATATTACAATTTTGAGGAAGATTCCGTGGCGCTTCCTGTCTAAAGGATGTATGGTCGACCTGTGCCCGCAATCAGCCGATCGCCGTTCCGTTCCCGGAGACGATCTTCTCCCACAACCCTCATCGCCCAGGAGGTCCCCGTGCGCAATTTCATGACCAGGTCCGGCCGGCCGGCGCTCGTCCTGCCGGTCCTCATCGTCCTCGGGTTCGTTCTCGCCGGCGCTCCGGCCGGCGCCCAGGACCCGCCGAAGTATCACAGTTATGCCGAGCTCGCCAAGGCCGTCCAGGCTTTGGCCGGGCCCGCCAAGACAGCCGCCCGGCTCGAGTCCATCGGCAAGACGCGCGGCGGCCGCGACATCTGGGCCCTGGAGATCGCCAATCCGGGCGGCGTCGCTCCGGCCGCCCGCCCGGCCCTGCTCATCGCCGCGGGCTTCGAAGGCGACCAGCTCGTCGGAACCGAGATCGCCCTGTCCGTGGCCGAGACGCTCCTGAAAGGCGCCGCCGGCGACCCGGAGATCAAGCAGAGGCTCGACACGTCCACGATCTACATCATCCCCCGGGTCAACCCCGACGGGGCCGAGGGCTTCTTTGCCGCCGTCAAGACGGGCCGGCGCACGAACGCGACGCCCCGCGATGACGACAACGACGGCCGCGTCGACGAAGACGGCCCGGAGGATCTCAACGGCGACGGCGTCATCACGGTCATGAGGGTCAAGGCGGCCGACGGCGAATACATGATCGATCCCGACGAGCCGCGCCTGATGAAGAGAGCCGACCCGAAAAAGGGCGAACGCGGCGCGTACAAGCTCTTCTCGGAGGGAATCGACAACGACGGCGACGGCTTCATCAACGAGGACCCGCCCGGCGGGACCGACATCAACCGGAATTTCGCCCACGAGTATCCTTACTATAAGTCCGACGCGGGCCCCCACATGGTCAGCGAGGCGGAATCCAGGGCCCTGATGGATTGGGTCATCGCCCATCGGAACATCGCGGCGATCCTAACCTTGGGCGAGAGCGACAACCTGATCGTCCCGCCGACGAGCTCCGGCCGGCCCGGCCCGGCCCGCGAGCTCGACCTGGTCCGTTTCGCCGACGCCGCCGCTGCGGGGGCGCGGAGCACGGGCTTCATCCAGACCGGCGGCGGAATGGGCCGCGGCGGCCGATTCGGCGGAGGCGATTTCTCGTTCGAGATGTTGATGGGCGGCGGCCCCGGAGGAAGGCAGGCCCAGAGACAGGCCCCGGCGCCGGAGTCCGGCCGCTTCAGGATGCCCGACCGCAAGGCGACGACGACCGTCGCCGCGGCCGATTATGATTACTTCAAGGGCGTGAGCGACAAGTACGTCGAGATGACGGGCATCCGCCAGCCGCTCTGCGTGCGCGAACCCCAAGGCGCCTTTTTCCAGTACGGTTATTTCCAATTCGGCGTCCCCTCCTTTTCGACGCCGGGCTTCGGCCTGGCCGCGGCGGAATCCGCCGGACCCGGACAGCGACGGATGGGCATGATGCCGCCCGGAGCGGGGGAGTCGGGTCCCCCGGGCCCGGCCGGCCAACCCGGGCGGCCGGGTGCGGGCGCTGCCGCCGAGGCCGCGCAGCCCCTGGCCCCCGGGATCGACAAGCAGGTCCTGAAGTGGATGGATGCCGAAAAGATCGACGGCTTTGTCAACTGGGCCAAGACGAAGCATCCGGAGTTCGGAGAGGTCGAGGTCGGCGGGTTCAAGCCCTATGCGGTCACCAACCCCCCGGCGGCGAAGCTCCCCGAGCTCGGCGCCGCGCACGCCAGGTTCGCCGTCTACCTGGCCTCGCTCTTCCCCCGGGTGAACGTGGCTTCCCTCGAGGCCGTCAGCCACGGCGGCGGCATCTTCCGCATCAAAGCGGAGGTCGAGAACGCCGGCTTCTGGCCGACCTCCCTGGCCCAGGGGCAGACGTCCCGGTCGGTCAAACCGACCCTGGTCCAGCTGGGCGTCGAGCCGGGCGCGGTCCTTTCGGGCAGCGCCAAGACGAGCTTCCTGCCGGCGCTTGCCGGATCGGGGGGCCGGGCCAAGTACGAATGGCTCGTCAAGGGCAGGACCGGCGAGGTCGTGGAGCTCCTGGTGCGATCGGAAAAGGGCGGAACGGCGACGGCCCGGGTCACCCTGAAGTGATGAGGAGGACGACGATGAGAACACGCAAGATCCTGTCCTTCGTCCTGGCCTCGGCCGCGGGCCTCCTTCTGACGGCGCCCTCTTCGCCGGCCCAGAAGGCCTCCGACCCGGCCTTCAAGGTCAAGCTCGATTTCAACCGCTGGCACGATACGAACGAGCTCTATGCCGACATGAAGCGGCTCCAGGCCGCCTTCCCCAAATTCCTCAAGCTCGAATCGATCGGCAAGAGCTTTGACGGCCGCGACCTCATGGTCATGACCATCAACAATCCGGCCACGGGGCCGGAGTCGTCCAAGGCGGGCATGTACATCGAAGCCAACGTCCACGGCAACGAGATCCAAGGCGGCGAGGTCTGCCTCTACACGATCTGGTACCTCATGGAGAACTACGGCCGCATCGACGACGTCACCCGCCTGGTCGACGAGCGGGTCTTTTACATCATCCCCACGGTCAACCCCGACGGACGGCAATACTTCATGGAAGGGCCCGGCGGCAACGCCCGCTCGGGGCACGTCCCGGTCGACGACGACAATGACGGCCTCATCGACGAGGACCCGCCCGAGGACATCAACGGCAACGGCATCATCGAGCAGATCCGCAAGCTCGTCCCGGGCGAAGGCAATTACCGCATCAGCCGGACGAATCCGAACGTCCTCGAGCCCGTTCCCTTCGGCGAAAAAGGCGATTACATCCTGCTCGGCCAGGAGGGCATCGACAACGACGGCGACGGCCTGGTCAACGAGGACGGTCCGGGCAGCTACGACCAGAACAGGAACTGGCCCAGCGACTGGCAGCCGGACTACGTCCAGAACGGGGCCATGGACTATCCCTTCCAGCTGCCCGAGGCCCGCGCGGTGGCCGACTTCCTGAAGGCCCGTCCCAATATCGCCGGCGTCCAGTCCTACCACAACAACGGCGGCATGATCCTGCGGGGGCCGGGCGCCGAGGCGGTGGGCGAATATCCGATGACCGACGTCCGCTTCTACGACGAGCTCGGCGGGAACGGCGAGCGCATCCTGCCGTTCTACCGCTACATCGTCCTCTGGAGCGGGCTCTACACCGTGCACGGCGGCTTCATCGACTGGACCAACGACGGGCTGGGCATCCCCTCGTTCTCGAACGAGCTCTGGAACGGCGACCAGTACTTCACGAGCCCCGCCCTCAAGGAGCAGCAGGCCGACCCCGCGAGTCCCATCGCGCCGAACGTCTCCCGCTACTACTTCGACAAGTACCTCGAGTTCGGCGACGAGTTCGTCGAGTGGAAGCCCTACGACCATCCCCAGTTCGGCCAGGTCGAGATGGGCGGCGTCTGGAAGAAGTACCAGGGTCGCGTCCCGCCGCGGTTCATGAACGAGGAGCTCTGCCACCGGAACATGGCCTTCTCCCTTTATCAGGCCGCCGAGATGCCGCTCATCCGCATGGGCGAGACCTCGGTCGAGAAGGTCGGCGGGGATGTCTATCGGGTCTTCGTCGATATCACCAACCCCAAGGTCGTGCCCACGATCATGGCCCGGGCCGCTCAGAACGGCGTCGTCCGGCCGGACCTCCTCCTCGTCGACGGCAAAAGCGTCGAGGTCATCGCGGCCAGCTTCATCGACAACAAGACCGTCTACAAGGCGAACCCGTCGGTGACGCCCCTCGTCGACCAGAAGGACCTCAAGAGGATCATCGTCCGCAACGGGCATCCGGGCAAGACGACCAGGACGGCGGTGCTTCTTGTCAAGGGGTCCGGGACGATGACGGTCGCTTACGACAGCGTCAAGGGCGGAAAGGCGAGCACGACGGTCACGCTAAAATAGGGCCAGGGACAAGTCCCCCAGGTACGTGTCCCCATCTCTTTTGCTTTTTTTGCCCGGGAACTTTCGGGGGGCGGCCTCCGTCTCTAGGATTAGAGGACGGAGGTTTCCATGAAAAAAACGGTTGTGTTGGCGGTGTTGTTGGTCGCGAGCCTCGGGAGCCTGGCCGCTTTCGAGACGACAAAGAGCCTGAACCTGCCCACTCAGGGCGTGCGGCGCCTCGAGATCCAGGCGGGGGCCGGATCCCTGACGGTCACCGGCCGGGAGGGCTTGGCGGCCGTCGAAGTCAAGGCGGAGATCGTCGCCCGGCATGCCGGGGACGAGGACCTGGACGGCTTCCTGAAGGACCGGGTCGAATTGACCCTGGAGAAGCGGGGAGAGGTCGCGGTCCTGGTCAGCCGCATTCGAGATCGGTTCCGGCTCTTCGGCCTTGACGAAGGCGCCGTCATCAACCTGACCGTCTCGATCCCCAAAGACATGCCTCTCGAGATCGACGATGGCTCGGGGAGCATCGTCGTCGAGGATCTCGCCTCCGTCAAGATCGACGACGGCTCCGGTTCGATCCGCGTCGACCGCATCGCCGGAGAGGTCGAGATCGACGACGGCTCGGGCGGGATCGAGATCAACGACGCCGCGGGGAACGTTTCGGTCGACGACGGCTCGGGCGAGATCCGCATCCGCCGGGTCGGCGGGACCGTGACGGTCGACGACGGCTCAGGCTCCATCGATATCGCGGACGTGGAGAAGGATGTCCGCCTGGTCAGGACCGGGAGCGGCGGGGTCGACGTCTCGAACGTCAAGGGCAAGGTCATCCGCTCGGCTTGAGCCGCTTCGCCGGCGGGCGTCCCGAAGGCCGTCAGAACAGGCCCTTGACCTTGCCGGTCTCGAGGTCGAGGTCGACGTCATAATAGACGGGCCGGGTGGGCAGGCCGGGCATCGTCCGCATGTCGCCGCAGAGCGGGTAGAGGAACCCGGCCCCGACGCTGGCCCGGATGTCGCGGACGGGAAGCCGGAAGCCTTTGGGGACGCCCTTCAAGGCCGGGTCGTGGCTCAGGCTGAGGTGGGTCTTGGCCATGCAGATGGGCAGCTTGTCGAAGCCGAGCCGGGTATAGAGCGCGACCTTGGCGTCCGCCTCGGGCGTGTAATCGACGCCGTCGGCCCCGTAGATCTCGGTGGCGATCGTCTCGATCTTCTTCTTGATGTCCCACTCGAGCGGGTAGAGGAACTTGAAGTCCCGGGGCTTGCCGCAGGCGGCGATGACGGCCTTGGCCAGAGCGACGGCCCCGGCCCCGCCTTCGGCCCAGTGATCGCACATGACCGCGTCCTCGGCGCCGGCCGCGACGGCGGCTTTGCGCACCAGCTCGATCTCGGCGTCGGTATCGGTCGCGAAGCGGTTGACGGCGACGACGACGGGCACGCCGAAGCGGAGGGCGTTCTTGATGTGGACGGCCATGTTGGGCAGGCCCTTCTCGAGCAGGCCCAGGTTCTCGTCCGTGTACTCGGGGGCCAGGGGCTTGCCGGCCACCACCTTGGGCCCGCCGCCGTGCATCTTGAGGGCCCGGATCGTGGCCACGATGACGACCGAGCTCGGGACGAGGCCGCTCGCCCGGCACTTGATGTCCATGAACTTTTCCATGCCGCAGTCGGCCCCGAAGCCCGATTCCGTGACGACGAAACCATCGCGGCCGACGAGCCGGAGGGCGATCTGGTCGGCGATGATCGAGGAGTTGCCGTGGGCGATATTGGCGAACGGGCCGGCGTGGACGAAGGCCGGCGTGTCCTCGACCGTCTGCATCAGGTTGGGCATGATGGCGTCCTTCATCAGGACGGTCAGAGCCCCGGCGACGCCGAGGTCGTCGGCCGTGACGGCCTCGCCCGCGCGGCTCGTGCCGATGACGATGCGGCCGAGGCGCTCGCGCATGTCGGCCAGGCCGGTCGTCAGGGCCAGGATGGCCATGATCTCCGAGGCGACGGAGATGTCGAAGCCCGTCTCGCGGACCAGGCCCTTCTCCTCGGGGCCGAGGCCGATCTTGACGACGCGCAGGAAGCGGTCGCTGATGTCGATGACCCGGTTCCAGGTGATGCTGGCCGGATCGATGTCGAGGCGGAACATGCGGCGCTTCTCTTGGGCCGTGAGATCGGCCGGGTTCGTCTTGTCGATGCCGAGCTTCTTGAGCCGGCGGAGCATGATCGGGGAGAAGCGGCGCTCGCCCTTCTTGTCGGCCGGGCAAAAGGCGTTGAAGAGCTTCTCGTCGTCCTGGTTCGACTCGTGGAGGATGCGCACGTCGATGGCCGCGGCCAGGAGGTCGTGGGAGGCCGTCACGGCGTGGATGTCGCCGGTCAGGTGCAGGTTGAAGTCCTCCATGGGCACGACCTGGGAATAGCCGCCGCCGGCCGCCCCGCCCTTGATGCCGAATGTCGGCCCCATGCTGGGCTGGCGGACGACGGTCACGACCTTCCGGCCGAGGTGGGCGCCGAGAGCCTGGCTCAGGCCGACGGTCGTCGTCGTCTTGCCCTCGCCGAGCGGGGTGGGCGTGATGGCCGTCACGTCGACGTACTGGCCCAGGGGGCGGTCCTGGAGCCGGTCGAGGACGTCGAGGTGGATCTTGGCCTTGAGCTTGCCGTAGAGGTCGAGGTCGTCCTCGCCCAGGCCGAGTCCCGCGGCCACCTCGACGATGGGCAGGAGTTCGGCGGCTTGGGCGATGTCGATGTCGCTCGGCACAGGCTTGAGAGGCTTGACGGACATAGCACAGACCTCCTCTTCCGGACCTTCCGGCCTGAAACCTATCGTAAGGAATCGGCCGCGGGAAAACAAGCCCACGGCCCTCAAAGGCCGCAGGGTCTCGTTCCG
>CAVULT010000015.1:0-16470 GCA_963742235.1 Candidatus Aminicenantota bacterium | reverse complement strand
ATGTCCATCGGGCCTCCATTCTCGCCCATGGGCGGCCGGTTTTCAAGAGCCGCCCGGGTCGAGGGCGCCGTCGGTTAGAGCGTCAGGCGGAAGCCGGTCCGGGCCGTGAGCCCGGGGGCGCCGTATCCCCAGACCGTCTCGTAGCGGACGTCGAGGAAATTGTCGACGCGGGCGAAGAGCTCGAGGTGCGGCTCCGATGGCGGTCGTGAGGACGGCATCGAGGAGGACATAGCCGCGGAGCGGGACCGTGGGATAAGGATAGACGCTGAAGTCGCGGTCGAGGCGGCGGCCGACCCAGAGGGCGTGAGCGGCCAGATCGAACCGTCCGAAGAGGCGCGTGCCCGCCTCGGCCGAGAACTTGTCGCGCGGCCGGCGGAGGAGCTCCGTCCCGGCGTCCGTGTCGCGGGCCGAGAGCCGGCTGTACGACGCCAGGAGGCGCGCGCCCCCTCCGGGCCGCGCCTCCGCCGAGACTTCGAGGCCCTTCGTCCGGGCCCGGCCGATATTGACGTAGCCGGCCGCGAAGTCGAAATCGACGAGATCGCGGAACGAATTCTCGAACCAGGTGACGGAGACGATGACCCGTCCCGCGGCGAGATCCTGTTCGACGCCCGCGTCCCAGCCGAGGGCGTGTTCGGGGCGGAGCAGGGGATTGCCGACCGGCCCGAAGGACGTGGCCGGGGCGAAGAGCTGATAGAGCGAGGGCGACTTGAAGCCCGTTCCCAGGGTCGCCTTGAGCCGCGTCCCCGTGGCGGCGATGAGATAGGCCGGCGCGACGCGGAAGGTGACCGCCGTGCCGGCCCGGCTGTGGCGGTCGGTCCGGACGCCGGCCGTGACGAAGAAACGGTCCTTGACCTCCCAGTGGTCGAGAAGATAGAGGCCGACGGTCCCGGCGTGGGCCGAGGGAAAGGCGGACTCCGAATGGCCGTAGACGCTATCCGAGACGTAGTCGGACCGTCCCGTCTCGTTCTCGAGCTCCAGGCCGGCCGTGAGGGTGTTCGCCGGATGAAGGAAGAGATTATTCTGCCAGTCGAGCTTGACCAGGCCGCTCCGGTAGAAGCCCCGGTCGCTCTCCGCGGGATGCGAGACGTCGACCGGATTGTCGTTCTCGCGCCGGGCGCCGAGCCAGGACAGGGAGACGGTCTGTTCCCACCGGCCGCTCCGCGAGAGGCCGCGATACTGCCCGCGGACAAGCAGGCTCCCGTAATCCTGGACGTTGTTCGGATCGTCGCCGCCGGGCCCGCCGAAATTGTCGAGCTCGGTCCGGGCTTTCGCGGCCCTGACGGTGAAGGTCAGGCTGGATGTGGGCCTCAGGGCATAGCCGAAGCGGGCGGCCAGGTTCAGATCGCGGTAGCCGTCCTTCTCGACGTTTCCCGCGTAGGACGAGGAAGCCGCGGACACGCCGGCGGTCCGCTCGTGGAAGAGGGCCAAGGAATAATCGGTCTTCTTTCCCGATCCGGCGAGGGATAGGTCCGCGGCGACCGAGCGGAGGGTATCGGTCGACGAGGCCAGCGAGAGCCGGGGCCGGCCGCGGCCGGTCCGGGTGATGATGTTGACGACGCCGCCGAGCGCGTCCGATCCGTAGAGAAGGCCCTGCGGGCCGCGCAGGATCTCGATCCGTTCGACCTGGCTCAGCGGCAGGTTCGAGACGTCGTACGAGCGCGAAGGGTTGATCGGATCGTTGAGCTCGAGGCCGTCGAGCAGGAAGAGCGTATGCTCGCTGTTGGCGCCGCGCACCGAAACGGAAGCGGCCGCGCCCGGGCCGCCGTTCCGGACCGTCGAGAGGCCGAGGGCGGCTTCGAGGGCGTCGAGGACGAAGGCCTTGCCCGTCCGGGCGAGCTCCTCGCCCGTGAGCACGGTCAGAGAGCTGCCGACTTTTCTCTCCGGGGTCTCGAGGCGCGTGGCCGTGACGACGACATTGTGCCTGAGGGGAGGTGGGGACTGGTCCTCCGGGGGCTTTTGGGCCTCGGAATAGGAGGGGAGGAGCGCGACGAGGGCCGCGACGAGGAATGTTCTCAAGGCCATGGCAGGAGCTCCGCAGCCGCCCCCGCCGCTTTTTCGTTCTCCGTCTTCCGCCCGAAGACCGGTCGACCGAGGCTTAAAGAAGGTCTCCTGACTCCCGGATCGTCCTCCTCCCGAGCCTTCCAGCCTCCCGGCCGTGGCGTCTCTCGGGATTCGTCCCCGGATACAGTAGCGGGGGCTGTGTCCGCCTTTGACGGACTTCCCTTCGGAATAAGCCGGGGGGAATGATAGGACAAAAATGAGGGGCGGTCAAATGATAAGGAAGAAAGCGAGGCTGCCCTGATCCGGCCTTTAGAACAGGGCAGCCTCGATGGGGGAATGGGGTTTATCGAAGATATTCGAAAGGAGGTCTTGGCTGGCCATTTTCTTCTCTCGTAAAATAATACGGACGCCAAAACGAAAACGTTGCATCCGAGGCCTATTTAAGCGGTCGGCGGGGGCGGACAGAGAGCGGGATTCGCCGATTTTTTGATTTTTACCAAAGCCCCCTCAACGACCATTTCTAATTATACCACAGGACGGACGAGAAAACAAGATATTTTTTTAAATGGGGCCAAAAGGCCTCCAAGTGACGTTCCCAGGCAGATTCATGGGGCGAAAAGGGTCCCTTTCCCCGCAATTCTAAAAAAGAGTTCCAGGAGGCTTCTTTCCTGGCGGATTCCCCTGGGAGTTGGTATATTGAGAGGGGCCCCCTTGGGGCGAAAAGGCCCCGGAGCGTGGAGATATTCATGAAAAACGAGGATTTCCGGCGCGCCGGACATCAATTTGTGGACTGGATCGCCGATTATTTCGAAAATGTGGGAAAATACCCCATCGTTTCCCGTGTCGAGCCCGGGGATGTGAAAAAGCTTGTCCCCGCCGTGCCCCCGGCGAGAGGAGAGAGCATGGAGGGGATCTTCCGGGACTTCGAGAACGTGATCATGCCTGGGATCACCCATTGGCAGCACCCGGGCTGGTTCGCCTACTTCCCGGCCAACAACAGCCCCGCCTCGGTCCTGGGGGAGTTCCTGACGGCCGGGCTCGGCGCCCAGGGCATGGTCTGGCAGACGTCTCCGGCCGCGGCCGAGCTCGAGGAAGTGGTCCTTGACTGGCTGCGGCAGATGATCGGGCTTCCGGCCGGCTTTTCCGGCGTCATTCAGGACACCGCCTCGACGGCCACGCTCTGCGCCCTTCTTTCAGCCAGGGAGAAGGCGACCGGCTTCGAGTCGAACGATTCCGGCCTCAAGCGGCCCCTGACCGTCTACGCCTCGGAGGAAGTCCACTCGAGCGCCGAAAAGGGCGTCAAGATCGCCGGCTTCGGCCGGAAGAACTTCCGCCGCCTTCCGACCGACGGAAAGTTCGCCCTCATCCCCGAGAAGCTCGAGGAGGCTCTCATCCGGGACAGGGAGGACGGGCTCGTGCCCGCGTGCGTCATGGCCACGGTCGGGACGACCTCGTCCGGGGCCGTCGACCCGCTCAGGGCCGTCGGCGAGATCTGCCGGAAACAGGGCGTCTGGTTCCATGTCGACGCGGCCTGGGCGGGGACGGCCGCCATCCTCCCCGAAAAACGCTGGATCCTCGACGGCGCCGAGCTGGCCGATTCGTTCGTCTTCAATCCCCATAAATGGATGATGACCAATTTCGACTGCTCGGCCTATTTCGTCCGGGACCCGGGGACGCTCATCCGGACCTTCGAGATCCATCCGGAATACCTCAAGACCGGCGTCGACGCCAAGGTCAAGAACTACCGCGATTGGGGCATCCAGCTGGGCCGGCGCTTCCGGGCCCTCAAGCTCTGGTTCGTCATCCGGAGCTACGGCGTCGAGGGGCTGCAGGCCATAGTCCGCGAGCACATCCGGCTGGCCGGGCTCTTCAAGGATTGGGTCGAGGGCGACGCCCGATTCGAGCTCCTCGCTCCGGTCGACCTCGGCCTCGTCTGCTTCCGGCTCAACGACGGCCGCGACGAGGCCGCGCTGACCGGGATCAACCACAGGTTCCTCGAGCGCATCAACGCCGCCGGGACGATCTTCCTGACACACACGACCCTTCGCGGCAAATACACGATCAGGTTCGTGGTCGGCCAGCGGACGACCGAAGAGCGCCACGTCCGGGCCGCCTGGGATGTCGTGTCAGCGGCGGCCGACGAGATTCTGAAGTCCTGACCGCGCGTCTCGCTCACTCGGGCTTGAGGGCGTAGCGCAGGGCGCCTTCGGGGTCGGCCAGGCGGACGTAAAACCCCCACCCGCCGGCCCCTTGGAGATCCTTGATCAGAACCTTGTTCCATCCCTTTTTCAGGAGGACGGAGACCCGGTCGAGGTCCGGCTCGGCGGCCCGGTAAATGGGGTTCGTGTGGACGAGCCCGCCGTTGACCCAGACCCGGACCCCGTCGTCGCTGCCCAGGAGAAGAGGCGCGGTCCTGTCGTCCGGGGAGAAGACATAAGCGAGCCCGTAGACGACGGCCTGTTCGTTGGGCCGGATGAGGTCGTCGAGGCGGACATAACCCGACGCGTCGGCCCGGAAAGTCTGCCAGCCGACGGTCGCGCCGTCCTTGCCTTGATAGCTCTTGGACGGCGACGCCTCCGTTTCGGGAGGATAGACGGTCGATAGGTCGTCCATGTCGGCGGCGTTGAACGGGCCGACGAGGTTCCAGTCGCGGATGAACCTGCGGGCCGCGGGCTTGAGCCCGAAGCCGACGAAGAACATATCGTAGCCGGCGCTGCGGGCGTCCTTTCCGGCGACCTCGAAGGCGAGCGTGTTCGGGCCGGTCTCGAGGAGAAGGTCCCTGAGGACGACGGACGTCAGGACCGCCTCCTTGGCGTAGCCGTCGAGCCGGCCCAGAGCGCCGCCCGCGGACCCGCCGCTCCCGCTGCCGCCTGCCGAAATGAGGATATCGCCCGCGGCCGGCGACTTGAGGAAGTGGAGCTCGACCGTATAGAGATCGCGCACCTCGACGGGAAAGCGGAACTCGGCCCGCGTGCCGGCTGTCGCTCCGTCGGTCCGCAACACGGGGTAGCGGGCCCCGGCCCCGTTATAATAAGAGCTGAGGGCCGAAGCCAGCCGAGGGGCGGACAGGCGAAGCCCGCCGGAGGGATCGACGAACGTTCCGGCGATGCCGGCCGTCTCTTCGCGCCATTGCGGCAGAACGAAATTTTCCGGCGGCTCGAAAGCGAAGGGGAGCCGATCCGTGACGGAGGGCAACGGCCGGAAGGCCTGGTGCGGCTCCGTCTGATACCAGTAGCCGACGGAGGACAGAAAATCCTCGCGGTCGTTCGCGTGACCGTGCTCGATCGTCACCTGGATGGACTTCTTGAACGGGACCGGGTCGGGGATGTGAAAGCGATAGACCGTGGCCTTCGAGCCGGCCTGGAAGTCCTCCTCCTGCAGGGGACAGCCATAGAACAGGCTCTGACTCTCGCGCATGCCCCAGGCGTCGGAAAAATAATCCTCGGAGCCGGTGCCGTGGAGCGACGGCTTGGACTCGCCGTCCACCTTGATCCTGTCGTCGCCTTCGCCCCACCAGCCCATGGCCCGCTGGAGGACGCTCATGCTGCATCCGACGTAGTGCCCGGCGCCTTCGGCCTCGACGAGCAGGTAATCGCGTCTGGCGTCGGGCGGGAACTCCTGGCGGTACTGGGCGTGGAAATAGGCCGCGTCGGCCGGCAGGCCGGGGAGCTCGCGGTAGTCGACGTAATAGTAGAAGGCGTCGACGGCCCGCGTGCCCTCGTTCTCGGCCGTGATCCGGCACGAGCGGCGGAACGGCATGTACCAGTAGCAATTCCGGGCCCGCCCTTCGGACGAGCACGTGATCGGCAGCGAAGCGAAGTTCCTGTTCAGGCCGTGGCCGAGGCCGAAGAAGTCGCCGATCGGCGCCTCGACCGACGGGGACTTTTCGCCGTCCCAGTAGATGCGCAGGACGATCTTCCGGCCGTAGAACGGCTCCGCGGCGATCGTCGTCCAGATGTGATGGATGGCCCCGGGCCCCTCGATCTCGGCCAGGACCGCGGTCTTGCCGGGCTCGATGACGATGGAGTCGCGGTTCCCGCCGCTCCGGTCATAGGACGAGATGCGGCGGCTGCGGAAATCCTGTCTCTGGCCGAGGTTCCTCAGCAGGTCCTGGCCGGCCAGGGCCGAGGCGGCCAGGATGGCCATGATGACGATCAGGGGTCGAATGCGCATGACGATAACCTCCTTGTCCGGCCCGCGGCCCGGGCATCCTCGGCGGCGAGAAGCGCGTGAGCGGCGTCTATCGCCGGGAGCGCCGTCGGTCCTGCAGCCAGCCGGTCCGGATGTGCGATTTCCGGTCCCTGCGGGTGTAGGGTTTGATGTCGAGGACGGGCGTCCCGTCGATGAGGTCGAGGCCGGAGACCTCGAGGACGCGGCCGCGCCGGCCGAGAAGCCTGAGGACGCTCAACCCCAGGGGATTCGGGCGATGCGGCGACCGTGTGGCGAAGACGCCGCGCGGCTTCGACTCGCCCGGGGGGACGACCTTGAACTTGGCCGTCACGGTCCGATGGAAGTGGAAGATGACGATGATGTGGGAGAAGCCTTCGAGACCTTCGAGACCGGGCTCGAATTCGGGGAAGATCTCGATCTCGCCGGTCGATCTTTCGAAGAAGCGGGGCGGCGCGAAGGCCGGCGGCGGCAGGTCCGCCGGTTCCTTGAAGGGCGAGCGGACGACGCCGATGGGCCTGAGCCGGACGCCGGGCCTCATTTCCCGACGTAGGTCAGCCACTTCTCGTAGCGAGGATTGCGCCCGCTGACGGCGTCGGCGAAGGCCTGGATCAGGCGCAGCGCGACCGGTCCGGGCTTGCCCGCCCCGATAGTGTGCGCGGTCTTGGGCATGGTCGGATCGGAGCCGTCCGTGACCGCGACGATGGGAATGACTTCGACGGCGGTGCCGCAGTAGAACGCCTCGTCGGCGCCGAAAAGGTCCTGCTTGGTGATCGGGCCGACGACCGTCTTGTAGCCGAGGTCCTGGCCGATCTCGAGGACGCTCGTCCGGGTGATGCCTTCGAGGGCGGACTCCAGCCGGCCGTTGGTGACGAGCGTCCTGTCCTTGACGATGAAGACGTTCTGGCCCGGCCCTTCGGCGATCCGGCCTTCCATGTTCAGGAAGATGGCCTCGTCGAAGCCCTGCTCGCGCGCCTCGAGGCCGGCGATGGTCGATTGGACGTAGACGCCCCCGAGCTTGGCGGACATGTTGAACTGGGTGTGATGGACCCTGCGCCAGGGGATGATATAGGCGTTGACGCCGCGGGCCGCGTTCTCGCCGAGATAGGCGCCCCATTCCCAGGCGCTGATGGCCAGCTCGACCGGGCAGGCCTTGGGCACGAGGCCGAGATTGCCGTAGGAATAAAAGAGGAGCGGGCGGATGTAGCAGCTGTCGAGCTCGTTCGCACGGACGGTCTGCTTGATGAAGCCGGTGATCTCGTCCTTGGTGTAGGGACACTTCATCTTGGCCACGCCGGCCGAAAGGAGGAAGCGGTCGTTATGTTCCGGCAGCCGGAACACGGCCGGGCCCTTGGCGGTGCTGTAGGCCCGGATCCCTTCGAAGACGCACGTGCCGTAGTGGAGGGCGTGCATCATGGGATGAAGGCCGCCCTCCGACCAATCGCGGAGTTTCCCCTCATACCAGTATTTCTTGGCCTTCGGAAAGTTGGTGTTGAGAAACATGGCACGCTCCTTTAGGGAAGTTCGCCGGCGCAGTGGGCGGGGTTTTTGGGTAATAGAGAGCCGCTCGATTCGTGGACGACCGAACCCGGCTTATAGAAGGCACGACCTCATTGGACGATCGGATTTCCGGTTCAAGCCTTCGTGAAAAGCCATGCTATCACAGCGGCCAGGTCAAGTAAAGGCTAGGCCGGACGCTAGGCCGGCCGCTTCGAAAAATACGTTTTGTCCCCGTGGGCGAGCGTCCGGACCAACCGACGGCGGAGGAGCGACGTCAGGGCCTTGAGAACCTCGTCGCGGTGACGCCCAAGGGCCAGCGCGATGTCCGCCGCGGTTTGCGGACGCCTGCCGACGGTGGCCAGGATCGATCCCTCGAGGCTTCCGGCAGCGCGGGCCTGCCTTTTTCCGACGAACGAGGCGACGACGGCCGCCTTGGGCCCCAGCCGGGCCCCGATCTTCGCCAGCGCGGCCGGGCCGAGCGGCCGGGCGGAGCGGTCGGCGGGCGGACGGACGACGGTGTTGAGCTCGATCCTGTCCGGCCTGATCCGGGCGATGGCCGACTCGAGGGCCCGGATGTCGGCCGGAGAGTCGTTGATCCCCTTGACCAGCATGATCTCGAGACGCAGCTCGCCGCGGAACTCCTCGCGAAAACGGACCAGGCCGTCGATGATCCTCCGGTTGTCGAGGGCCGCGTTCGGCCTGTTGACGCGCCGAAAGATCGGGGCCGGGACGGCGTCGAGCGAAGGCACGACGATATCGGCCGCGGCGAGCTCGCGCCGCACGGCCTTACGGGTGAGGAGGGTCGCGTTGGTCAGCACGGCCACCGGGATGCGGGTCATCTTCTTGATGGCCCGGATGAGGCGCCCGAGGTCGCGGCTCAAGGTCGGCTCTCCCGATCCCGAAAAGGTGATGACGTCGATCCTCTGCCCGGAGTCCAGGGCCTCTTGGACCTGGGCCAGGATCTCGTCCGGGGGGAACCAGCTCCCCCGGCGGACGGTGGTCTTGCCGGTCGAGCCGAGCTGGCAGTAGACGCAGTCGAGCGTGCAGGTCTTGAAGGGGATGATGTCGACGCCCAGCGAGAAACCCAGTCGCCGCGAAGCGACGGGGCCGTAGACGAACCGGCGTCCGGGCATCAGGCCTTGTCCTTATGGATCTCGATGAACCGGCGCAGGGACCGGTCGTAGGTCCTCTCCACGGAGTCCGGGAACAGGCATGCCGGCAGCTCGCGGTTCCGCCAGTGGTAGGCCAGGCAGTCGCAGCAGACGCCCTTCCGGCTGCAGGGTTCGTAGGTGCAGTTGCAGCGGGCCTTGTTCTTCGCGCTCTGGCATTCGCTCATCCCTTTATTATAGGGCTTCAGAGGTCCTGAGGGAATGGCGCGTTGCCGAGGCCGTGAGTTTAGGGTATCATAGCCCGCATCAAGGAGTTAGTGAGGACGACGATGCCCGGATACACGGACCGAGAGGCCAAGGCCGGCCTCGACGCGAAGCTGCCGCCGCTCGAGACATTCCCCAACCAGTTCCCGGACTATGAGATCGCCATCGAGTTCCCCGAGTTTACCTCCGTCTGCCCCAAAACTGGCCTGCCGGATTTCGGGACGATCACCCTGCGCTATATCCCCGCCGGGAGGGTCCTCGAGCTCAAGTCGCTCAAGGAATACTTCCTGGCCTACCGGAACCTGGGCATCTTCTACGAGAACGTCGTCAACCGCGTCCTCGAGGATGTCGTCCGCGCCTGCCGGCCGGCCAGCGCTCTTGTCAGGGGCGAGTTCAACCCGCGGGGCGGCCTCAGCTCGGTCGTCGAAGCGCGCTACCCGCGGCCGCGGAAACGGCGGTCCTGAGCGGACACGGGCCCCGCAGAAAGACGATCCCCCCCGAAAAGGCGATCCCGGAAAAACCGCATGGCCAGACCACTGAACGGCTCCCGCATGGGCCGGACCGACCTGCTCATCCTCCTGGTCATCGTCCTCTGGGCCGTCAATCTCTCGGTCATCAAGATCGGCTTGCGCTCGCTCTCTCCCCACGGCTTCAACGCCATCCGCCTGGGGCTGGCCGCTCTCGCCTACGCGGCCGTTCTCATCGCCCGGCCCAAGGCTCATCGCCTGGCGAAGAAGGGCGACGGCTGGAAGGCGGCCGGCCTCGGCCTTCTGGGCATCACCTTCTATCAGGTCTTCTTCATCAAGGCCGTGAGCGTCATGGACGCGTCGACGGCCTCGATCGTCATGGGCACGAGCCCCATCTTTATTGCTTTGCTGGCTACGGCCGTCGGGGAGGAGCGGATCTCGGTCGCCGGCTGGACCGGCATCGTCATTTCCTTCGCCGGCTTCCTCCTCGTCGTCGCCGGAGAGAACGGCGGCTTGGCCTTCACCTGGGAGGCCTGGCGCGGAGCCATCCTGATCCTGCTGGCCAATGTCTGCTGGGCCGGCTACACCGTTTTCTCGAAGCCCATCCTCGACCGGAACTCGGCCTTCCGGCTGGCCGCCGTGGGCACGATCGCGGGGACGGCTGTCTACCTGCCGTTCGCCGCCCGGGACCTGGCCAAAGTGGCCTGGGCCCAGATCCCCTGGCAGGCCTGGGGCGCCATCCTTTACTCCGGACTGGTGGCCATCTTCATGTGCTTCGTGATCTGGTACGAATCGGTCAAGGAGGTCGGCAGCGCCAAGACCGGCGTCTATAGCAATCTGTCGCCGATCCTGACCATCTTCTTCGCCAGCCTGGTCCTGGGCGAGCGTCTTGACGCGGTTCAGGCCGTCGGCGCGGCGATCACGCTGGCCGGCGTTTATCTCACCCGCTCCGGCTACCGGTTCTTCGAGAGGAAGGCCGGGCGATCATCTGTCAAGCCATTTAAAAACCTAACCCGAGGGGACAGGGGTTGAGAGGTCATAGGCTGCTCGAAGCGACGTGGGGAGAGGAGAGTGTTCGGGCCAAGGTACGTGAGATTTTCAGGTCCGACACGACGTCTTTTTTGGCCGCTTTTTTCCCGGTATGACGCATCTCCCAGATCCGCTCGAGTTTCCTCCGGATGATCTTCGATAAAGCGAAGGGGTCGAGCTGGGAGCGGAGATGGAGGAGGGCTTCGACCTTCTGGCGGTCGGTGCCCGGCATCTTGGCGAGCCTGTCGAGCGGGGTCCGGGGCTGGTCGTATCGTCGGACCTTCCGCGACCCCTTGCGCTCGGTCCGGATGAGCTTGACCGAGGGCTGAAACAGGTTCATATAGAGCCGGAGTTCGTTTCGATAAAGGTCGTTGAGGGGCGGCAACCGATTCGGGCGTGTCGTAGCGGTCCCAGCCGATGAGCTTGCCTACATGGGTCCAGTTCTTCTGCTCGATATGGGCGTTGTCGTCCTTCTTGTAGGGCCGGCCCCGGGTGAAGCCGATCTCCCGAGAGTCGCAGTAGCCATAGAGATGATGGTTGATGAACTCGCTGCCGTTGTCGGAGTCGATGTCCAGGACCTCGAAGGGCAGAACCTCGCTCATCTCGGAGAAGGTCTCGACGATCCCAACCTCGCCAAGGGAACGCGCTGCAACTCCTCCTCGATCATTCCCAAGGCGACAGGGACACGGCTTGCTTTCCTGACCTTGCCCCGGTGGGCGTTGGCGTAAAGCCCATAGTAGCGGACCATGACCTGGCCTTTGTCGGGAATGTGGGATGCGACCCGGGCGCTCCAAAGGCTGGGCCGAGATGATCCGGAAAGTCTACGAGGTGGGCCCGCTGATCTGCCCCCGTTGCGGAGGGACGATGAAGGTCGTGGCGTTCCTGACCGAGTACGGGGTCGTCGACCGGATCATCGGTCACCTCGAGTTGACGTTCGTGGCCGAGAAGCCGCCTCCCGCCTATGCCTTTGAGCAGGTCGCGCGCTGATGGCGGCCGAGGAGAGCGGGGACCATGAATGGCGGGGGAGGCCAAGAGGGGAAAGGCTTAGTCTGGTTTGACCGCTTTCTCGGCCGTCCGGACCGCCCCTCCGCCGGCGGAGGCTCCCGCCCGTTGGCACTTGGGTCATTGACACATGCCAGCGGCCGGGATATCCTGATTTTGTGAGAGGAAGGGCTGATTCTGAGCCCTCGGCCGTCGGATCCATGCCGCGCCAAGAAAGGAGTTTCCTATCAAACTCGCTTACTTCTGATACGAGGCGCTTGAAGAGCCTTTACAGAATAAACTAAGATGATGAGAGACGGGCAGCAGGATTCCAGAGCATTCTATGGCCGACGCGCCTAAGATCAGACTGACACACCATTCTGATTATCCTTTCTTGCTTCGATGGGCTGAACGAGTCAATAACAGAACTCGCCTCGAGGCGATTTTTTTATTGGCCGCATTAGCTGTCCTGACGGTACTCATCGTTTCCATAATCAGGACCTGGCCCTTCACGACGGATGACGCGTATATCCCCCTTCGTTACGCTTCCCATTGGGCTAACCACGGTCAACTGAACTGGAATCTGAATGATCCGGAACGGGTGGAGGGCTATTCGAGCAGTCTCTATATGTTTCTGGCTTTTCTCGCCATCAAGATTTCCATTCCCCCGATCCTCTTTTTGAAGCTCTTGTCCGTTATCTCTCTTTTGGGATCCTTCGTGCTTGTCTATGATCTTACATGCCGCCTATCCAACCGTTGGTTTGGACTCGTGGCCGCCGCTTTTTACGCCGGCTATTTCGGAACGATCTGGTGGGCTGTCAGCGCGCTCGAGACGCTCTTTTACGTCCTCCTGATCCTTCTTAGCATCAAGATCTATATTATCAGCATGCACGCGTCGTTCATGATGCGTCGAGTCTATTTAGCCATCTTGAGCGCGGTAATATTCATTACTGGGGTCACGAGACCGGAGGGCCCCGTGATCGGGATTGCCTTGGGTTCCTCAATAGTGATTTTGGGATTCGTGAGGAGAGACAAGGCCAAGAGCATTCTTCTCGATCTCGCCTGCTTGGCCGCCCCATTTCTCCTGCTGTACGGCGTCTTCTTCCTGGCGAGGTATTCCTATTTTCGGGCAATCTGGCCGAACCCGTACTACTTCAAGACGGCATATCGGGGAAATCCCAACAATCTAATCCATATGTTCCTTGCCGTCGCTGCCTACCCTCTCATCTTCGGCCTTCTCTCATTCAGGAATAAACTCAAACGGGAGCTGTTGATCCCGTCATATATCTATATCGCTATCTCGGTGGCCCTCCTTCGCGGCGTGGATCCGATCATCGCCCACTATAATCGCCACGCACTAGGGGCCTTGTCATTGACGGCGATTATCTTCGCCCTCGCGCTGTATGAGGCGCATAAGTGGAAACCGATCATAGTGTGGGCTTTTGCCAGCTTCCTATTCCTGGGCACTCTCTCACGGAGTATCGGGAATATCGGAGGGTTAGGGGATTCCGCCGATTTCTATGACAAGAGGAGCGCCTCGCGTGTCCAACTCGCCAATTGGCTAAACAGCCAAGGCATTAAAACCTACGCCATCGGTGACGCTGGTATCGTTCCCTTTTTAACGCCGGAAAGCTTCGTTTACGATTACTATGGCCTCAATTCCAGAAAACGGACGACCTACGCGATCGCCGACGATAGGCCGGGATATCTGGATTGGCTGCTCGCGGAGCGACCCGAGGCGGTGATCATCGTGAGTACAACTCCCCTCATATTCAAGCCGAGGAATGCCACGCAACGGTTCTTAGCCGAAACATTTACCGAGGTACGCGGCTATCACGATGAGGGGATATCGTTTGGCGAGCCCAAGGATCGGTTCCATTATAGGATATTAAGGACCAGGAATTGAGGGGGGCTCGATGATCCTGTCCTATTTTGTACTGGTCGTTCTGGCAATCGCCGCTTTCGCCGGCAATTATACAAAGCTGGTCGGACGACACGCTTGGGCTTTGCATGTCCTCTTTCTTGAGCTGGCCGAAACCGGGATTATTCTGGCCGTTGCCTCGTATTCTGGATGGCACAACGGCATCATAACCCTGAGCTTTGTCTTGGCGATGACCTTCTTGACCAAGCCCTTCGCGATCTACGTCCAGAAGAGGGGTAGGAAAAGCCTCCATTTAATATTCCGGCGACCCGGCGGGGGCTCCCAAGCACGGGGCCTATGACATTCTCGCGCCCTATCACCCTGTCAAGCCATTTAAAAACCTAACGCGAGGGGACAGGGGTTGAGAGGTCATAGGCTGCTCGAAGCGACGTGGGGAGAGGAGAGTATTCGGGCCAAGGTACGTCGAGCGGGGTCCGGGGCTTGTCGTATCATCGGACCTTCCGCGACCCCTTGCGCTCGGTCCGGATGAGCTTGACCGAGGGCTGAAACAGGTTCATATAGAGCCGGAGTTCGTTTCGATAAAGGTCGTTGAGCAGCTCCCGCTTCTTGCCCTTCAGGGCCCGGTCGATCGTCCTGGGACTGATGCGCAAGAGCTGGGCTTCGACAGGCCGGGTCGTCGCATAGCTTTTTCGAATCGCCGGCAGCCAGAGGCGGAGGATGGCCTTCAACCGGGCCGACCAAGGATAACCCGCCTCCTCCCAGACCTTCTCAACAACCCTGAGCACGTCCCGTTCGTACAGCCGGTCCCTCTTCCGGGAGACCCGGGGACCGGCCAGCCGGCAGGTCTCGATCAGGTTGATCCTGGTGATGGCATACTTGCGGTTGAGATGGGTGGCCGCGCAGACCTCGTCCAGGATCCGCGTCTTGGAGACCTTGGAGGCCTGACGGTAACGCTTCGACATCGAGTCCGTGAGCTCCCTCCGGCTGTGAAGATCCATGCTCTAACCTTCTCGGCATACGGAGGTAGAGTATCCTCATCCCGGTCCAGCCAGGGTTAGATCCTTAAATGGCGAGACATATCAACCTTCGGTTAGATTTTAGATGGCGCGATTCGGATCATTGAAATGACCGCGGGTCTTCGATTAGAATAGGTTTACGCTCATGCGAGATCTGGCCCTGCTCCAAGCCCTGCGGGCCCAGCAGTGGATCAAAAACCTGTTTATCTTCGCCCCGCTCCTTTTTTCCCAGAACCTCACCAACAGGCCTCTCCTTCTCCTGACCGTTCGGGCCTTCGTCGCCTTTTGCCTGATCTCGAGCGCCCAATACGTCTTCAACGATATCAAAGACCTCGAAGAAGACCGGTCCCACCCGGTCAAGTGCCGCAGGCCCCTGGCTTCCGGCCGGATGACGGTCGGCGCGGCCATCGCCCTGCTCGTCGGAATGGGCGCCGGCGGGATGCTGGTGGCCGCGACAATCAACCTGCCTTTCTTCCTGATCGCCGCCGGCTATTTCGTCCTCCAAGTCCTCTACACCCTCTGGCTCAAGCACATCGTCATCCTCGATGTCTTCATCATCGCCGCGGGGTTCCTCATCCGGGTCGTCGCCGGGGGCCTGGCCATCGGCGTCGAGGTCTCGTCCTGGCTGCTCATCTGCACCATCCTGCTGTCGCTGTTCCTGGCCTTGGGGAAAAGGCGCTACGAGCTGACCCTTCTTCAAGGGGACGCGGCGAATCACCGTCCGATCCTGAAGGAATACAACACCTATCTCCTCGACCAGATGATCTCCGTGGTGACGGCCTCGACCTTCGTCGCGTACTGTCTGTATACGATCTCCGCCGAGACGGTCGAGAAGTTCGGCACGAAGAATCTCATCTTCACGGTGCCCTTCGTCCTCTACGGGATCTTCCGCTACCTTTATCTGATCCATCAGAAAGCCGAGGGCGGAACGCCGGAGGCCCTGGTCATCAGAGACAAGCCTCTGCTGATCGACATTTTTCTCTGGGTCCTCACGGCCGCATTGATCCTCCAGCTGAGGTGATGCCGTGGAACGAGCCCGCGTCGCCGTCCTTCGCACGACGCCGGAGCGCGTTCTGGACGACTACGGGAGGCTCATGGATCTCGCCGGCTGGAGGACGTTCATCCCTCCGGACCGGGACACTCTGGTCAAGCTCAACCTGTCCTGGACAAAGTACTTTCCCGCCTGCTCGAGCCAGCCCTGGCAGGTCGATGGCGTCCTCCGTTCTCTTCTAGCGGGGGGCTTCCCCAAGGAACGCCTCTTCCCCGTCGAGAACAAGACGGTGGTGACGAATCCCAGGAAGGGGGCTCTTAATAACCGCTGGCTGTCGGTCCTCGACCGCTACGGCCTTCCCTTCATCGCCCTGCCCGAAGTCGAATGGATCGTCTACCGGTTCAAAAGCCCGCTCCTCAAGCTCAACGAGATCTTCCCCGAGGGGATCGAGATCCCGGCCATGTACGTCGGGAAGAATATCCTCCATCTGCCGACGGTCAAAACGCATGGCCATTCCACGACCACCGGGGCGGTCAAGAACGCGTTCGGGGGATTGCTGAAAGAAGTCCGCCATTATGCGCACAAGTATATCCACGAAGTCCTCGTGGACCTCCTCTCTATGCAGAAGGAGATCCACCCCGGCCTGTTCTGCGTCATGGACGGAACTGTCTGCGGGAACGGGGCCGGGCCGAGGACTATGGTGCCGTGTATCCAGAATGTCCTGCTTGCATCGGGCGATTCGGTGGCCATCGACGCCGTGGCGGCCCGGATCATGGGCTTCGATCCGCTCAGCATCCCCTATATCCGGATGGCCCATGAGCGGGGCCTCGGGGTCGGCGACGTCAGGGAGATCGAGATCGTCGGGGACGATGTCGCGGGCGTCGACTTCGGGTTCAAGACCAAGCGAAGCCTGGTGATCTGGGGCGATCAGCTGATCCGAAAAGGCTGCCTCCGCTGCTTCGAAGGGCCCCTCCTCCATTCGCCGCTCGTCTTCTGGGCGCCCCTGGCCAGCAACATCTACCATGACCTGATCTGGTATCCCACGATCGGCAGATCCCGGATC
>CAVULT010000014.1:0-117022 GCA_963742235.1 Candidatus Aminicenantota bacterium | reverse complement strand
TCAAGCTGACCTCGGGCAAGCATTCGGAGTGGTATTTCGAGAAGATCCGGCTCATCGAGAAGCCGGCGGCGCTCGAGAAGATCGTCGACCTCCTCGCCGCGAAGATCCGCCGCGAGGTCCCCGATTTCGATTATGTCGTCTCCCCCGCCTATGGGGCCATCGCCATCGGCTTCCTGGCCGCCCTCAAGCTGGGCAAGAAATTCGCTTTCACCCAGCGGTCCGACGAGAAGATGACCATCCGGTCGGGATTCTCGGGCCTCGATGGCTCGCGCGCCGTGATCGTCGAGGACATCCTGACCACGGGCGGTTCCATCCAGGAGGTCCTGGCCTGTCTGCGGGAGCACCAAGCCCCGGTGGCCGGGATCTATGTCCTCGTCGACCGGAGCGCCGGCGCCGTCACGGTCGAGGGCAAGGCCGTCGGGAGTCTCCTGGCCCTCAAGGTCGAGGCCTATGAGCCGGACGTCTGCCCGCTCTGTGCGAAAGGCATTCCCCTCATCAAGCCCGGCGCGTCGGATAAGAAGACCTGACGTTTTGAGGTTCAAGGCGCCGGCGCCTCCTGGCCCGATATTTCATTTTCGGGCCTGAAAACACCATATTTAGGCCATTTGAGACCCCAAAAACTGGTCCTAATTTATTGATAATATTATCTGTTTCTGTGGTCCGACCCCATTAGGCTTCGGCCTTCTGGGCCTCGGGGATTTCGGCCGGCTTCTTCTTTTTCGCCAGCTTGTCCGCCATGACGTAGAACGCCGGGACGACGATCAGGCTCAGGGCCGTCGACAGCACCAGGCCGCCGATGACGGCGATGGCCATGGGCATGCGGATCTCCGAACCCGAGCCGATGCCCAGGGCCGGCGGGATGGCGGCCATCATCGTCGCCGTGGCCGTCATCAGGATGGGCCTCAGCCGGATGGGCCCGGCCTTCTCCATGGCCTCCTTGGCCCCGAATCCCTTGTTCCGGAAGGCGTTGGCATAATCGACCAGGATGATGGAGTTCTTCTTGACGATGCCCATCAACAGCAGCAGGCCGATCATGCTGAAGATATTGAGCGACTGCCGGGTGACGAGCAGGGCGAAGGCCGCGCCGGCGATCGACAGCGGCAGGATGGTGATGATCGTCACCGGGTCCTTGAACGAGTTGAACTGCGAGGCCAGGATCATGTAGGCGATGGCGATGCCCAGGAACATGGCGAAGAGCAGGCTGCTCATCGACTCGCGGAAGGCCACGCTCGCTCCGCCGAGGACGATCCGGTAGCCGACCGGCAGGGTCTTGCCGAGCCCTTCGACGACCCGCAGGGCCTCGGCCTGGGAGTGGCCCGGGGCGACGTTGGCGTAGATCGAGATGGCCCGCTCGCGGTCGCGCCGGGTGATGGCCTGGAGGGCCGGCTGCTCGTCGAAGACGACGAGCGACGACAGCGGCACGAGCTCGCCGTTCCGGGCCCGGACCCGCAGCCGCGCGATGTCCTCGGGCCGCGACCGCTGCGCGGCCATGAGCTTGAGCCGGACGTCGATCCGCCGGCCGCCGGTGCTGTACTTCCCGACCCGGATCCCGCCGACGAGGGCGTTGATGGTCGTGGCCACCTCGTCGATGGAGACGCCGACGTCGGCGGCGACGGCCCGGTCCGGGCTCACCCGCAGCTCCGGCATCCCGACGCGGTAATCGGAGTCCATGTCGACGACGATGCCGCTCGCCGTCAGCTCGGCCATGACCTTCTGGCTGAGCGGAACGAGCTGGTCCCAGTCGGACCCGCGCACCGAGAACTCGACCGGGAAGCCGCGCTGGGCCGTGAATCCTTGCTGAGATGTGTCCTGGATGACGGCCCGGATGCCGGGGATGGCGTTGAGCTCGCGCCGGATGACGGCCGAGACGCCGGTCTGGTCCAGCTTGCGCTCCTTGGGCGGGACCAGCGTGACGTAGAGCATGCCGGAGTTGATGCTGCTGCCGCCGCCGACGAAGCTGAAGATCTGGGTGACCTCGGGGTGGCTGCGGACCATGTCCTCGGCCTTGATGATCAGGCGTCCGTCTCGGTGATGTCGGAGCCGACGGCGGTCATCAGGCGGACCATGATCCGGCTCTGGTCCTGCGAAGGTACGAACTCGCTCGGCAGGATCATGAAAACGACGATGGCCGCCGCGAAGAGGACCGCCGCGAGGCCGAGGATCAGGCCCGGCTTGCGCAGGCCGCCGCGAAGGACCCGGGCGTAGAGACCTTCGAGCCGGCGGAACTCCCGGTCGACGGCCAGGCCGATCCTGTTCCGGCCCTCCCGCGTCGTCTTGAGGAACTGCGAGCAGCGGGCCGGGGCCAGGGTGACGGCCTCGATGTAGGACAGCAGGACGCACAGACAGAGCGTGATGCCGAACTGGAGGAAGTACCGCCCGATGATGCCCTTCATGAACACGACGGGGATGAAGATGGCCACGACGGCCAGGGTCGCGGCCAGGGCGGCGAAGGCGATCTCCTTCGTCCCGTTGAGGGCCGCCGGCACGAGGGCCTTGCCGCCCTCGCGATGGCGGAAGATGTTCTCCATGACCATGATGGCGTCGTCGACGACGATGCCGACGGCCAGGGCCAGGCCCAGCAGCGTAAAGGTGTTGAAGGTGAATCCCAGGAAATAGATGATGGCCACCGTGCCGAGGAGCGACATCGGAATGGCCAGGATGACGTTGAGCGTGCTCGACAGCGACCCCAGGAAGAGCCAGCAGACGAAGGCCGTGAGGACGACCGAGAGCAGGAGCTCGAACTGGATCTCGTTGACCGATTGGCGGATGAACTCGGTGCTGTCGTTGGTGATGCCGACCGTCATGTCGCTCGGCAGGGTCTTCATGTAGGCGTCGAGCGTCGCCCGCACCTTCTGGGCCACGGCCACGGCGTTGGCGCCGCGCTGCTTCTTGATGCCGATGCCCTGGGCCGGGCCGCCGTCGACCCGGGCGATGCGGCGGACGTCCTCGAAGCCGTCCTCGACCATGCCCACGTCGCTCAGGTAGATGGGGCTGCCTTCGACCTCGCGGACGACGATCTTGCGCAAGGTGTCGAGGTCGAGCGCCTCGCCGAGGACGCGGACATTGATCTCCCGGCCGGGCGTCTCGAGCCGGCCGGCGGGCAGCTCGACGTGCCCGCGCTGCAGGGCGCCGATGACGTCGGTGACGGTCAGGCCCTTCTCGTCGAGCCGGGCGGCGTCGAGCCAGATGCGGACGTTCCTCTCCAGGGTGCCCATGAGCGAGATCTCGCCGATGCCCGGGATCGTCTGGAGCTTCTCCTTGAGGCCGTAGCGGACGTAATCGCTGAGGACGCGCTGGGGGTAGGGCCCGCCGAGTCGGACCATCATGATCGGCTGGTCTTCGGGGTTCGATTTGGAGACCGTCGGGGGATCCATGTCCCGGGGCAGGCTGCGCACGGCCTGGGAGACCTTGGCCTGAACGTCCTGGAGGGCCAGGTCGACGTCGCGGGAGAGCTCGATCTCGACGGTGATATTGGCCGATCCCATGCGCGAGCTCGAGGTGATGGTCCGAATGCCCTCGATCTGGATCAGGGTCTCCTCGAGCGGCTCGACGACCTCGTTCTCCATGACCTCCGGCGCCGCGCCTTCCCAGGTGGCGGAGACGTTGAGCGTGGGAAAGTCGACGTCCGGGAACTGGCTGATGCCGATCCGGCCGCCGGCGACGAGGCCGAAGACGATCGTCGCGGCCATGAGCATCCAGGCCAGGACGGGCTTGTTGACGCAGGCTTCGGTAAGGTTCATAGGGCGATCCTTTATTTCTTGGCCGGCGGGGCGCCCGCCTCGGCCGGCTTGCCCGACGCGGCCGGAGCGGCCTCCGCCGGGGCGCCGATGCGGACGGTCACGCCGTCCGAGAGGGCCTCGGCGCCGCGGATGACGAGCATCTCGCCGCCCTTGAGGCCGGAGAGGACCTCGACCCGGCCGTCGGCCGAGCGCATGCCGAGGGTCAGGATGCGCTCGACGGCCTTGTCGCCTTCGACGATATAGGCGAGGAAGCCGCGCTCGCTCGGGCGGACCGCCCCGACCGGGATGACCGGGGCTTCTCCCGGGGAGGACACGGGGACGGTGATCTCGGCGAATGAGCCCGGCCGGAGGCTCCGGTCGGTCGGGTCGTCGATGTTGGCCGTGATGTCGACCAGGCGCGACGTGGCGTCGGCCGATTCGGCCACGTGAACGACTTTGGCCGTGAACTCGCGGCCGTCCTCCCGGACACGGAAGGTGGCCTGCTGGCCCGGCTTGATCCGGGCGGCGTCGCGCTCGGGGACGCGGAACCTGAGGAGAAGCGGATCGCGGCGGATGAGCGTCGCCAGGACGGTGCCGGTCTCGACATACTGGCCGGTCTGCACGGTCCGGGTCTGGATGATGCCCGAGATCGGGGCCTTGACGAAGGCGTCGCTGAGATTGAGCTTGGCCTGGTTGAGGGCCGAGCGGGTCTGGGCGACCTCGGAGGCCGCGGTGAGGACCTTGGTCCGCCAGGTCTCGACCTCCTCGCCCGGGATGAGGCCGGGGTTCTGGGTGGTGACCGTCTCCCTCCGCTTGAGCCCGGCCTCGGCGTCGGCCTTGGCGGCTTGAGACTTTTCGTAAGCGGCCTGGGCCGATTCGACGGCCAGCCGGTAGCGCTCCGTCTCGATCTCGACCAGGACCTGGCCGGCCGCGGCGTACTCCCCTTCGGCGAAGCGGACGCGGTCGACGGCGCCCGCGACCCGGGCCGTGACCTGGACCTTCTCGAAGGCTTCGACCGATCCGACCGCCGAAACGGTGTAGACGAGGGAGCGGACGGGGACCTTTTCCACGTCGACGGGGAACTGCACCCGCCCCCGCCCGCCCTTCGCGGCGGGCGACCCGGCGCCGCTCTTCTTGCAGGCGCCGGCAAAAACGATGAACGCCGCGACGGCGGCGATGACCATGAGCTTCCGGTTCTTCAAACTGTTCACGTGCGTGGCTCCTTCCCGAAGGGATCGAGTCCCAGGGCGGCTTCCAGGTTGAGGAAGGCGACGCCCAGACCATAGCGTTCCTGGACAAAGGCGACCTCGGCCTCGAAGAGGCTGACGATGGCGTCGGCGACTTGGAGGGCGGAGGCCAGGCCCTGGCGGTAGAGTTCGGTCGTCTCGGTGGCATTCTTCCTGGCGACGTCCTGGGCCACGGAGGCCTGTTTGAGAGAGGCGCGTTGGTTGGCCAGGGAGACGAGAGCCTGCCGGACCTCGACGTCGACGCGGCGGGTCGCCGCCTGGACATCGAGGTCGGCCAATTTGGCCAGGGCCTTCTGCTCTCTCCGCTGGCCGAACCGGGTCAGACCGTCGAAGAGGGTCCAACTCAGCGTCGCTCCGGCGGTCCAGTTCCAATTCCGGTTATTGAAGCTGGGCTCGTTGGTGATGCTGTAACGGTAGCTGGCGCTGAGGGTCGGCAGCCAGTCGAGCATGGGCACCTTGGCCAGGGCGTGCTGGGCCGAAGCCAGATAGCGGAGCGACCCGACGTCGAGCCGGCGGGCCAGCGCTTCCTCCACAAGGGCCTCGGTGTTCGCGGCCTCGGCCGAGGCGGCTTCGATCAGGAATTCAGGCACGACGAGCCGGCCGCGGACGGCGTCCGGCGCATCGAGGAGATATCCGAGCTGCAGGGTGCTCGTCTCGACCTGCCCCTGGACTTGGGTCGCGCCGACCTCGGCCGTCGCGTACTCGAGCTCGGCCCGGGTGACGTCGTTGACGGAGGTGAGCCCGGCCGCGAAGCGGGCCTTGGCCGCCTCGAGGCTCTGCTTGGCGAAAGCGAAGCGCCGGGCCGACGCCTCCTGGACCTGGGACGTGCCGAGGGTCGACAGAAAGGCCTGGCTGACTTCGAAGGCCAGCTGCCGCCGGCTTTCGGCGGCGGCCGCCAGCGCGGCGTTCCTCTGGGACCGCACGGCCGAAAGGCCGGCCACGCTGGACGCATCGAAGAGGGTCAAGTTGAGGGCCAGGTTTTCGGCGAGGGCGTTGAACCGCGAAATGACGACTTCGGTGTCGCCGACGACCCGCCGGACCTCGTAGGCCCTTCGGGTGTAGCCGCTCGTCGAGGTGATCGTAGGGAGGAAGAAGGACCGCGCCTGGGCCGACGCGCGCGTTGGCGGCGTTGACATCCTGCTGCGTGGCCAGGGCCCTCTCGTTCCTCTCCAGGGCCAGCTTGACGGCCTCGTCGAGGGTCAGCGGCCGGTCCTGGGCGGCGAGCAAGGGAGCCAGAAGAAAGGTCAGACCGAGGGCGGCCGCGGCGAAGCGTCTCGCCCGGCCCGGTCGC
Source organism: Candidatus Aminicenantota bacterium (assembly GCA_963742235.1). Taxonomy (GTDB): domain Bacteria; phylum Acidobacteriota; class Aminicenantia; order Aminicenantales; family Saccharicenantaceae; genus RBG-16-66-30. The sequence continues at coordinate 110,765 of CAVULT010000014.1, read as the reverse complement.
GAATTCTCTGCCATCGTCGCGTCTCCTGAAACACGGGGCCGTTCGGAGGCCCCGAAGGGGCTTTTAAATAGACTACTATACCATAAGGTCTTTTGACGCCGAAGCAGGCGCATTCTTCCCTGGAAACCGAAATAATTCGGCGCTTCCCGGGGGGAGACATGAGCCGGCTCCCGGGGTTCCCGCCCCCGGGTGGAAGAGACGGTCCGGCGTCCGCGTCTAACACCATGAAACGAGACGGTATTCCGATCTGCGGAGGCGGCCATGAAAGTCTCTTTTCTCGGGGTGGGCGGGCTTGTTCTTCTCTGCGCCGTCGCGGCTTCGGCGGCCCCGGCCGGGCAGACCGGGCCGGACCTCGACAGCCGGGTGAGGGCCTTCCTCGACGGGCACGCCGGCCGGTGGCGCGACATGAACGTCGCCGAAGCGGACGGCAAGATCCTCTATGACATCATCGTCAAGAACAAATACACCCGGGCCCTCGAGATCGGGACCTCCACGGGCCGCTCCGGGATCTGGATCGCCTGGGCCCTGAGCAAGACCGGCGGCAAGCTCATCACCATCGATATCGATGAGGGCCGGTACCGAGAGGCATTGGCCAATTTCCGGGAGGCCGGGCTCGACGCGTTCATCGACGCGCGCCTGGCCGACGCCCATGAGCTTGTGCCGGCCCTCCCCGGCCCGTTCGATTTCGTCTTCTGCGACGCCGACAAGGACTGGTACAAGGACTATTTCGTCGCCGTGCTACCCAAGCTCACGATCGGCGGCGTCTTCACGGCGCACAACGTATCGCCGCGCCAGCGGGGCTGGGGCAGCGCGAGCTTCGTCGACTACGTCCTTTCGCTGCCCAATATGGAGACGACCTTCGCCGAGGGCAGCCGGGCGGGGCTATCGGTCAGCTACAAGCGGGCGGAAAAATAGCGTGGTTGGCGGTATTGACAGGCCGCAACCCGCGGCCTATATTACGGTAACAAGCCCGCGACTGTAGCGAGAGAACCATGCAAGGATCTGACGATGGCCCCGGTCGAAGCAGCGGCCGTCCGCAGGCGGACGATCGGCCTCCTTCCGCGGCTCTTCTATCGCTATCGCCGCATCGCTAAGTGGCTGTCCATCTTCCTGGCCATAGCCGGGCCGGGGATCATCGTCATGGTGGCCGACAATGACGCCGGCGGGATCACGACCTACGCCGCGACCGGCGCCCGTTTCGGCTACGGCCTTCTCTGGTTCCTCATCATCCTGGGCCCCGCGGCCTACTATGTCCAGGAGATGACCGTCCGCCTCGGCGCCGTCACCAAGCGGGGACACGCCGAGGCCATTTTCGAGACTTTCGGCCCGTTCTGGGGCTGGTTCTCCCTGACCGACCTCATCCTGACGGACTGGCTGACCCTGATCACCGAATTCATCGGCATGACGGCGGCTCTGAGCATCTTCCACGTCCCGCCCGTTCGTGACCGTGATCGTCGTCTCCATCGTCATGGGCATCATGGTCCTGCAGGGCCGCTACTGGACGTGGGAAAAGATCGCGCTGTTCTTCTGCGGACTCAACCTGATCTATATCCCGGCCGCGTTCATGGTCCACCCGTCCGTGTCCGAAGTCCTCCGGGGGGCCCTCATCCCCGGTTTTCCCGGCGGATTCAACAACAACATCTTCTTCTTCCTGATGGCCAACATCGGCACGACGATCGCGCCCTGGATGGTCTTCTTCCAGCAGAGCGCCGTCGTCGACAAGGGCATGGACGAAAAGGACATCCCGTTCGGCAAGGTGGACACGTTCATCGGGTCCATGTGCACCGTGCTTGTGGCCGGCTTCGTCATCATCGTCACGGCCACGGTCCTCAAGGGCGTCCAGATCGACAGCGCCGCCCAGGCCTCCCAGGCGCTGATGGGGGTCAACAAGTACCTGGGGACCTTTCTGGCCATCGGCCTGTTCGACGCCGGTTTCCTGGGCGCCATCTGCATCTCCCTGGCGAGCTCCTGGGCCTTCGGCGAGATCTTCGGCTGGGCCCATTCCCTGAACAACAAGATCAAGGACGCGCCCTGGTTCTACGGCAGCTACTTCCTGCTGCTCCTGTCGGCGGGCGCCGTGGTCCTGATCCCGGGCGCCCCCCTGGTGATGATCACGCTCTTCGTCCAGGTCATCGCCGTGACCCTGCTGCCGGCCGCCCTGGTCTTTCTGATCCTCCTCCTCAACGACGGCGAGCTCATGGGCAAATACCGGAACACCCGCGCCCAGAACATCGTCAGCATCTCCATCGTCGTCATCGTCGTTCTCCTGTCCACGCTCTACGCGGTCAGCGCGCTGTTCCCCAGGGTCTTCCAATGAAAAATCTGCTCAAGGGCCGCTTCGGCAGGATCCGGGAGATCAACCGGAAGTACGACCAGCCCCGGGTCAAGATGACGCGGGGCGTCAGGATCGCCCTGTTCATGCTCCGGCTCTACCTCATCCTCCTGGTCGGGATCCTGGTCGTGAAATTCTTCAGCCTGGTGAAAAAGTGAAGGCGCCATGAACGACAAAGAGAACAGACCTGAGTTCCGCGGAATTCTTCTTCATCAGCCAGCTCGTCGGCGACAAGGTCGTCCAGGAGCCCAAGGCCGTTTTGGGCCGGCTGCGCGACCTCGAGATCAAGCACGGCGGCCCGTATCCCGAGGTCGTCAATCTGATCGTGAACCGCACCTTCGGCCGCCCGCCGCTCGCGGTGCCGTTCAGCTGCGTCAAGGTCATGGACAACCGGAAGATCGTCGTCGACGTCCCGGAGGGCCTGGCGCTCAAGGAGTTCAAGAACGAGCCCGAGAGGATCCTGATCAAGGACATGATCCTCGACAAGCGCATCATCGACACCGACGAATACGCGGTCGAGGTCGTCTACGACATCCATCTCCTGCACGCGGAGGGGCGGATGTTCGTCGTCCACGTGGACGTCGGCAAGCTCGGGATGCTCCGCCGGCTCAGGATCGGCTGGCTGGCCCGGCTTCTCGGCGGCGGCTTCAAGGAGCCCCGGCTCCTGCCCTGGAGGTACGTCCAGTCCCTTCCGTCGGACATCGGCCGGTTCAAGGGGAATGTCAAGCTGAACATCTCCTGGGACAAGATCGCGGACATCCATCCGACGGACCTGGCCGACATCCTCGAGGAGCTGAGCGGCGAAGAGCGGATGTCCGTCTTCAACGCCCTCGATACCGAGACGGCCGCGGATGCCCTGGAGGAAACCGAGCCCCGGGTGCAGCGGGAGCTGGTGGCGTCCGTCCGGCGGGAGCGGATCGTCGAGCTTCTGAACACGATGACCCCGGCCCAGGTCGCCGACATCCTGGAGATCCTGCCGCGTCACGAGGCCGAAGCCTTCAAGGGCGCCCTGTCCCACGAGGTCAGCGCCAAGGTCAACGAGCTCCTGAACCAGCACGAGATCAGCCTGATGTCCATCGCCACGAACAAGTACGTGGCCCTGCCGGAGACGGCCACGGTGCACGACGCCCTGGCGAGGTTCCGGGACAAATCCAAGCGCTACGATATCGTCATGTACGTCTATGTCGTCGCCCCGGACGGGACCCTGAAAGGCGTCATCGACATCCGGGACCTGATCAAGGCCGGGCCCGAGGAGACGCTCGGCAGCCTGATGACGGAACAGGTCATCAGCCTGTCGCCCGAGGACACGACCTCGGACGCCGCGCGCGAGTTCGCCCAATACGATTTCCGGTCCCTGCCGCTTGTGGATCACAACGGGAAGCTCATCGGGGCCGTCCGCCACAAGGACATCCTCGCGGTCGAGGAATAGCCCGGCGCCGCGGGCGGCCTGCCACCTCTTGTATTTCCAGAAGAGCAGGAAGCTGCCGACCGAGATCCCGGCGAGGCCAAGGAGAACGCGGGGAACGTCAGAACGAGAATTCGAGGCCGGCGAAGAGGCGCTTTTCCAGGCTATGGACGCGGACATCGAGGAGACGCCCCCAGCGCCGGATGCCTTCGTACCTGGCAAAGAGCTCGAACGGCGTTCCCGGCACTTTCCAGCCGGCGCCGATGAGATAGCGGGACCGGTTATCGTCGAGATGGGCGTTGTTCGTGATCTCGCTCTGGAATCTGTCGTGGCCATCCGCGGAACTCCAGGCGCCGAAGCCGGCCAGGGCCTGGGCCCGGAAATTCCCCCATTCGAGGTTCGTCTGCCCGGAGAGAGTTCCGCCGAAAGCGTAATAATAGCCATAATACATGACCGTCGTCTTCATGCCCTCGATGGTATCGTCAGGCGGAGTGTGGTGAAGCTCGGAGTACGCGTTGAGGGCGTAGGAATTGACCAGGCCGAAATCGAGGTACGCTTCGACCACGGTCCGGAGCCTCAGCCTGGGCCGGAACACCGTCCAGTCCAGGACCGGGCCGGCCAGGTGCAGGAGAGCCAGCTTGTCGGTGAAGTTCCTCGGCCTCTCGAGGTGGAGATCATAGCCCTGCTTGACGGGAACGGGAGCGCTGTCGTAGGTGTCGAAGGGCCTCTTCTTGAAATATTCGAACGAGGATCCGAGCCCGACCGTCAGGCTGTAGCCGCGGGAGCCGCCGTCGATCTTCTGCCGGTAATAGCCCAAGGTCACCGCGCTCGTGGTCAAGTTCGTCTCGTCGGCGTGTCCGTCGCGGGTCGTGTAATCCAGGCTGATGCCGCTGAAGTAGGTGTCCCTGAGGGCTCTCCGGAAATCGCCGGGCTGTCCGTATTCCGGCAGCATGAGAAGCCGGGTATGAAGACCGAAATAGAGACCTGTCTCGGTCGGCTGCCCGGCCCGGGCGAGGCGCCGGCCCCCCAGGAACACGGCCAAGTCATGCCAGCCCGGCTGCGCATAGTCCTTGGCGCCCGGCTTCTTGCGGTCCAGCCAGTGATTGAGCTTGACGGCGGGATCGATGAAGCTCAAGGCCTGGGCGAGAAGGCCGCGCTGGTGGGCCAGGTAATGCCCGATCTGGTACCACGGCTCGCCGGTCGAAAAGCCGCCAAGCCCGGTCATGATCTGATCGTTGACCGAGATGACTTCCCTCCATTCGACCACGGTTTCCCAATAGGTCGAAGCGGCCACGGCCATGAGCCAGGATTCGGTCCACGACAGATTGTTGGACCGGGCGAATTGGTAATAAGCCCCGCCGGCCATGGCGTGGGTCCAGTTGAGCCTGAAATTGTTCGAATCGAAGCGCCAGCCCTTGAGCAGGAAGACCCGGTCGAATTGGTCATGCCAATTGAGCTTGAACTGCCAATCTTCCGGGAAGCCGGCCCTGGTCCAATAGCTGGTGGTGGAATACGCCAGGAAGGCGCCCAATTCGATCCAGGCGCGGCCGGGCCTCTTTTTCGGTGCTTCTCCTGATTCCGGGAGATTCCTCTCTCCGGCTTGGCTCAGGGTATTGCCTCTATCTCCCCGGCCCCGGGAACCAGTTCGTGCGGTTCCCCCCGCTTCGCGGGTCCCCCCTCCACCACGGGGATCTTCGAGGCAACACCCATCGCCGCCGCGAGAGGAAACCCGGAAATGGGAGAAGACCCTCTTTTTTGGCCCAGGCGCGTTCTCGTTCGCCTCGGACGTTTCCCGGCTGGGTGGGACGGCCAGGGAGAACGAGACGGGACCGGAAAAGGCTGCGGAAGACGGAGTCAGGAGCGAAAAGCTGAACGGGAACGATCGCTCTGTGCCGAATGGGCTTGAATCCGCGGCGGCCGAAGGCCCGGCCGGCAAGGCCAACCAGAGTCCCGCCAGCAGGGCCGCTGCGATCGTTCGAGTCCTGCCGGACATCGATGTTCCTTTTTCTCCCATTCCTCAAAGATATCGGAAAGGAACTGTAGACATTTCCGGCTCTTTCGTCAATGGAAAACGGCGATTCCCGAGGGCGGGCCCGGCTTGGCCGATCCGAGCCGGCATCGGCCTATTCGAGCTTGACCGTTTTGGCCAGCTTGCCGCCGTGGCGCGAGGCGTACCGGAACGTGATCTCGCCCTTCCCCTCGACCAGGAACTGGTACTCGACCTTGCCGAAGCCGGGAACGGCCAGGAACTGGATCTCCGGCCGGTCCTTCTTATAGACGGCCTGGTCGCGATAAGGGTCGAGGAGAAGCCCGCCGGCGACGACCTTGACCCCGGAGCCGCCCGCCGTGAGCGTGTCCTTGGGATAGAGGTTGACCTTCTGAGCGAGATAGCTCATGGTCGGGATGGCCTTGGGGTTGGACAGGCGTGTCCGGACCCGGAAGAGATTCCCGCCGAGGGGCTTGACCTCGAGGACTTCGAGGGAGACATCGGGCAGATGCCGGGCCGTGAACAGGGCGGCCATGGCGTTGCGGTGGACGAGGTCCTTGATCATGAAGGGCGCGCCCAGCCGGGAGCTCATCTTGACCCAGCCGCCGATCTCGATGTCGCCGTATTCGGGGTGCTTGAACGGCTTCCAGGGCTTGTAGAGCTCGCCCGAGACGACGCTGTCGCTGAACTTGATCCGCTCGCGCTCGGAGAGGCCCTCCGAGAAGGCGTCGCGCACGGCCTCCTCGCGGGGCGAGCCGGGCTCGTTCCGCTCCGAAACGCCCTTGAAGGCTTCGGATTGGCCCTGGAAGACCTCGGCGCAGTAGAAATAAGCGCCCATCGTCTGGGTGATCCATTCGCCGGAGTCGCCGTAGGTCGTGTACAGGTCCTTCCAGGAGAGCAGGTAGCGATAGCCGGGGATGATGCGCTCGCCCTGCTTGCCGAGATAGTCGTAGACCGCGACATCCTGTTGCGGGTATTCGCCGAGGCCCTTGCGGCTCGGGCCGCGCAGGAGCATGCCGCCGTTGTTGTGATAGGACCAGGCGAAGGCGATATTGGTCTTGGTCATCGTCCATTCGGCCAGGGCCTTGAGCCCGACCCCGGAAAAGGGAAACTCGCCGGAGCCGCCCTGGACGTAGGACGGCGCCCAGTCGAAGCCCCAGTTCCGGTTGGGATCGACATAGCCCTCGCCGTCCTCGTTGACCTGGCCGTCGCCGTCGTTGTCGATGCCCTCGTCGCCGAGCATCGTCCATTCGCCCTTCTCCCCGGGCTTGATGCGGACCATCAGGCGCGGGTCTTCGGGGTCGGTCTTGTATTGTCCGAAGGGGTCCTTCTTGCGCATCATGCAGATGTTGCCGTCGCCGTCGAGATCGTCGGGCCCGTCCTCGTCGACGAGCCCGTCCCGATCGTCGTCGGTGGGGATGCGCAGGCTGCGGTTGCTGTCGGGGCTGTTGGCGTCGGCCAGGAAATGGAAGCGGCCGTCGACGTTGACGACCGGCACGACGTAGATGCAGATCTTGTCGACGAGGGCCGTGATCTCGGGGTTCTTGCCGTAGGCGCCGAGAATATAGTCGAGGAGGTAGAGCGAGATGTCGCCGCCCTGGATCTCGTTGCCGTGCATGTTGCCGTCGACGTACAGGGCCGGCTTGTCGAGCGCGGCGCCGGTCTTGGCGTTGTTCACGGTCATGGCCATGAGGGGCCGGCCTTCCTCGCTTTTTCCGACCGTCTCGAGCGTCGTCAGCTGGGGATAGGCCTTGTTCAGGGCTCTGAGGGCTTCATAAACCTGATCGAGCGTATAGTACTGGTCGAACCTCAGGGGGACGGTCATCTCGGGCTTCTGCGCCGGCAGGGCCGAGGCGAAGAGCATGATCAGCAGCACGGAACCGGCGAGCTTTTTCACTTGGCACCTCCCAGGTCGACCGTCCGGGAATCGCCCCAGGCGTTCTGGGTCTCCGCTTTGATCTCGAGCTTGACGGGTTTGGCCGCCCGGACGATCCAGGTCACGGGCTGGGAGCCCCGGGCCGGGACGGACTGGACGAGGCTCCGCTTCTTCCCCTGCACGATGTCGAATCCCTGCCCGCCGAGCGTGACGATGACCGGGAGAACGTGCTGGTCGCGCCCGGCCATGGCCGTCGGATACGGCAGGGCGCCGGTGTTCTCGATCCAGGCCTTGATCTCGTAGACGCCGGAACCGAGCGCCTTGACCTTCGCATCGGCGATCCCGATCCGGGCCATCTTCTTGGCCACTTCGAAAGCCCAGGGGACCTGGCCCGTGAGCAGGCCGTCGATCATCCTGGCCGGCGGGGTGTTATCGGTGTAGGGCAGGGCGCCGCCGATCTCGACGTCCCCGAGGGTCGGGTGCTTGAACGGCTTCCAGGCGACGAAGCCCTGGCCGCTGAGCTCCTTGTCGCTCCAGGCGAGAAGGGCCTTCTCTTTCGGATCGGCGCCTTCCTCGCTCGGCTTCTTGGGCATCTGCTTCATCATCTCGGCCATCTTTTTCGTGTCCATCATACCGCCCTTGAGCGCTTCGATGACCTGCTTGGCCTTGAACTGGTCGGGAGCGCCGGACGCCTTGAGGAAGGCGTCGATCTTCTCCTCGCCCAGGGCGATGAACTCGTCGTTGCTCATCTTCTCGAGCTTTTCGGGCGTCAGCTCGTCGGCCGGCTTGTCCTCCTTGACTTCGGGCAGGGTCCAGAAGTCCATGGCGAAGGAGGGCAGGCCGAGCTGGTAATAGGCATAGAGCTCGAGTGAGCCGTCCTTGTCGGGCGCCGGGTCGAGGCGCTTGCCGTCGAGCTTCGCGGCCTTGAGGAATTCCTTGTACTTATCGGAGAGCTCCTTGTAGAACTTGAGGTCGTCCTCGAGGGGATTGACGACGGCCCCGAGCTCCAGGAACCCGGCGATCAGGCCTTCCGTGACCTCCATGCCCGGCGGGACGAGCGGCTTGACCAGCTCGATGATCTCGGCCATGGTGTAGGTTCGGGTGGGGTCGGCGTTGATGAACCCGGCCACCCGCTCGGGGACCTTGATCTGGTTGAAGTCGGCGTCGCCCTTGCGGCCGGCGCGCGGCGGGTTGAGGCAATAGTTCGATTCGCCGAAGACGAAGGCCAGCCCGATCTCGCGATGAAGGTCGAAGAACTTGAGAAGCGCGTACGTCTCCGGCTCGCTGCCGGGCCAGGGGCCGGCGCCCGGAGCGTGATATTTGAAGAGGTGCGGGAAGGCCGTGCCGAGGGCGACGCCGCCGGGCCCGTCCTCGTTGATCTGGCCGTCGCGGTCGTTGTCGAGGCCCTCGGGATAGAGCTTCCAGAGGCCCTTCTCGCCCTTGGTGCCGTCGGCCTTCTTCATCAGGCGCGGCTCGCCGGGGACGGCGATCCAGATGCCCTCGGGGTCCTTGACCCTGATCTGGGTGATGACGCCGTCGCCGTCGAGGTCGTCGGGGCTGTCCTCGTCGATCGCATCGTCCTGATCGTCGTTCGTCGGACGGGCGTTGCGGCCGTCGCGGAACTGGGGTTTGTCGAAATAGCGCGACGCCGCGTCCGGGTTGCCGCAGGCCAGGAGATACCAGGTCCGGTCGGCGCGCAGGTCGGCCTTGGCACAAAGGGACTTGGCCAGCCAGAGCGCGGCCTCGCCGGAGAGGGGAACGGTCCCGTCCATGTCGGCCGCGACGAAGACGGCCGGCAGGGTCTTGGCGGCCTGGGCCGTCTCCGGTCCGAGCTCGAGCAGGACCAGGTCGCGGCCGCCGGGGCTTTTGGCCAGGACATGGACCTTGGCGAAGCCGGGATTGGCCCGGGCCAGGTCCTGGAGCGCGGCGGCGATCTCCTCGGGCCGGTGATAGCGGTCGAAAGTGAGGTCGGCCGCGGCCAGGGGGCCGAGCGCGGTGCAGACGAGGATCAGGGCGAGGACATGGGGGATGCGGCGAAGGGTCACGTGCGGGTACCTCCGATCAAGAGGATTAGCCAGCCATTCTGGCAGAACGCCAGCGCGAAATCAATGCGAACGCCTGGCTCTCTTGATATACGCATCGCCGAGAGCAAAGGTTCCGCCCTAGAGCGGCTTCGGCGCTTCCTTCCGTTCGATCTTGATGTTCAGTCGGGCCTGGAGATAATCGACCGCCGAAGCGATCGACTTTTCCAGGACCCGGCGTTCCCTGTCGAGCGGCGATTCCGCTTCCGCGAAGACGCCCCGAAGCCCTTCCGGCGCGGACGTGAGCGTCCTGATCGCGGCCCTGACGGCGATCCGGTCCTCGGCGGACGGCGCGGTTCCGCGCGGAATGACCCGAAAGAGGACGAGCCCCGCGGCCGCGAGCACAATGAGGGACGCGGCGACAGGCAGGGGACGGAAAGCGAGCCAAGGGCGACGCGATCCCGGACGGGCCGTGTCCGCGGCGCGAGACCCCCTCCCCGGCTGTTCCCCGTCAAATTCCGGTCCCGCGGCGAACTCCGGCGCCTTCGCCAGCAGGGCGGACCGCTCTCCCCTGAGCCGCGCCGCCAGGGACGCAAAGGAGCGGGCCTCGTCGCCGCAGACGCCGCATCGCCGGAGGTGACGCTCGACGATCCGGGGAAGCGGCTTCCCCGTGTCCTCCGCCCGGGAGACCATCCAGCGGCTGATCGTGCACAACATCGGAGCTCTCCTTTCCCTCAATCCCCGGCGGCTTGCCGCGCCGCCCCGGACCTCGTCCGGACTGAGCATCCCGCGTTCGGACCAAGGCGTCCGACGAGACTCGTCCGCGCCCGATGCAGGAGCACCCGGACGGCCAGGCGCGACCGGCCGAGGACGGCCGCGATCTCCTCGACCGTCATGTCCTCGCCGTAGCGCAGCCAGAGGACCCGGTACCTGGCCGCGCCGAGCGTTCTGGCCGCGTCCCACACGCCGGTCGCGCCGGACTCGACCTCGTATCCGGCGGCCGGATCGGGAATGTCCCGGCCGGACGAAGCGCCGGACGTGTCCCGGGCGGCGGCCGCCTTCCGGAAGGAATCGATGGCCAACCGGCTGGCCGACGTGTAGAGCCAGGTCGAAAACCGGTAGGCGGGATCATAGCGGTCGATGCTCCGGAAGATCTTGAGGAACGTGTCCTGAACCATGTCCTCGGCGTCCTCGTCGCTTCCGAGGCGGGGCCGCAGATAGACGAAGAGCCGGCGCTTGTAGCGGCCCGCCAGCTCTTCGAAAGACCGGCGCGAGCCGGCCCGCGCCTCGCGGGCCAGCTCCTCGTCGGTCTTCTCTGCGATCGGATTCTGATCGGTCATTCTCTCCGGATCTTCCGGGCCGGCCTCAGTCGAGGAGCCCGCTCAGCCCGTGACCCCGCGAAACGAGGTCCGCGATTTCCTTCGAGGGGCGCTCGAAGTCGAGCCTGAGGATCTTGCCGTCCAGCTTGAACTGGAGGCCGTCGAGAAGCGAGGCGATCTTGGCCATGTCACCCTCGTTCCCGGCGAGCTTGCCCATGGCGACCATGCCCTGGACCATATCGAACATGTTCTTGGCGTTCTCCTGGGAATCCGCCGTCACCTGAAGGCGGATCTGAAGGACATCCTGCTTCTCCTGGGCCAGAAAGAACAGGCCGCTGGCCTTCTCGAGGAACTTGGATTGGCTGTTCATGCCGCTCAGTCCGGAAAGGTCGGGCAGGACGCCGCTGAGGAAGGCCGTCGGGGGGACGTCCTTAAGCGACGCGCTCAGCGTGGAGGCGGCGAAATTCTTCGTCTTGCCGGCGGCCGTATCGAGGACCTTTTCGATGGCCGCCGCGCTTTCGGACAGGACGATGAGATTGTCGTTGACGAACGCCCCGAACCCGTCGTCGCCCGTTGAATAGACGGTGAAGGCGCCATAAGGCTTTTCCGTTTTGTCTTCGTCGAGATCGAGCAGGGCCAGAAGCTGGGCCTTGTCGAACTTGCCGGCGACGGCGACGACCACCTGCCCCTTGACGCCGGGCTCCAATCCGAACACGGTCACTCCGGTGACGTCCTTGGGGAAGTCGATCTTCAGCCAGCGGTTGATATCGCGGCTCTTGACCTCGAACCGGCCGTCCTTATCGAGATAGCCATAGAGGCTGGTGGCGATGAACTTCTCCATGTCCAGGTGGGCAACCCAATTGGCGCCGTCGGGGACGACGGACGCGGGGATCGTGCCCGGGAAGGCCGGGACGGCCCAGAACAGGGCTATCACGATCAAGGCCGCAATCAATAAGATCGTTTTCTTCATGTCTCACTCCTCAATGGTGATTCGTACGCCCTGTAATACGAACCGGAGTGGCGGTTGTTTCACTCGCCGCCGCCAACTCTTCATTGGCTGGAAAGCCGTCAGGCCGCGCGGGCCTTCCGGACGGCGGCCTGCCATCCGGCGTAGAGCTTGTCGGCCTGGCCCCGGGTCATGGCCGGCGTGAACTTCCGCTCGTCGACGGCCAGCCGCTCGATCGCCGCCGTCGAATCCCAGAGTCCCGCCCCCAGGCCGGCGAGATAGGCGGCCCCGAGCGAGGTCGTCTCCACCGCCTTCGGACGCACGACCGGCACACCCAGGATGTCGGCCTGGAACCGGCAAAGGAAGTCGTTCGCCGAGGCGCCGCCGTCGACCCGGAGCTCCTTCACCCTGAGGCCCGAGTCCCTGCGCATGGTCTCGAGGACATCGCGGGTCGAATAGGCCATGGCCTCGACGGCCGCCCGGACGATATGATCACGGCCGGCGCCGCGCGTCAGCCCGACGATCGTGCCCCGCGCCTCGGCGTCCCAGTACGGCGCCCCGAGCCCGACGAAGGCCGGGACAAAATAGACGCCGGCATTGTCCGCGACCCTGCGAGCGGCCGCCTCCGACTCCGCGGCCGATCCGAGGAGGCCGAGCTGGTCGCGGAGCCATTGGATGGCCGCTCCGGCCACGAACACGGAGCCTTCGAGGGCATAAACGGCCTTGGCGCCCGGGCCGCAGGCGACGGTGGTGATGAGGCCGTGCCGGGACTCGACGAGCTCCCGCCCGGTGTTGAGCAGGATAAAGGAGCCCGTCCCGTAGGTGCTTTTGATCGCGCCCGGCCGGAACCCGGCCTGGCCGAAGAGAGCCGCCTGCTGGTCCCCGGCGATGCCCATGACCGGGATGCCGGCGGGAAGCCGGCCCTGGCGGACCGTCCGGCCGAATTCCCCCGAGGACGGCAGGACCCGCGGCAGCATCGCGGCGGGGACGCCGAAGAGATCGAGAAGCTCCGTGTCCCAGTCGAGCCGGCGGATGTTGAAAAGCATCGTCCTCGAAGCGTTGGTCGGGTCGGTCGCATGGCTGGCGCCGCCGGTGAGCTTGGACAGGACCCAGGTGTCGGTCGTGCCGAAGGCCAGGCGCCCCCGCCGGGCCCGCACGCGAAGGCCGCCGCGGTCGAGGATCCAGGCGGCCTTGGTCGCCGAGAAGTACGCGTCGATCGGGAGCCCCGTCTTTTCCCGGATGAGCGGGCCCATCCCCGGCTCGGCGGCGAGCTCGCGGCAGCGGCCGGCGGTGCGGCGGCACTGCCAGACGATCGCGTTGGCCACGGGCCGGCCCGATCTCCGGTCCCAGATGACGGTCGTCTCGCGCTGGTTGGTGATGCCCACGGCGGCGATCGACCGGCCGGGGAACGCGGCCAGGGCTTTCTGGATGGTGCGATAGACGCTCCGCCAGATCTCCTCCGGGTCGTGCTCGACCCAGCCGGGCCGGGGGAAGTACTGCGGGAATTCCTCGTAAGCGGAGGAGACGGCCCGGCCGCGCCGGTCGAAAACGATGGCCCGGCTGCCGGTCGTGCCCTGGTCGATGGCCAGGATGTGGCTCACGTCAAACCCGCTGTTCGGTCCAGGCGAGGATGTCCCGGAAGACCTTCTCCCGGCCGAGGTCGATCGAAAGCGCGTGAAACATCTCCGGGTACTCGAGGAGCGTCTTGTCGACGTCCGCGATCTTTTTGAAGAGCTTCCGGCCGGCCCGCTCGTCGACGAGATGGTCGACGCCGGGGATGAGGAAGAGCGACGGGACGGCGAACTTTTTGGCCAGCCGCCCGGCCCTTCCCTGGACGGGAAGGAACGCCGCCAGGAGCTTCAGGCTGGCGACGCGGAGCTCGTCGGGATTCGCGTTCATGACCGCGGCGTACTCCCGATCGCGGGTGGCCGTCTCCGAGGTGAAGGGGACGTCGATCATGACCTTCGGTTTGAAGGGCAGGAACAGGACGAGCTTGACATAGGCGCTCGGGGGGAATTTCATGCCGTTCTTGAAGGACGGCGCGATGAGGACGGCCCCGGCGAACCGATCGGGATTACGGCCGGCCAGGTCGAAGGCGATGAGCCCGCCCATGCTCTCGCCGAGGAGAAAGACTTTTTTCCCCGGGAAGTCACGTCCGATCGTCTCCCGCAGCGCGAGGATGTCCCGGTCCCAGACCTTGAACGAATCGACGTGGCCGCGCGGCCGCTCCGGGGATCGGCCGAAGCCGCGGAGCTCGATGGCATAGGACGCATAGCCGCCGGCGGCGAGATGACAGGCCAGGAAATCCCAGCGGGCCGTGTGGGCGCCGAGCCCGTGAACGAGGAGGAAGACGGCCTTGGGCGAGGCCGACCCGGTTGTCGCGGACGACCCGGTCGTCGCGGACAACCCGGTTGTCGCCGACGGGGCCGGCGCGGCGTCCCAGCGGCGGAAGAGGAAATCGGTCCCTTGGAGTTCGGTCATGGCCGGATTATATCAAAGTGGGCGCGTCCGGCGAAAGCGGCGCGGCCGCGGGACCCGGTCCGGAAGGCTTGAACGCCGGGGGATTTCTCTGTATGATAAAGCCGAATCCGGAACAAGGAGGTCTGGTGGCTAGAGGCAACAGAGCATTCAAGAGCGAAAAGCGAACCAAAGAGCTGAGACGTCTGAAGAAACAGGAAGAGAAGCGGCAGCGGAAGCTGGCCAAGCTGGCCAACCCCGAGGGGGAGCCCGAAGTGTTCTCGGCTGACGAGGCGCCGGCGGCTCCGCCCAACCCGGACGATCCCGAACGGGAAACGTCCTGAGGCCGTCCGCGAACGAATTCGTTCATTTCCCTCCGGCCCCAAGCCCCGCCCGGGGTCCGTCACCAGGGCCGAATGAGCCTTCCAAGGGTTCCATGAAGCCCCCCGTCCGCCCGGCGGGGGCGTTCCTTGCGCCGCTCCTGTTCGTGATAGCGGCTGGTGGCGTTCCCGGACGGCCTCTCCCCGAGCGTATCCCGTTCAAGGACATCCCCCCGACAGACCCCGAACGGCAGGTCGTCCAGACGGTCCTCGGCTCGAAATTCTACTCCATGCGCGACGGCTTTACGGGCTCCGAATGGGCCGTCTCGGGCTTCGGCCGAGCCTGGGAGCGGGCCCGACGCTACTTCCCCCGCGACACCTATTTCGTCCGGCCTGGAACATACTTCATGACCCACGGCTTCGACGCGGACGGACGGCTCTTCATGGAGGTCCACGAATCGGCCTACCTGACGCTCTGCGTCGAGAACCGCCGGACGTTCGCGCCCGGCGCCGTCGTCGAAGACTATGGCCGGATGCTCGCGGCGACGAACGGCCGCGAGGCGGCCGCCTTCCGGGAGAAGACAGGACGGCTCGAGCCCGGATTCCGCGACGAGGAGGCCAACCGCGGCCTTCGCAAGGCGCTGGGCGAATCCCTCTACCTCCGGCTGCTCCAAGGGCTGCGCGAAGAGGACTACCACATGATCGCCGGCGGGCTCATGCACGAGGGCCTGCATGCCGGGATGGATGACGCGCTCGTCGCCCGGGTCCAGTCCGAGTTCAACGCCGGCCGGCGGCCTGTCCAGTGGGATGAGCTCAGGGCCTTCATGGCCGAGATCGGCTACCACACGGTTTATTGCCGTTGGGCCGAAGAGGACATCGCCGGTCTCTGGCGTCAGATCGAGGGCCGGACGAGAGAGCTCGAGGGCCTCAGAAAGAAGCCGAGCCTCCGTCCCGGTCCTGACCAAGCGAGATTCGAGAAAGTCCGGGCCCAAGCCTGGGCTTACGCCGCGCTCATCCGGCTCAGGATGAGGGAGGTGTGGCAGTCGGCCCGGCGCATGCAGGATCTTGCAGGCGGCTTCCGGAAGGACTATGTCAGGAGCGCCCCTCCCGCCGAGGTCGAGGAGTTGTTCACGAGGCTCGACGGCGAGACGAGCCGCTTCGCCGCGGCGTCAGGCGAGGCCATCCAGGCGACCGAGCTTGTTGTCCGGTCCCTCGAAGAGGTCCTGGACGAGTGGGGCGCCTGGGCCGCGGGGCGCCGGCCCTTCCCTCCTCCGCTGACCGATTCCCAGGCCGTTTCCCGACAGGTCAAAGGCATCCGCTGGCCGGACCGCCCCCCCGCGGCGGCCTGGGCCGTCCTCATGAAAGGGGCGGCCGAGGAGCTCGAGAAGGAGCGGACGACCTTGTGAGCAGGCCGTCCAAGCCCCACGTCTTTTCGGCGGCCAGATAGCGCACGGGTCTTTTCGGCGGGACGAACGACATCGCCCGTTCGGCAAAAGCCGTGATCGAAAGGGCCGGATTGACCCCGAGGTTTTCCGGGATCTGGGAGCCGTCGCAAACGATCATATTCCCATAGCCTTTGACCCTGTTCCGCTCGTCGATGACGCCTTCCTCAGGGGTCGGGCCGAAAGAACATCCGCCCAGGATGTGGGCGGTGATGGGCGCGCCCACCGTGACCTCGGTGACGACGTTGGCCGCCACGCCGCCGATCCGCCTGGCCATCCTCCGGCCGAAATCGTTGCCGGCGGGGATCCAGGTCGGGTTCCGGCGGTCCGTGCCGGGCTCGGACGCAAGGACCTTGGCCAGAGGGAAAAACCAGGGCCGGCGCCGTTTCAGATGGAAATAATTATCGACGGTCTGCATGACGAGAAGGATGATCGTCTCCTTGGCCCAGCCGGGGGGCTTGCGGAGGCGCAGGCTCCGGACCGGGTGCCGGAGCTCGTTCCCGATCCAGCGCAGGACCCGCGGCGTCTTCTTGCCGCCGTCGGTCAGGGCGGCTACGAGCAGGGACATGGCGTCGTGCCCCTGGCCGAACCGGACGGGTTCGAGATGAGTGTCCTCATCGGGATGGACGCTCGAGGTGATGGCGACACCGCGGCAGAAATCGGCTCCGGCGGCGAGGGACCTGACGCCGAGCATGGTTTCGCTGTTCGTCCGGGCGTAGCGCCCGAGGTGGGCGGAGAGGTTCGGCAGGCGGCCCCGGCGCTTCATGTCGAGGAGCAGCGAATTGGTGCCGAGGGCGCCGGCGGCGAGGACCAAACCCTTGGTCCGGAAGGTGAGTCCGCGCCGGCCCCGCAGCAATCCCGTCGTCTTCCTTGTCCGGACGATGTAGCCCTCGCTCCCGTCGGACGAGAGCGGCTCGATATCGACGACCCGGTTCTCGGCGAAGATGCGGGCGCCGAACTTCCCGGCGAAGTAAAGATAGTTCTTATCCAGGCTGTTCTTGGCGTCTTTGCGGCAGCCGGTCATGCACTCGCCGCAGAGCTCGCAGCCGATGCGGTCGGGTCCCTCGCCTTCGAAATACGGGTCCGCGGCCGGCTCCCCTTCTTTGCCGAAATAGACGGCGACATTCGTCAGGCGGTAGGTCGCTTCGCGCCCGATCTCGGCCGCGGTCTCCTTCATCAGGACGTCCTGGACGGTCTCGAGGGGATTGCGGACGACACCGAGCATGCGGCCGGCCAGATCATAATAAGGAAGGAGCTCGTCTTTGCCGCCGAGCCGGCGGACGCTCGGCCGCTCGAAGAAGACGTCGGGCGGGACATAGAGCGTGTTGGCGTAATTGAGGCTCCCGCCGCCGACCCCGGCGCCGGCCAGGATGAAGGCCCCGTTCAAGAGACGGAGGCGCCAGGTGCCGTAGAGGCCGAGCGAAGGCAGCCAGAGGAACTTGCGCAGGTTCCAGTTCCGCCGGGGGAATTCGTCGGCGTGCCAGCGCTTCCCGGCTTCGACGACGCCGACCGTGTAGCCCTTCTGGGCCAGGCGCATGGCGGCGACGCTGCCGCCGAAGCCCGACCCGACGACCAGATAATCGAAAACGAGCTCTTCCGCTTTCTTCATTTGGCCCGGCTTCGCCTCACTCTATAGGAGCGGGCCGGCCGGGTCAAGGCGTCGCCCCCGGGAAAAAAGCGCTTGACAGGCGCCGGGCGGTAAAATATATTCCCATGCGTACATGTTAATGTCATATTCATTATGATTTGAACGTAAAGGTATTGCATGAACAAAGAAGTCCTATCGATGGAAGACCTGGCCCGCGAATCCGGCGTCCCCTCGGAAAGCCTGGCCGAATGGACCAGGGCCAAGCTGCTCAAACCGGCCGGCTTCGGCGACGGGAAGGCGCCCCTGTTCGCCGCCGCCGGCCTCGATCGCGTCGCCCATATTAAAAAACTGGCCGACCTCGGCTACGGCGCCGAGGAGATCCTCAAGATCATCAAGAAGGTCGGACTGCCCCGCGACGGCCACGGCCGCAGGCGGGCGGCGCACAAGGACAGCTTCCTCACCGTCGGGAACCTGGCCGAGCGCTCCGGCGTCAGCCCGCGGACGATCAAGCACTGGGAAGACAAGGGCGTCATCGAGCCCGACATGCGAACGGAGGGAGGCTTCCGCCTCTACTCGGAGTCCTACGTTTTCCTCTGCCAGCTCATCCGCGACCTCCAGCTTTTCGGCTACACGCTCGAGGAGATCAAGGCCGTCTCGGACGATGTCCGGACCCTCCTGGCGATCGAGGCCGATCCCGATGCCTTCCCGGGAGCCGAGGTCGAAAAGAGGCTCGCCGCGATGCTCGAGGCCATCCGGGGCCTGTTCGACAAGATGAGGCTCCTCGAGGAGGGCGTCGAGCGCTGGCAGGACCTGCTCAAGAAAAAGAAGAAAGACATTCTCGCTCTCCAGGTCCGGAACCGGAAGCGCGGCAGGGCCGCCAAGGAGGCGAGCCATGGCTAAGATCGTCTTCATCGAACCGAAAGCCCCGAACCTCCACATCTTCTCCCAATTCCCCCTGCCCCGGCTGGGGACGCTCATTCTGGGAACGATGATGAAGGCGCGCGGCTGGGAGGTCGAGCTCTTCGTCGAGGATTTCCGCAAGGTCGATTTCGAAGTCATCGCCTCGGCGGATCTCGTCGGCATCTCGACCATCACCTCGACGGCGCCGCGCGCCTACGCCATCGCCGACCGGGTCCGGTCGATGGGCATCCCGGTCCTCATGGGCGGTCCCCATGTGACCTATCTGACCGAGGAGGCGCTGGAGCACGCCGATTTCGTCTTCCGGGGCGAGGGCGAGGCGGCCCTCGCGGCCTTCATCGACGCCCGCGAGAAGGGAGCCGGCTGCGCCGAAGTCCCCAACCTCTCGTTCAGGGACGAGACCGGGGCGACCGTCCACAACCCCCTGGCGCCGCGCGCCGCGGATCTCGACCGCATCCCCTACCCGGACTTCTCCCTTCTCCGCCCTGACGCGAAGGGACTGAAGCATATGTCGTCGATCCCCGTCCTGACCTCGCGCGGGTGCCCCTTCGACTGCTCGTTCTGTTCCGTGACCGGCATGTTCGGCCGGAAGTACCGCTTCCGCTCGACCGCGAATATCATCGAGGAGCTGCGTCTCTACAAAGGCCGGAAGACCCTGGTCTTCTTCTACGACGACAACTTCGCCGCCGACCCGCGGCGGACGCGCGAGCTCTGCGAGGCCATGATCCGGGAGAAGCTCGGGATCACATGGACGACCCAGGTCCGGGCCGACGTCGCCCGCGACCCGGAGCTCGTCGGCCTCATGAAGAAGGCGGGCTGCCATACGGTTTACATCGGCTTCGAATCGGTCAATCCGGACGCGCTCGAGGACATGAAGAAGAAGCAGACCGTCCAGGAGATCGTCCGGGCGGTCAAGGTCTTCCGCCGCCATCGCATCCACATCCACGGCATGTTCGTCCTCGGCTTCGACCAGGACGATTGGAAGTCGGTCCGCCGGACGGTCCGCTTCGCCAAGCGGGCCCGCCTGACCTCGACCCAATTCCTCATCCTGACCCCGCTCCCCGGATCGGCCTTCTACGACCGGATCGCCGCGGAGAACCGCATCCGCTTCCACGACTGGGCCCTCTACGACGCCCACCACGCCGTCTTCCAGCCGGCCCGCTTCTCCCTGCCCGACCTCCAGAAGGCCCAGAGCTTCGCCCACCGCAAGTTCTACTCGCTGAGGCAGGAGGCCCGCAAGCTCCTCGCCGGCCAGTGGATCGCCGTCGCCATCGCCCACTACGCCCGCAAGCTCGATCGCACCTGGAAGCGGCGCAACAGGACCTTCCTCCGGGTCATCGCCCTGCTCAAGCCGCGCCCGGGCTCCAAGGCCAAGGTCACGGTCGATTACAAGGAAGATATCCGCCTGGACTAGGATGCGAAACGGCTCCGGGCCGATTCCTATATGACAGGCTGCATGCCGACCATTGGATCTCTTTTGGTTATCGCCAATAAAGGGTCTTCGCTATTGAGCCACTATTGCCGTTGACAAATGGAATGAAGGACTTTATATACATTTTATAGGTGGGGAGATGCTGGATAGGACCGGCGCCGCATGAGATATTATGAAGAAAGTTAATGAGTATATTTTCGCGTTGTGCCTGATCATCCTCCCAGGGCAAGTTCTACATGAAGTTAAGGTCATCAACGTCGAGGTGCCGGTTAGAGTCTTCAGGGGTGATGCCTTCATCGAGAATCTGACTCTCAACGATTTCGAGGTTCTCGAGGATGGCATCGCCCAGAGAATTGAAGCCGTCTACCTGATCAAGAGAGCGGCCGTGGAGCGCAAAGAGGACGTGAAGCGCTTCGCTCCAGATTTATCCCGGCATTTCTACCTTTATTTTATCCTCTACGAATATACCCCTCGAGTCCGCGATGCCGCCGCGTATCTTCTTAACAAAGTGATCACAGCCGGGGATGATTTGACTATCGTCACGCCCCGAACGACCTACCGAATGAACGAGCAGACCCTGCTTGCTGTACCGAAAGAAAAAATCATCGCCAAACTCACAGAGATCGTCCGCAAGGATATACTCGTGGCGGACGCTGCCTACCGATCCGCGCTGAACGATATCAAGCATCTCGTCGCGGGGAATAGAAACGATGTCAGTCAAGCTATGGGAGTGGATTATGGAGGGGGCTTCGAATACGATCAGGAAGAAGGCGCCCCTCAGTTTCTCCTAAGGTATCGCATGGATCTGCAGCGGCTTGAACAGTTGAGGTCCTTGGACCAGACAAAGCTGTTCGATTTCGCGAAATATCTGAAAGACAAGTCCGGACAGAAGTACGTTTTCCTCTTCTATCAGAGGGAATACGTCCCTGTTCTCGATAAGAAAACTCAGGCCACGATGGAGAATGATCCCATCGCTCAATCCATGGTCAACGAGCTCATGGAGCTTTACAGGAGAGAGGCTTCCATTGACCTCCAGCGTTTAAGAGAATCGTATGCCGATTCGTCGATCATGATCCATTTCTTATTCCTCACGACCCGTCCGAACGATTTGCCAGCAGACATGGCTCAGGAGCACTCAGAAGATATATATGCTCCTTTTGCCGAGATGGCCGCTTCAACGGGAGGCCTGATCGAACGCTCGTCGAACATGAGCTTCCTTATGGAGCGGGCGGCGCAGGCGTCCGAGAATTATTATGTCCTTTATTATTCCCCGACGAATGGAAATAGGGACGGAAGATTCAGGAATATCACGGTTCGGGTAAAAAGGGGAGGTTATCGCGTCTTACATCGGGCCGGCTATTTCGCCAATTAGCGGTCAGGAGGACATCCCCCTGGAGTAGAGCGGCGAGGCGTCCAGGTTTCCAAACCGTTTACTTCCCCTTCCGTATCCACTAGAATAAGCCCGTTATTTTCAAGCCACCCAAGGGAGTCGCCCATGCCTAACGTCCTGACCGTCCGGGGATTGAAAAAATCCTACGGCTCTCAAATGGCCCTGGCCGGCATCGACTTCGAGGTCCGCGCCGGAGAGGTCTTCGCCCTGATCGGCCCCAACGGGGCCGGCAAGACGACGACGCTCCGCATCGTCGCGACGCTCCTCACAGCGACGGCCGGCCAGGTCACCTTCCTCGAAAAAGACCTCTGCAAAGACCCTGATTTCGTCCGGGAAAGGATCAGCTACCTCCCGGAGGAGGCGGGCGCCTACAAGGACATGAAGGGCATGGATTACCTCCACTTCATGGCCAATTTCTACGCCCGGACGCCCGAGGAGGAAAAGACCTTCGTCGACCGCGCCGTCGAGATCACCAAGCTCGGCGAGCCGCTCGGCGACCGGCTAAAGACCAAGGTCGGCACCTACAGCAAGGGCATGACCCGGAAGCTCCTCCTGGCAAGGGCGTTGATGACCAAGCCCGTCCTGGCCATCCTCGACGAGCCGACCTCGGGTCTCGACGTCCTCAACGCCCTGGAGATCCGGGAGATCATCCGCAAGTACGCCCAGGAAGGCACGTCGGTCCTCCTCTCCTCCCACAATATGCTCGAGATCGAGTTCCTGTCCGACCGCGTCGCCATCATCGACAAGGGCCGCATCCACGATAGCGGGACGCCCGCAGGAGCTTAAGGAAAAGCACAACGCCAAGAACCTGGAAGAAGTCTTCAGGAGTTCCGTCCGATGAAAAAATTCGCTAACCTGCTCAAAAAAGAGATCAAGGAGCTGGTGACGAAGCAGCTCGTCTTCACGCTGCTCTTCATGCTCATCCTCTACAATTTCATCGGCCAGGTCAGCAAGAAGGAGGTCCAGAAGATCGTCGGCATCCAGACCATCTCGGCCCTCGACCAGGACGGCTCGACGGGCTCCCAAGCCCTGCTCAAGGACCTCGCTTCGTTCCGATATCAAGATTCTCGACCAATCGGGCAAGACTAAGGAGCAGGCCATCGAAGCGGCCAAGGCGAACGACTCGAAGATGCTCGTGGTCATCCCCAAGGGCTTCGGTGACTCCCTCGCCGAGTTCAAGCCGAGCCCGATCGAGACCTATTCCTTCATGCGGACGTTCTCGCTCATCGGCGCCCGCGGCCAGGTCGTCGTCGAACGCGTCATCTCCGACATGAATGACGTCCAGTCCAACAACTTCCTGAAAGAGAAGCTGCCCGGACTTCGACCCCGAGAGCCTCAAGAGCCCGGTCAAGAGCAAGGATTTCGTCGTCGTCCGGGACCATGTGGCCGAGGGGTCGGCCATCCAGGTGGCCGGGCTGATGTCCCAGCAGTCGATGCTCATCCCCGATCGTCCTGATGATGATCGTCATCTACTCGTCGCAGATGGTCATCTCGGCCGTGGCCATGGAGAAGCAGAACAAGACCCTGGAGACGCTCCTGACCGTGCCCATCAAGCGGACCTCGATCATCACCGCCAAGATGCTCGCGGCGGGGCTCGTCGGCCTGATCTCGGCCGGCGTCTACATGTTCGGCTTCAAGGGCTTTGTCGGCGGCATGGGCGAGGAGGCCGCCCGGGCCGGCGCCCACGGCGGGCGGCGGCGCGCGATGATGCGCCAGCTCGGCCTCACTTCAACACGTCCGGTTACATCATCCTCGGGCTGTCCATCTTCCTGGCCATCCTGGTCGCCCTGGCCCTGGCCATGATCCTCGGGGTGCTGGCCGAGGACTTCCGCAGCGCCCAGAACATGATCATGCCGCTGATGTTCATGGTCATGATCCCTTACTTCATCTCCCTGTTCGCCGACATCAACACGCGTTTCGCTGCCGGTCAAGATCCTCATCCTGGCCATCCCCTTCTCGCATCCGTTCCTGGTTTCCCAGAACCTCTACCTCGGCAACTACGGCATGATCGCGGCGGGACTCGCGCTACATGCTCGTGGTGTTCGTCGTCCTGGTCTTCTTCGCCGCCCGGATCTTCTCGACGGACAAGATCCTGACCATGAAGCTGCGCTTCGGCAAGAAGAAAGCGGTCGCCGCCTGATTCTCCGGCCGGCGCGGATATCGTGCGGGGACTGAACGATGCTCCGGCGATGAAACGGCTCCCTTCGAACCTCGCGTTTTTCATCGGGACCCGGACCGCCTCCAATACCGCCTACCGCATGGTCTATCCGTTTCTGCCCGTCTTCGCCCGGGCTTTCGGGGTCGACCTCGAGACGATGTCGCTGGCCCTTTCCGCCCGGTCCGCCTCGGGCGCCCTCGGGCCGCTGCTGGCGCCGTTCACGGACCGCCACGGCCGCCGGTTCGGCCTGTCCCTCGGCCTGGGGCTGTTCGCGGCCGGGGCCTTCCTGGCCTTTGGGGGACCGACATTCCTGCTCTTCACGGTCGCCCTGGTCCTGATGACCATGGGCAAGTACGTCATCGACCCGTCCATCCTGGCCCACCTGAGCGACATCGTCCCCTACGAGAGACGCGGCCGCGCCCTGGCCCTGACCGAGCTCAGCTGGTCCCTGGCTTTCATCCTCGGCGTCCCGGCCGCCGGGTTTCTCATCGCCCGCTTCGGCTGGAGGTCGCCCTTCCTCGCCCTGGCCGTGCTCGGTCTGGCCGGCTTGATCGTCGTCCGGGCGCTGCCGCCGGGAGGGGCCTCGAGCCGTGGCCGGGAACGCCGGTGCGGAATGCGGCTCGGTGCCGCAGGCGCGGGTCATAGGGCCAGCTATAGAGCTGTTTTCCGCTCACCGGCAGCCATGGCCGGGATCGCCATGATCCTGGCCGTGAGCATGTCCAACGAGCTCGTCAACTTCGTCTTCGGCGTCTGGCTCGAGGATTCGTTCGGGCTCAAGCTCGCCGCTCTGGGAGCGACGGCCGCGGCCATCGGCATCGCCGAATTCGGCGGCGAAAGCCTCGTCGTGGCCACGGTCGACCGCCTCGGCAAGACGAGGGCCCTGATGATCGGTCTCGCGGCCAACGCCCTGTGCCGCCCTCGTCCTTCCCTTGACCGGAAGGACGGTGGGCATGGCGCTCGTCGGGCTGGCCTTGTTCTACCTCACGTTCGAATATACGGTCGTCAGCATGCTCCCGGTCATGAGCGAGATCCTCCCTCAGGCGCGGGCCACTCTTCTCGCGTTCTATGCCGCCTCGTTCTCGGTCGGCCGGGCCTTCGGGTCGCTCGCCTCCCCGGTGCTTTACGGGCTCGGCTTCACGGCGGTCGCCCTGGCCGCGGCCGGGCTCAACGCCGTCGCCTTCCTCTTCCTGCTCCGGCTCCGCCGCCTGACGGACGGGAGGCGCTGAGGCTTCCGGGGAAGCCGCGGGATCCCCGTGCATTCGGGACGGGCCGGCGCTTGGCGCGCGGCGGCCGGTTCAGCTAAGATAGATGTGAAAGGGAGGGCTCAAATGCACATCCTCTGGACGCTTCTTCTAGGCCTCGTCGTCGGCATCATCGCCAAGTTCATTTATCCCGGCCGGGATAACATGGGCTGGATCATGACCATCATCCTGGGCATCGCCGGGTCGTTCGTCGCGACCTACCTCGGAACGCTGGTCGGGATCTACCAGCCCGGCCAGGCCGCCGGCTTCATCGGCGCCATCGTCGGCGCGCTCATCCTGCTCTTCATCTATAATCTCATCAAGCGAAGGGCCTGATAAGGCCGGAATTCCTCCGACTTCGCGGGCGGACGGCGGACGTTTCCCCGTCAAAGAAGATGTTTGCCCCGAAAGGGCGCGCCGCTCAGGCCCGGGTGTTCCTGTTCCCGCGCCAGCGGATGAATAGCCAGACGGCCAGCAGGAGGAGCAGCCCCAGCAGAACTGGGGCCAGGATCGCCACAAACGTCGTCACGCCCGACACGGCGTCTTCGGCCAGACTGACAACGGGATTCCCCACCCCCAGTGTGCCCGCGGTCACCGCCGGGCGGGCAACGGCCTTGGCCGTGTGGACGCCTCCGGCAATGAGCAGGCCGCAGACCATGGCCAGGACCGGGCTGACGTTACTGATGACATTGCCGCTGGCCGCGAAGAGGATCGCCCCGGCGGCCGGACGAAAGATCGTTTGAATGATGTCATTGATAGAGTCGACCGCCGGGATCTTGTCGACTGTGAACTCGACGACAAGCAGGACGCCGATAACGATGAGCACGATCGGATGCGTGAGCGCATTCCAGGGCGCCTTGAGCGCGATGAGGTCCGTGTAGCGGGCCAGGAGGCCGACGATGAGCAGCGGCAGATAGGCGTTGAGGCCGGTCGCCGCGGCCAGCCCGAACGCCCCGAGAAGCCCCAACATGATGATTTGATACTATGACCTGCTCTCGGGGAAAGTCAACTAACCTTCTGGCGTTCATCGATCGGCTGAAGGCCGCTCAGCAATCTCACCGGGCCGAGGAGGCCGGACGGGAGAAGGGGCGAGTCCTGGTCGTAGTGCTTCCAGGTCGAGAAGGTCAGGCGGCCGGGGGACGGGCGCGGCTCGCGCTTGAGGAGCCAATCCGGCCAGCGAGCCAGGTTGCCGCCCCGGGCGTATTCGGCGTCGGGCGGTTCGCGCTCGTCGCCGATCAGCCGGTTCGGCCAGAGGTTGGCCACCCTGATCTCCAGGCGGTTCCCTCCGGGTTTGATCGCTCCGGTGATATCGACCCGCCACGGATCGCACCAGACGACGCCGAGGTCGCGGCCGTTGAGCCGGACGCCGGCGATATTCTTGACCGTTCCCAAGTCGAGCCAGAGGCGCCCGCCCTTGGCGGCCGAGCCGGCGACAGCCCGGGGAGCGTCGAACGTCTTGGTATAAGTGGCCGTTCCCGAATAGTACTTGATCCCGGCCTCGGGCCTGCGGCTCCAGTCATCGAGGGAGCCGAAGACGATCTTTTCCGGTCCGCCCCATTTCGGGTCGAAGGCGACATCCCAGGGACCGTCGAGAGTCGTGATCTCCTCGAGGATCGGAAAATTCGCGCCGCTTGCGGGAGTCGAGCCTGACGTCGAGGCGGGAGCCGCGGTCTCGGGGAAGACGACGAAGAACGATTGATGCGGCGCGAACCGCAGGCGAACGGACGTGCGCCCGCCGGACACGGCGTAACCGGCCAGGCCGCGGCTCGTCCCGTCGAGAGCGTCCCAAAGCTCCGGCCGCTTGCCGCTCACCCGGAAGGTTGCGGTCGCTTCGAAGCGCTGCGGCTCGGGATTGGCCACGAAATAGATCTCCGTCCTGCCGTCCCGGCGGTGGGTCCAACGCAGAGGGACGTCCGAACTGAAGTCAGGCGCGACGGCCATCTTGTCCAGCACCGCGGAAACGACCGCGAAATCGCCGTATTGCTCGGGCTCATTGAGGGGCGGGGCGCCGACGCTCCAGGTGTCGCCGGCCGGCGACGCCGGGCCGGTCGGAGCCTGCGCCCGCGCCGGCAGCCGGAGCCGCGCCTCCGACGGTGAGGCCCGCTCGACCGCCTACCCAGACGACGCGGCCCGATCCGAAAGACATGCTCGGTGATCTTCGTCCCGTCGCAGTCACCCCAGACCTCGGCGGCCAGCCGCTCGACCTCCGCGTCGCATCCGGGATAACCGGCCAGCGACGGCGACTTGCGCGGCCGCGGCCCGATGACGGTCGCTCCGGCCGCGACGAGGTCCGCGGACCTTCGTGAGGAGCGCGGGCGTCATCGTCTCCCGCTCCGGAAGAACGAGCACGCGGTAGCTCATGCCGTCCGGAAAGACGATCCGGCCGTCCTTGACGGACGCGGCCGCGAGCAGGGTCTCCGGCGGACAGCCGTCGAACGCGGCCCCGGCCGGCCCGGGCGGATCGCCGCGGAGCGCCGAAGCGGGCGGCCGGAAGACGTGGGGCGCGCCCTCGGCGACGAGGAAGCACACGTCGGCGACGGGGATTCCCCGGCGCAGCAGGAACTGGCAGCGGGAGAGATAGGCATGATAGGCGGGGACCAGGTCCCACCAGGTCTGCGTCCTCTCCCAATGGACGCCGTAGGGACCCATGGTCATTCCCGGCCGCGCCTGGAGCCCAGCCTGGTGCTGGGAGCGGTGGAAGACGATGCGATTGACGCCGGCGGTGAAGGCCCAATCGCCCAGGGCCTTCATCGAAGCCGGGTGCGCCTGCCAGGCCTCCCGGTCGTCCGAGGTGAATGATTCGGCGGCGACGATCGTCCGTCCGTTCGTGTGCGCGATCCCGGCGGCTTCGACGACGCTGTGGGCGGTGTTGAAGCCGTAGAGCCAGAACTCCCCCATCGGGACGTCGGCGGCCGTTCCCAGGGTCATGTCGGCGCACGGCGTCATGTCGTAAGGCTCGATGGACAGCCGGAAGCCGTCCCGGCGGCCCCTCTCCTTGAGGCGCAGCGCGTGGTTCTCGAGGACGAGCTCATTGACCGTCTGCCTCAGGTCCCAGAGGAAGCGTTCGGACGTCTCGAGATCCTTGACCGGCCGTCCCGTGACGGCCGGGAGATAAGGAAGAAGATCGTACCCGCGTCGCCGCCGGAATTCCTCGCGGAAGGCTCCGGTCCAGTTCTGCGCCCCCATCTCCCAGCTGTCGATGTGGAGCGTCGTCCAGCCCGCCTGTCCGTCGGTCCGGCGGGGGCCGATCTCGCGGAGGAGGGCCCCGACGAAGGCGTCGTAGTGGGCGTCGAAGGCGGCCGCGTCGAGCTTGTCGCACTCGAGGCCGAGGCCGGGGACCGGGGCGGGGCGCGTGTTGGCGCCGGTCGTCGTCCGGCCGAAGCGGAGGATCGTCCAGCGACCGGCCGGGACGTCCCAGGCGAGCCGGCCGTCGGGCGTCAGCTTGCCGCTGAGGTCGACGACGCGGGCGGGATCGATCGCCGTTCCCGCGGGGAGGCCGGGGAACTCCGACGGGGCCGGCAGGAACGGCTTGACGCCCGGCTGGGAGGAATAGGGGGCCCGCACGTAGAGGGCCTTCTCGTCGATATCGGAGACGAGCGGGCCTTTGGCTGGCGTCGGAAAGGCCAGCACGGCCACGTCGCGATAGAAGCCGTCCATGGTCTTCTTGATCTCCGCCGGAAGGCCGCCCTCGCCGAAGAAGGCCGGCCGGCGCCGGGGCCTGGGGAGCTCGGCGTCGAATCGCGACGGCCCCTCGGCCTCGACCGCGGCCGCGACGATGTGCTGCATGGACTCCTCGGGCTTGACCCACGGGCCTCCCGAACCCGTCCAGCCCGGCCCGGCGTTGAGCGTGACCTCGAGGCCGAGGCGCTCGGCCTCCCGGACGACGTGCTTGAACAGGCCGCGCCACGCGGGGCTCATGAACTCGACCGGGCCGCGGGGCACGCCGACGTTGACCTCGCAGATGACGACGCCGCCCAGTCCCGCGGCGCGCATCGATTCGAGGTCGGCCGTGATCCCCGCCCGGTCGAGGTTCCCGTCCATCCACATCCAGTAGGCCCAGGGCCGGGCCGAATCGGGCGGGTGGGCGAAGCCGGTCGCGAGGTCGTCAGGGGCTGCCGCCGCCCGCGGGACCTGAAGACGACGGACCTCGGCCGCAGGCGAGGAAGACGAAGGGAATGATCCAAAGAAACGCGAGGGAAGTCGGGCGGCGGCGCGGCATGGGGCACTCTCCTGGATGACCCCGTGATAATACAGTCCCCGGCGGGAGTCAAGAAGGACAGGGAGGCCGGAGCCGTTCAGAAGACGAGGCCGAACGTCAGGCCGATGAGCGCCGTCCTTTCTTGCCCCCCGCGCCGGGAGGCCCCACCCTCGATGTAATCGGCTTCGATCAGCCAATGACGGCTCTTGATCCCGGCGTGGGCCTTGAACAATCCGAAGGCGTACCCGTCGAGCACGGCCAAGGCGACCATGGGCCCCAATCCGATATAGCCTTTCCCGAACCGGACGTTCAGGGTGCAGGCGGGAACGATGGACCTCCAATACTGGTACAGATCGATTTCTGGACCGACCGCGAAGGGTGCCCTTGAGCTCGAGATCGACCCGCATCCCGAAGCCGAGGATGCCGCCCGTGCCGGCCACCGATTCCCCGCCCATCATGAACGACCCCGTCAGGGCGAACTGGACCTTCCTGTCCTCGGCGCCCGCGGCGTTCAGGGCCAGCCCTGCGACCATGGCCGTCACGCCCAGGACCTTGGTCATTCCGCCCATCGTCGGCTCCTTTCCTTCAGTGTCTACCCGACGATCAGAGTATCGGAGCCGAGGGAGCCGGAGTTGTCAACTTTTTGTCAAATCAGTGTCAACTTATCAATGAGCGCGGCGCCGGAAAAGCTCAAGACGATCATCCGCCAGCCGGTCGAGCCGGCCTAGCGCCTGGCCGCCGTCAGGCGGCTTTTTTCAATTCGAGAAAGAACCAGCCCTTTTCGTCCTTTCGCGCGACGACCTCGAATCCGTTCGCCTTGGCCACCTCGACAAAATGCTCCGGCCCCTGCTTCTCGACGATCTTGACGCCGTAGCCCGTGGCGATATCGGCCGCGGGCAGCTTGACGTGGAGGGGATAGAGAACATAGATCTGGCGCGGATCGGTCCTGACGGGGAAGACGGCGTCCCAGATGAGGAGCCGGCCGCCGGGCTTGAGGACACGATGGATCTCCTGGAAGACCTTGGCGTGGTCGGCCGGGTCGATGTACATGAATGTGAAAAAGACGGTCGTCGTGGCGAATGTCCCGTCGAGGAACTTGAGGTCCCTGGCGTCCATGACGATCTTGAGCAGCGGCTCGCCGGGCGCGTCCTGGAGCTCCCGTTTGCTCAGGTCGACGGCCACGACCTGACGGCCCTTGAGCTGCTCGATGATCCCTTCGCCGCCGCCGCCGATGTCGAGGATGAGCCCTTCGGCGGGGAAGTCGGGCAGAACGACCTCGAGCTTGTCATGCTTCAGCACCTGCTCGGGCTTGGGCTCCTGTTGGGCGACGGCGCCCGACCATAAAAGGAAGAGGACTGCGGCGCGCGCCGTCCAGAGGAACGGCCTGTGGCGATAGAGAGACATATGATGATCCTCCGATCGAACGTTGCGGCGGCGAACAACCTCCGCTCCATAGGTTCTACGGCCGGGCCGGCAAGGTGTTACAGGCCGGCTTCAGCGGACGCGCGGGTCAGGACTTCTTGACCCAGGTGCCGTCGTCCTGCTGGATCCACCAGCCGGCGGGCGCGGCGGCGATCCGGCTGGCGGCGAAGATCTTCTGGATCTTCTCGATCTGGCTGGCCTCGATGTTCAGGGCCTTGGCCACCTCGCCGTAGAGCTTCATCCGGACGTCGTTATCGTCCTTGACCAGCTTCCGCAAGGCGGCTTTGGCTTGAAGGTTGAGGCCGGCCTCGTCGCGGATCTCGACCAGGCCCATGTTGGTCAGTCCGACCTTGCCGTCCGCCAAAGTAGGGCATCAACGCCGCGAGGTTTGTGGCGCTGGCATCCTTGAGGGCCCGGATGGCCGGGTTGGAAACCGTCGTCTCCTGCTGCGCGAACGCGGCCGGAACCAGCGTGAAGGGGGAGCGCCGGGGCATGACGGCGATCTTCTTGATGGGCTCCTGCCCCGCCTTTTCCGCCGCTTTCTGTTGGATCTCGGATTCGATCTCCGAGGCCGCCTGCTTGACGGCCGCCTCGGGGAAATAGATGTTGACCGTAACGCAGGCCAGAACAAAGACGAGGCCCGCGCCGGCGACCGTCCCAAGGGAGTATCGTTTCTTCATGGTGTCATCCTCCTTGCGATGCGACGTTATTTCCCGGACTGGCCGACCCGCTTGAGCCGGCTCGTCATTTCCTTGAAGCTGATCGATTTGTCGGGGTCGCGGTTCACCACACTTATACCAAAAAGCGCCGGTTTCTTCACCAGATACTCGGTCCCGCCCTCGTGGATAGTGCCGTTGAGGGTGAAGGTATCGTTGTGGAGGGTACTGACGATGCCGAGCTTCTGGTAGCGGAAGCCGCGCATGAGGCGCATCCAGAACGAGCTCGTCCCGCCCGAGGCCTGCTGGCCCGTGCTGAGGACGGTCAGGTTGTCCACGGCCTTGAGGCTGAAGGTCTGCGGCACCCCCTTGCGGGGCACGGACTCGATGCGGAAACTGAAGCTCTCCGGCTGACCGTAGGAGATAACGAGGCCGCGGATCTCGCCGCTGACGATGCCCGTCACCTCGCCGAAGGGGACCTCGTTCGTAAGCTTCTTCATGTCGAGGTCGACGAGGTCGATATCGAGCGAGATCGAGCGCCCCGCGGTGAACGGCTCGGAAACGGCCAGATCCCGGAGGATGATCTGGCCGCCGAATACGCTGGCCTCGCCCCGTCCGGCGATGGCGATCTTGTCGGCGCCGATGTCGAGACGCGTAAAATCGGCCTGGAACTTTCCCGTCAGCTTGAACTCCGGCGACTGGACGGGGAACTTCGAGATGTCGATGTCGCGCAGGACCAGGGAGCCGACCCCATGAAAGGCGCCGGAGGCGGGATCGAGGCGGAAAATCGTCTGGCCGAGCTCGAGCCGCCCGCCGAAGAGGTCCAGGACGAGCGGTTCGATGGCCAGGGCGTTGGCGCCGGCTCGGACGGAAACGTCCACGGGCTTCAGGGTCAGGAAGGGACTCCGGAATTCGTCGATGCGGATGTGGCCCGACTCGGGAAGCGGGGCCTCGGACGCGGAGGACGCGGCGGCCCCGGACTCGTAAAGGACGGGCACGTCGGCCGAGACGCCGAGGAGGAATGTCTTGGCGAGAGGCCGCTCGACGCTCATGCCGGCGAGCTTGACCCGGCCGCCGACCGAAAGGGCGGCGCCGGTCTTGCGGACCGCGAGGGTCGCGCCGAGCGCGCCCTCGAGCTTCATCCGCGCTGCCTCCGAAACGCCGGCCTGGCCGTAAAGGGAGTAGAGCGGGCCGAGGCTCAGGCGAGATTCGGTGGCCAGGTCGAACGCCGGCAAGGGGGGAAGCTTGGCCGTGCCCGTGATGTCGATCGAGCCGACCTCCGCCAGGAGGATGCGGGCGGCGAGACCTTCGATCGCGCCCGAGGCGGTGTCGAAGCGGCCGGCGGCCGTGAGCTTGAGGGGATGCTTGGCCCAGGCGATATAGATCGATTTCCAGAGCGATTCGCCCCGGCTCAAGTCCAGGCTGCCGCTGAACGAGATCCCCTTCGCGGGCGATCCCGTCCCCTCGAGCTTGACGACGGGGTCGAGGCCGTCCCCGGCGATCGTGAACGACGGGTCGTTGAACTTGACTCCGGCCAGGGAGATCGTCCCCGAGTATCCCCAATCGCCGTGGGCTCCCGCGGGGCGGCGGCCGGAGAGCGAAAGGTCCAGCGTGCCGCCGAGGTCCCAACCGGCGAAGCCCGCCGGAATGAACGGAGCGGCGATCGCCCGGAGAGCCGGGAGATCGAGTCCCCGGCCTTCGAAGCGGAGCTCGGAGGGGGCGCCTTTCCCCGAACCGTACCTGCCCGAAAGCCGCAGAGGCGTGAGGCCGGGCAACTTGGCTTCAAGAGAGGTCAAGACGCCGGTCTTGCGGACGAGGTCGAACGTCCCTTGGGCCGTGAGGGAGGCGTTTTCGAAGGCTATCTTTTTGCCCCCGGAGGCGTCGTAGGCCAGACCGGCAAGCCGGGCCTCGAGCAGGGAGATGTCCGCGCCCGATTTGGTGGCCGTGCCGACGAGATGGATGTCGGAACCGCCGACGGTCAGTCCGGATAGGGCCATGCGGCCCAGGGAAGAACGGATGTCCGCCGAAAGCCGGGGATCCTTGGACGTGCCCGCGGCGTCGATCCGGCCGGCGGCACGGACTTGAACGGGGCGGCCGGCGACCACGGGGGCGAGCTCGACGCCTTCGAGCGAGAGGGAGGCCGACAGGTTATCTTCCGAACCCCGGTCCGAGCGCTGGAGCATGTACTTGCCGGCGAGCTCGGCCCGGCCGCGCAAACCGGCCGACCGGAGCCCGGCGGGCAGCCGGGGACCGAGGAAGTCCGCCGCGGCGGCGAGGTCCTCGAGACGCACGACGGCCTGGGCTTCGAGGAAGATGCCATAGCCCGATTTCCCGGTGAACGAGCCTTCGAGATCGAGGAGGCCGGGAGAGCCGATATTCAATCGCGACACGGTCAGCTCGTGGGCGGACTTGTCGAGACGGCCGGTGACGGCCAGAGACAGGCTGTCGAGCGAATCTTCGATGCCGCCGAGAGTGAATCGCGCCTTGTTCAAGGCCAACGAGGTGTCGATGCTGAAGGGCGACGCCAGGCCGAGACGGCCGGAGGAGCTCAGCGCGGCCGACAGGATCTCCGACCCGGCCTTGTCCCTGACGGCGAGATCGCCCCGGCCGATCGCATAGGCGACGACATCGCTCGCGGCCCCCGGCGTCAGGGTCAGATCGAGGTTCCGGACCTCGACCAGGCCGGCCAAGAGGGCGAACGACAAGCTGGCGTCCGTCACGGCGATGCGTTTCGTCCAGGCCAGAGTATCGGAGACCTGGAGGAGGACTTTCTCGATGTCCAGAGGCTCTTCGGAGAGGGCCTTCTGTTGAAGGCGGAACGAGAGGCCGCGGGCCTCGATCGTCTCGAAGGCCGGCTTGACGCCGCGGACGAGCTTCCAGAAGGCGCCCTTTGCCTCGACGCGACCCAAGGAGATGCCCAGCTTCTGGAAGGCGTCTTCCTGGCCGAGCTCGAGCGAATCGAAGGTGATGCGGAAGGGGAAGATCGAATAGTCGAGCCGTCCCAGACGGGCCGTCGTCCCGGCCGCCTTGTTGAGGCGGCCCTGGATGATGTTCCTGACGAGCGGCTTGTCGAAGAGGGCGAGAAGGACGGCGGCGAGGACGAGGAGGCCGATGACGCCGAGAACAAGGCCCGCGATCTTGAGCGTTCTCGTCAGCGCTTCCTTCATGGTCCCGTGGGTCAATTATAGCACCCTTTAGTCGCGCCGGCCGGAAGAAGGTGGCGGACCCTATTTATCGGCGGAGATGAGAGTGACGTGACCGTCGAAATCCGTGACGACCACGTCCCTGCCGCTGAGCGGAGTCACGGTATTGACCAGGGCGACGCCGACCCGGTGTTTCCACTTGATCGCTCCCGTCGCGGCGTCGAGGGCCAGGACGAGGCCGTTCTTCGTCCCGTAGAAGACGACGCCGTCTTTCTCGACGAGCATGGCCGAGTTGATGTCGGAATCGAGTCCGGCGTCCGTCTCCCAAACGGCCTGGGCATCCTCGGCGGCCGAAGCGAGCGCGGCGATGACGCCGTCGGTCGTGCGAATATAGACGCGGCCGCCGTCGTCCGAGACGCCGATCGATTCCCTGACGGCCCAATTGTCGGTGCCCCAGAGCTCCCGTCCCGTCCTCAGCTCAAGGGCCGTCATCCAGGAATTGGGCGTGACGATGAAGGCGCGTCCGGATCCCGCGACAGGCCAGCAGGCGGCCGGCGAGTAGAACGCGCTCTCCTGTTCTCCCCTCCATGTCCAGACGGGCTGGCCGGTCAGCCGGTCGAGGGCGTACAGCCGGCCGTCCCAGGCGCCGAAGACCACCAGGCCCCCCGCGACGAGCGGCTTCGTCTCCACGAATCCCTCGATCCCCTCGGCCTTCCAGACCAGCCGGCCGGAGGCGAGGTCGATCGCGCGAAAGCTATGGTCGCCGGCCCCGATATAGGCGATGCCGTCGACGATGCGCGGACTGGCCACGACCGGACCGCTCGTCACGACCTTCCACAGGGGCGTTCCGGTCCGGACGTCGAGGGCGTAGACCCTGGCGTCGGTGCTGCCGAAGACGACCCGGCCGCCGCCGACATCGGGGGTCGAATAGATCGGATCGTCCGTCTTGAACTCCCAGGCGATGCTGCCGTCGGCGCCGCGCAGGGCCCGGACCGCCCCCGAGGCGTCGACGAAGACGACCGTATCGCCGGAGACCGCGGCCGACGAGGCGATCGTCCATCCGGCGTCGAAGCGCCAGCGCTCTTTGACTTGCGGATAAAGCTGGTTGACGCTGAAGTCGGGCCGCGCCGGGGGTGCCTGTTTCGCCCCGCCGCCGGCGGCGGGCCGGCCCGCCGCGACGACCGGCAGCCCGCCCTTCTCGAGCTCGATCGTGTGCCACGTCGGGAGCATCCGCCCCACGGTTCTCTCCGTGAAAGTCATGGCCCGTGCCCCGATCTCGACGATGTTGTAACCGGAGGCGAGCTCCTTGGTGCCGATGTTGGCCCGGCCCATGACCCCTCGAAGCCCCTCGAAGTCCAGGGCCTCGTTCTTGTGGCCGTGCCCGACCAGCACGGCCACCGTCGGGATCGTCTTCAGCTTGTCGAGGACGACGTACCAGTTGGCGATGCCCGGGTCCAGCGGATAGTGGCTGACGAAGATCGTCGGCTTCAGGGCCTCGCCCCTGTCCGCGAGAAGCCCGTCGAGCCAGCGCACGTCCTGAGGCGCCCAGTTCCCATCGCCCATCCTCAGGATCGGACCCTGAGAGAGCCCGATAAAACGGAAGCCGCCGCTCTCAAAGGCGAAGCGGTCGTCGCCCCAGAGCCGGGCGACGTCCGAACCGCCCGATTCGGACCATTTCGTGTCGTGATTGCCGGGGATGACGTGGTAAGGGACGCGGAGCCCGTCGAGGATCTCTTTGGCCAGGCGGAGATTGGCGAAGGATCCCATTTCCGTGATGTCCCCGCTGACCAGGACAAAAGACAGTCCGGGCAGGGAGTTGATGTCGGCGACCGAGGCCCGGAGGTCGTCGGCGCCCCGGTCCGAGCCCACGTGCGTGTCGCTCAGCCAGGCGAAGCGCAGAGGCGCCCGGGCCGCCGGGAGCGTCGCCGGCGCCAGGAGGCCGAAAACGAGCAGAGCGATGGCCGAGAGCAAGGAGGCCGTGGCTGACTTCTTCATGGACCCGGGTCTGTCGACTGACAGGCTGTTGCGTACCCAGCCCAATCGTAGAGCCACGCCTGTGACTTGTCAACCAAGCGCCCCGCGGCCGCATTGACTCCCCCCTCCCCGGGGCGTAGACTCGAAGCCTGTCTCTTCAGGAAGAGAACGGAGGTCATCCATGTCGCCGAACATCTGGGAAAGAAGGGATTTTCTGAAGACTCTTCTGGCCGGGGGGCCCCTCGCCGCCTGGGACTGGAGCGCCTTCCCGCGCGGCGACGGGCCTGGGCAGGCCTCGCCCGGGACGTACGACGCGGTCGTGATCGGCGCGGGCCTCGGCGGCCTCAGCGCGGCCGCCGCTTTCGCCCGCCAGGGCTTCAAGGTCATCGTCCTCGAGCAGCACGGCGTCCCGGGCGGCTACGCGTCATCCTTCAAGCGTCCCGGTGGGTTCACCTTCGACGTCTCGCTCCACTCGACGACCGTCGGCATCCGCAACGGCGTCCCCAACCTCATCTCTGGCTTTCCGGAGATCCAGGACGTCGTGTTCGCCCCGCACAAGCCGCTCTACCGGGCCATCTATCCGGACTACGACATCCGGGTGCCGAACATGGACGTCGCCGGCTATATCAGGATCCTCAAAACGAATTTCCCCGACGACGGGGACGCGATCGACGGCATCTTCGCCGACATGAAGGGGCTGGCCGACGACGTCGGCCGTCTCTCGGGAGCGGGCGGACAGGTCGACATGGCCAGCTTCCCTCAGAAATTCCCGTTTCTCTTCAAGAATTTCAACCGGACCTGGGGAGCCATGGTCGACGAGAGGGTCAAGAACCCCAAGCTCAAGGCCGTGATCTCGGGGCTGTGGGGCTACTTCGGGCTGCCCCCGTCCAAGCTTTCGCCGTTCTATTTCGCTATGCCGCTCATGGGCTATCTCGAAGGCGGCGGCTATTATCCCGCCGGCACATCGCAGAAGATCAGCGACGCCTTCGCCGGGATCATCAGGAAGAACGGCGGCGAGGTCAGGCTCAACACGCGGGTCGAGAAGATCCTCACCCGCGATCATGCGGCCTGCGGGGTCCGGACCTCGGACGGGTCGGAATTCCTCGGCCGGGCCGTCGTCTCCAACGCCAACGCCATCGACACCCTCACCCGGATGATGGACGAAAAGGAGTTCCTCAAGGACACGCTGGCGCGCATGGACAAGCTGTCCGTCAGCTTCTCGACCCTCCTCGTCTGGCTGGGTCTCAAGACCGATCTCGTCCGCAAGGTCGGGGTCAAGGACAGCGAGATCTTCTACAACGCGGGCTACGACATCGAGGCCGAGTACGCGGCCGCCCTGGCCGGCGGCCTTCCGGCCGACCCCGGCTTCGGGCTGACGATCTATGACAACGTCTGTCCCGGCTGCTCGCCCAAGGGCAAGAACACGCTCAACATCATCGCCATGCAGGGCTACGATTACTGGAAGAAGTATGAGACCGATTACTTCTACGGCGCCAAGGACGCCTATACGAAGGAGAAGATGCGCCTGGCCGACATCCTGATCGACAAGGTCGAAAAGACGCTCCTGCCCGGGCTGCGCAAGGCCATCGAGGTCGAGGAGGTCGCGACGCCGCTGACGAACCTCCGCTACACTTCGAACCCTCGGGGCGCGATCTACGGCTGGGACCAGACCGTCGACAATTCGGGACAGAGGCGCTTCCCCCAGAGGACGCCCATTAAGAACCTCTATCTCTCGGGGGCCTGGACCTTCCCCGGGCACGGTTACGGCGCCTGCGTCCCCAGCGGCCTCTCCTGCTTCGCCGAGGTTATGAAAGATTGGAAAAGCTGACCTTGAGCGTCTCCCGTTCGACGCCCGGACCCGGCTCCCCGGATGTCCGGGAGCCGGGCAAACGGCCGTTCCTCGCCATGACGCTCCTCGCTGTCGCCGCGGGGCTTCTCATCGCCTGGGTGGATTCGCGGCCCACCTGGGATGACTCCGGCATCACGGCCGGAATGCTCTTCCTGACGGCGGCCCTATTCGGCGCGGTCCGTCCGTCGCGCGCTCCGGTCTGGGGCTTGGCGATCGGCGTCTGGGTCCCGCTCTTCGGGATCGTCTTGCATCGCAACTTCGGCTCGCTCCTCGCGTTGGCCGTGGCCTTCGTGGGAGCCTACTCCGGAGCCCTGGCCCGCCGGTTAATAGCGCCTCCCGGAGCAAAGTGATATCCTGGATCTCGAAAGGGGTATTCCCATGAAGCATCTGAAGATCACCGTCTTTGTCCTGGGCGTCCTCGTCGTCTCCTCGACTCTTGTCGCACTCTTCGCTTGGAGCGGCCAGGCCGCCGGCAAGGACCAGGCGAAGGCCATGAAGGTCGAGCTGCCGTCCGCTGTCCTCGAGGCCTTTAAAACGGCCTATCCCAAGGCCGTCATAACGGGCACCAGCAAAGAGACCGAAAAGGGCCAGATCGTTTACGAGGTCGAAAGCGTCGACGGGATGATGAGCCGCGACCTGCTCTATGCGGCCGACGGCAAGGTCCTCGAAGTCGAGGAATCCGTCGCCCGGGGGGCCCTTCCGGCCGCGGTCAAACAAGCGCTTGATAAGGCCTATCCCGGGCACAAGCTCCTCAAGGCCGAGGAGCTCACCAAGGACGGTCAAGTGCTCTATGAGATGCAGATCCGGCTCAAGGGCAAGACTTCGGAAGTGACCGTGGATCCGAGCGGCAAGCTCATCGCCGGCGCGCCCGAAACCCTGGCGGCGGCCCCGACGGGCTATCATCTTCTCAAGAAGCACGTGCTCGGCGGAGAGGGCGGTTGGGATTACATGGCCCTCGACGGCCGGACGCGTCTCCTCTATGTGACCCACGGCAACGCCGTCGAGATCCTGAACGTCGACACGGGCGTCAAGGGCGCGGCGATCACCGACCTCAAGGGCGTCCACGGCGTGGCCTTCGCTCCGAAAAGGAACCGGGGCTACATCTCCAACGGCCGGGGCAACAGCGTCTCCGTCTTCGACCTCGCGACCCACAAGGTCCTCGCGGAGATCCCTTCCTCCGGCCAGAATCCCGACGCCATCATGTATGACGCCTTCTCGGACCGCGTCTTCACCTTCAACGGCCGGACGGCCAACGCGACGGCCATCGACGCCGCCACCGACAAGGTCGTCGGGACCGTCGACATCGGCGGCAAGCCGGAATTCGCGGTCACGGACGGAAAAGGCACGATCTTCGTCAACAACGAGGACAAGAGCGAGATCGTCGCCTTCGACGCCAAGACGCTTCAAGTCAAGACGCGCTGGTCGATCGCGCCCGGCGAAGGCCCGAGCGGGTCTGGCCATCGATCTCAAGCACAAGCGGCTCTTCAGCGTCTGCGACAAGGTCATGGTCGTTTCGGACTTCGAGAAAGGGACGGTCGTCACGACGGTCCCGATCGGAGACGGCCCCGACGCGGTCCGCTACGATCCCGGGACCGGACTCGTCTTCGCCTCGAACGGCGGAGGCACCCTGACCGTCGTCCGGCAGGAGTCCGCGGACAAGTACGCCGTCGCCGAGACGGTGCCGACGGCCCGCGGCGCGCGCACGATGGAACTCGATCCCAAGACCCACCACGTCTTCGTCGTGACGGCCGAGTACGGACCGGCGCCGGCCCCGACGACGGAGCAGCCGCGGCCCCGGCCGACGATCGTCCCCGGCTCGTTCATGGTCCTCGAGTTCGGGAAATAAGCGACCGGCCGTCTCAGTCCGGCGCGCTATTGGGTCGTCGCGCGCCGGCGGGTCATCAGGTAGTAGATCGTCGGCGTGGCGATGAGCGACAGCAGGACGGAGATGCAGAGGGCCCCGATGACCGCGATGGCCAGGGGCTTCAACATGTCGGCGCCCGAGCCGATGCCGTAGGCCAGAGGCAGCATCCCGAGGGCGGCCGCGAGCGAGGTCATCAGGACCGGCCGGAGCCTCCGCCGCCCCGACCGGACGAGGGCCTCGGACAGGTCCAGGCCCTGGGCCTGAAGCTCCTTGACGAAATCGAGCATCAGGATGCCGTTCTTGGCCACGATGCCGACCCCGATGATGGCCCCGAGCAGGGACACGACGTTCAGCGACGTGCCCGTGATCCAGAGGGCCAGGATCGTGCCGAACATGGCCAGCACGGCCCCGAAGACGATCGCGGCGGGCTCGTAGAACGATCCGAACTCGAGGATCAGGACGGTGAAGACGAGAAAGATGGCCATCAGCAGGACGACCATGAGGTTGCGGAACGATTCCCGCTGCTCCTTGTAGAGGCCGCCGTACTCGATCGTTCCCGCCGGGATCGTCTTGTCCCGGGCGAGGACGCTTCGGATCTCGGCCATGGCGCTGCCCATGTCGCGGCCTTCGAGCCGGGCCGTCACGGCCACGTCCTGGCGGAAGTCGTCGCGCCGGAGCTCGAGCTGGCCCGGCTCTTCGATGACATCGACCACCTGAGCGAGCTGGACCAGGGTCCCGTCGGGCGTCCGAAGCGGCAGATGACGGAGCTTCTCCAGTCTGTCGATCTCCGCCGGCTCCGCCTTCACCCGGATCTCGACGACCCGGTCCCCTTCGAGGACGGTCGAGGCCGTCTCGCCCAGCATGGCCGCGTTGACGGCCGCGGCGATCGCCTCCGCGCTCAAGCCGAACCGCTCGGCGTCGACGTAGCGGACCCGGAAGCCGATGGTCGGCCCGGTGTAGATGAGGCCGTCGAAGACGTCCACGACGCCCGGGACCTTCTCCAGCATCGCGGCCACCTGGGGCGCCTTCTCCTTCAAGAAGGCCGTGTCGGTCGAGTAGATCCTGGCCTCGATCGGCTGGGGCGCGTACATCAGGTCGCCGATGAGGTCGCCGAGGATCCCGGGAAATTCCCAGATGATGTCGGGCAGGGCGGCGTTGAGCCGGTGACGCAGCTCGCTCAGGACCTCCTGGGTCGAGCGCTTGCGGTCGGGCTTCAGCTTGAGAAGAAAATCGCCGTTGTTCGGCTCGGTGATGAACAGGCCCAGCTGGGCCCCGGTGCGGCGGGAGTAGCTCTCGAGCTCGGGCACGGAGCGGATGATGTCCTCCGCGTACTGGAGCTGACGGTGGGTCTCGGCCAGGCTCGTTCCCGGCGGGGTCAGGTAATCGATGACGAACCCGCCCTCGTCCATCGGCGGCAGGAACTCGCTCTCGAGCCGGTTGTACAGGACGAACGCCAAAACGAGGACGCCGGCGCAGATGGCGATCGTCACCCCGCTCCGTTTGAGCGCCGCCCGCACCCCCGTTTCGTAAAACGAGATGACCCGCTGCAGGAGCGGCCCGCCATGGTCTTCGTGAAGGGCGCCGGGCTCTTCCTTGGGAGCGCGAAGCAGCCAGGCGGCGAGCGAGGGCGTCAGCGTGACGGCCAACACGAGCGACGTCAGGAGGGCCACGACCATGGTCAGGGCCAGGGCGCGGAAGAAGACCCCCGTGATCCCCCCCAGGAAGGCCAGCGGGATGAAGACCACGACGGGCGTCAGCGTCGACCCGACGAGGGGCCGGCCGAGCTCGCTGATGGCTTCGCGGATGGCCGTCAGCCGGTCGCGGCCGGACCGGCGCTTGGTGTGGATGGCCTCGACGACGACGATGGCGTCGTCGATGACCAGGCCGATCGCGGCGGCGATGCCGCCCAGGGTCATCAGGTTGAACGAGAGCCCGGAGGCCTTGATCGCCAGGAGCGTCACCAGGACGGTGACCGGGATGACCAGGATGGCGACGAAGGTCGTCCGCCAGTTCTTCAAAAAGAGGAACAGGATGAGCACGGACAGGGCGAGGCCGAAAAGGATGGCCTCCCAGACGCTCCGGACCGAGGCCCGGACGAGGAGGGACTGGTCGTAGAAGAAGGCCAGCTTCAGGTCGGCCGGCAGCTCGCCCTTCAAGGCCTTCAGGTCTTCGGTCAGGCTCTTGGCGATATCGAGGGTGCTGCCGTCCGGCTGGCTGTAGATGTTGAGAAGCACCGCTTCCTGGCCTTCGGCGGTGACGTAGTTGAAGACGGGCTCCGGCCCGCGGACGACCCGGGCGAAGTCGCGAACGAGGACCGGGTGGGTCCCGGCGACCCTCACCGGGAAGTTCTCGATGTCCCGGATCGAGCGGACGCGGCCGTCGACGACGGCCAGGTAGAGCATCCGGTTTTCCTCGTGGAGGCCGGTCGACGTCACGAGATTGTTCTTGTTCAGGGCTTCCGTCACCTCGGCCATGGTCAGGCCGGCCGCCTGGAGGCGGAGCGGGTCGACGATGATGTGGTATTCCGGGGCGCGGCCGCCGATGAGGTCCACCCGGGCGATCCCGGGGATCTGGAGGAAGCGCGGCTTGAGCTCATAGCGGGCGGTCTCCCAGAGCTCGATCAGGCTGCGCTTGGGACTCGTCAGGCTGATCCCGATGATGGGGAAATTGGAGAAGGTCACCCGGTAGACCTCGGCCTCGGCCGTGGCCGGAAGAGAGGCCCGGATCTGCGACAGCCGGCCGAGGACGTAGAGCTCGGACTGGATCATGTCGACTTTCCAGTTGAAGAAGACGTTGACCTCCGCCGAGCCGCGCCCCGTGGCCGAGCGGATCGTCTTGACGCCGGGGATGTCCTTCATGCCCTCTTCGATCGGCCGGGTGATGGTGGCCATCATCTCGGTGGCCGGCATGACGCCGTTGTCGATGAGGATGACGACGCGGGGGAAGTCCGTCTGGGGAAAGACCGACGACGGGATCGTCAGGGCCGCGTAGACGCCGGCCAGGCACAGGGCCACGCTGACGAAGACGATCGGCAGGGCATGGCGGGTGGCGAACCGGCCCAGGGCGGAATCTTCGTTCATCAGGGCAGCTTGTTTTCGATGATGTGGATCTTCGTTTCCCCGGTGATGTTGTAGGCGTCCGTCGTGACGATGACCAGGCCTTCCGCGAGGCCTTCGCCCTCGACCTCGACCAGGCCGGCATCGCGGAGGCCGGCCTTGACCGGTCTGGGGATGGCCTTGTCGCCCTCGACGACCATCAGCACGGTCCCGCCGTCGGGACCCGGGACGACGCTCTCTTCCGGCACGGCCAGAACGTCGCGACGCTCCTCCGAGACGATCCGGATGTTCAGGAACTCGCCCGGCTGAAAGCCGGCGGCGGACGGGAGAGACGCCCGGACGAGAACCGTATCGGTCTTGGGATCGATGTCCTTGCCGACGATCGAGAGGGTTCCGGGGGCGCGCCCGCCGCCCCACTCGACCGTTTGGCCCGGCTTGAGCGGACGCGGCGTCACGGCTGGGCACCTGGGCCGTCACGACGAGACGGTCGAGGGCGATGACCTCGGCCAGGACCGCGTTCGGCTCGACCGCCTGGCCGAGCCGGGCCGTGATCCGGACGACCGTCCCCGCGAGCGGCGCCCGGATCTCGAGGAGCGAAAGCTCCGCCCGGGCCGCAGCGAGCTCGCTCTTCGCCGTATTGAGCTCGAGCTCGGCCTGCTGGAAGTTCTTTCGCGACGTCGCTTCGGCCGCCAGGAGCTTCTTCTGCCGTTCGTATGTTTGCTCGGCCGACTCCAGCGCCTTGGCGGCCTTGGCCACGGCCACTTCCGCCAGCCGCGTGTCGAGCCGGAAGAGGAGCGCGCCCTGAGCGACGGCCCGGCCTTCCGCGCAGTCGATCTCGGCCAGGATCCCTCCGACGGGAGCCGAGATGACGGCGCCGGCCGCCGGTTTCCCTCCGCCGGGGGGCTCGGGCTCGACCGTGCCGTAGGCTGTGACATAGCGATGGAGCGTCGCCCGGACGATCTTGCCGACGTGGACGCCGACATCCGTGACGATCCCTTCCTCCTCCGCCCCGCCCTTGGGCCCGAGGCGCAGGATGAGGAGGACGGCCGCCACGACGGCGACCGCCAAAATGATCAACCCGGTC
Source organism: Candidatus Aminicenantota bacterium (assembly GCA_963742235.1). GTDB lineage: Bacteria > Acidobacteriota > Aminicenantia > Aminicenantales > Saccharicenantaceae > RBG-16-66-30. Next base: position 66,687 of record CAVULT010000014.1, on the reverse strand, counting down.
GTGACCTGGCGTCTAGTCATCCTTGCGCTCCTTCTCCGGCCCCGCCGGCGCCCGGGACATCGTGGTGATCCAATCCTTGACGTCGAGCGGGCTCTGGGCCGCGTTCTCCAGCCGTCCGACCGCTTCCTGGGCCTGCGTCAGCGCCTCCAAGCGGGCCTGGGCGCCGGCGTTGAGCTCGAGCCTGATGCCGATGAGCTCGAGCAGGGAGATCTCGCCGAGCTCTCGTTGAGCCCTGGCCATCCGCTCCTGCCCGGCCAGGTTCGTGACCAGGTCGTCGGCCGCGCCCGACTTCAGAACGGCCGCCCGCAGGTCTTCGATCGCGGCGTCGAGCTCGCCGAGGACCTGGGATTGAAGGGCCAGGAAGCGGGCGGCGCTCTCCTCGCGGCCGGCCAGGGCCTCGGCGATCGGGCCCCGGTTGCGGCTGAAGATGGGCAGGACGAGGGCCAGCCCGATCGTCCATTTGCTGTCGGTCTGGTCGAGCTGGTAGTCGGGGCCGAGAGTTGATGTCCGGATACTGCTTGGCGATCTCGAGCTTGAGGGCGGATTGACTGGCCTCGTATTCGGCGAGCGCGGCCAGGATGTCCGAGCGGTTGAGAACGGCATGGCGTCGGATCTCGCCGGCAGGGAAGTCGGGCTTGAGGCCCCGGAACGCGTCGAACGAGACGGTCACGCCCTCCAGGGCCGGGCGCGCGAGTCCGAGGGACGCGGCCAGACGGGCCATGGCGTCCCCTTTGATCCGCGCCGCCTCGATGGCCGCCAGACGGCTCTCGTCGAGCGCGACCCGGGCCTGGGTCAGGTCATAGGTCGAAACCTCGCCGGCATCCTTCTGGAGCTCGAGAAGGCGGACGAATTCCGTCCGGAGCTTTTCCTGGTCCGCGAGAAGCGGCTTCCATCTCGCCGGCCGCATAAACTTCGAGCAGGGCGCCGCGCAGGCGGCTGCGAACGGCCCAGGCTGTGGACAGGATCTGCCAGCGGGCCGCGTCCGCCAAGTGCCGGGCCTTCGCGATCCGGATGCCGCGCTTGCCCGCCGTTTCGATCGTCAGCTCCAGGGCGACTTCCGGGATCCAGGGAGTGACCTCGCTCCTCGGCGAGGTCGTGTTGTATCCGACGAGCGGATTCAGGGTCGGGTTCGGCCTTTCGCCGGCCGTGATGCGGCCGCCTCGGGCGACGCCCCATTGGGCCCTGGCGATGTCCATGTCCGGATGGTAGTAGAGCGCGGCCAGGGTCAGGGATTTGAGGTCCCATGCCGCCGGCGGCCACGTCTCGACTTCCTTGTTCGCGATCAGGAACCGGCCGAGCTCGGGCGAATCGAGCCGCCGGGCCTCGAGATCCTCCATGGTCCTGCCGGGAGCGATCGGCTGGGGGTGATAGCGGACGCAGGCCGCCGCCGCAGATCAACACAAGGATCATGGCCAAGCCCCCAAAGGACCGTCTCTGTCTCATTCGTGGCATCATTTCTGTAGCGGGTCACCGGGCTCCCCGGCGGGCCCGCAGAGCGATATCCTGCGAACGGCCGCAGGCGCCATTATAATCCTTCAACCGGAGAAAATCTCGACTGAATTCTCTCCAGTCGGGGAATCCCCTCCGGGGTTTGACAGCCCTGCGCCCATCCACTATCTTGGAGACGTCAGAAGGGAGTTCGATCCGTCCCAAGGGGGTCAGCGGGATGTCGGCGTGGCCGTCGAGACAGGCTGGGATTCGCTTCTCCGGGTCCGCGAAGCCGTAGATCTTTGCGAAGAGCCGGTCGGCCAGTGCTATTTTCGTATTGAGACGGAAAACGGCGGCCGGCCCGTCTCCCTCGGCCGTCCTTTCAGGGAGTCATTCCGCTCCGGACCGGTCGTGGCGGTCCTTCTCGATCCCGCGATCCCCGTCCCGCCGGCGTCCCGGGCTGAGGCCGTGTTTTCCATCCAGGACTTGATCCGCGTCCGGACGGTCCGCGCCGGGGGTCTGCCTCCGGCCGTTCTCCAACTGTTCAGAACGTACCTGCCTTACGCCTTTTCCGCGATGCACGCCCGCCGGCTCGGCCGGGCCTTCGCCGTCAGCCACTTCGCCCAATCGCTCGACGGCCGCATCGCGACGCTGGCCGGCGATTCGAAACGGATCGGCAGCCCCTCCAATCTCGTTCACGCCCACCGCATGCGGGCGCTGTCCGACGGCGTCATCATCGGCTCGCGGACCCTGCGCCGGGACCGGCCGCGGCTCACGGTCCGCTACGTCGAGGGCAATCAGCCGGCCCGGATCGTCCTGGCCTCTTCACCCGAGGGGCTCGGCGCTTTGACCGGGATCGAAGGCGGCCAGGTCTATCTCGTGGGCAGCGACGGAAAGGCCGCCCCGCCCGGCGTGAACGTGGTCCCGTTCCATGGCGCCGGCGGCACGATCCCGACCTCGGCGATCCTTCGTGAGCTCATGGCCCGCGGCATCCGGTCGGTCTACATCGAGGGCGGCTCGCTGACCACGTCCCGGTTCCTCGGCGAAGGCAACGTCGATGTCCTTCAGGTCCACATCTCTCCCTTGATCCTGGGTTCGGGCTTGAGCTCGTTCCGGCTTCCGCCGGTTCCGGACGTGGCCTCCTCGCTCCGCCTGGCCTATCACGCCTTCACGCCGGTCGATGACGGGATGATGATCGTCGGGACGGTCGCCCGGCCCGCAGGGCAGGCAGAGGCCTCATGATCCAGGCCTGGGCCTTTTGGCTGACAGGCAAGGGCCGGGGCGCTCTGAAGCGGGAAATCCTTCCCAATCCCGGCGGGGACGAGTGGTGCGTCGTGCGGGCCATGTTCTCGGCCGTCAGCCCGGGCACGGAGCGCCTGGTCGCCGGCGGAAAGGTCCCGGTCGCTCTCCGAAAGGAGATGCGGTGTCCCTACATGGGCGGGCGGTTCCCGTTCCCGGTCAAGTACGGCTATTCGCTCGTAGGCGAGGTGGTCCAAGGGCCGGCGGAGCTGCGGGGGCGTAAGGTCCACATGCTCCATCCGCACCAGGACCTATGCGTCGTTCGAGCGGAGGACGTCCGGCCTCTCCCGGACGGTTTGCCGCCGGCCCGGGCCACATTGGCGAGCAATATGGAGACGGCGGTCACGGCGGTCTGGGACTCCGGCCTGACGCTCGGCGAGCGGGCCCTCATCGTCGGCTTCGGCGTCATCGGCTCGCTCATCGCCCGGGTCCTGGCGCAGGGGCCGGCGGTCGAGCTCGAGGTCGTCGAGAAGAGTCCCGACCGGCGCCGGCTGGCCGAAACGATGGGATTCCGGACGTCCGCCGGGCCGGCCGCGGAGCCGTTCGACGTCGCGTTCGACACGAGCGGAACGGCGGCTGGCCTGCAGGCGGCCATCGACAGCGTCGGCGTCGAGGGCCGGGCCGTCGCCGTGAGCTGGTTCGGCGCCGAGCCGGCGCGCCTCGACCTCGGCGGCAGCTTCCACAGCCGGCGCAAGCGCATCGTCGGGTCTCAGGTCTCGCGCATCCCCGGCGCCCTTCAGCCCCGCTGGGACGCCCGCCGGCGGACGGAGCTTGTCTTCCGCCTTCTCGGGCGGCCGGAGTTCGACGCTCACGTCGGACCGGCGGTCCCCTTCGCGGATCTGCCGGAAGCTTACGGTACGCTGGTCCGACGCGCTCCCGGGGGCCTCAGCCCTCTCATTATTTATTGAGGAGGAACCATGTACAGCCTCACCGTTCGCCGCCACATCTTCATCGCCCATTCGCTGAAGCGGGAGGTGTTCGGCCCGGCGCGCTATCTCCACGGCGTCACTTTGATCGTCGACGCCGAGTTCAAGGCCCCTGACATCGATCAAAACAACACCGTCATGGACGTTGTCCGGGCTTCCAGGATCCTCAAGGGCGTCCTGGACGAATACCATTACAAGAACCTGGACGAGAATCCGGCCCTGGCTGGCGTGCCGACGACCATGGAGTTCCTGGCCCGCCGGATCCACGACGGCGTCGCGGCCCGGGCCGCCAGCCGGTTCCGCGGCTGCCTGAGGATAACCCTGCGCGAATCGCCGGAGGCCTGGGCCTCCTATGAGGGCGAGGTGGCCGCCGGGCCCAAGCCGAGGGCCAAGCGTGCCTGAGGCCGCGGCGGCGCGGGGCGACATCGTCTTCGTCGTGCCTCCGGGGCGGCCTCCCTCCGGCGGCGATCTCTACAACCGGTTCCTTCTCCGGGCTCTCGGCGCGCAGGGTTTTCCGGTCGAGACGACGACGCTGGCGGGGCTCGTGACCGGCGCCTGCCCGCCGCGGACCGAGCTCTGGGTGGACAGCCTCTATATTCGAGAATTGGCCGAGTCGGACCCGTTCCGGCCGGAGGACCGCGTCTTCTTCATCATCCACAGCCTGCCGAGCGTGGACCCGGGGATCTCCCCCGATGCGGCGGAGAAGCTGAGGCGGGCCGAAGACCGGCTCTTCGCCCGAGCTTCGGGCTTTCTCGTGACCGGCCCCCGCACGGCGGAGGCTCTCAGGGAAAGAGGCTTGGCCGCGAGGCCCATTCTCTTCGTCCCGCCGGCCCCGTGTGTCTTGCCGAAGGGCCGGCCCGCGGTCCCGGACGTCCTCACGGGGCTCATCGTCTCGAGCTTGATCCGCGGCAAGGGCGTTCCGGATTTCCTGGAGGCCCTCGGCCGGGAAGTCCGGGCGACCGACGTCTTCACGGTCCGGATCGCCGGGCGGACGGACATCGAGCCTCGGACGGCCGCGGTCTGCCTGGAGGCGATCGGCGCCCATCCTCTCCTCCGGGAGAGGGTCGTTCACCTGGGGTTCATCCCCTACGAAGAGCTCGGCGGGGAATACGAGCGAAGCTCGGTCCTGATCAGCCCGTCACCGGGCGAAACGTTCGGCATGGCCTTTCATGAAGCCCGGGCCTTCGGGCTGCCCATCCTGGCCGTTCGGGCGCCCTACTCGGAGCCGTTCATCGAGGACGGCCGGACCGGTCTTCTCTACGAGTCCGCGGCGGAGCTGGCCGGGGGCATGCTCGAGCTCGGCCGGCAGCCCGAGCGACTGCGCGATCTCGCCGCGGCGGCAGCCGAGAGCCGGCCCGCCGCCGCTTACACCTGGACCGATGCGGCCCGGTCCTTTTTGAGCCAGCGCACGGGCTATGCTATATTCCGGCACGGATCGTGACGGAACGGCCGGTGCGGCGGCCGGCCGGCTGGGACGAGGGTTGCTCTATCGAGTCATCCAGGAAAAAGGTCGCGTGAGGGAGGCGGACAGACGACCTCGACCTCCTCGTTCCTCGCCGGATGGGGAAACCGGATCTTCCACGAATGCAAGAGATAGCCTGTCGCTCCGGGTGTCGTGGTCCACTCGTCGTCGATGCCGTCGGCGCGGGGGAGGCCGCCGGGAAGATAGAGCGGATCGTCCACGAGGGGGTATCCCGCGTAGCTGAGATGGATCCGGATCTGGTGCGGCCGCCCCGTGGGGATGGTCACTTCGACGAGCGAGGCGTTCCTTTCGGGGTAGCGGCGCAGGACGCGGACATGGCTCGTCGCCGGACGGCCGCCAGGACGATAGGCGTTGACGGTCGCGGGAAGCCGGTGCGGCACGGGTCCGATGGGCGCGTCGACGGTGAATGCATCCGGCATCGAGGTCCCTGAGGCCAGGGCGAGGTAAACTTTGAGGATGCGCCGCTCGAACATCGCTTTTGCGAGTGAGCGCGCCGCCCGGTAGCCGCGGGTGAAGATGATGGCGCCGGATGTGCCGCGGCCGAGGCGATGGAGAGGCGAAGCGGCCGGCCCGAAGCGGCGGCGCACGAGATAGAGCAGGGTCGTTTCGAGGAAGAAACCGCCCGGGAGGACGGGCAGGCCGGAGGGTTTGGCGAGAACGAGGACGTCTTCATCCTCGAACAGGGTCCCGAAGTCCGTCGGAGCGTCGGGTTCGTCCCAAGGCGGGCGGCAATAGACGAGAAGATCGCCGCGGGCGAGGATCTCGTCGGCCGACGCCGGCCGGCCGTTGAGGGAGACCTGCCCCCGCTTGATCTTTTCGGCCCACTCGGCCGCCGTCGAGTGGCGGTAACGGCGGGCGTAGAAGGCCAGCACCGGGATGCCGGCCTCCGAAGCCGTGATACGGTCGGGATAGCTATAGCCGCTGTTCTTCATTCTCTATCGGGCCGTTCCCGTCAAGGATATCGCCCCGCTCGCAGCCAAAGCGCCGGCCGGCTTTCGAAGACGGGGACTGTCCGCTCACGCTTTCGAGGCGTACTCGCCCGTCCGCGTGTCGATCCGGATGATCTCGCCGACCGCCATGTATTCGGGGACCTGGACGACGAGCCCGGTCGTAAGTGTCGCCGGCTTCGTCCGGGCCGTGACCGACCCGCCCTTGACGGACGGAATGGTCTCGACGATCTCGAGGTTGACGAAGGTCGGGATCTGGAGTCCGAGGACCCGGCCCTCGGAGGAGATGGCGATGAGCCCTTCGAGGCCTTCGGTGAGATAGGACCACTCGTCCTCGATCTCCTCTTTCGTCAGCGTGAACTGGCCGTAATCCTGCAGGTCCATGAAGGTGATGCTCGCGGCGTCGCCGAAAAGATACTGGACCGGCCGGCGCTCGAAGTCGGCTTCTTCCAGCATGTCGTCGCCGTGGAGCGACTGGTCGACCTTGCGCTTCGACTGCAGGTTGCGGAAGCGGATCTTGTAGATGGTCACGGCGCCGCGCGCGGACGGCTTCTGGACCTTGATCGTCTCGACGATGTGCGGGTCGCCGTCGATCTTGACGACGTCGCCCTTCTTCAAGTCGGATGCTCTGAACACGCCTGCTCCTCTGTCTTGTCCCCCGCCCCGAAGACCTCCTCGCCGGCCGGAAAACGACTATAGCCGTCCGCTCCGCGGCTGTCAAGGAAACGGGCCCGCCTCCCGCGTCGGGAAACAGTCGGGGACTTGACGATCTTGGGACCCTCCGCCTAGTTCCCCTTCGCGTCGAGATTCTTCCAATTCAGCAGGGCGTTGAAGATCAAGAAGTAGGAGCCGTGGGTCTCGCTGCGCCAGGCCGGGTTGAAGCTGAACAGGACGACGTGTCCTTTGCCGAGGGTGACGTCGGCCAGCGCGGGAGAGCCGGCCAGCTCCTCGCCGCCCGCGAGCCCGCCGCTGATCAGCAGGTCGGCGGCGTTGCGGGCGAAGCTGAGAACGATCCGGGGACGGACGGCCGGAGTCGCGGCCATGCGAGGCCCCTCATCGGGTTGCTGCAAGGGGGCCGGCTGGGTCTTGCGGAATTCCTCGACGGCCTTCTGACCCAGGTCGCGGGGCCGGCCCTGCACGACGTCCGGATCGTCGAGGCCGCCGCGGCCGGAGACACGCCCCTGCGGGCCGCCCATGCCCGGCGTCATGGCTCTGCTGCGGCCGCCAAATCCGCCCAGGCCGAGAACGGGCGATTGACTGAAGTAGACGCCGAGCGTGTCGTCATAGCCGTAGGCGAGCGGGCTGGTCTTGTCGCCGACCTCGGCCTTGAAGACGCCGCCGCGCGCCCAGAGCTTCGTCGTATCGCGGATCGACAGGCCCTGGGCCAGGCCGAACTGGATGGGCAGGGCCGAGCTCGAGCCGATGGCGATGAAGACGCCGCCGTCCCTGACGAAATCGCGAAGGTGGAGGATGCCGTCGAGCTCGAGGCCGCCGCGCATGTCGTCGGTCGAGTCCTCGACGCCGATGTTCGGCGTGAGGTCGGTCTTTTTCCAGGGCATGGGCTTGTCGCCGCTGACGCCGTTGACGACGCTGAGGGCGTCCGGCGACGAGGGGCCGAAGAGGATGACGTCGTACTTGTCGCGGAGCTTGGCGTTGTCGCGGACGTCGTGGACGGAGATATAATCATAGGGAATGCCGTTCTCGTCGAGGGCGATCCTCAGCCAGCCCTCGGTCTGCGTGTTCTGCCAGGTGTGCATGACCGCGACGCGAGGAGCGTCGGCGTCGTGCGTGGGCACGGTGGGGACGGCTGGCGCGGCAAAGGCGGAGAACCCCAGCCGCTTCCCGGCCTCGTCGAGGACGGTCTCCAGGTCCTGGGGATTGTCGCCCGGCTTGAGGATGAGAGACCCGGCCCGGAACTTCCGGCCGGCGGCCTCGAAGTCCTTCTCGGCCGCCAGGATCTTCAGGTCCTTGCGGGCGAAGCGGAAGGTGGCCAGGACGTTGTCGGCGTTGTGGTTGATGAGATAGGCCTGGACGGCACCCTTGGCCAGGCGGGTGACGCCGCCGGGCGCGGCGACGTCGCCGCTGACGAGCGTCATCGGGACGTCGAGCACGGCGGCGTCTTCGACGCGGACCGTCTTGACGTTGAAAAGGGGGCCGAGCGTCCAGCCGACGTCGTCGTACGGCTGGGGGTCGTTGACGTTAAAATACTGACGATCGAGCATCATGTCGGCCATGCGCGAATAGGGCTGGTCCATGCGGACGACATAGCTCCCGGCGGGATAGGCGGCGTCCTTGACCTTGAAGGCCTTGTCGGCCCGATGGATCTCGACGCCCTGGACCTGGAGCTGGCGGAGAAGGCGCGCCGCCTGGCCGGGACGGGGGTCGTCGCCGGGGAAGACATAGGCGGCGGGGCCTTCGGCGCGGGCCTTGGCGATGGAGCGCTTGCCCTTGAGATAGAAGTTCTCCAGGAACTTGTCCTTGAGGGTCGCGACGTGGTTCATGCCGATGAGGACGCCGCTCTCCTGGAGGTTGACGTTGTCGCGCATGGACCAGAGGGCCGAGCGCAGCGGCGGGTTGGGCCGGAACCAGGCCCGGTCGGGCGAGGCGGCGATGACGCGGGTCGAGGCGTCGCCCGCGCCCTGGGTTTCGTAGAACCGGCCGATGGCGTTGTGGCCGTTGGCCGCATAGAAGGCGTAGTTCGGGGCCCAGCCGTCATAGAAACCCTGGGTCCAGACGCCGGGGACGCCGAGTTTGGTCAGCTCGTCGACCTCGCGATAAGCGAGGAGATTCCACTCATCGATGACGATGGGGTCGAGCCAGGCGTTGTAGGGGCCGGTGCCCGTGGAGATGTAGAGATGGGAGACGGATTCGTGGAGATCGTGCATGACGACCGGGTGATACTCGAGAAAGACCTTCATGATGTACTGGCTCAGCTTCAGGGCCAGGCCGAGGTTGTCGCGGTTGTCGTCGTGGGAGACGTACTTGCCCCAATAAAGGAGCCGGGTCGGGACGTTGGCCTTGGGGTCCTTGCGCTTGGCCATCGAGATGTCGACCTGCTTGTCGCGGCCGTCGACCTCGAGGATGGGCGTGATCAGGGTGATGGCGTTCTCGCGGATGGCCTTGACGAAGGGCGACTCGTCGACGGCGATGCGGTAGGCCAGCTCCATGAGCATCTCGACGGAGCCGGTCTCGCCGGAGTGCATGCCGCCCGTGGCCCAGTACATCGGCTTGGCCCGCTGAAGGAGCGATCGGGCCTCGGCCTCGGTCAGATTGCGGGGGTCGGCCAGCTTGGCGGCGATGGCCTTATAGGCGTCGAGGTTCTTGATCGTGTCTTCGTCGGCGACGGCGACGACGATCCAGTCGCGGCCTTCTTCGGTCTTGCCGATGTCGAAGACCTTGACCCGCGGTGTCGCCGCGGCCAGGGCCCGCATGTACTTGTAGACGTCGGCCGAATAGCTCAGGACGTCCTTGGCGCCGGCGATGTGGCCGAGGACCTCGAGCGGCGTGGGGATGCCTTCGGCATAGGGCAGATAGTTGACGTACTTCGTCGTGAAGCACGGATCGGTCGTGAACTCGAGGATCTTCTTGGTGTACTCCTCGTGGATCTTCTGCTGGGCGAGGGCCGGGATGGCGGACAGGATGAAAGCGAGCAGAAGGGGCAGCAACAGGGCCAATCTGACATCGGCGGTACGATTTTCTCTCATGATCGCTCCTCTCATTGGGGTCGGACCACAGCTATACTTTTATTATGAATGAGTTAACCCTCTAAAATAGCCTCAAAAAGGGCTAAGTCGGTCATTTTTGAGGCCAAAAATGAAAAACGATGTGAAACAAAGAGCATTTTGATTCTTCTCAAGGACTGCGTTTTTGCCATCGAAAACATCGGCTTTAGGCCTTTTTGCCCTCCAAATTTGCAGTTAAGTCGTTGAAAACATTATTATTTCTGTGGTCCGACCCCAATGTGATAAAGCGATACGCTGATGGGGGGGACGGTGATCTTCTTGCCGAACGGGGCGGCCGCGGTTTCGCGGACGGCCACAGCCTGGGGCCGGCCGGGGACGTTGCAGGCCCGCGGGTCATCGCCGGCGACCAGGAAAAGCCTGGCCGTCTTCGGCAACCACAGCTTCCCGGCCTCGAGCCTGATCGTCTGGGGCATCCTGGTCGGATTGACGATCGACAGCGTCAAGACGCTTTTTGTCTCGTCCTTGAAGCAGGCCATGACGTCGAGCGGCTCGGGCGCTCCGCCGACCGTGACCGGGATCGTCCCGAACTGATGCCGGTAGAGGGCCAGGATGACGCCCGTCGTATCGAGGACCGCCGCGGTTTTCGAGGTCTTGATGGCCCCGATGACGTTGACGGTCTGGGCATAGTTGGCCATGGCGTAGATGTCGCTCTGCCGCGCGTATTCGTTGAAGGCGGCGGCGACGCCGAGCGCGTCCTCCAGGAAGTACTGCGTCCCGATCTCACCGTAGACGTCCGGGCCGTACCAGTAGTTCCATTCGTCCAGGGCGACCGGGACCTCCTTCATCTTGAGCGTCGGGATCGAGGCCCGATACTTGCGATGGGCGTCGGCGATGCGGCGGACCTCCGCCGGCATCTGGCTGACGTGGCTGAGAAGGCCGGGCTTGTGCCCGACGTAGAAGTGCTCGCTGATCAGGTCCATGTGGTTCGAGGCCTCGGCCAGCATCGTCTCGCTCCAGCGGCCGACCGCCCCCACGGCCACGACCTTGATCGACGGGTCCATGGCCTTCATGGCCACCGCGTACTGGGTATGCTTCTTGACATAGTCGGAGAGCGGCAAATGCCCGAGCTGCCAGCTGCCGTACATCTCGTTGCCGATGGCCCAGAACTTGACCCCCCACGGCTCCGGATGCCCGTTGGCCGCCCGGAGCCGGCCCATCCTGGTGCCGGCGGCCCCATTGGCGTATTCGAGCTCCTCGAGAGCCATGCCGACATCGCCCAGTCCGCTGTTGACCGTGATGTAGGGTTCCGCGCCGATCGTCCTCATCAGGTCCATGTATTCGTGGATGCCGACGTCGTTGTGCTCGACGCCCTGCCAGGCGGGATTCTTGCGCGGCGGCCTCCGGTCGCGGTCGCCGATGCCGTCCCGCCAATCGTATCCGCTGACGAAGTTGCCGCCCGGCCAGCGGTACACGGGCGCGTCGAGCTCCTTGAGCCTGGCCAGCACCTCGGGCCGGAACCCGTCGATGTTGTCGGCCGGCATGATCGAGACCGTGCCGACTTTGAATGAGCCCAGTCCGGACGAAGTGATCTCGAGCCGGGCGTTCTCCGTCGATGCCCCGGCTTTGAACATGAAGGGGAAAGTCCGGTAGTCGCGGCCGATCGCCTCGACGCTGAGGGTTTGCCTGGCGTCGAGCCCTTCGCCCCAGACAAGGCTCACGACGACCGGAGCGGCCGCCGCATCCCCGCTCAGGACGACCCGGCCCGCGTACTCTTTCCCTTCGATAAGGGCCAGCGCCTCCTGCATGATCCCGCCCCGGCCCTTTCCGTTGAGACTCACGCGCGGCGTGTGGGCGCCGGTGAACGGCCTCGTCGTGTCCATCTTGATCTGCCCGCTCTCCCCGACCGCCTTCCAGGGCGACTCGCCCTCGCCGACCGGCCAGAAGAACTTGCGGTCCTCGAGCATCTCGGCCCAGATGCCCTGGTAGATGCAGCGCCCCAGGTGCTCGATGAACTGACCGTAGATGTACTTGGACATGGGCCGGCCCGTCTTTTCGGCCTCGATGACGATCGTGGGCCGCCCCAGCTCCCGTCCCGAGAGGCGCGTGAGCTCGACGTCGTCGAACCAGGCTTTGCCCGTCGACTTCCCCCAGCCGCCGAACAGGCAGGTCACTTCGAGCGCGTCGTTGGCGCCTGCGTCGAATTCGATCTCGACCCGGGTCCAGTCCCGCGTGCCCGTGACCGCCGCCGTCCTCCAGGCCTCTTCGCCGTCGACGTTGATCTGGGCGCCCCGGCCCGTCCCGGGAACGAGGTTCTCCGTCTTGATCCAGCCGCTGAGCCTGTAGCGCGAATAGGGCCTGACCGGGACGGTCGCGACCCAGGAGGCGTCGGCGCCCTTTTCGGAGGAGATCGCGGCGCTTCGCCCGCCCGCATGTCCCATGGGTTCGACGGCAAACGCGGCGTCGCCGTCCCGCTGCCAGCTCCGCGGCGTCCATCCCCTGGCATTCCGGCCGTCCATCTCCTCGAACGAACCGTTGGCGATGAATTGCGTCACGCCGGCGAGCTCGTCCTTGGCCTCGGGCTCGCCGGCTTTGCAGCCGGCCAGGCCGAGCAACAGCCCGCACGCGGCCAAGACGGTCGACGCGAGCGCGGCAGACCGGCTGAGGGGTGTCTTCATCGTTCCTCCTTCGCGACCCGGCCGGCCGTCGGCGTTTGGCGGGATCGGCCGGGCCGAAATCGCCGCTGGGCCGTGGGCGGCGCCAGGGAATTTACCTCGGCCCCGCGCCGGCTGTCAACGTCGCCGCCGGAGTTCGATTGACTTTATATCTTGACAGCGGGCCCGACTCCGGGTAACCCTTAGCTCCGGAAGCCGAAAGAACATGCCTGCCGGACGCCGAAATCTTCTCTTCTTCGATTGCGAGACGACCGGGCTCCCCGAGATCCGCTATTTTTCCCCCGAGGTCGCGGACAGGTGGCCTCGCATCGTCCAGATCGCCTGGGCCCGGTACGACGGCCGGGGGAACCCTGAGGACTCCCGTTGCCATGTCGTCAAGCCGGACGGATTCACGATCCCGCTCGATTCGACCAGGATCCACGGCATCACCCAGGCCCACGCCCTGAAGGTGGGCCGGGACTTGGCCGAGGTTCTGGAGGAGTTCCTGGACGCGGCGACCGCTCCGTCGATGACCCTCGTCGCCCACAATCTCGATTATGATCGTCATGTCGTCGGCGGCGAGCTCGTCCGGTTGCGAAAGCCGCTGGACTTTCTCGAAATGCCAGGGATCTGCACGATGAAGGGGACGACGGAGCTGTGCCAGCTCACGAGGCCCGGCGGCTTCGGCTACAAATGGCCGACCCTGGAAGAGCTCCACTGCTACTGCTTCGGCCACTCCTACGACGGGGCCCACGACGCCGCGAGCGACCTGGAGGCCTGCGCCCGGTCGTTCTTCAAGCTCCTCGAGGCCGGTCACTTCCGCCTGCCCCGGGAGTGACGTCCGGTCCGCCTACTTGACCTTCCACTCGTGGACGCCGGCCGACCAGTCCTTCTGGAGCCGGACCTCGAGGCGCAGGGCGGTCGTCCGGACGGGCGCGAACTTGACCGTGTTCCAGGCGTCCTTGGCCACGGCGTATTCGCCGGCCGCACGGACCGGCAGCCAATCCCCGCCGGACTTATAGAGGATGCGCCACGAGGCGGGCACGCGGCAGCCGCCGCCGCCCGTATCGTCGAACCAGTAGACGGACGATTCCGAGACGCGCACGGGCGCCTCGAAGGTATAGTCGATCCACTCCGCCGTCGCTTTCTTCGGCCACCAGTGCATGTAGCCCGCCGCGTCGTCCGAGCTTTCGGGTTCGAACTGGTCGTTGACCCGCCGCGCATTGACGGCCCCGTCCGACGCGGTCACCTTGGCCTTGGCGGAGAGCCCGGGTTCGCGGGCGACCCGGGCCTTCCCGGCTTCTCGCGCCAGCCAGACGGCCATCTCGCCCTTGCCCCGGTTGGCCCAGGCGTAATACGGGATCAGCGTGACGGGCTTCTTCTCGCTGACGATCTTCCCGGCCTTTTCGCTGACGGCCTCGGCCTCGCCCTTGATGACGACGACGCCGTTGAGAAGGTCGGGCCTCGCCTCGGCCGCGAGCGTCGCGCCGTCCGGCAGAACGAGATTCGAGACCCGGCCATCGTTATCAGTCCACTCGGCGCAGTAGACGAGCGGGCCCCGCTCGACGGCGACGCGGCCGCGATCGGCCTCGACCGCTTCGTTGGCCACGACCCGGCGGACGGGCATGGGCAGGCCGAGCTCGACGACGTCGCCCGACCGCCACGTCCTCTTGATCAGGGCATAGCCTTTGTCGAGCCCAAGCGCCACCGGCTCGCCGTTGACCTTGAGCGAGGGCGCGCCTTCGGCCGGCTCCACATAGCTGTAGAGGTCGGAGGGCACCGGGCGGTTCATGGCCCAGCCGGGAATACGGACCGCGAGGGTGAACTCGGCGGCCCTGGCCGGTCTGACCTCGATCTTGACGTCGCCCTTCCACGGATACTCGGTCGTCTGGACAAGCTCGAGATCGGTCCCTCCCACCTTCATTTTTCCCGTTCCCTCGGCGAAAAGGTTGACGTAGACCCTATCTTTCGTCGCGGCATAGAAATACCCGGGCACCGAGGTCAGGATGCGGGCGACGTTCGGCGGACAGCAGGCGCAGCTGAACCACGGCACCCGCTCATGCTGACCGAACGAGGCCAGGGGATTGGGATAGAAGAACAGGTCGCCGGAGAGGGAGATGCCGGAGAGGACGCCGTTATAGAGGATGCGCTCCATGACGTCGGCGTATTTCCCATCGAGCTCGAGGCGCTGCATCCGGGAGTTCCAGAGGAACGTCGCGATGTTGGCGCAAGTCTCGGCGTAGGCGCTGGCATTCGGCAGGCGATACGGCGGGCCGTAGCCTTCCCAGCCGCCGGCCGCGCCGATGCCCCCGGTGATATAGAGCTTGGTGCCGACCATGTCGGCCCAGATCTTGTCGAGGGCGGCGACATAGGCCGCGTTCCCGGTCAGGGCGGCGACATCCGCGGCACCGGCATAGAGGTAGCCGGCCCGGACGGCGTGGCCGACGGCTTCGGTTTGCTCGACGAAGGGCTTGTTGTCCTGGGCGTATTCGCCATAAAGGAGCTCGGTGCGGCCATCGTTTTCGTACGGGACGCGGCCTTCGGTCCTGCCCCGGGCATCGATGAACCAGTTGGCCAGGTCGAGATACTTCCTCGTGCCGGTGACTCGATAGAGCTTGACCAGGCCGATCTCGATCTCTTCATGCCCGGGCGGGTTGGTCCGCTTGCCGGGCCCGAATTCCTTGGCCACGAGGTTGGCGCTCTTGACGGCGACGGCCAGCAGGCTCTTTTTGCCCGTGGCCTGATAGTGAGCGGCCGCGGCTTCGTACAGGTGCCCGAGGTTGTAGAGCTCGTGGCTCATGTAGAGGTGCGACCAGCGTTCCTTGCCCAGCCAGTCCTGCGGCGGCGGGCCGCCGATCGTCCGCACCGTGTAAAGGTAGCCGTCCGGCTCCTGGGCCTCGGCGATCTTGGCAATGAGGCCGTCGACATGCTGATCGAGCTCGGCGTCGGCGTGCGTCGCCAGGGCATAGGAGGCCGCTTCGATGATCTTATAGACGTCGGAGTCGTCGAAGGGGAAGCGGGTGCAGAACTTCCCGCCTGGGGCCCCGGCTTGGGCGGCTTCGGCCAGCTCGAAGTTCTTGACCCGGCCCGTGTCCTCGTTCTCCTTGAAGATATGGGGGATGGTCACGGTGCGGTTCGTGTCCAGGCGCGGCGCCCAGAACACGTCCGTGAGATGGACGTCGGTGAAGGGCACGGGTGCGGCCGGGTAATCGGCCTTGGGCGACTGTGTGCATGTCACGACCAGGATCGGGAGAAGGGCCGCGATCAGGCTCCTCGCCGCTCGAGCTCTTGTCATTGTCATCCTCCTAATTAGCTTTGAAGAGCCAGACGGACATCTCGCCGGCGCCGCGGTGGGCCCAGGCATAATACGGGATGAGGACGAGTCGGTGCGGTTTGAGCTCCGCGCCGGGGGCAAGCCGGCGGCGGGACGACGGCGGGGCGTCCTCCTCGTCATCGGCCGCGGCGTCCTTCATCTGTCTCGCTCCCTCGCGCAGGACCGAGACGGGATCGGCGGCCAGCGCGTCTCCGGTGAGAACCGTGACGCCGCCCAGCAGGTCGGGCCGGACGTCCGCCTTGAGCAGCGCCTTATCGGTCAGGACGATGTTCAGGGCCCGTCCGCCGTTGTCGGGCGCCTCGGCGCAGTAGACGATCGGCCCGCGCTCGACGGCCACGAATCCGTTGTCGTCCTCGACCGCCTCGTGCGCGATGACGCGCCGGGCCTCCATCGGCAGGACGAGCTCGACCGTATCGCCTTTCCGCCAATTCCTGCGGATCCGGGCGAAGCCCTTGTCCAGGTCAGGCGCGACGGCTTTTCCGTTGACCTTTATCGAGACATCTCCGCCGCTGCGGCCTTCGTAACGATAGAGGTCGGAAAGCACGGGACGGTTTTGCGCCCATCCCGGGACCCTGACGTTCAGGGCGAACACGCCTTCTCTCTCCGGATCGACCGTCAGCCTGATCCTTCCGTCCCAGGGGTAGCGGGTTTCCTGCCTGATGCCGACGGCCTGGCCGCCCACATCGACCTTCGCCTCCCCGGCCGCGAACATCTCGACATAGAGGACATCGCCTTTCACGGCGTAAACATAACCCGGCACGGACGGCAGGAACCGGCTGACGTTGCCGGGACAGCAGGCGACGCCGAACCACGGCGCCCGGCCGGCCAGGCCTTTGTTGAACTTGTACAGGCCGTCCGACTCGAGCGGGTTGGGGTAGAAGAAGAGCGTCCCGTCGAGCGAAACACCCGACAGCACGCCGTTGTACATGACCCGCTCCATGACGTCGAGATAGGCCGCGTCCCCCGTGAGCAGGAACATGCGCTGGTTCCAGAAAGCCATCCCGATCGAGGCGCAGGTCTCGAGGTAGCCGGTGAGATTTGGCAGCTCATAATCCTCGCCGAACCGCTCCCGGTCGTGCCTCGACCCGATCCCGCCGGTCAGATACATCCTTTTCCCGACGACGTTCGTCCAGAGCCGGCTCACGGCGTCCCGGTAGGCCGTATCTCCCGTCAGAGCCGCGATGTCGGCCATGGCCGAGGCCATATAAGTTAAACGCACGGCGTGTCCGACGGCTTCGTCCTGCTCCAGGACTGGTTTGTGGGCCTGGATCTGGTCGGCGTCATTGTAGATGGCGAAGCGGTTCCCCGGCGGATACTGTTTCAGGGCCGGCCCCCGGCCGCGCTGGTCCAGAAAATATCGCGCCAGGTCGAGATAGGCCTTCGTTCCGGTCAGGCGATAGAGCTTGACCAGGGCCAGCTCGATCTCCTGATGCCCCGGGAAACCCTGTCTCCGCCCGGGTCCCGGCCCAAAGGTCGCGGCGATGAGGTCGGCGTTCTTGAGGGCGACGTCGAGAAGCGCCCTTTTCCCCGTGGCTTGATAATGAGCAACGGCCGCTTCATAGAGATGTCCGGCGTTGTAGAGCTCGTGGCTTACGGCCAGCTCGGCCCACCTCTCGGGGCCCGTCCCCGGTTGGATCTTCCCGGGGCTCGCCGTCCGCGCCGTATAGAGATAGCCGTCCGGCTCCTGGGCCGCGGCGATCTTGGCGATGATGCCGTCGAGGCCGCGGTCGAGCTCCGGATCGGGATGGACCATGAGCGAATAGGACGCGCCCTCGATCGTCTTATAGACGTCCGTGTCGTTGTAGCGCTCGCCCCTGTACTCGCCCTTCACGAGGCCGCCGGCTATGGCGAAGTTGTCGATGCGCCCCGTCTCTTCGCACTTCCGGAGGATGGCCGGGATCGTGACCGTCCGGTTCGTCTCGATCCGCGGCGCCCAGAACGCATCCGTGAGCCTGACCGCGGTGAACGGCACAGGCGCGATGGGATAGTCTCTTGGGCCCTGGGCCGAGGCCTGACCGGGACGGATCAGGACAAAGGCCAGCGCCGCGACGGCCGCCGCTCGCAAACAGCTCATGACGTCGTTCCTCGCCGGGCCTCCCGGGGAGCCCGCGCGGAGATGGGGATCCGGTCTCGCAGTGGGCCATCATAGGACCGGCCGAAACCCCTGTCAAGCCGCCGGCCGGCCTTGACAGGTCCGGCTCAATTCCCTAACCTATTAGAAGGGCTCCCGGTCGAGTCAGCTTCACCGGCGCTCCCGCATCAGAGGAGGGAACATGCAAAGGAAACTCTGCCTCATCGCTCTGCCCGTGGTCCTGCTGGCGGCGGCCGCGGCGGCCGTCTCGGACCCCGCCGGCCAGAAGGCGCCCCCGATCACCCAGATCAACGCCCAGGTTTTGGGCCCCCAGCCGCTCGGGCCGCTGCCGCCCGTCGTCGCGCCGCCCGGCAACCCGCCGTCGGCCGCGAAGATCCGGTTGGGCAAGGAGCTCTACTTCGATCCCCGGCTCTCCGCCGACGGCACGGTCAGCTGCGCCACGTGCCACAATCCGGCCCTCGGCTGGTCGGATGAAGGCCCGACCAGCGCGGGCATCCGCGGCCAGCGCGGCGGCCGGCGGGCCCCGCCCGTGTCCAACGCGGCCTACAGCCCGCTGCAGTTCTGGGACGGCCGCTCGCCCTCGCTCGAGGACCAGGCCAAGGGCCCCATCCAGAACCCCATCGAGATGGGCAACACTCACCAAGCCATGATCCAGACCGTCTCCGGGATCTCGGCCTACCAGGCGGAGTTCAAGGCCGTGTACGGCGAGGGCCCGATCACGGTGGATCAGGTCGCCGAGGCCATCGCCGCGTTCGAGCGGACGGTCGTCACGACGGACTCGCGCTTCGACCGCTACGCCCGCGGCGACCACGGCTCACTGACCAAGCTCGAAAAGGAGGGACTCGAGATCTTCAACGGCAAGGGCCACTGCACGGCCTGCCACTGGGGCCCCTACTTCAGCGACGGCCGCTTCCACAACCTCGGCGTGCCGCCCCGGGACCCCAAGAATCCCGACCTCGGGCGTTTCGACGTGACCAAGAACCCCAGGGACAAGGGCGCTTTCAAGACACCCACGGTCCGCGACGCGGCCCGGCGGGCCCCGTACCTCCACAACGGCTCGGAACAGACGCTCGAATCCCTGATCGATTTTTACGACCGGGGCGGCGGCCAGGACCCGAACCTCGACCCGCTCATGGTGCCGCTGGGCCTGTCGAAGCACGAGAAGGCCGCGCTCGTGGCCTTCATCAAGTCGCTCGACAGCCTCAACCCGGAAGTGGCCGCCGTCAAGCCCATTGATCCGCGGGACCTGCCGCGCTGAGGAGGAGCCATGAAGAAGACACTGACGACCCTCTTCGCCGTTTCCTTGGCTCTTCTCGTCCTCGGCCGGACCGCGCTGGCCATCCCGGCCTTCGCCCGCAAACACGGCTTCAACTGCAACATGTGCCACGTCGCGTTCCCCAAGCTCAACGACTTCGGCCAGCGCTTCCGCGACAACGGCTACCAGATCCCCGGCCAGCAGGGCCTGGAAAAGACCGTCTTTGAAACCGCGTTCCCGCTGGCCATGCGCACGACGGCCGGGTACAGCCTCTACGGCACCGGCGGGCAGACCGCGGGCGGCTTCCACATCTACAATCTGGACCTGCTCTCGGGAGGCGTCCTCAACAAGAACATCTCCTACCTGTTCATCTACACGCCGCGCGTCGACGAGCCGGCCGCCGATTTCACCGGGCCGGGAACGGGGAACAATCCGGCCCAGCTCGCGGCCGTCGAATCGGCCGCCGTCGTCTTCAGCAACATCATCCGGGACAAGTTCAACCTGCGCGTCGGCCGCTTCGAGCCCGGCTTCCAGCTGCTCAGCTCCAAGCGCAGCTATTACGTCCTGCAGCCGTACGAGATCTACAATTTCGCCGGCACGCGGAACAGCTTCGATTTCTCGGCCAACCAGATCGGCGTCGAGGCCACCGGCCGCTTCAAGCCCGGCCTCAGGTACGCTCTGGGCTACATCAACGGGACCGGGGCCAACCCCGACAACAACAAGTTCAATGACGTCTACCTGGCCCTGTCCAAGACCTTCTGCAAGGGCGAGGGCCAGTCGGCCGGACAGCGCGTCGGCGTCTTCGGCTACCTGGGCTGGCAGCCGACCAGGCTCCTCGTCCCGATCATCTCGCCCGTCGGGGACGTCAACGGCGTCGACAACCGGACCTACTACCGCTTCGGCGGCGACATCAGCCTGAACTGGAGGACCTTCAACCTCCAGGGCATGGCCTTTCGCGGCGTGGACAACCGCGACTTCAACGAGTTCGAGCCGACCCTCAACTACGCGTTCTGGGGCGGCGTCGCCCAGCTCGACTGGGCGGGCTGCGCCGACAACCGGCTCGTCGCCTCGCTGATGTACAACTGGGTCCGGCCCCCGGATTATAATGCCGTTCACCAGCTCGACGCTTATTCGGCCCTCGTCCGCTATTACCTGGGCAGCTGGTCGGCGGTCAATGTCGCCATCCACGCCGAGTTCACGCATCGCCGGGTCGGGTCCGTCGCTCCGATCACGGACAACCTGTTTACGCTGCTGCTGGATTTCGACTTCTAGGGTTTGCCGGAAGGCCACAGGGGGAAGGCCCGCACGCGAGCGGGTTCTTCCCCCTTTTTCATTTTAGCGGATGATGACAGGCGTCGGGCCCACGGTCCAGCCCTGGCGATAGCGGATGACCGCCTTTTTCGAGAGCTTCTTCCCGGCGGCCTCGAGCGTGACGACATATTCGCCCGGCGCGGCCAACCGCGGTCCTCCCCCGAAGCCGGGGGACGCGCCGGGGCCGGACTTCCGGCCCGGCCGGCGGGGCCGCATGTCCCAGCTCACCGTGTTGATCCCCGCCTCGCCCTTGCCCTCGGCCTCGACCAGGACGTCTCCTTCGGGGCCGGACACGGTGACCTTGACCGGGCCGTCGATCTTGGCCTTGAGGTAATAATCGATGGCCAAGGCATTCGGCTCGTTGGGCGTCAGGAGGTGGCTGTCCCCCAGAAGCTGATAGTTCCCGAGCGCCGCGGTCACCCGCTGGGTCCTCGGCTCGATATCGAACAGATGAACGTCTTCATCGAGGACGCCGGCCGTCATTTCTTGAAGGGGCGAGATGTCCACGACGTACAGGCCGCGCCCGTAGGTCGCCACGACGAGATCGTTCTCGCGCGGGTGGATGACGAGATCGGTGACCTTGACCGAGGGCAGGCCCGCTTTGAACGGGAGCCAGCTTGTTCCGCCGTCGAGCGAGACGTCCAGGCCCCATTCCGTCCCGACGAAGAGGAGATCGGGGTTCTTGCGGTCCTGGATGATGACGTTGACCGGTCCCCCGGAGGGGAGGTTCCCGGCGATGGAGGTCCAGGTTTCGCCGAAGTCGGTCGTCTTGTGGACGGAGACGCGGTAATCGTCGAGGCGCCAGCCGGTCTTGGCTACGAAGGCCGTGCCCGCGGCGTGAGGCGACGGGAGGACGCGGCTCACCCAGAAATTGGCCGGGCCGCCGGCCGCGGCCAGCTTGGCCGTCCGGTCGAGCCAGGTCGCTCCGCCGTCCTTCGTCACCTGGACCTTGCCGTCGTCCGATCCCGCCCAGATGACGCCCGGCGTGACCGGTGATTCGGCCAGCGTCGTCAGCGTGCAGTAGTTGATGTTGCCCTCGCCGTGCTGCTTCGCGTCCTCGTTCGTGGTCAGGTCGGGACTGATCTCCTGCCAGTGGTCGCCCCGGTCGAGGGATCTGAAGACCACCTGGGCCCCCGTAT
Organism: Candidatus Aminicenantota bacterium; assembly: GCA_963742235.1. Lineage (GTDB taxonomy): Bacteria > Acidobacteriota > Aminicenantia > Aminicenantales > Saccharicenantaceae > RBG-16-66-30. The sequence goes on along the minus strand of CAVULT010000014.1, from coordinate 45,139 downwards.
AGACGATGGCGGAATTGTGGGGCGAGAGGGCGACCGGCGGCGTCCAGTTGAAGCGCAGGCGCGGCGCGCCGGCCGGGCGCCGGGGCGTGATCGGCGTCTGGACGCTCGTCGTCTGGTCGTACCGCCACATCGTGCCCATCTCACGGTTGTTGTAAACCCAGCGCGGGTCGGCGGGGTCGACGCAGTTGTACATGCCGTCGCCTTCGCCGACCGTGACCCAGTCGGCGAGCGAGATCTCCCCGGCCCAGCCGTTGGACGGCCCTTTCCAGGAGTCGTGGTCCTGCAGGCCGCCGTAGATGTTGTAGGGGTCCTCCATGTCCAGGCCGACGGCATAGAACTCGCCCAGCGGAATGTTGTAGGCGTGAACGCTCGTCCGGCCGCGGTCGTAGGAGATGTTGACGCCGCCGTCCGAGCCGAAGATGAGGCGGTTCGGATCGAGCGGGTCGATCCACATGCAGCGCCAGTCGCCGAAGGCGCGCGGCATGACCCCGTCGGACGGCCAGCCGAGCCCCTTCCAGGTCTTGCCGCCGTCGTTCGTCGAGGCGAGCGACTGCCCGGTGATGTAGACCGTCCCGGGATCGGCCGGGTCGAGGCGAAGCTGATTGAACGAATAGGGGGCCTTGTCGAGGGCGGCCTCGTAGCCGGCATTGACCTTTCGCCAGGTTTGGCCGCCGTCGTCCGTGCGATAGACCTCGTTGCCGGCCGTCCGCGTCGCCGGCTCGCCGCCGCGGCGCTTGTCCTGTTCGGCCTCCGCGGGGGTCGGCGGGCGGCGGTTGCCGTTCTCGACGACGGCATAGAGGATCGCGGGATCGCGGCGATAGATGTCCAGGCCGATCCGGCCGATGCGCCCCGCGGGCAGCCCGCCGGAGAGCCGCGCCCAGGTCCGGCCGCCGTCGGTCGTCTTGTAGATCGCGCTCTCCGGGCCGCCGATCTCGTAGTGCCAGGGCAGACGGACCTTGTCGTACATGGCCGCATAGAGGGTCTCGGGCGCCGATTCGACCATGGCCAGGTCGACGGCCCCGATCTTGTCGTTGACGTAGAGGACCTTCGTCCAGCTCTTCCCGCCGTCGGTCGTCTTGAAGACTCCGCGCTCGGCGTTCGGCGAGAAGAGGTGCCCCATCGCGGCGACATAGACGACGTTCAGGTCCTTCGGATGAATCAGGACGCGGGCGATGTGGTGGGAATCGGCCAGGCCCATGTTCGTCCAGGTCTTGCCGGCGTCGACCGACTTCCAGACGCCGTCGCCGGAGCTCGAGCTGCGGGCGCAATAGGCCTCGCCCGTGCCCACCCAGACGACGTTCGGATCCGACGGGGCCACGGCGACGTCGCCGATCGAGAGCTTGGGCTGGGCGTCGAAGACGGGCTCGAACGTGGTGCCGTTGTTGACCGTCTTCCAGACGCCGCCGTTGCGCGTGCCGACGTAGAGGGTATAGAGGTGCTCCCGCGACGGCCCCGACGGGACGGCGAAGCTCGTCACCCACGATCCGGCCCTGTAGGGCCCGAGGGCGCGGCTGGTGAGACCCTTGAGCAGGTCTTCCGTGAAACGGCCGGGGGCCGGCCGGGCCTGGCCGGCCGCGAGAACGATCACAACGAGAAGCGAGGCCGAGACGATCAATCGAGAGTGCGGGCTTTTGTTCATGGCTCCTCCGGCGTCCGGGGTTTGTCGATCCATTATATTTCTCCGATATCGGGGACACAATACCAATTTCCCGATTCGCCGAAGATGCCGGGCTCCGCGCGCGGCGAGATGATATTTCGAGCAGAAGGGGGCTTGGACGCATCTGGAGAATTGGAGAATTGGTATTGAGCCCCCGATTTGGCATAATAGGAGCTGGCTCATACCGGCCATTGCGATCCCGCGGAGGTCCATGTTCATGAGAACCGCCAAGTACGCCCTCGGCCTCGACTTCGGCACGAACTCCGTGAGGGCCCTCGTCGTCGACATCGCGAACGGCAGCGAGGTCGGTACCTCGATCTTCGATTACCCGAGCGGTACGGGCGGCGTCATCCTCGATCCGAAGGACGCCAACCTGGCCCGCCAGAACCCGGCGGACTGGATCCTGGGCATCGAGGTCGCCGTGCCCGAGGCCTTGGCCGAGGCCAAAAAAAGGGTCAAGGGCTTTGATCCCATCAACGTCGTCGGCATCGGCGTCGACACGACCGGCTCGACTCCCCTGCCCGTCGACCGGGCCGGCAAAGCCCTGGCCCTTTACAGGGAATTCAGGAAGAATCTCAACGCCCAGGCCTGGCTGTGGAAGGACCACACCGGGCACGCCGAAGCCGCGGAGATCACGACCCTGGCCGCCGCGGAGCACCCGGAGTACCTGGCCAAATGCGGCGGGACCTATTCCTCCGAATGGTTCTGGAGCAAGATCCTCCACTGTCTGCGGAAAGACCCCAAGGTCGCCGCGGCCGCCTTTTCCTGGGTCGAGTGCGCCGACTACATCCCCGGCCTCCTCACCGGGATCACCGATCCGCTCCGGATGAAGCGGAGCCGCTGCGCCGCCGGCCACAAGGCCATGTTCAACGACCGTTGGGGCGGACTGCCGGCCAAGCCGTTCCTGGCCAGGCTCGATCCGCGCCTGGGCGAGCTCCGCGACCGGCTCTATCAAAAGACCTACACCTCGGACATCCCAGCGGGCGGGCTGACCCGGGATTGGGCCGGGAAGCTCGGCCTGAGGCCCGGGATCGCCGTCGCGGTCGGCGCCTTCGACGCCCATCTCGGCGGCGTCGGCTCGGGCGTCGAGACCGGACGCTTCGTCAAGATCATCGGCACGAGCACCTGCGACATCTGCGTCTGGCCGGCCTCGAAGAAGCTTCCCGACGTCCCCGGTCTCTGCGGCATCGTGGACGGCTCGGTCCTGCCGGGCTACCTGGGGCTCGAAGCGGGCCAATCCGCGGTCGGCGATATCTTCAACTGGTTCGTCAACACGATCGAGCCCGGCGGGCCCAAGAAGGGCTCCCACGCCGCGCTGACCAGGAAGGCCGCCGCCCTCAAGCCCGGCGAATCGGGGCTCCTCGCCCTCGACTGGCTCAACGGCAACCGGACCGTCCTCGTCGATCAGCGCCTGACCGGCCTCCTCGTCGGCCTGACCCTGCACACGAAGCCCGAGGAGATCTATCGGGCCCTCATCGAGGCCACCGCGTTCGGCGCCCTGACCATCATCCGGCGCTTCGAGGAGTACGGAGTCAGGATCCGCGACGTCGTCGGCTGCGGCGGCATCGCCGAGAAGAACCCCCTGGTCATGCAGATCTACGCCGACGTCACCGGCCTGGAGATGAAGGTGGCCCGCTCGGCCCAGACGTGCGCCCTGGGCGCGGCCATGGCCGGGGCCGTGGCCGCCGGACGCAGGGGCGGCGGGCACGAGACGTTCGCCGCGGCCCAGGCCGTCATGGGCGGCGTCCGGCGGACCGTCTTCAAGCCCGACGCCGCGCGCCACCCGATCTATCTCGAGCTCCAGGCCCTCTACCGGGAGCTCCACGACGCCTTCGGGACCAGGGGCTGGAGCGGGAGCCTGTTCAACGTCATGAAGGACCTGCTCGAGCTCAAAGACCGCCAGAGGAGATAGCCCGATGCTCGCCGAGCTCAAGGAATCCGTGTGGAAGGCCAACCTCGATCTGGCCAAGTCGGGGCTGGTCATCCTGACCTTCGGCAACGTCAGCGGCATCGACCGGCGCCGCGGCATCCTGGCCATCAAGCCGAGCGGCGTCCCGTACGACACCCTCAAGGCCGAGGACATCGCCCTGGTCGATCTCGAGGGCAACCTGGTCGAGGGCTGGCTCAACCCGTCTTCGGACACGCCGACGCACGTCGAGATCTACAAGGCCTTCCCGGAGGTCGGCGGCGTGGCCCACGCCCACAGCGCCTACGCGACGATGTTCGCCCAGGCGCGCCGGGAGATCCCCTGCTTCGGGACGACGCACGCCGACCGGTTCCACGGCCCCGTCCCGCTGACCCGGCTCCTCGTCGAATCCGAGGTCGCCGCGGGGTACGAGCGGAACACGGGCCGGATCATCGTCGAACGCTTCGCCGGCCTCGATCCGCTCGAGGTCCCGGCCGTCCTCGTCGCCGGGCACGGGCCGTTCGCCTGGGGCCGGACCGCGGCCGAGGCGGTCGAGACCGCCCTCATCCTCGAGCAGACGGCCAAGATGGCCTTCGGCGCGATGGCCCTCGATCCCCGGCTCGCCCCCCTCGACGCATGCATCCGGGAGAAACACTTCGCCCGCAAGCACGGGCCCGGCGCCTATTACGGACAGAAGAAGGAGGACCGTCATGACTAATATCCCCAAGGTGCGGCTCGGCCTCGTCGCCGTCAGCCGGGATTGCTTCCCGATCGAGCTCTCGCGCAAGCGCTCGCTCCGCGTCGCCGCGGAATGCCGGAAAGCCGGCCTGACCATCGCCCGGATGCCGACCGTCGTCGAGAACGAAAAGGACGCCCTCCAGGCGCTCGAAGAGCTCAAGGCGAAAAAGGTCAATGCCCTGGTCCTCTACCTCGGCAATTTCGGTCCGGAGACGCCGGCCACGATCCTGGCTCAGAAGTTCGACGGCCCGGTCATGGTCGCGGCGGCCGCCGAGGAGTCGGGCCGGGACCTCATCGACGGGCGCGGCGACGCCTACTGCGGCCTGCTCAACAACTCCTACAATATGGGCCTGCGAAAGCTCCGGCCCTACGTCCCGGAGTATCCCGTCGGCGTCCCCGACGAGGTGGCGGCGATGATCGCCGGCTTCGTCCCCGTGGCCCGGATCATCCTGGGCCTGGCCAAGCTCAAGATCTTCGGCTTCGGCCCCCGGCCCCAGGACTTTCTGGCCTGCAACGCGCCGATCAAGCCCCTCTATGACCTCGGCGTCGAGATCATGGAGAACAGCGAGCTCGACCTCTACGACGCCTTTCGCAAGGCCGAGGGCGACCCCAAGATCAAGGCCGTCGCCGCCGACATGGCCCGGGAGCTCGGCGCCGGCAACGCCTATCCCGACATCCTGAACAAGCTGGCCCGCTTCGAGGTCGCCCTGCTCAGGTTCATGGAGAGGAACCTCGGCGCCTCGGAATACGGCGTCTTCGCCGATAAGTGCTGGCCGGCCTTCGAGAGCTTCTTCGGCTTCGTCCCCTGCTACGTCAACTCGCGCCTGGCGGCCCGCGGCATCCCGGTCGCCTGCGAAGTCGACATCTACGGCGCGCTCAGCGAGTACATCGCCACCTGCGCGACGGAGCTGCCGGCGACCATCCTCGACATCAACAACACCGTCCCCTACGACATGATCGCCGGGGCCAAAAAGGCCGTGAAGGGCTACAAGGCCACCGACCTGTTCATGGGTTTCCACTGCGGCAACACGCCCGCCGGCTGCATGCTCGACCCGGCCATGCGCTACCAGCTCATCATGCACCGGCTCCAGGAGCCGGGCAGGGAACCGGACGTCACCCGGGGAACGCTCGAAGGCCGGATCAAGACCGGGGCGGTCACGATCTTCCGGCTCCAGTCGACGGCCGACACCGGAGCTCAAGTCCTACATGGCCGAGGGCGAGGTCCTGGACATCGATCCGAAGTCGTTCGGCGGGATCGGGGTCATCGGCATTCGGGAGATGGGCCGGTTCTACCGCCACGTCCTCATCGAGAAGCGCTTCCCGCACCACACGGCGATCGCCTTCGCCCCCGCCGGCAAGACGCTCTGGGCGGCGATGCGCATGCTCGGGGTCGAGGACGTCGGCTTCAACCGCCCGGCGGGCATGCTGTATCCGACCGAAAATCCCTTTTAATTCCGGCCTCGCGTCGGGGCCGGGGCGTTCGGGTCGAAGAATTTCCGCGGCAGCTTCTGGTCGCGCATGGCCGCGTTGTAGACGAACCAGGCCATGACCGTGGCCGCCTGCATCAGATCGGGCCGGGACAGGTGGTCGTAGACGTCCATGGTCGAATGGTGCGTCAACGTGCCGTATTCGAGCGAGTCCTGGATGAACTGGAAGCCGGGCAGGCCGACGCCGTCGAAGGGCAGATGGTCGGTCCCGCCCGTATTCCGCAGGGTCACCGTCTCCGCGCCGAGATCCTTGACCGGCTCGAGCCAGGCTTCGAAGATCGGGACGACGGCGCTGTTGCTCTGGGCGTAGATGCCCCGGATCTTGCCGCTGCCGTTGTCGAAGTTGAAATAGGCCGCGAGCCGGTCGTATTCGGGCTTCTTTTCCTTCTTGACCCGGTCGTAGAAGTGATTGGCGACGTAGCCGCGCGACCCGACGAAGCCCTGCTCTTCCGCGTCCCAGAGGGCCATCCGGATCGTGCGCCGGGGCTGGACGCCGAGCGCTTTGAGGATCCTCATGGCCTCGAAGGCGACGGCGCATCCGGCCCCGTCATCCGTGGCCCCCGTGCCGCCATGCCAGGTGTCGAAGTGACCGCCGAGCATGACGATCTCCGACTTGAGCTTGGGGTCGGTGCCGGGGAGCTCGGCGACGATATTGGTGCCCGGCAGGTCATCGGCCGTGAACCGGGCCTGGACCTCGACCTCGAGCGTCACCGGAACGTCCTTCTGGAGGATGCGGACGATGCGGTTGTACTGCTCGGTCGCGACGGCGATCGCCGGGACGGGCATGTCCGCCCCCTTCATGCGCGACCCGCCGCTTCCGACAAAGACCGTCCCGTCCTTGCCGCGCCCGGGTTCGAGGACGACGCCGGCGCCTTCGGCTTTGAGGAACTTGCCGATCGCCTGCTGGAGCTGCTGGCGGGCCATCATGTCCTGCATCGGAGGGGCGCCCGCCCGGCGCGCGCCCGGCTCGGGAGCCTGCTCGAGCTTCTCCAGGTCGGCCTCGGAGAGGCGCGAAGCCATCGGGTCGAATGAGATCGGGCAGGTCCTGTTCGCCCTGGACGAGGACGATCGCGTCCTTGAGCTTGCCCTTGAACTTGTCGAGGTCGGCGAGGGCTTTGACGGAGAGCAGGATCGCCGGGCCCTTGAGGACGCCGTTCGTCCCGGGCGTCCAGGCCTCGGGATAGCCGATGATCGGCATGTATTGGGGTTCGAGCATCGCCGCGTAATACTTCTGGAGCTCCCAGCTGCGGCCGAACGTGCCGTAGGGCTCCATGGCGGCGTTGACCAGGCCGATCTCCTTGGCCTGGCCGACCAGCCACTCGCCGGCCTTGACGTACTGCGGGGAATCCGGCAGCCGCGGCCCGTAGACGTCGCAGAGATAGATGAGAAAATCGGTGATCTTCGAATTCGCGAGCCCTTCGGCGCGGATGCGATCGAGCGTCTGGAGGTCGAGCTTCTCCTGGGCCAAGACCGGAAGCGAGAGCAGAACGACGAGGAGTGCGGCCGCGAGCGCGCGGACGGGCAAACGCTTTGTCATGAGGTCCTCCTTGGAGGCGTCGTCCCCGGGGTCGTTATGGCTCGAAGGGCCAAGGGCCGGGATGGCGTCACGGATGGAATATACCCTCCCGCCGGACCCGTGTCAAAAACGCGGACCGGCCGCATCCGGAGGCTTCTGAAATCCGGCGACCTGTCTTATAATAAGGGCGCCATGAAGGCGGCCTTCCTCACCGGCGTCCGGACGATCGAGATCCGCGAGATCCCTGCGCCGAAGATCGTCCGGGACGACGACGTCCTCATCCGCAGCCGGGCCGTCGGCGTCTGCGGCAGCGACCTCCACTACTATCTCTCCGACCACGTCGGCGGCGACTCGGTGTCTTATCCTTTCATCCCCGGGCACGAGTGCGCGGGCGTCGTCGACAAGGTCGGCCGGGCCGTCACCCGGGTCAAGCCGGGGGATGCGGTCGTCATCGAGCCGGCGGTCTCGTGCGGGACGTGCGACCAGTGCCGGACGGGGCGGGCCCACACCTGCCGCAAGCTCCTCTTTCTCGGCCACTACGGGGAGCTCACGGGCGGGATGGCCGAATTCGTCCTGGCGCCGGAGCGCAATTGCGTGCCCTTGCCGGCGAAGATGACCTTCGTCCAGGGGGCCCTGGCCGAGCCGCTTTCGATCGCCCTCTACGCGGCCGGCCTGGCCGGTTCGGTCCGCGGCAAGGCGGCCGCGGTCCTCGGCACAGGGCCGATCGGGCTCTGCCTCATCATGGCCCTGAAGGCCGACGGGAGCGGTCCCGTCTACGCGACCGAGAGGATCGAAGCGCGTCTGGCCGCGGCCGCGAAGGCCGGGGCCGATTGGGCGGGGAATCCCGACCGCGAGGACGTCGTCGGCGAGATCCAGGCCCGGGAATCGCCCGGCCTCGACCTCGTCTTCGAGTGCTGCGGCGAGCAGTCGGCCCTCGATCAGGGCATCGCCCTTCTCAAGCCCGGCGGGACGCTGGTCGTCGTCGGCATCCCCCTCGAGCCGCGGGTCTCGTTCGACAGCTCCAAGGTCCGCCGCAAGGAGATCCGGGTCCAGAACGTCCGGCGCCAGAACCGGTGCCTGGAGCGGGCCGTCGGCCTGATCCACGCGGGGCGCATCAAGGCGGATTTCCTGGCCACGCACTTCTTCACTCTCGACCAAGCCCGCGAGGCTTACGAAACCGCCGCGGCGCGCCGCGATGGCGTCCTCAAGGCCATCGTCAATCCCTGACGGAGGAGAAGGTGAGCGAGGGATCGTTCGGCAACTCCTTCGACGCCATGGGCTGGATGATGTTCCTGAAGAAAGACCCCACTTTTCTGATGCGCGATCTGGTCGTCTTTTCGGCTCTGGCCCTGATCATCCTCTTCGGCTTCTTCTACGTCCGCCGGAACTATAGGGCCGAATAAGAGGGGAGCCCCTCGAGCTCAGATACGTGGAGCTCGTCAGATCACTCCGAACCCGATCCGATTCAGATATTCATAAGTCGGGTCGTAGAACGCCGGGTCGCGAGTGGGATCTTCCCGATCTCCCGCCGGGACGACGATCACCATTCCCTGCCGAGCCCGGGTCAAGAGAACGCGATAGGCGTTCTTCTGGTATTTCTGCCTCTCCTCGTCCTTGATATTGTTCCATCGGTCGCCGCAAAAGGACTTGTGGGTCCAGCCTGATCGGGCGTAGCGAAAGTCGGCGTCCCAGGTGATGCAGGCCCAGTCCAGTTCCAAGCCCTGCACATCAAATTCCGTTGCGACATCCTCGAGATAATAAGACGATCGCACGTCTTCCTTCCCGTCGAGAAACCAATGGATCGGATCCATGGGAGACTTGACGTCAATGGCATGGGGCTTGAGGCGTTCCGCCTGTGAGGAGACGACGATTCCGTATCGCTCGGTGCCTCGCGCGTGCTCCTTGAGCCACCTTTTAGCTTTGGCGAGATCCCGCGTGATGACGATGAGGTATTTTTCTCTCAATTGGTCGTGGGTTCGGCGGGCGCCTTCGGCATCGAGGTCCAAGACTTGTTTCACCAGGAGAGAGACATTTTCGGCCCGGAAAGAGCGCATCGATACGGAAAGGTGAAGCGACTCCAGATGACTCACGTGCCGATGCGATTCCAGCCGTTTCAGCACGTCTCCTGCCCCGTACTCGCTATCCGTCAGCCGGGGAGAGATATAGACGTGCCAATCGGGGAATCTTCGCATCAGGGATTCGATCCATTCCGTGATCCCGGCTTCGCCTCTGTTGATCTCCTGGCCTCCCCCGACGAGGCAAATGACAACGGCCCAATCGGGATGCCGATCAAGGCAAGAAATCAGGAATTCCGGTTCGGAAGAATCGAATCCGCTTCTCTTCTTCTTCCTCTGCATGAAATCTGCCGTCATGGCGCGGTTCCAGGCCCGTTGAGCTTCATCAAAAAGGGCCACATGGTCGATGGGCGGGTTCTTCTCATCGACGAGGCATTCATCCCGGAAATGATGAACGTTTTGGATGAACGCTTTGACCCGGCTTTTCGCCTCGCCCTTCTTGATCTTCCCCCCTCGGGCTTTTGTCCTTCTGACCATATCGCGGGCTAAGGCCTCCTGGAGGATGTTGACAAGGGGGCCATTCCCAGAGAGAAAAACGCTATGGTGACTATCGGCTTTATCGATGAACTTTGTGGCGATGTTGAGCCCGACCAGGGTCTTCCCGGCCCCGGGCACTCCCGTCACGAAGCAGATCGCTTTCTGGGCGCAGGTCTTTGTTCTTTGAATGATCTCGGAGATCGTATCGGACGTCTGGCTCAGGTTGATCGCGCTGGCGTCGCTCCGGGATATGTCGGCCACGGAATGACTTCGATAAAGCACGAGCGCGGCTTCCATAATGGTCGGCGTGGGGCTGTATCGTCCGGATCTCCACTCATACCAATCGATCGTCTCTCCTCCGGAGAAGGCCAGGATGTTCTTAATCACCTCATCGAGTTGCTCCGCATTGGTCCTTACGGGCCTCAGAAGCTTGTCATTTTGAGGGGTCATCGAGATGATCGGGAGGAGCCCGCTGGCCCTCGTCGCGATCAGGACGGGTGCGATCAATCGGTCATGGCTTGTCTCGTGGAAGTTCTTGAGGTCCAAGGCATAATCGGTCACTTGATCGATCGCATACGCGGTGAAATCTTTGGCTCCTGTTTTGAATTCGAGGACAAAGACCACAGGTCCGATGATCAAGACGACGTCAATGCGTTCGCCCATGCGCGGGATCGAATATTCGAAATAGACAGCTCCGTCATAAGGAGCCAGAACCCGACGGAGGATATCGATCTCCTCGAGCCAGGCGCCGCGTTGGCTAAGTTCAACGGGGAAATCGCTGCTCTGGGCGATCTTTCCGTAGACCTCATCTGTCGACGACTTGAGAAAGTTCTTGATCGTCTCGGAGTAGTACTCTCGCTTCACTTCATCTTCTCTCGCATCTTGGCCTCATCGGCCGGGCCCCAGTAGCCGCAGTCGAGCTCCAGGAAGACCGTGGTGTAGGGGACGGCGAGGGTCGTCTTGACCATGACGATCTTGAAGGTTTTCCCGGCCTGGTCGAGACGGGCGATGAGGTCCTCGTGAAGGACGGGCGTCGCGCCCCGACCCTTGAGCGCCTCGTCCAGCCGCCGGCGGGCGTCGTCCGCGCCGGGAGCGAGCTCCTCGGGGACGAAGGACAGCTCCTTGTCGAGCCAGACCTTGGGACGGATGTGCTTGGCTCCGTCGACCATCTTGAGGACCTTGTCCAGGACGGCGAAATGGTCCTCGCCGGTCACGATCGTCTCGATCCCTGGTGAGATCTGGAGCGGGAAGGCCGAGTCGGCGACGACGATCCAGTTGCGGTGCCCGAGGGCCGGCAGATAGGCAGCCAGGGTATCGGTCCAGGCTGGGGCTTTCGTCTCTTTGACACTTGGCACGACAGCTCCTTCCTCTCTCTGTTGATCCTCGCCGTCGCAGGCGACGAGCGCCGCGAGCAGAATGACGATTCCGATGGCCGGGATGATCTTACGCATGAGTCGCCTTCCTTTCTGATCGTCAATCGGGCACCATCCGGTGGGTGACCGTAATGGGCACGACCGGTTTGAGCATGGCCCAGACCGGGCAGAAACGCTCTTCGGAAAGGGCGATGGCTTTTTCGAGCGAAGGGCCCTCGATCCGTCCGCCCCGGAACTCGAGATCGAGCTCGATCGAGGTCAGGACGGTCGGGTGGATCTCTTTCTTGGTTCCCCGGGCGTGGACGATCAGGCCCTTGACCTCCTGGCCCATCCGCTTGAGGAGCCCGACCACGACCTGGCCGGTGCACGAGGCCAGGCTCGCGAGCAGCAGCTCGAGAGGCAGGAAGCCCTCGACGTCTTCGCCTTCCGGGGAGAAATCAATGGCCACGGACGCGCCCGCCCGGCCCGATATCCCGTCGAATCTCATCCCCGCCTTGAAAACGACGTCGGCATGGACTTCTTTGGACATCGCCTTCTCCTTCGGGGTTTATCGAAGCGGATCCCCAGGGTTAATATCCTACGGGTGGCCGGCCGGCGTCAACACGGAATTCCGGCGATCGCCCGGAGGATGAGGTCCTTGAGCGAGGCCGCGGCCCGTGCGACTTCGTCCGTGAGCCCGACGCCGAACTCGAGGTCGGCGGGGACGACCCCGAGCAGGAAGACCTTCTTCCCCGCCGCTTCGAGGTACCGGCCGCTGAGGGAGAGGGCGAGCTTGTGGGTCGAGAAGCTCGCCGCTTCGGCGAATTCGGCCAGGGGGCCGAAGACGACCGTTCCGGGCGTCCCTTCGGCCGCCACGGCGTCGATGAAGACGACGTTCCGGCAGTCGGCGCGGGCGATGACATGAACGAAATTCTCAGGGACGTCCTGGGCGTCGATCACGCGGAGGTTCGTTCCGGGCGCCGCGGCCTGGACGGCCCCGATGATCCAGGGGCCGACCCCGTCGTCACGCCGCATCGGATTGCCGACCCCGACGAGACAGGTCGGTTCCCGGAGAAGACCGGCGAATGCGATCTCTTTCCTTTGACCGGTCATGATGTCCTCCGGGAGTCGTCCAGGAGCTCGTTTTATACAACATTCCCCCGGGACTGTATAGAGAGACGGGACAGATCAGGCTGGCGGGAACAAACGCGCCCGGAAGAGGCGGGAGAAGCCGGTCGGACCCGGGGCTCGCGACGAGTCCCCGGGTCCGTCCTCGATCCCCAGACACCCCTCACATTTTGCGCGTACAGACCAACTCCATGCCCTTCGTCGCCTTGCCGTCGGGCATGACCATGAACATCTCGAACTTGTACTTGCCGTCACCCATGAAGGTGGTCACGTTCCTGAACTTCTGCATCGTCTTGCCGTCCGTCATGGGGTCGGGGGACGAGCCGGTTTCGGTCAGGACGTTGCCGGCCATGTCGAGCGTTCCGGTCGTAGTCAGGAAGCCGGTGCTCCCGCTGTCGATCCAGAACGTCGTGTACATCTTCTTGAACAGATCGTAGCCGATGATCTCGAAGCCCTTGACCGGCCTCCCGGCAATCGTTCCCTCGAAATCGCACTTGACATAAAGACCGTCGAAGATGAGCTGGTTCTTCATCGTGCCCTTGCTCATCTGGGCCGGGGCGCCGGGTTTCTGCCAGGTCGAGATGTCGACGTCCCAGTCGCCGACGTATCTCTTGAGGAACTCGTGGCCTTTGCCGGGAGTGCCGTACTTCATCATCTGGTCCATCATCGTCTTTTCCTGGGCCAACATTTCCTGGTCGGCGATGAACGATGGGAGCGCCTGGATCACCAGGATGTTGACGCCGGCGATCAGCACCGCGAGCAACAGGAATCGCGATAGTTTCACGATGCCCTCCTCGAGACTCGATACGATATTGACGTCATGTCTCGCTAATTGGCAAGTTTCGTGCCATTCGCCGCCCGAGGCGCTCCCCCTCGAGAAGTCCGAGGGAATTCGGTGCGGAGGCCCGTCCGAGCACCCACCCAAAGGCTGCACCCCGGTCTCTCCCAGCGGGACAGAGTCCCGAAAATGGGGACGGCCGGGCCTGTCTCTGACCTGCGCAAGTGAGCCCCTCCTGGGGGGTTCGATCCCATGAGTCTGGCACATAAATTGCGTAAGGAGATATCAGAGGTGATGAACATGCCGGTCCGCAAAGGATTTGCCGTCTGGGAGGGTTCGTTCCGGGAAGGGAAGGGATCCGTCAAGCTGGAGAGCGGCCTCTTCGAGGGCCCCTATTCCTTTTACACCCGCTTCGAGAACGCGATGGGGACCAACCCCGAGGAACTCATCGGCGCGGCCCACGCGGGCTGCTTTTCGATGGCCCTATCCGCGGTCCTGAGCGCGAAGAAGACGCCGCCTCGAAAGATCGAGACCACGGCCGAGGTCCGGATCGATCCCGAGGGCCAGGGGTTCCGGATCGTGTCCAGCGCTTTGCACACGGTGGGCGATGTCCCGGGAGTATCCGAAGAGGCGTTCTTGAAGGCCGCCGAGGAAGCCAAGGCGAACTGCCCCGTGTCCAAAGCGCTGACGGGCGTCAAGATCACGCTCGACGCCAAGCTGAAGAAGTAGGGCCGGCCTAAAGCTCCTGGTGCTCGGTCCGATGGATGATCTCGTTCTGGAGCTCGGTGCTGCAGTCGACGAAGTAGTCGCTGTAGCCGGCGACGCGGACGATGAGGTCGCGGTACTTCTCCGGCTGCGCCTGGGCTTCCCGCAGCAGGCCGGCCGTCACCACGTTGAACTGGATGTGATGACCCATCAGCCTGAAGTAGGACCGGACCAGGTCCTTGAGCCCCTTGATCCCCGCGTCGTCGGCCAGGAGCTGGGGCGTGAACTTCTGGTTGAGGAGCGTCCCGCCCGTTCGGACGTGGTCCATTTTGCCGAGCGACTTGATGACGGCCGTCGGGCCCTTGCGGTCTGCGCCCTGGACGGGGGACACGCCCTCCGAAACGGCCTCGCCGGCTAGCCGCCCGTCGGCCGTGGCCCCGGTCATCTTGCCGAAATAGATGTGGGCCGTCGTCGGCAGAAGGTTGATCCGATAGGATCCGCCGCGCGGCGTCGGCCGGCCATCGACCGCCTCGAAGTAGGCCTCGAAAACGCGGGTCATCAGGCCGTCGGCGTAGTCGTCGTCGTTCCCGAACTTGGGGGTCCTGTTGAGGACGCGCCGGCGGAGCGTTTCGTGTCCCGCGAAGTTCGACGCGAGCGCGGCGAGAAGCTCCGTCATGGTGAAGCGGGCGTTGTCGAAGACGTTGAAGCGGATGGCGCTGAGGATATCGGTGATCGTGCCCATGCCGACGCCCTGGATGTAGTTCGAGTTGTAGCGGGCGCCCCCGGCATGGTAGTCCTTGCCGTTCTTGACGCAATCGTCGACCAGGACCGAGAGGAACGGCGCCGGGAGGTAGACGGCGTAGAGCCTCTCGATGACGTTGCTGCCGCGGACCTTGATGTCGACGAAATGCCGGATCTGCTTCCGGAAGGCCTCGAAAAGCTGGTCGAAGGTCTTGAAGGCGGCCGGGTCGCCGGTCTCGAGCCCGATCCTCTTCCCCGTCCGCGGATCGACGCCGTTTCCCAGAGTGATCTCGAAAACCTTGGGCAGGTTGAAGTACCCGGTCAGGATGTAGGCCTCCTTCCCGAACGCACCGGCCTCGACGCAGCCGCTGCAGCCGCCGTTGCGGGCGTCGACGACCGACTTGCCCTGCCGGACGAGCTCCCGGACGATGGCGTCGGTGTTGAAGATCGAGGGCTGGCCGAAGCCGGTCTTGACGATCCTGAGGGCCCGGAGGAGGAATTCGTCGGGCCCCTTGGCGCTGATCTGGACCATCGAGCTCGGCTGGAGGATGCGCATCTCTTCGATGACGTCGAGGATGAGGTAGCTCAGGTCGTTGACCGCGTCCGTCCCATCTTCTTTCAGGCCGCCGACGTTGATCAGGGCGAAATCGGTGTAGGTGCCGCTCTCCTCGGCCGTGACGCCGACCTTGGGCGGGGCCGGCTGGTTGTTGAACTTGACCCAGAAAGCCTCGAGGAGCTCGCGGGCCGATTCCTTGGTCAGGGTGCCGTCGGCCAGGCCTTTTTCATAGAAGGGCCAAAGGTGCTGGTCGAGCCGGCCGGGATTGTAGGAATCCCAGGTGTTGTATTCGGTGATGACGCCGAGATGGACGAACCAGTACGCCTGGAGGGCCTCCCAGAAATCGCGCGGCGCGTGAGCGGGGACGCGGTCGCAGACCTCGGCGATCCGCTCGAGCTCCTTCCTGCGGGCGGCGTCCTTCTCCCCTTTGGCCAGCTCGCGGGCCTTAGCCGCGTGCCGGGCGGCGAAAGCGATGACGGCGTCGATGCTCACGGCCATGGCCTTGAGCTCTTCCTGCTTGTCGTAGGCGGCCGGGTCGTTCAGATAATCGAGCGCCGCCAGGGCCGCGTCGATGTCCTTTTTGAAGTCGAGCAGGCCTCTTCGATAGATCTTGCCGTCGAGGACGGTGTGGCCCGGAGCGCGCTGCTCCATGAATTCGGTGAAGACGCCCGCCTCGTAGGCGTCGATCCATTCGGGCGTCATCTCGGAGAAGATGCGGTCGCGCTGGGACCGGCCCTGCCAGAACGGAATGATCTCCTCGGCATAGACGCGGCGGGTCTCTTCGTCGGAGGCGAAGGCCGTCTTCTTGCGATCATTGAGATAGCGCAGGTCCTGGATCGAGTGGATGCAGACCTCGGGATAGGTCGGCGTCGCCTTGGGCGCGGGCCCGCGCTCGCCGACGATGAGCTCGCCGTCGTTGAAGACGATGGCCTTCTTCTCCATGACGGACTTGAAGGCCAGGGCGTGCTGCATCGGCATCGACAGGCTGCGCGTCTCCGGCCGTTTGTAGAATTCGGTGACGAGGAGGGCCCGCTCGGCGCTGATCGTCGGCTTGGCCGCGAGCGTCTGCTCTCTGAGCTTTCGGATGCGTTCGTTCATTTTTATCCTCCGCGCCGGACGTCGAAGCCCGCGTCCCGGAACGCGGTTTCGATCCCGGCGATGCGCTCTTCGGAAGGGCTTTCGAACTTCCGGAATTGGGACTCTTTGCCGATCCTGCGGGCCTTTTCAAGCCCCCCGGAGTGGTAGGGCAGGAGACCGACCCGCCGGATGGCCTTGAGAGAAAGGAGCAGGGCGATCGTCCGCCGGATGTTGTCCTCGTCGTCATTGACCCCGCCGACGAGCGGGATGCGGACCCAGACTTCCGTCCCGGCCGCGGCAAGACGCTTCAGGTTGTCGAGAATGGAGGCGTTCGAAGCGCCGGTGAAGGCCCTGTGCCGGGCCTCTTCCATGCATTTGAGGTCATAAAGGACAAGGTCCGCCTTGGGCGCCAACCGGTCGAGGACAACGCTCGGCGTCATTCCGGCCGTGTCCAGGGCGGTGCGGAGGCCGCGGGACCGGCAGGCGCCGAGCACGGCCTCGGCGAAATCGGCTTGGACGATCGGATCGCCTCCCGAGAGCGTGACCCCGCCGCCGGATTGTTCATAGAAAACGCGGTCCCGTTCGGCCTCGGCCACGACTTCAGCGACCGTCATCTCGCGGCCGACGATCTGCACGGCGTCATAAAGACAGGCCTCGGCGCATTGGCCGCAGAGGTCGCACCGGCTCCGGTCGATGACGACAGCGCCCGCCCCGTCCTCGGAAATGGCTCCGAGCGGGCAGGCCTGGGAACAGGCGTGGCAGCGGACGCACCGCCCCGGCCAGTGCATGATCTCGGGGCGCGGATCGACGCTTTCGGGATTGTGGCACCAGAGACAGCGGAGCGCGCAGCCCTTGAGGAAGAACGTCGTCCGGATGCCGGGGCCGTCATGGATCGAGTAGCGCTTGATGTCGAAGATCCGGCCGGTCATGGTCCTTGCGCTTTCATCTCGATTCGAGATCGTTATTATATGTTAACTCGTTGTAAATAAATAAATTAACATATCTGATATATAATATATCAGATATCAGAACAAAAATCAAGCTTTTTCTTGCCCAGCCGCGCCTATACTTTTTCGGCGAATTGTTGTAAAACCCCCTTTCCGGGGCCGGCCGAGCGCCGGACCGATGACGGAGAGACCCGATGAACGAACGCCCCGCATACAATATGCGCTTCATCTGGGGCGTGACCCTCGTCTCGGCCATGGGCGGGCTCCTTTTCGGCTACGATTGGGTCGTCATCGGAGGGGCCAAGCCCTTTTACGAGAAGTTCTTCGGCCTGACGACGCCGTCCCAGATCGGCTGGGCCATGTCGAGCGCCCTCGTCGGCTGCCTCGTCGGCGCGCTCGTCTCCGGCGGCCTGAGCGACCGCTTCGGCCGGAAGAAGCTCCTCCTCCTGGCGGCCTTCCTCTTCACGGTCACCGGGATCCTCACCGCCCTCGCTCCGAGCTTCTCCCTGTTCATCGCCAACCGCCTCCTCGGCGGCGTGGCCATCGGCCTGGCCTCCAACCTCTCCCCGATGTACATCGCCGAGATCTCTCCGGCCTCGATGCGGGGCCGCTTCGTTTCGGTCAACCAGCTGACGATCGTCATCGGCATCCTGGCGGCCCAGCTGGCCAATTGGCTCATCGCCGAGCCCGTGCCGGCCGGCGCGACCGCCGCCGAGATGCTCGCCTCCTGGAACGGCCAGGCCGGCTGGCGCTGGATGTTCGGCGCCGAGGCCGTGCCCGCCTTCCTCTTTTTCCTGCTGATGTTCCTTGTCCCGGAAAGCCCGCGCTGGCTGGTCAAGAACGGCCGCGCCGAGGAGGCCGGCCGGGTCCTGGCCAAGGTCGGCGGGCCGGGCTTCGCCGCCGAGGCCCTGGCCGACATCCGCGCGACGCTCGACGCCGGCGAGATCGGCCGGGTCCGCTTCCGCGACCTGCTCGAGCCCGGCCTCGCCAAAGTCCTCGTCATCGGCATCGTCCTGGCCGTCTATCAGCAGTGGTGCGGCATCAACGTCATCTTCTATTATGCCCAGGAGATCTTCACGGCCGCGGGCTACGGCGTGAGCGACGTCCTGTTCAACATCGTCATCACGGGAACGGTCAACCTGATCTTCACGCTCGTCGCCATCCGACTCGTCGACCGTCTGGGCCGCAAGCCCTTGATGATGGTCGGCTCCGCCGGTCTGGCGGTGGCCTTCGGCCTGATCGGGATGAGCTTCGCCGCCCACAGCCGCGGCCTCCATATCCTGATCCTGGTCGTCGCCGCCATGGCCCTTTACGCCCTGTCACTCGCGCCTGTGACCTGGGTCCTTCTCTCCGAGATCTTCCCCAACCGCATCCGCGGCGCGGCCATGTCCGTATCGACGTTCGCCCTGTGGTCGGCCTGCTTCGTCCTGACCTACACGTTCCCCCTCCTGAACAAGGGCCTCGGCCCCGCTGGAACGTTCTGGATCTACGCCGGGATCAGCGTCCTGGGCTTCCTCTTCATCAAGTCCCGCGTCCGGGAAACCAAGGGCAAGACGTTGGAGCAGATCGAGCGGGAGCTCGTCGACCGCTAGCCGAACGGCACGATCATGGATGAAACGAATCCTCCGGAACGGCCGGCCATGATCCCGCCGCCGGGACGCCCGCCCGGCCTCGTCCGGCGCCTTTATCGCGAGGAAGGAGCGGCCTGGCGCAAAGAGTACCGGAAATATTTCAAGTATGCGGCGCGCTCCCTCGGCCTGGGGTTCGTCGCCGGATACGTCTTCTTCAGCCTCTGGCCGGCCCAGGAAAAGAAGGCCCTCGATTTCGTCGTTCAGTCGCTCAAGGACATCCCTCTCCAGGCATCGCCGTTGGTCCTGGCGCTGACGCTGTTCTACCACAACGCCCGGGCCTCGGTCATCGCCGTGGCGGCCGGCGCGGTCCCTTTTCTCTTCCTGCCCATCCTCGATCCGCTTCTCAACGGCGGCGTCCTGGGGCTTCTCGTGTCCATCGCCAAGCACCAGCACCTGGACGTGCCGCGGCTCGTCCTGACCCAGATCCTGCCGCACGGCGTCTTCGAGCTCACGGCCGTCCTCTACGCGACAGCCGTGGGGCTTTATCTTTCGGCGACCATGGGGCGGAAGGCCCGGGCCGCCTGGCTCAAGAGGCGGGCCCGGAAGGGCGCCGCTCCGCCGGCCCCTGTCCCTGATTTCCCCGAGACTTACCCGGAGCGGACGGCCGCCGCTCTTTCCGAGAGCCCGGCACGGAATATCGTCCGCTCGTTCGTTCTCGTCGTCCTGCCGCTGCTCCTTGTCGCGGCCTTCATCGAGGGCTTCATAACACCGATTCTCCGCTGAACTGAGCGGAGAATCGGTGCTGCTCGAGTGGCCCGACAACGGGCCAGGCCCCTCTCGCTGCACCGAGCATTATCGCATCATTTTGCCTCGACAGCGGCCGGACTTTCGGCTATGCTCCGAAACGGGAGGGGCCAAATGAGATTCACCTTCGCTCACAACAACATCAATGTGCTCGATCTGGGAAAGAGCCTGGCCTTCTACAAGGAAGCGCTCGGATTGGAGGAGGTCCGGCGCAAGGAAGGGAAAGACGGGAGCTACGTCCTGGTCTATCTCGGCGACGGGCGCACGCCGCATCAGCTCGAGCTGACCTGGATCCGCGACCGGAAGGAACCCTATGATCTCGGCGACAACGAGATCCACCTGGCCTTCACTGTCGATGATTACGACGCGGCCCTAACCAGGCACAAAGGGATGGGCGTCGTCTGTTTCGAGAACGCCGCCATGGGCATCTACTTCATCGAGGACCCGGACGGCTACTGGCTCGAAGTGCTGCCCGAACGGCGCTGACCGGCGGCAAGGACAAAATGGGGACCGGCGGGAAGCGGGATCTTCGGAGCGACCTGCAGGATCGGGGCTGAGCGCTCGAAGCCCCGATGCTGATAAATATCTTGGTAAAGCCCTATTTCACCGAGAACTTGTGAACGGTGACCGTGCGATAGGTCTGGCCCGGCCGGAGGATCGTCGTCGGGAAATTCGGCTGGTTGGGCGAGTCGGGAAAGTGCTGGGTCTCGAGGCAGAAGGCGAAATGCTTGCCGTAGGCCTGGCCGCCCTTGCCGATGACCGTGCCGTCCAGGAAGTTGCCCGTATAGAGCTGGATCCCGGGCTGGTCCGTCCAGATCTCCAGGACCCGGCCGCTCACCGGCTCTTCGACCCTGGCCGCCAGGGCCAGCGCGCCGCCGCCGCTTCTCAAGACGAAATTGTGGTCGTAGCCGCCCTCGACCTTGGCGATCCTCTCGCCGATCGCGTGCGGTGAGGTGAAATCGAACGCCGTCCCGGCCACCGGGACGATCTCGCCCGTCGGGATGAGGTTCGCGGCCGAATCGACGGCCGTGATCCTGTCGGCCTCGATCTGGAGCCGGTGCCCCAGGACGTCGCCCTGGCCTTCGCCCTTGAGGTTCCAGTAGGCGTGATTGGTCAGATTGACGGGTGTCGCCTTGTCCGTCGTCGCCTCGTAGCGGATCTCGAGCTCGTTCGTGTCGGTCAGCGTGTAGACGACCGTGACCGAGAGGTTGCCCGGGAAGCCTTCCTCCATGTCCTTGCTCAGGTAGGTCAGCTTGACGCCCGTGCCGTAGGCGACCTTGACCGGCTCGGCTTTCCAGACGACCTTGTCGAAACCCTTGATCCCTCCGTGGAGGGTGTTGCCGTTGTTGTTCGGGGCCAGGCGGTACTCGACGCCGTCCAGGGAGAACCGGGCTTTGGCGATGCGGTTGGCATAGCGGCCGATGACGGCGCCGAAATACGGGTCCGTGCCGAGATAGCCCGCGAGGCTGTCGAAGCCGAGGTTGACGTCGGCCAGGACGCCGTTCCTGTCCGGCACCTTCAGCGACACCAGGATGGCGCCGTAGGTCATGATCCGGGCTTCGAGCCCGGACGCGTTGGTCAGGGTGAAGATCTCGACGGCCGTGCCGTCGGCCAGCCGCCCGAAGTGCTCTCGTTTGGTTTTCATCGTCGCATCTCCTTGCTCAGCCGTTTTCACTCGCCGGCGGAGACCGCCTCCTTCTTGCAGGCCGCCGCGCCATAAGCCAGGGTGAGAACGAGGGCCGCGAGAAGCGCCGGTTTGGTCGATGATCTCATGATCCCTCCACGGAAGAAGCTGGTCCATATGTACTCCTATTGCCGGCTCCGTTCAACCGGCAGCCGCGCGAGCTCCGCGGTCGATGGAACGTTTGACCCCGGTCCGTCCGTATGATATTTATTGGGTACGATCATGGTCGGCACGGTCCTCAAGCACTATCTCATCGAAACCGAGCTCGGCAAGGGCGGCATGGGCGTCGTCTACCGGGCCCGGGACACCCGCCTCGGCCGGCTGGTCGCCCTGAAGATGATCACGCCGGGCCTGGTGGCCAATCCCGAGCGGCGCAGCCGCCTTCTCCTCGAAGCCCGCTCGGCCGCGGCCGTTTCGCACCCGGCCATCGCCCAGGTCTACGACATCGACGAGGTCGACGGCAACCTGTTCATCGCCATGGAATACGTCGACGGCCGGACCGTCAGCCGGCTCATCGCCGACGGCGAGCTCGACCTCATGGGCGCGGTCGAGATCGCCCTCCAGGTCGCCGAGGGCCTGGCCAAGGCCCACGACGCGGGCATCCTCCACCGCGACATCAAGTCCGACAACATCATGGTCACGCGGGACGGCCACGCCAAGCTCCTCGATTTCGGCCTGGCCAAGCTGGTCGAGCCGGAACAGGACGGGCCCGTCTCGCCCGTCGAGCTCTCGCGCACCCTGACCCGCGGCCGGGTCCAGACGATCCCCGGCGCGGTCATGGGCACGCTCAGCTACATGAGCCCCGAACAGGCCCGCGGCCGGGAGCTCGACAAGCGCAGCGACATCTTCTCCCTGGGCATCGTCCTCTACGAGATGGTCACGGCCGAGCTCCCGTTCAAGGGCGAGACGCCGCTCGACACGATGCACGCCATCGCCTACGAGGAGGCGCGGCCGGTGACGCTCGTCCGCCGCAACCTCACGCCCGAGCTCCACCGCATCGTCTTCCGCTGCCTGCGCAAGAACCCGGACGACCGCTATCCCGACGCCCACGCCCTGGCCGACGACCTGCGCCGCCTGAAGCGCGACATCGAGACCGGGACGACCACGAGACTCCCGGCCGGCGACCGCCTGCGCCATTGGGCCGAGCGGCTGAAGATCTCGTTTCCCGGAGGCACCAAGGGGATGGTCGTCCTGTTCGGGGCGATCGCCCTGGCCGCCATCCTGGTGGCCGCCAGGTTCAATTGGGGCGGCCTCATCGGTCCGGCCTTCATCGCCCTCTTCGTCTACCGGTTCGTGCGCAACCGGAAAAGGCGCATGATCGCCGACCTTCACGAAGAAGCTCGGCCGGTTCCCCGAGGTCCGGCTGGTTACCGTCCGGGACGACCGCATCACGGTCGTCGTCGACAAGGCCCCGGCCAAGGTCTACATCCGCATCACCGCCCTCGTCGACGAGCTCAACAGGAGCCTCTTCTATCGGGAAGGACGTCAAGGCGGAGATCCAGACCGAGATCCCGGAGGGCGAGGCCAGGACCATGCTCACGCAGATGGGCGTCGTCTACGCCCGCGAGGAAGGTCACCCGGGGACCGGGAAGAAGCCGACGAAGTCCTAGCCCTCAGCCCCACCGCGTCCTCAACCGGGTCAGCTCCGTGCCCGACGCCGCGTTGAGGATCTGATGAAGAAAGACGGGACCGGCGACCCGTATCCGGGACGGCCCGGACGACGGACAGGACCTCCTCCCCGTAGAAGGCCTCGGCCCTGAAGGAGGCCTCGAGCTCGATCGGCCGCTTGTTCATCAGGACGGCGGCCGGGACGCCTTCGAGGGCCCACTGGACATAGATCGCGTTGTTGACGTGCCGGTTCCAATCGAGGTGGACCGATTCGACGCGGAAGCGGACTTCGGAGTCGCGCGCCGAGAGAACGGGCAGAGAGGCGAACGGGTCCTCGAGGGCCCGCTTGTCGAGGGCATAGGGGATGTCGATGATGTCGTCGACCTTGATCCGCTGCTTCCGCTCGAGCCCGATGATCATCCACGAGCTCGTCGCCGAGAGGACGGGACCCGCGGCCGCGCCGGCGACCTCGAAATCCCTTGTGGCGAAATAACCGCCCTTGCCCGAGGGCCAGGTCGTGACCTCGAGCCGCTCGCCCATGGCCGGATAGCGATGGACGAGGATGTGATAGCGCGACAGGACCCAGGTCATGTTGCGTTTGAAGAGATCGAGCACCGACAAGCCCAGCCGGCCGGCATGCTCCCCGGCCGCGTCCTGGAGAAAATTGAGCAGAGTGACCGTCTTGGCCAGGCCCCGGGCGTCGGTCTCGTAGGTATGGATCGCGTACTCTTTGTGAAAGACGAGTTCGTTCATGGCGTTTGTCTCTCCCCCGCGTCCGGATGTCAGACAAGCCGTTTGAGCTCGCCGAGAAGGCGGTCGATCTGTTCGGGTGTGTGCTCGGAGAAAATGGAGGCCCGCAGGACGCCGCCGGCCGGGGCCCCGACGTACTTCGAAATGGCCACGACGATGCCCCTGTCGAAGAGCTCCGCCTGGACCCTCTTCATGTCGCTCGGCGGATTTCAGGGCCCAGGTGACGATCGGCACCGGGTTGTCGTTCGTCTCGAAGCCGAGCTTCCTCAGCCCTGTTTTCGCCTGAACGACGTTGCGCCGGAGGCGCTCGCGTCTCTGCGGCTCCCGCTTGACGATCTCCAGGCCCTTGATCGAGGCGGCCATGGCCGGCGTCGGGGAAGGCGTCGCGCCGGGATAGGCGCCGCAGGTCGCTTTGATATGGTCGATGAAGGCCTTGGTCGCCGGGATGAAGCCGCCGTGGCCGCCGAAGGCCTTGCTCATGGTCCCGGCGAAGAAGCAGCGGTCGGACTTGACGCCGAAGTGCTCATACGTGCCGCGGCCGTTAGGGCCCAACACGCCGACGGCATGGGAGTCGTCGAGACAGAGGATAGCCCTGATAAGGCTCGAGGACCTTGAGGAATTCGGGGACCGGGGCGATGAGCCCGAAGGTCGGGAAGACGCCGTCGGTCATGACCAGGGGGACATCGCCCGCCCTGAGGTTTTGTTTGAGCTTGACCGCGAGGTCGTCCGCGTCCCGATGCTTGAACGTATGGACGGGCTTGAGCGCCGAATAGACGGCGTCGCGGATGCTGAAGTGGGCCGTCTCGTCGATGAAGATGGCCCCGACCTTCGCCTTGAGGGCCTGGACGAGGAAGAGGTTGTCGAGATAGCCCGAGACGAAGTGGATCGAATCCTCGGTCCCGAAGTAGTCGGCGATCTTCCGCTCGAGCTCGAGCTGGACGGGGGTGTTGCCGAAGCCTGTCCGCGACGTGGCGCTGTGGCAGCCGTACTTGCGGAAAGCGGCGATGCCGGCGGCGATGACCTCCGGGTGGCCGTGGAGGGCGAAATAGCCCGTGCCCCCGAAATAGAGGCAGCGCCGGCCGTTGAGCACGGTCTCGGGCCCGGGCGCGCTCTCCATGACGAAGCCCTCGGGAGGCAGGCCGCCCTCGCCCGCCGAGCGCGGGGTCGTCATCGGCGAAGAGACGACCCAGGGCGGGATTGAGAGCGAGAAAGGCGGTCAGCGACTTGGCCAGGAATTCCCGGCGGCCGGGCCGCCCGGGCTCGACATCGGGAGCGGCGTGCTCATGGGACATGGCGATACCTCCTCATTGACGTCAAGTCGGGCCAGGCGCGCGAAGCGGGGGGATCGTCGGCTTGGTGATCGTCATCGCGGGCGTCAGCTCTTCTCTTCGGGGATCATGACGCGCCCGCCGGTCCGGATGGACTCGAAGCAGGCGTCGATCGCGCGCATGTTGTTCCAGCCGTCGGACGCGGGATAGCGGAGCGGGATCTCACCGACGACGGCGTCGCCGAAATGTTCGACCATCAGGACGAACATGTTGGCCTTCGGGATCGGCACGGCTTCGACGGCGTCTCCCCGGACGATCTCGACGGCGACGTCGAAGTCTTTGGCCGAAAAGGCCCGCCCGAGGCGGAGGAGTGCCGTCCGTGCCGACGGCGAGGAGGCGGCTCTGGAAGTGCGTCTCGAAGCTCGATTCGCACAGGGCGAAGCGGGCGCCCGGGAATTCGAGGAGGACGGCCGTCGTCTTGTCCACCCCGGTCGCAGGGTCGATGTGCGCGGCGGCGGAGACCGCGAGCGGCTCCGCGCCGAGAATGAGCCGGGCGATGCTGATCGTGTAACAGCCGACATCGTAAAGGGCGCCTCCGCCCGCGCGCCGGGAACCAGCGATAATTCG
Organism: Candidatus Aminicenantota bacterium; assembly: GCA_963742235.1. Lineage (GTDB taxonomy): Bacteria > Acidobacteriota > Aminicenantia > Aminicenantales > Saccharicenantaceae > RBG-16-66-30. The sequence continues at coordinate 19,687 of CAVULT010000014.1, read as the reverse complement.
AGCCGTCGCGATCGAAGCGGAAAGTGAAGGAGGAGTGGACGGACCGCCGGTTCGCCGATTGTCCCCGCGCCGATGAGCTCGAGCGTCTTCCCGATCTGCGGATGGAACTTGTACATGAAGCCTTCCATGAGCAGGACGCCGTTCGTCTGCGGCGGCCTGGATCATGGCCCGGGCCTCGGCGGCGTTCAGGGCCAGGGGCTTCTCGCAGAGGACGTGCTTGCCCGCGCGCATGGCCCGGATGGACCATTCGGCGTGCTGGTCGTTCGGAAGCGGGTTATAGACGGCGTCGATGGCCGGATCGTCGACGAGCTCCTGGTAGGTCCGGCAGGACTTCAGGAAGCCGAAGCGGCGGGCGCAATCGGCGGCCCGGGCTTCGTCGCGCGAGGCGATCGCGGCCAGGACGCCGTTATGGGACTTGAGAACGGCCGGGATGAATGCCTTTTCGGCGATGCCGGCGCAGCCGAGGATGCCCCAGTTGATCTTTCCCGCGGCCGCGGTCATTCTCTTCTCGCCTTTCGGAGGCCTCATCTTATGCCAACGCCCGGTCAGGCGCAACCAGGCGTCGCCTTGATTTTGCCCATCGCCTGGACGATACTACGGCGCGGGACATGTGCCGCGAAGAGAACGGGGGTATTTAGGAGGAGATGACGGTGATGGCCGGACTGACGGACCGCAGGGTATTCCTGAAGGTGGAGCAGGCGGCCCGGCCGGTCCGCCTGGGCGTCATCGGCACGGGGAACCGCGGCCGGTCGCTCCTCTCGGATCTTCTCCTCATGCCGGGTCTCGAATTCCCGGCCCTCGAATGCCCGGACTTCACCCGCGGCAGATGGAAGACGAAGAAGCCGGCTTTCGGCGTAGAGGGCTAGGATGGATCTCTTTTATATCACGCTCTCCGTTTTCGTCTTATCCTTTTTCATCTTTCCCTTGTTCTTCGTGACACGGCCTACAGGAAGAGGTAGAAAGATCCTCCTGGGAATCCAGATCGTTTTCTTCGTCTATTGGAATGCCGTATGCTGGGGCGCTTTCCTATTATCCAGCGAGGGATGGGCGGCGACGCTGGTTGATCTTCTGGTACATCCGAGAACATCTGGTCCCGGAGGCTCAATCTCCTTTCCCTACTTTTATGTAACGCCCGTATATGCCGCCTTCATAATTATCGAAGTTCTGGTTTTGTGGCGTGCCGCGAAGCTCAGAAAGCGGGTCCCTTCCGAAGGCGAACTCTCGCGTCCGACCTGAGCAGACGCCGCCGCCGGCGCGGGCTTTATATCAGACTATCTTCAGTTTCTTGACGAAGGCCGGGTCGACGTCGCAGCCGAGGCCCGGAGTTTCCGGCAGAGTCAGCGTTCCCGCCTTGACCGTCATCCCGCCGGTGATCGGATCGATGACGTGCTCGGTGTTCCCGTCGAGGTCGGCGTAGACGATGTTGGCCTGGGAGGCGACGACGTGGGCCGCGGCCGTCAGGGCCAGCTTCGATTCGAGCATGCAGCCGACCATGCAGCGGATGTTGGCGGCGTCGGCGATGTGGGCGATGCGGATCGAGTTGAGCAGGCCGCCGGCCTTCATGACCTTGATGTTGAAGGTGTCGCAGGCTTCCGCGCGGATGAGCTTGATCGCGTCCGACGGCCCGAACAGGGCCTCGTCGGCCATGATGGCGATGGGGCTCTGGGAGCGGACGGCCCTGAGCCCGGCCGTATCCGAGGCCAGGACCGGCTGCTCGCAGAACTCGATCGCGAGCGGCGCCATCTTGCGCAGGGCGTAGATCGCCTGGGGCACGGTCCAGCCCTGGTTGGCGTCGATGCGGATCGTGACTTTGGGGCCGACGGCGGCCCGGATGGCAGCGATATGGGAATAGTCCTCGTCGGGGTCGAGGCCGACCTTGACCTTGAGGGTCTTATAGCCCTTGTCGGCATAGCCCTTCGCTTCGGCGGTCATCTTCTCGAGCGTGTCGAGGCTGGTCGTGATGTCGGTCTCGAAGACGTTCTTCGTTCCGCCGAGGAGCCGGAAGAGAGGCAGGCCGGCGACCTTGCCAAGGATATCGAAAAGGGCCATGTCGAAGGCGGCCACGGCGCTCGGGTTGGCGTGGACGATGGGGCCGATCTCCCGGAGGAGCGCGTCGATGGCCAACGGGTCCTTGCCGACGATCATGTCGCGCATGCTGACGGCGGCGGCGGCGTTGGTCGCCTGGGTCTCGCCGGTGATCGGCGGGAACGGGCAGGCTTCGCCGAGGCCGACGAGGCCCTGGTCGGTGCGGATGCGGATGAGCAGGTCGTTGGCCGCGGTCATCGTGCCTATGGCGATGCGGAAGGGCGAGGTGATGGGGATGTCGAAGAGGAAGATCTCGACATCGGTGATCTTGAGCTTTTTGGCGGCCGCGCGGGCGTCCTCGAGCGTCTTCGAGGGCAGGCCATAGGCTTTCGAGCCGGCGGCCAGCGCGCCGAGACCGAACATCTTCAGGAAGCTTTTGCGGGACAGGCTCATCGTTCCTCCTCGATCGGGACGGCGTTATCGCCCCCCATTCTAGTCGCCGGGCGGTCCTTTTGACAAGGGAAAACGCTCCCGGCCGGGGCGACCTTCAGTTAGGTCTACCGGGAAGGCTGTTGCCGCGGGCGAGCGAGGCGAAGATGCCCGCGACGCAGAGAACGGCGAAGAAGACAAAGGCGACGTGGGCGCTGCGGAGGAAGAGCGGGTAGAGGGCGGGGGTGATCGGCTCCCGGCCCATGATCAGGGCGAAGATCATCATGGTGATGCCGGCGCTCATCATCTGCCCGGTCAGGCGCATGGTCCCGAGGGAGGCCGAGGCGACGCCGAGCTGGCGCGTCTCGACCGAGGACATGACCGCGTTGGTATTGGGCGAAGAGAACAGGCCGAATCCGAGGCCGAGACAGACGAGGGTCCCGACGATGAAGCCGAAGCCAGTGCCGGGACCGATGAACGAGAAGAGAAAAAGCCCGGCGGCCGAGAGGGCCATGCCGACGGAGGCGATGAGCCGTGGCTCCGTCCGGTCGGAGAGCCGTCCGGCGAAGGGCGAGGCCAGGGCCATGACGATCGGTTGGGCGACGAGGACGAAGCCGGCCTTGTAAGGCGGCAAACCCTTGATGTACTGGAGGTAGAGGCTCATGAGGAAGGCCACGGCCGCCGTGGCGCTGTAATTGAACAGGGCCGCCAGGTTGGAGAAGGCGAAGATGCGGTTGCAGCGGAAAAGGCCGAGGTCGATGAGCGGCGCCGGGTGGCGAAGCTCCAGGACGACGAACAGGGCCAGGGCCGCGAGGCCGGCGGCGACGAGGGCGAAGCCGGAGAGCGAAGGCAGACGGGAGAAGCCGTACATCAGGGAGACCAGTCCGGCGCCGAAGACGACCGCTCCGGTGAGATCGAACCTTTCGCCCCGGGCGTCGGCCCACTCGCCCTTGAGCCGGAAGACCGCCAGGCCGAGGGCGGTCGCCGCGATGGGGATGGTCACAAAGAAGATCGCCCGCCAGCCGCTGGCGTGGACGATGAACCCCCCGAGGACCGGGCCGAGCGAAAGTCCCGAATAGACGGCGGCCGTGTTCAGGCCGAGGGCGCGGCCGCGAGCCCCGGGCGGATAGACCGAGGTCAGGATGGCGATGCCCGTCCCAAAGATCATGGCCCCGCCGACGCCTTGGACGGCCCGGGCCAGGATGAGCAGGGACGCCGACGGCGCGAGGGCGCCGATGGTCGCCCCGCACATGTCGAGGCTGAGGCCCAGGGCGAAGATCCGCTTCCGTCCGGTGATGTCGGCCAGGCGGCCGAAGGGAACGAGGAACATGGCCGCCGTCAGGATGTAGGCCGTGAGGACCCAGCTAAGGGTGACGGCGTTAAGCCCGAACTCTTTGCCGATCAGGGGCATGGCCACGTTCATGCTCGAGGCCATGAACGGGGTCAGGAACGAGGAGACCATCGACACGGCGAGCGCCGTCCTGCGGAGTGACCGGTCGGAGGCCTGGATCGGTTCGGCTGTGGCCATGTCGCCCGCCATTATACCGGAAGGGTCACATGGTTCAAGAGGGGGTCAAACCTACGCGATGCCAGTTTTTACTGGCATCGCGTAGGTTTGACCCCTTCTTGGGCGGCCAGGGCGGCGCCGACGGCCGTGACGATCTGAGGATGCTCGGGGACGACCACGGGACGGCCGAGCCGTTTCGACAGAAGGTCGACCAGGCACGGATTCAGGGCGACCCCGCCGGCCATGACGACCTCTCCCTTGGCGTCGAACCTCGCCGCGAGGGGGTAGACCCGGTCGGCGATGGAGCCGTGGAGGCCCAGGGCGATCGAGGACCGGTCGCGTCCGGCCGCGAGGAGCGAGATGACCTCGGATTCGGCGAAGACGGTGCACATGCTGCTGACGGTGATCATCTCGTCCGCTTCGCAGGCCGCCCGCCCGAATTCCTCGATCCCGAAGCCGAGCAGACGGGCCATGACCTCGAGGAAGCGTCCGGTGCCGGCGGCGCAGCGATCGTTCATTTCGAAATCGGCGAAGGCGCCGGAGCCGTTGCCGAGCAGGATGACCTTGGAATCCTGGCCGCCGATGTCGATGACCAGGCCCGCCTCCGGCCTCAGGAAACGGGTCCCCAGGGCGCAGGCCGTGATCTCGGTCACGACGCGGCAGTCGAGGTGGGCGTTCATCAGATATCGGCCATATCCCGTGGCCGCGGCGCGGGCATAGTCCCGACGGTCGAGCCGCGCCCGAACGCGCTCGATGGAATCGTGGGTCGTGTCGAAGACCTCGAAGCCCACGACCGTCCCCGCGGCCAGCTCGGCGATCTTGGTCGTCCGGGAGCCGAGGTCGAGGCCAAGGAAGAGGTCAGGCGCGGCCACGTCGTTCTCTCCTCACCGCCCCAGCCCCTCGAGGAAGGCGTCGACGCGAAGGCGCAGCTGCCCGGTGTCCGCCTCGGCGTAATCGGTCACGACTTTGAGGCTGGGCACGCCGGCGTCCTTGAGCGCGGCGGCCGCGGCGACGGCCTCGATGTTGTAGGTGTGACAGTACTGGAGGACGTACTGGATGACCCCGTCGACGCGGTGCTCCCGGGCGAGCCGGGTGATCGACCCGATCCGCTCGTCGTTCGGCGTGAAACACGAGCACTCGATCTTGAGATAGCGAGCGGCGATCGCGTCGAGCTGGGCTTCGAGGCCGGAGCCGGCCTCTTCGACGAGGTTCTCATAATAGCGCGAACCGGTGCAGGTCTCGTCGCAGACGATGATGGCCCCCGCGGACTCGACCAGAGCATGAAGCTTCCAGTTGCCCAGGACCGCGGGACAGCCGGAGATCATGATCCTTTTGGCCCGGTCCGGAGCGACGCCGATGCCGAGGCGGACGCGGTCCTCGAGCTCGTCGTCGAGGGCTTCGAGCCGTTCCGTGAAGCGGACGGCATCGTCGAGGAGGGCGCCCTGCATGACGACGAGGGCGTCGAGGCCGCTCAGGGGCGGATTCGCTTCCTTTCTGAATGCGTTGAGCCGGGCCAGAGCCCGCCGCTTTCTATTCATCAGGCGGACCGCCCCGGCGAGCTTTTCGGCGTCAAGGGTCCGGCCGGTCAGCCGCTCGAGGCGGGACTTGAACTGACGGACCTCGTCGAGCCACAGGTCCCTGTCCCGGGCGCCCTTCTTCTGAGGCAGCTCGATGACATAGAGGTCGCCGTTCTTCGCCAGGAGGTCCCAGGTCTTCTTTTTGGCGTCGCAGGTGGTCTCGCCGACGGCCAGGTCCTCGATCGGGCCGTAAGCGCAGGTGTTGGACAAGGCCAGGCCGACGGTCGACTTGACCAGGGGACAGATATCGCGCGGCAACAGCCTCTCGGCGTAGGGGATCGACTGGGACGTCCCGCCGCAGAGCGCGACGGGAATCGCCCCCAAGGCCAGCACGATCTCTTCGGGGACATAGATGCAGAATGTGCCGATGAGCTTGTCGCCGGCCGCACGCCGCTCGATGATCTCCCGGACGCGGTCGCCGTGGGCCTCGCGGATGACGCCGTCGAAATAGGCCATCCGGGCGGGGCGGCCGTGCTGCGCGATCACGGTCTCGCGGAAGCTCCGGTCGACGGCGTCGAAGATGCGCCGGTGGAGCTCGACGTCCAGGCCGAGGCCGTTCAGGAGCTCATCGGAACGGGACAAGGCACTCCTCTCTGCGGATGCGCGGCCGCATCGTCGCTCGTCGGGGGATCACACGCCTGCGGCCGGACCGGCCAGAAGGGGAGCGTATTATAGCCCGTTCTTATTTGCGGAGGAAGCGCCGCAGATAATCGCGGGTCTCGGTCAGGCCGAGGGCGAGCGAGAGGGCGTAGAAGACCCCACAACCGACGAGGCCGGAAACGGCCAGGCTGGCGACGGTGCCGGCAAAGGAGACGCCGATCTCCCCGGCGATGAGCCGGTTCAGAAGCCAGGCCGCTCCCCCGCCTGCAGCGGAGGCGAGGGCCAGTCTCGCGGCATAGGCCGCGAGGGGGCCGAACTCCATCGCGCCGATCTTGCGCGGCAGGAGGGCATAGAGGATGGCCACGTTGAGGATCGCGGCGAGCGACGTCGAGAGCGGGAAGGCCAGGTAGCCGACGACCCACATGAGGGAGATGTTGAGAACGAGGTTGAGGCCGATCGAAGCGAAGCTCGCGTACATCGGCGTCCTGGCGTCCTTGTAGGCGTAGAAGACGGCGGCGACGTTCCGGAGGGCCGACATGAACGGGATCCCGAGAACGTAAAGGACAAGAGCCGCGGCCGTGGCCAGCGTGTCCGCGGCCGTAAAATGGCCCCGCTGATAGATGGCCCTTGTCACCGGGATGGCCAGGCCGGCGATGAGGGCCGATGTGGGGACGGTCAGGAAAAGGACCATCTTCAATGAGTCCGACAGGGTCGACTTGACGGCCGCGAGGTCGTTCTCGAGGACGAGCTTCGAGAGCGAGGGCAGGGCGACCGTCCCGACGGCGATGCCGAAGAGGCCGAGCGGCAGGTGCATGATCCTGAAGGCGTAAGTGAGCCAGCTGACGCTCCCCTGGGCCAGCGGCGTGACCAGGATCGTGTTGACGAGGACGTTGATGCGCGTCCCCGCGAGCCCGATCGCGACGGGGATGAACAGGGCCATGACCCGAAGGAACTCCGGGTCGTGGAAGTTCAGGACGGGACTCCAGCGGAAACCCTTGCGCCGGAGGAGAGGCATCTGGACGAGGAACTGCATCAGTCCGCCGACGAGGACGCCGATGGTCAGGCCGAAGATGGGATCCTTGCCGTGCGCGACATACCAGCCGTAGGCCAGGACCGGGAAAAGGATGGAAAAGAGGTTGAAGACCGCCGGGGCCACGGATGGGACGAAGAACGATCTCTCCGTGTTGAGGTAGCTCATGGCCCAGGCGGCCAGGCTGACGAACAGGAGGAAGGGGAAGAGGACGGCCGTCAGCTGGGCGGTCAGGCCGATCTTTCCCGGCACCTTGCCGAAGCCGAAAGCGATCCATTTGGCGAGGTAGGGGGAGGCCATGAAGCCGATCAGGGAAACCGCGCCCGTCACGACGAAAAGGACGTTGAAGATGTTCGACGCCAGGCGGTTCTGGGCTTCTTTGCTCTTGGCTTTTTCGGCCGTCAGGATGGGGACGAACGCCGCCGAGAGGGCGGTCTCGGCGAAGAGGTCGCGGAGCAGGTTCGGGATCCGGAAGGCGACATTGAAGGCGTCCATGGCGAAGCCGGCGCCGAAGAGGTGGGCTTGGACCATTTCCCGGGCCAGACCCGTGACCCGGCTGACGGCCGTGCCCAGCGTAAAGGAGCGCACGCCCCGCGAGATGTCTTCCATGCTCAGGCCATTATTCGATATTTGCGGCCGGGATGGCAAGGTCTATAATGGGAAGGTCATGAGCTTCGACGACAAGGAAAATGTCCCCGACGACGCGTCCCTGGCCGAGGGGTTGGGACCCTCGAAGAAGCTCTGGGACGAATTCGTCCGCCACGTCGCCGACGCCTACGCCCCCGTCACCGAGGCCTGGGGTTTCTACAAATCCTGGTCCCTCCGGCTCAAGCGGAAGAAAAGGACGATCGTCTACCTTCTCCCCCGGGAAGGCCGTTTTCTGTGCGCCTTCGTATTCGGCGGCAAAGCCACCGAGGCGGCGCGTCAGGCCAAGCTGCCCAAGGCGGTCATGAAAGAGATCGAGGACGCCCCCGTCTACGCCGAAGGCCGCGGCTTCCGCCTGGAAGTCCGGACGGCCGGCGACGTCGAGACGATGAAGAAGCTCGCCGCCATCAAGATGGCCGGCTGAGCCCCTTTCCCCATTTTTTTCCCGCGACCGGGCCCGTGAAATTGTTCAGGCCGTTTGGGCGAAATAGCGCCGCTTGAAATACAGAGCCACGTTGACCAGGCCGATCATCACCGGCACCTCGACGAGAGGGCCGATGACCGCGGCGAAGGCCTGCCCTGAGTTGATCCCGAACACGGCCACGGCCACGGCGATGGCCAGCTCGAAGTTGTTGCTGGCCGCCGTGAACGACAGCGTCGCTGTCTTCGCGTAGTCCGCGCCCGCTTTCCGGCTGAGGTAGAACGAGACGAGGAACATGACCACGAAGTAGATGAGGAGCGGCACGGCGATGCGCAGGACGTCGAGCGGGATCTTGACGATGTACTCGCCCTTGAGCGAGAACATGACGATGATGGTGAAGAGCAGGGCGATGAGCGTGATCGGGCTGATGCGGGGGATGAACTTCGTCTCGTACCAGGTCTTCCCTTTGAGCTTGATCAGGCCGAAGTGGGTGATCATGCCGGCCAGGAAGGGGATGCCGAGGTAGATGAAGACGCTTTTCGCGATCTGGCCGATGGTCACGTTGACCGCCGTCCCCTTGAGCCCGAGCCAGGTCGGGAAGACGGTGATGAAGACGTAGGCGTAGACCGAGAAGAACAGGACCTGGAAGATCGAGTTGAAGGCCACGAGGCCGGCCGCGTACTCCCGGTCCCCCTTGGCCAGGTCGTTCCAGACGATGACCATGGCGATGCAGCGGGCCAGGCCGATCAGGATCAGGCCGTACATGTACTCGGGCTTGTCGCGGAGGAAGATGACGGCCAGGGCGAACATCAGGAGAGGCCCGATGATCCAGTTCTGGACGAGGGACAACGTGAGAACTTTGACGTTCCTGAAGACGTCGCCGAGCTCCTCGTACTTCACTTTGGCCAGGGGCGGGTACATCATCAGGATGAGTCCGATGGCGATGGGGATGTTGGTCGTCCCCGACTGGAACTCATTGATGACGCCGACGACGGCCGGGACGAAATAGCCCAGCCCGACGCCGACGCCCATGGCCAGGAAGATCCACAGGGTCAGATATCGATCGAGGAACTTGAGCCTGGGGTTTCCGGGTGTCATACGCCGTCTCCTTTCACGCTATTCAGGTCCGGAACACAAAGTAAAGTCCGATGCCGATGATCAGGGCGCCGGCGACCTTCTGAAGGATGCCGTGGGCCGTGCGCAGGCCCTTGGATTCGAGAAGCGCCTTGGCCGCGCCGACCGACGTCCCGGCGACGAGGACAAGGGCCGAATGCCCGAGGGCATAGACGAAGAGCAGGAATCCGCCATAAAGGACATTCCCCTTTTCCGCGACGAAGGCCAGGAGCACGGCCAGGATGGGAACGGCGCACGGCGTCGAGACGACGCCGAACAGAAGCCCCAGCAGGAAGGCGCCCAAAAACCCCTGCTTTTTAACCTTGAGCCCGGCGGGCACGGGGAAGTTCAATTTAAGAATGCCGAGCAGGTGGAGCCCCATGAGCAGACAGACGCCCGGCAACGACATATTTCCAGAACTGGCCGATATTGCCGAACATCCGTCCCATCAGGGCGGAGATGAGCCCGAGGACCGTAAAGGTGATGGCCAGGCCCAGAACGAAAAAGAGCGAAAAGACAAGCGAGCGCCTTACGCGTCGTGGTTCCCTTGTTGCCGGCGACGACGCCCATCAGAAGCGGGACCATGGCCAGGACGCAGGGGTTCAGGGCCGTCGTCACGCCGCCGGCAAAGACGGCGACGATCGCCAGCCAGGGATTGGACTGGAGAAGCGCCGAAACGTCGCCGAAGAGGCTTCCCATCTCTCCTCAGCTCACTGGACGCCGTGCTGTCTTCAGGAGCGCGAGGATCTCCTCCTTGGGAAAGAGCCCGACGTGGCGGGCGATCTCCTTTCCCTTTTGATCCAGAAAGACCTGGGTCGGGATGAGCTGGATGCCGTATTTCTCGGCCGGGGCGGGATCCTTCCAGACATCGTAGAAGACGACCTGAACCCTGTCGGGGAAGGCCGCGGCGATCTCCTTCATGATCGGCTGCATCTTCTTGCAGGGGATGCAGCGGTCGGCGCCGAGCTCCAGAAACGTCACCTGGTACTTGGAAAAGTCGATATCCAGACGGTTCGTGACCAGGACTTCGCCCTTGACGGCCCAGACGGGAGGCTTGGACTGATCAGCCGGGGGATTCGCGGCAAGGCCGAGGGAACCGGCGGCCGCAAGCAGAGCGAAGGCCAGGAGCACATGCGTTATTGCGGTTTTGGGCAATGTTCGATCTCCCTTCAGCTTTGAACTGTCACATCATCTTGAGCGGCAAGCCATGTCTCTCATGACATCGCCCCCGTCAGCCGGCGGCCTCCCGGATCCAGGCTTTGATCTCCTCGATCCGGGGGATCCGGCCCGTGGATTTGACCTTCCCGTTGATGACGAGGCCGGGGGTCGAAAGGATCCCATAGGACATCATCGTCTTGATGTCGGCGATCTTCTCGACGTCGGCGGCGATGTCGAGCTCGGCCAGCGCGTTCTTGACGCGCTTTTCGACCTCTCCACACCTTGGGCATCCCGGTCCCAGAATCTTGATTTCCATCTTACAGCCTCATTGGATTCCGCTGCCGCGGGTGTCGATAAGGATTTCCGGTTCGATCATGACCTCGCTTTTGACGGAGTTGGCGACGAGGCTGAATTTCTGCGCCGCTTCGAGCCCGCGGCGAACCCGTTTTTCGACGGCCTCGGGGAGTTCGGTCCCGGCGCGGACGACGATCCGGGGTTTCAAGACGACCTGGGTGAAGATCTCGGTTCTGTCGAGCTCGATGAGCTTGGTCCCTTCGGCCCGGCATTCATAGGACACGAGGTCCAGTCTGAAGCGTTCGGCCGCCCAGATGAACATCAACATGACGCACGTATTGACCGCGCCGACGAACGCGTCTTCGGGAGTCAAGACGCCCGCCCGTCCTTGTGATTGTGGAGGAGCGGAAAAGTCCATCTCCGGCCCGTTGCCCATCCGGACATGCCCGTCATGTCCGCCCGTCCAGGTCACTGTCGTTTCGTAGATCTCCGTCTTGGCCATCAGGACTTTCCCCCATCGGATCCCCGGACTGAACCCTTGGGCGTCTTCAACAGCCGGTCCGTTTCTTCCACGATCTTCCCGGCGACCTCGTCGGCCAAGCGCCGCCCTTCCGCGTTCAGCCGCCGGGCCGTGCCGATCGCGCCGCAGCCGCATTTTTTCGCGATGTCGGTCACGACGATCGACGCGACCGGCTTGGCGCTGTACTTTTCGGTGGCCCGCGCGGCGCAGCGCTTGTCGCAGCCGTCGACGGCGATCGTCGGATAGGACTTGGCAAAAGCCCGTTCCCCCTCGCCTCCCGCCAGGAACAGCGGCAGGCAGAGCGTTACGGTATCGTCGGGGCGGAGCGTTTCGAGCACTTTCCGGACGGCTCTCCGGGTCACCGTGCCCTCCGGCATCTCCTCGCCCGAGCAGGAGATCAGGCCCGCTTTCTTCTTCGGCAGATCAGGCATGATGGCCCTCCTCGTCCAGATCATCGACGATCTTGGCGGCCTCATCGGCCGCCGCCCGGGCCAGCTTCAATCCGTCCTCGTTGAGGTCGCAGACGCCTTCGGGCTTGAGGCCGCGATGGCGCCGGATGACGTCGAAGACCGCGATCTTGTGCACCTTGGCGGCGCCCGAGCAGGCGAGCCCCTTGGCCGCGCAGGCGAGCTTGCAGCCGTCGATGGCGATGGCCTCGCCGCCCTCGACCTCGCGCCGGGCCTCTTCGTCCCCCATGACGAGGAGGGACAGGGCGACGACCTTCGTTTGTTCGGGGCGGAGGTCCTCGGTCAGAACATAAGCGGCTTCCCGGGCCGCGGCCCCGAGGCTCTTGCCGATCCCGCTGCAGGGAACGACCGCGATCTTGCGCTTCATCGCAGGACCTCCGCTTCCGCTTGAACCTTGGCCTGGGCCATGAACTCGGCCGCCGTCATCAGGGCATTCCGCGCCGCTCCGGCGTCCTCGACTTCGAGGACGGCCAGCCAGCCCTTGCCGTAGGGGTCCTGGTTGACCAGCTCGGGGGAGTTCAGAAGGTCGCCGTTCGTCTCAACGACCTTGCCTCCCACGGGCGACGGGAGGCTGAGGTTGACCTTGATCGTCTCGACGACGGCCACCTCGTCTCCCATTTTAACCTGTGTCCCCGGCTCCTTGGGCTCGGCGAAGGCGACATCGCCGTTCCTCTGCTGGGTGAAGTCCGAGAGCCCGATGCGGGCCCGCGACCCCTCGAACCGGACCCACAGGCCCGCCTCGCTATAGAAGAGATCGACGGGAAAACGGAACCGGAACTTGTCGACCGCGAGCTCCAAAACCCCCCGGACGAACATGTCCTCGATCCAGGCCCGGATCTCGTCCCGGCTCTTGCGGAAGCAGGCCAGCACCTCTTCGTCGGTCCCGGCGCAGGCCGCCGGGTCGTCGAAGGCGTGATGGATCTGCTCTTTCCCGCCCGGGAAGAAGGGGCAGTCCGCCTGCTTGTCATCGCAGACCATGACGACGTCGTCGAAGCGCCGGCCTTCGAAGACGTCGATGCTCTTCGAGCGATGGCCGCTGATATCGATGCCGATCTCGGCCATGGCCTTGATGGCCGCGGGATGGACCCGGGTCGCCGTCGTCCCGCCGCTCACGGCCTCGAACCGGTCGCCATAAAGGGCGTTGACCAGCCCCTCGGCCATCTGGGACCGGGCCGAATTGTGAACGCAGATGAAAAGGATCGTTTTCTTTTCCACGTTATCCCCCTCGTTGATGATAGGCCTGCTCACGGGCATTGGATGACTCCCTGGGCCCAGAGGCAGCCGCCGCACGCAGGAAAGGTGTTGCCGTAGCAGTCTTCCTCGTTCGTCTCAAGGAGCGAACAGCCGCCACAGACGTGGCAGGGCGAGAAATCAAAGGCCCTGACCTTTTCTCGAAAGTCGGCGTAGGCCTTCGAATTCCAGATGTCGAAGAGGCTCCTCTCGCGCACGTCGCCGAAAGCGTGTGACCGGACCCGCCGTTCGAGCCCGTAGAGGTAGGTCCGGTGGGAGTGGAGCAGGCCCATGCAGGGAGCGACCTTCCCATCCCAGCGGACGAAGGACGCGCGCTCGTGAACGAAGCGGCAGCGTCGCGCATCGACGGCGACCTTGTTGCCCATGAAGGTCAAATTCTCGAACCCTTGGAACAGGCTGAAGATCGTGTCCTTGGTGGTGTTGTTGACGTCGATCCGGGGCAGGCTGAGCTCGGTCTTGCCCGGGGCGAAGGTGAACGTCTCGAGGGTCAGCGTCTGGAGGCAAAGCATCTCCTTCTCCATCGCTTCGCTATAGGGCAGGACATGGCTGACCAGGATGCGCCGGGCCCCGACGGACCGGGCCAAGCGGTCGAGGTGTTTGACGTCGTGGAGATTCGTCTTCATGACCACGAAGGCGATGCCGATCTCGATCGTGTGCCCGTCGCGGCCGTTTCGCCGGCCGAGCCGTTCGACGTTCTGGATGACCAGGGGGAAGCTCGCGCCCTCTCGGATCGTTTCGAAGCTCTCTTCCGTCGTGCCGTCGAGGGAGATCCAGAGGGTGTCGAGGCGCTCCCGCAGAAGCCCGTCGATCAGAGCGTCGTCGAGGAGGGTCGCGTTGGTCGTCATCTCGGCGCGAAGGCCGAGGGCTTTGACCGCATGGATCATGGCCAGGATGCGCGGGTGGGCCGTCGGCTCACCGAAGCCGCCGAACATGACCGTTTCGAGGTGGGGGAAGCGGGCGAGCTGGCCGACGATCCGCTCGAAGGTCGCTTCGTCCATATCGCCCATCGGCTCTTCCCACGTATTGCGGATGCAGGTCCGACAGGAGAGGTTGCAGCGCGAGGTGGGCTCGATAGAGAGGCGCCGCAGGCTGTGGATGTTGGGCAGGATCTCGACGCGGCCGTGGTCGGAGACGAAATCGAGCCGGACATCGGGAGTGAGGCCGAGCTCTCCGGCCAGTTCGGGAGGGATCGACAAACAGCCGTCCTTCCCGACCTCGACCCGGTACGTTTTTTTACGGGACTCTTCGGGATCCTTCCGACGGAGAAGCGCGTCGATCTCGCCCTTCTCGCTGTAGACCCGGCCGCCTTCGCCCATTATTCGTCTGCCTTTCTCCGAGCGGGAGCTTGTCGTGAAGACTTCAGACCGCGGATGGCTGTGTCTCCGCTTTGGATTTCCTCCGGACGTCATCTTTGACACATACGGCGAGCCGCTCGATGTCCCGAAGGACGAATTCCGACTCAGCCAGATCGGGACCGGCGAACTGCCGGACGAACGGCGCGAGGTTCTCTTTGACCCCCTGGGGAATGCCGTAGATGATCCATCTTCCCTCCCTCTTATCCTCCACGAGGTCCGCGTCTCTGAGGAGTCTGAGCTGGTGGGAGACGCGTGACTGCTCCATGTTCAGAACGAACGTCAGCTCGCAGACGCAGAGGTCGCGCTCCATGAGAAGGAGGAAGATTCTGAGGCGGGTGGGCTCCGAAAGAGCCTTGAAAGCTCTGATAATTTCTTTCATTTCGTCACCTCAAATGAATATATTGTCATATATAACATGTTTTGTCAATAATTCGCCCACTTGATTATTATTAGAACACATGATAATATATTCATATGTTTTTATAGGTGGACGTGATCTCATGGAAACTTGTTGCATTCCCGCTAAGAAGAGTCCTACGGGCAGGAAATGGTGGCTTTTATTATCGCTCCCCGTCTGGGTCGTCCTATATCTGAACTTGGAGAAACTCGCGGACCTGGCCGTTTTCGGGCTCTTGAAAATGACCTCCGGGTCCCGCCTCGCGGAGACGCTGCGCTTTTTTCTTTTCGAGGTCCCCAAGGTCCTCATGCTTCTCGTCCTGATCGTCTTCGCGGTCGGCATCATCCGGACCTATTTCTCGCCCGAGCGGACCCGGCGACTCCTCAAGGGCAAGTCCCTCTTCGTCGGCAACGTCATGGCCGGCTCCCTGGGGATCGTGACGCCGTTCTGTTCGTGCTCGGCCATCCCCCTCTTCCTGGGCTTCGTCGAAGCCGGCATCCCCCTCGGTGTGACGTTCTCGTTCCTGATCGCCGCGCCGATGATCAACGAGGTCGCCGTCGTCCTGCTCTTCGGCTTGTTCGGCTGGAAAACCGCCCTTCTCTATGTTTCCACCGGACTCGTCATCGCCATCACGGCCGGCTGGGTGATCGGCCGCCTGAAGCTCGAGCGTTTCGTCGAGCCCTGGGTCTACGAGATCAGGGCCCAGAACACGACCTCCGAGAACGGCCGGACGCCGTTCGGGGAGCGTATTGCGGCCGGGCTTGCCGCCGTCAAGGACATCGTTGCCCGCGTCTGGCCGTTCATCGTCGCCGGGATCGCGGTCGGCTCCGTCGTCCACGGGTACGTGCCCCAGAACTTCATGGCCGCGATCATGGGCAAGTCGGCCTGGTGGTCCGTCCCTGTTTCGGTCCTGATCGGCATCCCGCTCTATTCGAACGCCGCCGGCATCATTCCGATCGTCCAGGCCCTGCTCGAAAAGGGCGCCTCGCTGGGTACCGCGCTGGCTTTCATGATGTCGGTCATCGGCCTGTCGCTTCCCGAAACGATTATCCTCAAGAAAGTCCTGAAGCTCCCCTTGATCCTCATCTTCGTCGGCGTCGTCGGGACGGGCATCATGATCGTCGGGTTCCTGTTCAACCTCGTTTTTTAGCTCCGGCGCTGAATCGCAATCTGGTTATTCAAACCCGGGCCCGGTGAAGTTCCCGGGTGGACCTGCCCTCCCAAAACGATTAAGATTCCGTCATGCAACCCGTCAGAATCCCGAAGACTTCAGCGGCGGCCCTGGTCATCCTGATCGGAGTCGCAGGATGCGGCCGGGGCCCGGCACGCGATTCGGATCTCCTCCCCTATCGCGATCCAGGCTTGACGATCGACCGCCGCGTCGACGACCTCCTGGCCCGCATGACGGCCGAGGAAAAATTCCGGCAGCTGTTCATGGCCCCGGGCGGTCTCGATCAAGTCGCGGAGAGCTGCGGGGACGGCATCTTCGGGCTGCAGATCCGCTCGGGGCAGGGGCCGGAAGCGTCCGGGACCGCAGGTGAAGCCCCCGGCGCAGCGGGCCGGCGGGCGGCCGAAGAGATCAACGCCGTCCAGAGGTTCTTCGTCGAAAAGACCCGGCTGGGGATCCCGATCGTCCCCTTCGAAGAAGCCCTCCACGGCCTCGTCGGCAAGGGCGCGACGTCGTTTCCCCAAGCGATCGGGCTCGCCGCAACGTGGGACGAGGCCCTTGTCGCCGAGGTCGCCTCGGCCATCGCCGCAGAAACCGCGAGCCGGGGCATCCGCCAGGTCCTCTCGCCCGTCGTCAATATCGCCCGGGACGTCCGCTGGGGCCGGACCGAGGAAACCTACGGCGAGGACCCGTATCTCGCTTCGCGGCTGGCCGCGGCCTTTGTCGGCGGCTTCGAAAAGCGGGGCGTCATCGCGACGCCCAAGCATTTCGTCGCCAACGTCGGCGCCGGAGGGCGTGACAGCTACGCCATTCCCGACGGCGAGCGCGAGCTCAGGGAGATCGACTTCCCGCCTTTCCAGGCGGCTCTCCGCGAGGGCGGGGCCCGGTCGATCATGACCTCCTACAATTCCTGGGACGGACGGCCCTGCTCGGCCAATCCGAGGCTCCTCTCGGGCATCCTCAAGGGCGAATGGGGCTTTCGGGGATTCGTCATCTCCGACGCCGGCGCCGTCGGCGGCAGCAACAGCCTGCACTTGACGGCGGATTCATACCTCGAGTCGGGCCGCGAGGCTTGGGCGAGCGGTCTCGACGTCATCTTCCAATCCGAGCTCGGGCAGGCGAAGCTTTTCGAGAGCGCGATCACGGGAGGCCTCGTCGGCCGGGACCGGATCGATGACGCGGTCCGTCGCGTCCTTCGGGCCAAGATAGAGCTGGGGCTCTTCGAGAAGCCCTACGCCGATCCGGACGAGGCGGGACGGACGAACGGCGCTCCCGCCCATCGCGCCCTGGCCCGGAAGGCCGCCAGGGAATCCATCGTCCTTCTCAAGAACGCCGCGGGTCTCCTGCCGCTCCGCCGCCCGATGAGGTCGATCGCCGTCATCGGTCCCGACGCCGTCGAGGCCCGGCTCGGCGGCTACAGCGGACCGGGCCTCGACAAGGTCCCGCTCCTCGACGCCGTGCGCGAACGCGCCGGAGCGGCCGTGAAGGTCCGTTACGCCGAAGGCTGCGGCCGGGTCGAACCGAAGAGCCTGGGCGTGATCCCGTCAGGATTTCTGCGGGCGACCGGCGGCGGCTCGGATGAGCACGGTCTCACGGGCGAGTACTTCGCCAATCCGGACCTCGCGGGCGAGCCGGCCGGGCGGCGGATCGATCCTCAGGTCGATTTCCGCTGGACCTTCCTGCCGCCCGCGCCCGGCCTGGGGACGGACTGGTACTCGGTCCGCTGGCGCGGCGCGCTCGTCGGGCCGGAGACGGGAACGCGCCGGATCGGCGTCGAGGGCGACGACGGGTTCCGCCTTTACCTCGACGGCCGTCTCATCATCGACCGCTGGCGCAAGGAATCCTATCACGCCGGGACGGCGGAGGTCCGCCTCGAAAAGGGAAAGGCCCATGACCTCCGGCTCGAATTCCACGAGCCCGTCCGCAACGGCGAGGTCCGCCTCGTCTGGGATTTCGGCGCGCGGGACGATGCCGGGAGGAAGATCGAGGAGGCGGTCCGTCTCGCCCGGTCGTCGGACCTGGTCCTCGTCGCCGCCGGGATCGAAGAGGGAGAAGGCCGGGACAGGGCCGACATCCGTCTTCCCGGGCGTCAGGGCGAGATGATCCGGCGGATCGCGGCGGCGGGGATCCCGGTCGTCGTCGTCATCACCGGCGGGAGCGCGGTCGACATGACCGATTGGATCGACGACGCGGAGGCGGTCTTGATGGCCTGGTATCCGGGCGAGGACGGCGGCGGCGCCGCGGCCGACATCCTATGGGGAGACGCGAATCCGTCGGGGCGGCTGCCGGTCACCTTTCCACGCTCGGTCGGCCAGCTGCCTCTCGTCTACAACCACAAGCCGACCGGCCGGCTCGACGATTACGGGGACATGACCGGGGAGCCGGCTTTCCCGTTCGGCTTCGGCTTGAGCTACACGGAGTTCCGCTATTCCGGCTTGACCATCGAGCCGGGCTCGATCGCGCCCGCGGGGACGGCTCGCGTCTCTTGCCAGGTTACGAACGCCGGTTCGGTCGCGGGGGCCGAGGTCGTCCAGCTCTACATCCACGACCTCCTGGCCTCGGTCGTCAGGCCCGTTCTCGAGCTCAAGGGATTCCGGAGGGTTGCCCTCGAGCCGGGCGCCTCCGCGACGGTCAGCTTCGAGCTCGGGCCGCGAGAGCTGTCTCTCCTCGATCCCGACATGAAGGAGGTCGTCGAGCCGGGCCGATTCCAGGTTTATATCGGCGGCTCCTCCCGGGACATCCGCCTCAGGGGCATCCTGACCATCAGAAGGGGTCAAACCTACGCGATGCCAGTAAAAACTGGCATCGCGTAGGTTTGACCCCTTCTTTTTGGGTTTGACCCCTGCTTATTCTTCGTCCCGCGAAACGAGCATCCGCTTCTGGGCCTTCTTCTCGGCGTAGGGGCGGGGAACGTAGACGGCCTCCCCCGTCATCGGATCTTTGCCGGTGTGGTACATGCAGGTCGAGCGGGTCATGGGGGTCGGGGTGAAGATCTGGACGCCCTCGACCGGCTTCTCCCCGCTTCGCTCGAGCTCGCGCAGGAAGGCGGCCAGCTCGCGGGCCTCCGTGTCCGTCGTGCCCGGGTGGGCGACCATGAAGTAATACTTGAGGTGCTGGGGGCGTTCCCGTTCCGGACCGCGCCGGCCGCCGCGCTCCGCGGTCACCTCGGCGAACATCTTCCGGAATTCCTCGAGGCGCTTGCGGCCGCCGCTCTTGTTCATGAGCCGCAGGACCTTGTCCGAAACATGCTCGGGGGCAATCTTGAGCAGGCCCGAAACGTGATGGCGGGCGAGCTCGCGCACGTACTCGGGACTCTCGACGGCCAGGTCGTAGCGGATGCCGCTGCGGACGAAGACCTTCTTGACGCCGCGGATCTTGCGGGCGGCGCGCATGAGCCCGATGAGCCGGAGGTGCGCCTCTTTGATCCCGGCGTCGTCGAGGCCGTACATGTTGGCCGTCGGCCCGCCGAGGTCGTCGACGAGGCCGCGCCAGTCCGAGAGCTTCGTCATCCGCCGGATCTCCTCGAGGATGGAGGCCTCGCTGCGGGAGACGATGCGATCGCCCTGGTGAAGCGAAAGCGAGCAGAACGAACATCGGCCCCTGCAGCCGCGATGCGTTTGGACCGAGAAGCGGGCCATGCCCAGCTCGGGGAAACCCTCGGGGATGCGGCGGCTGAAGGGCAGGGCGTAAACGCGGTCGAGGTCCGCGGGTGTGTAGTCGGGCGCCGGAT
>CAVULT010000013.1:0-91921 GCA_963742235.1 Candidatus Aminicenantota bacterium | reverse complement strand
GCCTCCCGAAGTCGCCGCTATGGGTATGGCCGGGGCGGAGCGGTCAGCGGCGGGCGTCGCGCCGGGCCTGGCGCCGGATGCGCCGGAGGTCGTTGAGCATCCCCCAGGAGCCCTTGAGGATCCGGAGGCGGCTCGGACGGGCATCGCACCAGACGACCGGGATCTCGGCGACGAGATAGTCGAGGTCGCGGCAGAGCACCAGGACCTCGACGTCGAAGCCGAAGCCGGGCGTCCGGAGGCGGGAGAAGATCTCCCTCGCCGCGGCGCGGTGGAAGGCTTTGAAGCCGCACTGCGTGTCGCTGTATCCCTTGAGCACGAAGAGCCGGACGAGGAGATTGAAGATTTTTCCCATCCACTCGCGAGGCCGGCGCTGGCGGACGCGGATCTTGGATTCCGGATGGGCCCGCGAGCCGATGACGACGTCGGCGCCGGCGTCGAGCGCGGCCACGGCCTGGTCGAGCTCCTCGATGGGCGTCGAGAGATCGTCGTCGCAGAAGAGGATGAGCTCGCCCGACGCGGCCAGGACGCCTTCCCGGACCGAGGCGCCCTTGCCCAGGTTCCTCTCCCGCCGGATGACCTTCGAAGGCCCGCGACCGGCCAGGGCGGCCCGGGCGGCTTCGGCCGTCCGGTCGGAGCTGCCGTCGTCGACGACCACGATCTCGGAGGCGAACGGCTTCGAAGCCAGGTAGGTCGCGACGCGCTCGAGGGTGGCGGCGATCCTCGCTTCCTTGTTATAGGTGGGGATGACGACGGAAAGGCGGATGTCGTTCGGATTTCCCGCGTTCATAGGACACCCGCATTATAGGTGAAGAGTATCGGAAAAATGAAATTTGAATTAAAATCCCTCCTTATCGTCGCTCGTCAGGAGGAAGCCCTTTGAAAAAACTTGCCTTCCGGCTGACCGTCGCCTTCGCGCTGGCCCTGGTCCTCTCCCCGGTGCTTTCCGCCCAGGAACCCTACAAGCTGCCGCCGAAGGAGGTCATCGCCATCGTCGACGCGCCGCCGACGCCCCTGGTCTCCATGAGCCCGGCCGACGACACGATGGCCCTCGTCGAGCGCGAATCGATGCCCTCGATCGCCGACATCGCCGAGCCCATCCTGCGGATCGCCGGGATGCGCATCACGCCCGGCTCTAACAGCCGCCAGGTCCTGAGCTTCTCGACCGGCCTCTCGCTCAAGGACATGAGGACCGGGAGCCTGCGCCGGGTCGCCCTGCCCGACGGCGTCAAGTTCACCTTCCCCTCCTGGTCGCCCGACGGACGGACGATCGCCCTGCTGCGGTACGTCGCGGGCGGCGTCGAGCTCTGGGCCGTCGACGTCACGACGGCTGCCGCCAGGGCGCTGACGCCCGCGGCTGTCAACGCCGTCCTCGGCGGGATCGAGTGGACGCCCGACAGCCGCCGCATCATCGTTCCTCTCGTCCCGGACGACCGCGGCCCGGCCCCGGTCGCGCCGCGCGTCCCCATCGGTCCCGAGATCCAGGTCTCGGGCGGCAAGGAAGCCAAGGCGGCGACTTACCAGGACCTCCTCAAGAACGCTTTCGACGAGGTCCTGTTCGACTATTACGCGACGTCCCGGCTGGCCGTCGTCGACGTCGCCGCCGGCGCCGTCCGGGCCATCGGAAAAGCCGGCATCGTCGATTCGGTCTCGGTCGCCCCTGACATGAGCTGTCTCCTCGTCGAGCGGATCAAGCGGCCCTATTCGTACGCCCTGCCGGCCTCCGGATTTGCCCGCTCGATCGAGATCTGGGACATGGACGGCGGCCTGGTCAAGGTCCTGGCCGACCTGCCCACCAAGGAGAATGTCCCCCTCAACGGCGTCCCCAAGGGGCCCCGAAATGTCAATTGGATGACCCATGAGCCGGCGACCCTCATCTGGGCCGAGGCCCTCGACGAGGGCGACCCGAAGGCGACGGTCCCCTTCCGCGATCATTACCTGAGGCTCGAGGCGCCGTTCTCCGCCGAGCCGCAGGAGGTCTTCAAGCTCAAGGAGCGGGCCGCGGGCCTGTCCTATTTCGCGACCCCGGGCAAGGCCCTGGCCTCCCAGAGCGAGTGGAAGCGCAGCTGGCGGACGACCTTCCTGGTCGACCTGACGAACCCCGCGGCCGAGCCGGTCAAGATCTGGGACCTGAGCACCCAGGACCGGTACAAGGATCCCGGCCGGCCGGTGACCACGAGCCTCAAGACCGGCGAGCGGGTCATCCTCCAGGACAAGGACTGGATCTACCTCTCCGGGGCGGGCTCTTCGCCCGCGGGCGACCATCCCTTCCTGGACCGCATGAGCCTCAGGACGATGAAGGTCGAGCGGCTCTGGCAGTGTCAGGACCCCGCCTACGAGACCTTCGTCGATTTCGCCGGCGCCTCGCGGACGAAGTTCATCACCAGCTTCGAGACGAAGACCGACCCTCCGAACTATTACCTCTACGACGTCAAGTCGAAAGCGCGGACGGCCCTGACCGATTTCAAGGACCCGGCGCCGCAGCTGACCGGCATCAAGAAGGAGCGGATCACCTATAAGCGGGCCGACGGCCTCGAGCTCAGCGGCACGCTCTACCTGCCGCCGGGACACCAGCCGGGCACGCGCCTGCCTGTCGTCATCTGGGCGTATCCCATGGAATACGACTCCGCGGCCACGGCCGGCCAGGTCCGGGGCTCGGTCAACCGGTTCACGTTCTTCCGGGGGACGTCGCAGCTGCTCTTCGTCACCCAGGGCTACGCCGTTCTCGACAACGCCGAGATGCCGGTCGTCGGAACCCCCGAGACGGTCAACGACACCTTCGTCCAGCAGATCGTGTCCAACGCCGAGGCGGCCATCCGCAAGCTCGACGAGATGGGCGTCGGCGACCCGAAGCGGGTCGGGGTCGGCGGCCACAGCTACGGCGCGTTCATGACGGCCAACCTGCTCGCCCACTGCGACCTTTTCGCGGCCGGCATCGCCCGCAGCGGCGCCTACAACCGGACCCTGACCCCGTTCGGGTTCCAGAGCGAGCGGCGGACCCTCTGGGAGGCGCGCGACACCTACGTCACGATGTCGCCCTTCATGTTCGCCGACAAGATCAAAACGCCGCTGCTGCTCATCCACGGCATGGCCGACAACAATTCCGGCACGTTCCCCATTCAATCCGAGCGGCTCTTCGCCGCCCTGAAGGGCTTCGGCGCGACGTCGCGCTTCGTCTATCTGCCCTACGAGAGCCACGGCTATTCGGCGCGCGAATCGGTCCTCGACGTCCTCGCCGAGATGTTCGAATGGTTCGACAAGTACGTGAAGAACAGAAAGTGAACAACCAATTTCCACAGAGTTTGTGCATAACCCTGTGGAAAAACACCGGGAGGGATATTCTAAGAGCTTGTCAGACGCGGACTTTTGAAGAATTGCACAGGGAATGTGCAACGCGTCACGCGGCCGGAGGAGTGAGCGATGAAGAACAGGCGTCGCGGCGTTGAGATCGTCGTCCTGGCCCTCGTCTTCGCGGCGGCGTGCGGCGGAGCGCCCCGGCCGCCCGCGCCGGGGCCGCTGAGCATCGTCATCACGAACGACGACGGCATCGAGGCCCCCGGCATCCAGGCCCTGGCCGAGGCCCTCCGTCCCCTGGGCCGCGTGACCGTCGCCGCGCCGTCGGGCAATCGCTCGGGCGTCAGCCACGGGGTGACCTCGGGCCGGGTGATCTCCGTCCGGGAAAGCGACCGCGCGGGGCAGAAGTGGTTCGCCATCGACGCCCTGCCCGCGACCTGCGTGCGCCTGGCCCTCGAGGAGCTCCTCCCGGACAAGCCGGACCTCGTCCTCTCGGGCATCAACAAGGGCGAGAACCTGGGCACGGTCACCTTCTATTCGGCGACGGTCGCGGCGGCCCGGGAGGCGGCCTTTCTGGGTATCCCCGCGATAGCGGTCAACCTCGCGTCCGCGGAAGACTCGGGCTACGAAACGGCCGCCGCGGTCACGGTCGCGATCGTCCGGGCGCTCGGCCGGAGCGGGATCGCTCCGGGGACTTTCCTGAACGTCAACGTCCCAGGTCTCCCGCCGGAGCGCCTGCGGGGGATCCGGATCACGCGTCAGGATACGCGGGCCCCGGTCGATTTCTTCGAAAAATGGGCCGGCCCCGACGGGTCCATGGAATACAGGCCGCGATGGGAGCACCTCCCGCCGGGCGCCGAGGGGACCGATATCCGGGCTGTGCGGAGCGGCTATGTCTCGGTGTCGATCTTCGGCTTCGACCAGTCGGCCGCCGTCCCCCCCGCCGTCTATGCCGGCCTCAAGCGCCTCGAATCCCTCCGCATTCGGTGACCGGCTCGCGTGGCCCTGACAAAATGGGGACGTTTCTGTTTTTAAAAATAATGCATTTTTCCCGAAAACAGAAACGTCCCCATTTTGTTGCGCGTCACCGGGTGAGGAGCCAGCGGACAAAAGCGACGATGTAGATCACGAGGAGGGCGACGACGATGACGTTGATCGCGCCGTCGATCCGTTTCATCAGAGGGTAATCGCGCCGCGTCCGGCGGGTGTTGAGCTTGGGCAGCGCGTAGAGAAGAGAGAGGGCCAGGAGCAGGACAAGCCACTTTCTCATGACCGGCATTATCCTCGCAATTCCGGCGGCGCACAACTCTCGGCCTTCCCGGGAGGGCGCGGATCCGGCGCGCCGGGCCGTCTGTCGCCGAATTCGCGGCCGGCGCGTTGACACGGGGCGGTCAATGGATTATCCTTCCGGCAACCGGGGCTGGAACCTCCATGCGCTGCCTCAAATGTCAATTCGAGAACCCGCGGGATACGAAGTTTTGCGCCCGTTGCGGAACTCCTTTGACGACCGCGGGCCGGCCCGAGGTCTCCTCGACCCAAGTCCTCGCGGCGCCGCCCATTCGTGATCTCGCGCCCGGCGAGACCTTCGCCGGCCGCTATCAGGTCATCGAGGACCTGGGCCAGGGCGGCATGGGACGCGTCTACAAGGTCTACGACACGGAGGTCCGGGAGAAGCTCGCCCTCAAGCTGCTCAAGCCGGAGATCGCCGCGGACGACCGGACGATCGAGCGCTTCCGCAACGAGCTGCGGCTGGCCCGGACGATCTCCCATCGGAACATCTGCCGGATGCACGATCTCGGCCGCGAGGAATCGACCTACTTCATCACGATGGAGTACGTGCCCGGAGAGGACCTCAAGAGCCTCATCCACCGGATCGGCGCCCTGCCCATCGGCAAGGCGGTCAGCATCGCCCGCCAGGTTTGCGAGGGCCTCGAGGAGGCCCATCGCGTCGGCGTCGTCCACCGCGACATGAAGCCCCAGAACATCATGATCGACCGGGAGGGGAACGCCCGGATCATGGATTTCGGCATCGCCCGATCGGTCAAGGCGAAAGGCATCACCGGCGCCAACGTCCTCATCGGCACTCCCGAGTACATGTCTCCCGAGCAGGTGGACGGGAAAGAGGCCGGCCCGCGCTCCGACCTCTACTCGCTCGGCTGCGTCCTCTTCGAGATGCTGACGGGCCGGGTGCCCTTCGAAGGCGACACGCCGCTCAGCGTCGCCGTCAAGCAGAAGAGCGAGGCGCCTCCGGACCCGCGGACGCTCAACCGGCAGGTCCCCGAGGATCTGGCCCGGATCGTCCTGCAATGCCTCGACAAGGCGCCCGAGAGGAGGCCGGCCAGCGCGGCGGCTCTCTCCGCCCGTCTGGCGGAGATCGAGTCGATCCTGCCGACCACGGCGACTCCCCTGCCCCTGCGCAGGCCGGCCACATCGAAGTCGATCACGGTCCGGCTGCCATCGAAGAGGATCTGGATCACGGCCGCCGTCCTGCTGACCCTGCTCGGCGCTTTCCTGGCCTGGCGGTACCTGCCGGAACGGGGATCGTCCCGGCGCTCGATCGCCGTCATGGGCTTCCGCAACAAGACCGGCGACGCGTCCTTCGACGTTCTCCAAGAGACGATCCCCAATCTGCTCATCACCAGCCTCGAACAGTCCGGCCGCTTCCGGATCACGACCTGGCAGCAGCTCAAGGACCTCCTGCGGCAGGCCGGCCGGAGCGAGGCCGCCGCGCTCGACGAAGAGACCTGTTTCGACGTCTGCCGCAAGCAGGGCATCGAGGCCCTGGCCGTGGGCTTCTTCGCCAAGGCCGGGGAAACTTTCGTCACGGACGTCAAGGTGCTCGAGGCGTCCACCAAGCGCCCGCTCAAGACCGCCCGGGCCAGCGGCGACGGCGCGGGGAGCATCCTCAAGACGCAGATCGACGAGATCAGCCGGGCGATCTCGCGGGGCCGCGGCCTCGCGGCCCTGAAGGCCGAAAAGCCCCAGCCCAAGATCGTCGACGTCACCACCTCCTCGCTCGAGGCCTACAACGCCTATCTGCAGGGCCGGGACGAGCTCGAGAGGTTCTTCAGCGCCGACGCCCGCCGCTCGCTCGAGAAGGCCGTCTCCATCGACCCGGAGTTCGCCGTCGCCCACCTCTTCCTGTCCCGCGCCGACAACGAGCTCTCCGACTTCAAGGCCCGGGACGAGGCCTTGGACAAAGCCCGGCAATACGCCGGCAAGGCGACCGAGAAAGAGCGGCTCTATATCGAAGCCGCGTACGCCGGCATCATCGAAAAGGACGGGGCCAGGCAGCTGAGGCTTCTCCAGGAGCTCATCCAGCGATTCCCCGGCGAGAAGCAGGCGCATTACGATCTCGGAAGATACTATGTCGAGCGCCGGCTCTACCCGGAGGCCCTGGCTTCTTACGAGAAGGCCCTCGCCCTGGACCCCGCCTACGGGGCCGTCCTCAACGAAGTCGCCTATATCTACATCAAGACGGGCGAGCCGGCCAAAGGCGTTCCCTATCTGGAAAGATACGCGGCGGCCGACCCGGGCGATCCCAACCCCCTCGACTCGCTGGCCGAGCTCCTCATGCGCACCGGCAAGCTGGACGATTCCGTCGCCAAATACAAGGAGGTCCTGGCGGCCCACCCGGACTTCTATCTGTCCTGGTCCAGCCTGGCCTATGTCTATGCTCTGCAGGAGAACTATCCCGAGGCCCTGCGCTGCCTCGATGAACACGTGGCCCGGGCCCCGGCCGGAACGGCCCGCATGTCGGGGATCTGGCTCCGGGCCTATTACCGGTATCTTCTCGGCCAATGGGACGCGGCCCTCATGGAATTCCAGGAGCTGAGGGCCCAGGCGGAACGAGGGGGCATCGAGTACTTGACGTTGGTGACGGACTGGATCATGGTCTATATCCAGGTCGACCGGCGCGAGTTCGACGACGCCCGGCGGAAGACCGAGGCGTGGGCCGCCCTGTACCTCAAGCGAAATCCGAGCCGGCGGGACCTCATCGGAGCGCAAGTGGCCACGGTCGAGGCCTGGGTGGACATGGGGCAGGGGCGGCTGGACGCGGCCGAGGCGGCTCTCAAGAGATCCGAGCCCCTGCTCGCGGAGGCCGATCCCGCCGGCCAGCCGGACCTCGCCTTTATCCGCGGGCTGATCACCGCGGGGACCGCCCTGGCCGCCGGCCGCGTCGACGACGCGATCGCGGCGGCCGGCCGGCTCTCCTGGCAGCCTTTGCCGACGACACGCGTCTCCGATGTCGCGGGCTACAACCAGCCCTTCCTCAAGGACGTCCTGGCCAGGGCCTATTGGAGGAAGGGAGCCCTCGACGAGGCCGCCGCGGAATACCGGAAGCTCCTGACCGTCGACCCGGCGAACCAGGTCCGCTGCCTGATGTCCCCCGTCTATCATTACCGGCTGGGGCGGGTGCTCGAGGAGAAGGGCGACCTGGGGCCGGCCCGCGCCGAATACGCGGAATTCCTGGAAGGCTGGAAGGACGCCGATCCCGGCCACGTCGAGCTCGCCGACGCCCGGAAGCGTCTCGCGGCTCTGCGCTGAACCCGGAGGCGTCCCGCCCCGGATGGGGCTTCGGACTTGGCTGATACGTAACTGCCCTGGCCAGGGGAAAGGGGAAGAGCGATGAAGAAGAGATCTATCGGGACGATCGTTGCGGCGGCTTTTCTCGCGGGCCTGGCTTCCGGCGCCTTCGCCGCGCCCCAGGACCCGGCGGTCACGATCAAGCAGGTCGAGCCGTTCCCTTACTGCGCCATTTCCCACAAGGGACCTTACACGGACATGGGGACCGTCATCGGCGAACTCGTCGGGGCCATGCAGGCGCAAGGCCTGCTCGTTCGGATCCGGGGGCCTCTGGTCGGCGTCTACTACAACTCGCCGGCCGACACCGCGCCCGAGGATCTATCTTGGGAAGCCGGTTTCGTCGTCGTGGCCCAGACGACGACGCGTCCGCCCCTGATGTTGAAGAACTGGGAGTATCAGACGGTCGCCGCGGCCCTGTACGTCGGGCCCTACGAAAAGGTCGGCGGCGCCATCGGAAAGATCATGGCCTTCATCGGGGCCCAGGGCTACCAGGCGGACGGTCCCATCCTGGAACGCTACCTCGACGAGAAACCCCAGACCGTCAAGCCGGAGGATCTGCGGACCGAGATCTGGGTCCCCTGCAAAAAGAAATAGTCAGCGCTGGAATTTGTAGCCCAGCCACGGCACCGTGATCAGATGCCGCGGCGCGGCCGGATCGTCCTCGACCTTGCGCCGCAGGTTGTACATGAAGGTGTCGATCGTCCGCGTCGTCGGGTATTTCTCGTATTCCCAGACCTTGTTGAGGATCGTCTCCCGGGAGACGACCTGGCCCTCGCCGCCGGCCAGGAGCCGCAGCAGGCTGAACTCGCGCGCGGTCAGATGGAGCTCCCGCCCTCCCTTGGTCGCGATCTTCGTCCGGAAATCGACGGTCACGTCCCCGAACGCGAGGTCCTCGATCTCCGGCGCCTCGGGCCGCGACCGCCTCAGGATGGCGTGGACCCGGGCGATGAACTCGTCGGCGCCGAAGGGCTTGGTCATGTAGTCGTCGCCGCCGAGCTCGAGCCCGAGGACCTTGTCGATCTCCTTCTTCTTCTTCCCGGACAGGACGATGACGGGGACCTGGCGCCCGGCCTCCCGGAGCTTGCGGCAGACCTCGAGCCCGCCCATGAAGGGCATGATGACGTCGAGGACGACGAGATCGAAGCCGCCTTTGAGGGCCTTGTTCAGCCCCTCGCGTCCGTCGGCCGCCTCGGACACGCCGTAGCCCTCGACCTCCAAGGCGGCGGCCAATGTCTGCCGCAGCACCCGGTCGTCGTCGATGATGAGGATCTTTTTCATCCCGCAACCGTCCCTCGGGCCGATTATATCCGACCCCGCCCGGAGATGACAAGACGCGCGGTCTTGAACGCCGGCTGGCGGCGTGGTATCGTGGAATCTCTCCCAAGGAACCAAAGAGAACGAGGAGGCGAAATGGCCGGTCACGCGGACCCCTCTCCCATCATCACCATCGAACGCCACATCCTCGAGGAGCAGGCCTTCCACCCCGAGGCCACGGGCGTCCTGACCAACATCCTCTACGATCTGGCCCTGGCCGGCAAGGTCATCGCCAGCAAAACGACCCGGGCCGGCCTGGCCGAGATCCTCGGGCGCACGGAGGACATCAACATCCAGGGCGAGACGGTCATGAAGCTCGACCGCTTCGCCGATCTGACCGTCACGCGCCTCACGGACCACACCGGCCGGCTGGCCGGCCTGGCCTCGGAAGAGAACGCCGAGTTCATGCGCATTCCCGACCAGTACCCGATGGGCAAGTACCTCCTCGTTTTCGATCCCCTCGACGGCTCCTCGAACGTCGACTTCAACATGCCCGTGGGCACGATCTTCGGCATCTACCGGAGGCCGCAGGACTTCGGACCGGTCGCGGAATCCGAGTTCTTCCAGCCCGGCCGGAACCTGGTCGCCGCGGGCTACATCGCCTACGGGACGAGCACGATGTTCGTCTACACGGCCGGGCACGGCGTCCACGGCTTCACCCTGGACCCGTCGGTCGGCGAGTTCCTGCTCTCGCATCCGAACATCACCATCCCCAAGCCCAAGTACTTCAGCGTCAACCTCGGCTACCAGATGTACTGGAGCCGCGGCGTCCAGCGCTACACGGAATTCCTCCAGGGCCACGGGGGCGGCGTCAAGGGCCTGTCGCTCCGCTACATCGGCACCCTCGTTTCGGATTTCCATCGCAACCTCCTCGCCGGCGGGGTCTTCTACTACCCGGCGGATTCGAAAGACCCCAAGGCGCCGACCGGGAAGCTGCGGCTCCTGTACGAAGCCGGGCCGCTCGCCTTCGTCGCCGAACAAGCCGGCGGCTACGCCTCGGACGGCCGGGGCCCCATCCTCGACATCACGCCGACCTCCCTCCACCAGCGGACGCCTCTTTTCATCGGGAACCGGGATCTCGTCGGCAAGGTCGAGGAATTCATCCGCGGTCTCGACGGCTGACGCGCCGTCCCGGGTCCATGCTTCCGTGAAATGTGATATTCCTGTCCGCTCGAGGAGGTGCCGTCATGTCGCCAAGCCGCCGTTCCTTCATCAAGACCGGTACGATCTCGCTGGCCGCCCTGGGGCTCGGACCGATCCCAGCGGCCTCGTCCGCCCCCGGCCCGTCGCAAGAGCTCGAGAACCTGGTTAAGGGGATCGAGCCGCTCGGTCCCGATGATTACGCCCTGCGCCGCGAGAAAGCCGGGAGGCTCCTGGCCGAACGCGGCCTCGACGCCCTGTTCGTCGGCGGCGGCATGAATCTTCTCTACTTCACCAAGGTCGGCTGGTGGCTGAGCGAGCGCGTCTTCGGCGTCGTCCTCAGCCGCAAGAAGGACCCGATCTGGGTCTGCCCGGCCTTCGAGGCCAAGCGCGCCGAGGAGCTCGTCCCGGCCGGCCAGGAGATCAGGACCTGGGAGGAGCACGAGGACCCCTACGCGACGATCGGCGGCGTCCTCAAGGATATCGGCGCCGCGACGGGCAAGCTGGGCGCGGCCCCGGACCTTCGGGCCTTCGAAGTCTTCGGACTGCGGCGGACGCTCACAGCGGCCCAGGTCGTCGACGGCGCGCCGGTCACGGAAGGCTGCCGCGGCACGAAGACGGCCAAGGAGATCGCTTTCATGGACCTGGCCAACCGCATCACCAAGCTCGCCTTCCGGGAGGGCTTCAAGACGCTCCGCGCGGGCATGTCGACGCGCGACCTGGCCGGGGCCATCGCGGCGGCCACCCAGAAGATGGGATCGTCCGGCGGAGGCGGGCCGCAGTTCGGACCGAACACCGCCTTCCCGCACGGCTCGCAGATCCCGCGCACCCTCACCGAGGGCGACGCCGTCCTCGTCGACGGCGGCTGCGCCGTCGAAGGCTACCGCTCGGACGTGACCCGGACGGTCGTTTTCGGGAAAGCGACGGACAAGCAGCGGCGCGTCTGGGACATCGTCCGGAAGGCCCAGGAGGCCGCGCTCGCGGCCGCCAAACCGGGGGCCACGTGCGAATCGGTCGACGCCGCGGCGCGCAAGGTCGTCACGGACGCGGGCTACGGGCCGGGGTACAAGTACTTCGCCCACCGCCTCGGGCACGGCATCGGCCTGGAGGGGCACGAGTACCCCTATCTCGTCAAAGGGAACACGCTCCGACTCGAGCCGGGGATGACCTTCAGCAACGAGCCCGGGATCTACATCTACGGCGAGTTCGGCATCCGCACCGAGGACTGCATGGTCGTCACGGAGAACGGCGCCCGGCACCTCGGAGGGATGGAAGCCGTGTCGATCGAGGAGCCGTTCGGCCCGGCGTAAAGACCCTTCAGCCGGCCGCGAGGATCTTCCTGATCTTCTCCGCGTAGGCTTCGCTCGCCGCGTCGGGCGTCGCGATGACGATGTCCGCGGGCGACGAGGCCCCCAGCCCCAGCTCGACGGCCCAGGAGATCTGCTCCTGGGCGAAGATGGCCGGCTTCATGATGGCGTCGTTCGAGCCGAGATCCTTGAGGATGGCGACGCCGACGGCGTCGACGGCCACCCGGTCCGTCCCGGCCAGGAAAACGCCGGCGTCCTTGCGCGGGCCGGTCATCGGGCCCTTGTCGACGAAGGCCACGAGCCCGTCGAGGACGATGACGGCCGGCTTATACGCGGTGTTGATCTCGGCGATCATCCGCCGCTGGTCGGGCGAGCCGTGGAGCTGGCGCATGTAGGGGTGCCCGGCGCGAGGCACGATCCCGACGGAGTTCTTGAGCGACATCGTGAAGACGCCGCCGAACTGGTGGGTCTTGAGGCAGCAGGTCGAGACGACGCAGCTCG
The DNA here is from genome assembly GCA_963742235.1 of Candidatus Aminicenantota bacterium. Lineage (GTDB taxonomy): Bacteria > Acidobacteriota > Aminicenantia > Aminicenantales > Saccharicenantaceae > RBG-16-66-30. The sequence continues at coordinate 79,781 of CAVULT010000013.1, read as the reverse complement.
CGTCGACGACGGGCCGGGCGACAAGGAAGCCGTTCTTCCAATGCGAGGCCGCCGGGTCGACCTTGACGTATCCCGTATCGCCGAGCTCGTCGAAGTTCAGGAGCTTGGCGTCAAAGGAGGCGGCCAAGGCCGGGATGCCCTTCTTCTCGAAAACCTGGGCCGTGGGCTCGGGTCCGCTGCGGTCGCCGATGGACAGGGTCTTGGCGCCCGCGTCGCGGATGTGCGCCAGGAGCGCCTTGAGCGTGTCGTTGTGGGTCGAGCCCGGCGCCTCGTCCGAGGTATTGAAATTCGGCTTGACGAGGACGCGCTCGCCCTGGAAAGGATCGCCCCCCAGGAGGTCGAGGCACTTCTTGACGCCGTCGGCCCGGGAATCGGTCCGGACCAGGATGACGCGCGATTTTCCGGCCAGGCCGGCCGCCTGAGCCGGCCCGATGCCCGCCGTCCTCCTGCCGCCGAGAGAGGCGGCCGGACCGGCCAGGGCCACCGCCCCGCCCGAAAGAGCCACGCCCCCGGCGATGCCGGCGCCCGCGACGAAAAACTCCCTGCGAGTCATTCCTCTGTTATGCTTCATGATCGTTGGCCCTCCCCGAAACTCGGACTTACCCGAAGTCCAATCTATCTCAAGGCTTCGGACCGCGGCAATCGCGGACGCAGATGCCGCAGATGAACTGGGTCGTGAAGCCCTTCTTGCGGAAGTCCCTGAGCGTCTCGTAACAGGCCAGATGGTCGAACGCTTCGCGCGTGTCCCGGATGGCGCCGGCCGGGCAGGCGGCGGCGCAGGCGCGGCAGGCGCCGCAGTCGCGGCCGAGAGGGGCGGCCGGCACGAGCGGCATGTCGGTGAGTATCGTGACCAACCGGAAATGCGCGCCGAGCTCGGGGTTGACGAGGAGATTGTTGCGCCCGAGCCAGCCCAGGCCCGCCGCCCGGCCGACGTGCTTGTGCGAGACGTGGCCCCGCTGTTTCTCCCAGTCGATGATCTGCGAGGCCGCGATTGCCAGAGGCCGGTGTCCCCGTTTCTGGATCTCGTCGGCGACGAGCAGGGCGCCGCGGTCGAGAAAGAAGTTCATCTGCCGGTAGTGATGAAAGTAGATCTGCGTGGGGCGGTCATGGATGTCGTCGAGAACGGCGTCGCTCAGCCGCTTGCCCAGCGAAACGGCCAGCCCGAAGCGATCGCGCGTCCCCGGCTCGAGCAGGAAATCCGCCCTCAGCGCGGTGACATCCGCGACGCCGAAAAGGTCGAAGCCGAGGCCCAGGGCGAAGGCCTTCAGGTCCCGGGTGTTCCTCTCGAGCACCGTCTTGTTCATGAAAGAAGCTCATTCTATCGGCCCCTCCCCCGCCTGTCAAACAGGCGATAGTGACGGCTTGCCCATCTCCTGATCGGCTTGAACGGCCCCGTCCCGAGGAGTAGATTGGGGCCATGACAAACGCGAACAAGCGGATCGTCGTTATCCTTTCATTCGTCCTCGCGCTCGCCGGGCTCGCCGCGGCCGCCGCGAGCCGCGACGGCGAGTGTTTCACCGTCCTCGTCGGCCGGAAGGCCAGCGCCGACGGCTCGGTCATCGTCGCCCATAACGAAGACGACCGGGGCGACATCATCGTCAACCTGCGCAAGATCGAGGCCCGCGATTACGGCGCGCCCCGGAAGGTCGATCTGGGTTATGGCGCCGTCTACGAAACCGACGGCCGCACGAACGGCTTCCTCTGGATCGAGGCGACGACCCAGGAGTTCGCCGACAGCTTCATCAACGACCGCGGCGTCCTCATCACCTCCGACAGCTGCCCCTCGCGCGTGACCGAAGAGGATTACACCGACGGCGGCATCGGCTGGATGCTGCGCCGGCTCATGGCCGAAAAGGCGACCTCGGCGCGCGAGGCCGTCCGGATCGCCGGAGAGCTCATCGAAAAGTACGGCTACCGTTCCTCCGGCCGGACCTACTCCATCGCCGACAAGAACGAGGCCTGGATGCTGGCCGTGCTCAGGGGGCGCCGCTGGTACGCCGAGCGCGTCCCCGACGACGAGGTGGCCGTCATCCCCAACCACTACGCGATCCGCGCGATCCGCCCCGACGACCCGGACCATTTCATGGGCAGCCCGGATATCGTCGAATACGCCGCGAAGAACGGCTGGTACGATGCGGCCAAGGACGGCGCGTTCGATTTCAAGAAGGCCTTCGAGAGGCCCTCGAACCGCGATCTCGCCGCCGATGGAAACGCTCTGCGCCACTGGAGGGGTCTGAGCCTCCTCACCGGCAGGACGTGGGAGCTCGGCCGGGATTATCCGTTCTCCGTAAAGCCAGGGAAAAAGGTGACCGCTGAGGCCCTCATGGCCGTCCTCCGCGACCATTACGAAGGCACCGAATACGACGCCACCGACGGCTACAAGACGGGAACGCCGAACCGGACGAAGTTCCGCACGATCTGCACCGCCTCGACGATCGACGCCTTCATCGTCTCTCTCGGCGCGAAGCGGCCCGAGCCCCTGTCCGTCTCGATCTGGCTGGCCATGGGCAAGCCCGACACGACCGTCTTCCTGCCGCTCTATTATGGAGTCGAGAGCCTGCCGCCGGGAGCCGGACTGGGACCGAAGACGCACGACGACGAGGCTTTCTACAAGCAGCACTTCGACGACGCGGACCTCAAGGCCGCCAAGGGCGAGCTCCTGAACACCAAGGTCCTCGATCTCGAGAAGACCGCCGAAGCGGACTACGGCCCGATGCACGCGACGCTCCTGAAGGAGCTCTTCCCGGCCGAAACGGAATTCATCGACGGCCGGCCGAAATTCGAAAAGGACTTCGCCGCCCTCTACGCCAAGGACACGAAGGCGGCCCTGAAGAAGCTCGACGATTACGTCGCGGCCGCGTTCGCCGAGGTCTCCGCCCTCACCGCGAAGCTCCTGGCCAAGACCTCAGGCTCCTGATCTTCCAGTCAGAGGCCGCTTCTTCTATTCCAGGTATGGAATCTCAAATGCCTGTTCAGTCGATCTTCTCTGCCGGGCGCGTCCTCTTTATACAGTTCTTCATCGATCGCCCGCCGCACCTTGCTGTTGAATCCATACCTGTCGATGATTTCAATGATTTGCCCGAACGCACCCGAATAACCCTGACCGCTCATATCCACCATCTTCCATTTCGCGATCGCCCGCTGATATTCTTCCTCCTGCCAGAGTAATTTTCCCCATGCCACAAGCGCCCGATTTCGAGTATCGCCGCCGCTTTCCGTCAGATCGGACAATGTCTCCTCTTGTCGCTGCCTGTACCAATTCACCATCATGGCGGGAGAGATTCGAAGCCTTCCGGCCGACCGAAGGAGATCATCAGATATCTGCCGGAGGACAAGCGCCTTGGCCTCGGCCTGAAATGTCGAGGCCATCCTTCGTTCGCCCGCAACGACCGCATCGATGTCACTTCGAACAGCCAGGATCTTCTCAAGAGTCCTGAGCTCGAAGTCCTGCGTGGAAGCCAGGTAGAAGCGGATCTCTGAATCGGTCCGGGTCCCCGGGAAGCTTCCGGCCACGCCGGCGAAGAAATCGTACACCGGGCGCTTATAAAACAACTCTTCGGCTTGATCAAAAGCCCCCGCCAGATCATCCAGCACGAAAAACACTCCATTCAGATTGTTGAAAATGAACTCACGGGTCAGGAGGGCCAAATCGGGGGATTCCCAATCATAACGGTCGAGATATTCCTTCTTGAAGACCGTCAACTGTTCTTCGGCGTCCAGAGCCATCAGCTTGTCCAGGATCTCCCCGAATTGAGATCCGTTCAGTTTCAGGGAACGTCTTTCGGCCGGCACTGCGGGCGCTCCATCGCTTGGGGCCAAAATAAAAACGATCATTGCGCTTTCGCCCCCAGGCAGATTCTCGGCGGCACGCCGGCTAGCGGCCATGGCCTCGGTCAATCGCGGTTTCCCGGCGAGATCCGGAGATTTGGGGTATTCTCCGACAATCGTAAAAAGACCGGCTCGCAAGGCGGCCATCTGATGATAGGGGGATATGCGGAAATAGTATTCCGCCGGGACCTCTTTCGGCCCATTCCCGGTCGGGACGAGTACCGTCTGTCCCCCGGACATGGTCATCGCCGACCCCGTGCTCTTATTCGCCGCCATCCGATCTATCAGGGACGCGGTTTTCGTATCGATCTTGTGAACAGAGTACCTTCCGCTGGAGCTCTGCTTGACGAACTCTATTGATTCTCGCGAGGAGCGCTGTAGATCAGCTTTCCGGACCATCTCGTCGATGAGCCTGTCCGTTTCCGCTTCAGACGCGGGGTCGAACATCGATACAGGTTCGCCTTCGTATTCCGTATCCAGCATCTTCTCCAATACCTGGGCCCTATCCGTTGCCGTCATATCGCGGTCAAATTGCAGGCGGTCATAAATCCTTTTCAGCGCGATAGAGGCCTGCTCCGGCGTGATTCCTGATATCCCCTGGTCCTTGGGAATCGATCGGCTATAAAAATCGTCCACCAATCTTCCGATGATTTGTTCTTCGAGCTGTGACGACGCGACCCCCGAATGACGATCGGGGAGAGCCATAATAAACAAGCTTACGCCAAGAAGGAAATGCCCAAGAAAGGAAAGAATCAAAAAGGGGGAGAACTTGCTCTCTTTCCCTCTTGATAATATCCGGGCGCCCCGACCCAACATCGCCCGGCAATTTCTTGACGTTCCCAAGGAGGACGCTCCTTCTTATCTGCTGTATCTTCTATATCATAGGAAAGGTGAACAGATGTCAAGTACCCCTATTTGGCGTGCCAACGGCCGGCCCAAGTCCGAAAAGGACTTCGCCGCCCTCTAGGCCGAAAAATACGCCTTCAGCGCCTTGAGGGCGAGAAGGGTCACCCATTTGCTGGGCCGGCCCTTCTTTTCGATATCGACCTGGAAGCGCCCGTTAAAGGTCTCTTCCAGGGCCCAGCGGCCGTCCGCGTCCTGCTTGGACAGGATGAGGTCGGCGGCCTCCCCCATTCGCGGATCGCGGAAGCCGAGCTTCGCCAGGATGCCGAAAACCTCGAGGGCGTCCCCGTCCCACATCAACGGAAATCCGAGCTTCAGCCACTTGAGCTTGACGGCTTTCGAGAGGTCGTGGCTCCGCAGATGGACGTGATGTCGGAGGAAGTATTCCGCCGCCGCCTCGATCGTCCGGGCGACCTCGGGTGACCGTTCCTTTTCCGGGATCTCGGCCAGGGCTTTCAACGTCTTGGCCACTCCCGAATGGCACGTGTGTCTTCCCCAGCACATCTCCAGCTTGTCGTAAGGCCAGCCGGCCGGCGCCGGGCTGGTCCCGTCGTCGAACCGGGCGTACTTCGTGAGCCATTCGATCCCCCGCTCGATGCGGGGATCGCGGCCGAATCCGAGCCGGATAAGGCTCCAGACCATGTTCCCGGTCAGGCAAGGGACGACCGCGCTGTGATAGCCGCCGCTCGGGCCGCCGCGATGGGCGAACCCGCCGCTCTCCCGGTCCTGCGAGGCCCGAAGGACGAACTCGCCGGCGCTTCGAATTCTCGGGTCGTTCCGGTCGGCGTTGAGCTCGGCCAGGATGATCAGCTGCCAGACCGTTCCGTTGTACTTCGCCCGGACATAAAAATCCTCGGCTATCCCCCAGAAGCCCCCTTTGTCCTGCTTGGCCAGGATCTTCGGAACGGTCCCCTTCTCCATGATCGCTCTCCTGGCCGCCGTGACGCGCCGGTCCCGGGGCGACGCGTCCAGGAGATCGACGAGGGTCCGATATCGGACCGAGGGGTTGTCTTCCTCAAGAAGCCAGGGGATAGGATCTGCTTTGAGGCCGTGAATCATGGGGAAAAGCATACCGGCGAACGAGGGGGGCGTCAAGACGCCCGAACACGGGCCGGTCGGCAATACGCCCCAACCGTGGCTGCCTACCGCCTCGCCTTGAGGATGTAGAGGTTGTGATCGCGCAGGAAATCCTCGACCTTGACGAGCTCGAAGACCGAGCGGCCGATCGTCTTCTCCACCTCCGCGCGGGTCATGAAATGTCTGTCCGAAGTCCTGGCCGGATCCCGGTCCATGATGACGACGGTCGCGTCCGGCTTGAGGGCCGGGAGGAGGTTCGCCAGTAGCTCCACGGGCCGCGCGAGGTCGTGGAATGAGTTGACCATGAAGACCATGTCCAGGGACGCCCGGGGGAAGAGCGGATCCTCCACGGTGCCCAGGACCGTCTCGATGTTCGTGATCTTCTCCTCGGAGCACGTCCGTTCGATCGAAGCGAGGGCGGAGCGGTCGATATCGTTGGCGTAGACCTTGCCCTTCTCCCCGACTCCCCGTGAAAGCCAGAACGTGAAGTAGCCCCGGCCCGCCCCTATCTCGCCGATGACCATGCCGGGCTTGACGCCGGTCACCTCCATGACCTTCGCGGGCTGTTCGACGCTGTCGCGGTTGGGAGCGCTGTACTGGGCGCCGAGCGGCGGCGCGTTCAAACAAGACAGGACCACCGCGATCAAAGCCGCGCCGAAATGCGCGGCGGCACCGTGCTTCAGTCCGGCCGTATTGGTGATGGGCATTGTCGTTCCTCCCTGAACGGAACTCAGCAACTTTCATGCCACAGCCGCCATCGTTATAAGCACGTCATCCTCGAGCCTGTCTCCCGAGACGGCCGGCTTCTTCCCGCCTATCGGGACCATCCGAGGCTCTCGCGCGACGCATAACTTCTTTACACGATTTCGGCTCGAGAGGGATTGACAGTCAGGGCTCCTTCAGGGTTGGGTCGTGAGGGCCGACGACCCTGAGGATGATCGCTCGCGCCTCCCCGAATTCGAACGTGAACCGATGATCACGGTCGACCCGAAGAGCGTCAGCGTCCGGATCTTCGGGCCGGACGGAAGCCTCGTCAAGGCGTTCGGCCGCGAGGCTCAGGGCCCGGGCGAGCTCAGCGGACCAGGGGCTGGCCGGCGAGCAACCTCTCCGGCGTGACAGCGATATCGGGGAACTTCTCGAGGAGCTCTTTGTCCGTCGTGACCAGGGGCACGCGGAGCTCGCGAGCCAGGACGACGAACTCAGCGTCGTAGGCCGAGCAGCCCGACGATGCCGCGAGCTCGAGGACGTCGTCCGAGGCGACATCATGCTCATTGAAGAGCATCATCGACTCCGCCTCGTTCATAATCCGGATCGCGTCGGCCAGGTCAATGAGCCCGCTCCGGATGCCTTTGATCAAAGTGCTTCGGAACTCGCTTCTCCATAGGACCGGGACGGCCCAATCCGGTTCCCGGAGCATGACCTCCCTGGCCAAAGGGCTGATCGCAGACTCGATATAGAGCCGGATCACGAGGTTCGTATCGGAGACGATCAAGGCCGGCCTTCCCTCTTCGCTTCGTTGATGAACTCATCGGTGATGAGACCCTTCGTGCGCGCCCGGAGCTCATCGGCACGCGCCAGTATCTCCTCAACCGACGGCCTCCTGCGGGTCGTCGCCTCGAAAAGGATATAGATGATCTCGCTATTGATGCTGCGCCGATGCCTTTGCGCCCGCAATTTGATCCTCTCGTAGATCTCGTCGGGGATGTTTTTCAGGGTGTAGTTCATGGCTGATTGCTCTCTGATTAGGTTGCTATTTGGTTTCATTATGGTTCCTTCCTGACGTCTTGTCAAGGGACCGCTATAGATGCCCCTTCATCAGAAAGGACGTACGGCGGAGGGGCTTTTTCTCGCCGCTGTGGGTTTGCGGCGTCGCTCAGCCACTCTTGCGGCCGTGAACGAAGTCGCCGATGCGGCGCATCCGCTCGATCTCGGCCCCGTTCATCGGCCCGCTGTCGAGGACGGCCAGGTTCTCGCGCATTTGTTCGACCGTCTTCGCCCCGGTCATGCAGACGTCGACCGCCGGGTTGGAGAGGACGAAGCGGTAGGCGTCGACGGCTGTCAGGGGTTTTTCGCCGGACGGCATCTTCTTCGGGTCGAGGAGCTTGCCCCAGCGGGTGGCCGTGAAAGACACGGTCCCGGGGCGCTTCTCCGTCTCTTCGGGCAGGTACGGGAAGATGTCGATCTCGGCCCCGCGGTGGGCGGCGTTGTAGCGGAAATGAAGGACGTCGAACTCCCCCTCCCCGGCCATCTCCCCCAGGAGCTTCCGGTTGTGGCTGGAGACCCCGATGAACCGGACGAGCCCCTTCTCCTTCATCCGCAGCGCGCCGTCGATCAGCCGCCGCGACGGCTTCCGCGAGAAGTAGCCGAGGATGAGGACGTCGGCGTGATCGAGTCCGACGCTCTTCAGCCCGCGCCGAAGCAATCGCTCGGTCAGGAAATTGTTGTGAGCGTAACTGAACGCCGCCAACACGAGCTTGTCGCGCTGTCCCTTGGCCACGATCGCCTTCAGCGCCGCGCCCATGCCCGGCATGTAGCCTTTGACGACCGTGCCCCAGGTGAAATAGTTGCAGCCCCGCTCGAAGGCCTCCTCGACGGCCGCCGCCGGCGCCTTGTATCCCGAGGCGATGCCCAGCCGCCCGACCTTGAGGCCCGTCTTTCCCAGGATGACAGGTTCTCTGAAGCTCATGGTTCTCCGGCTCCTCTTGCGCTCCACGTTATCGCAGTCGCGGGCCCTCCGTCAATTCCCCATCCCGGTTGACTCCCCGCCTGAAGACACGTAATATCGGGTCGAATCCAGCCCGAAGGAGCGCCCCATGGAACGGACCCTGGCCATCGTCAAGCCCGACGCCACGAAAAAGAGGATCATCGGCAAGATCATCGCCCGCATCGAAGAGGAAGGCTTCACCATCGTCCGGATGAAGCTCGTCCACCTGACCAGGGACGAGGCCAAGGGGTTCTACATCGTCCACAAGGACAAGGGCTTCTACGACAGCCTGTGCGAGTTCATGTCCTCGGGGCCGGTCGTGATCATGGTCCTCGAGGCCGAGAACGCCATCAAGCTCTGGCGCGAGGTCATGGGCGCCACGGACCCGGCCCTGGCCAAGCCCGGCACCCTGCGCCGCGCCTACGGCTTCTCCATCGAGCGCAACGCCGTCCACGGCTCCGACGCCCTCGAAACCGCGGAGTGGGAGATCGCATACTTCTTCAAGAAATAGGGCGGGCCGCCGGGGCCGGGCTCAGCGCCGGTTCATCGACGGGACTGAGGTCCAGGCCGCGCCGTTCCAGTAGCGGACGCCCCCGCGCAGCATCTTCCTGTACGCCTCGCCGAGGACGCTCGTGATCTTTCCGGCCTTGGACAGCTCGTCGTGCAGATTCTGGAAGCCGTGGCCCCAGGAGACCTGGGTACACGCGAGCCCGAAGTCGAACTCATAAAACAGGTTCAGGTTGTGGGTCGCGCTGATCCGGTCATTCCCGGTGATGAACGCGTAGTGGAAGCCGTCGACGACGAACCCCGCGGCCGCGGAGACGTCCGCGTACGGGCACGGTGACATAATAGAGCTCGGAGCCGGGCTCGTATTCCCGGCAGGCGAAATCCCCGCTCTGGGGCGAGGCGCCGCTGATCCGGCGGGTGTCGAAGACGGCCAGGCAGCCGCCCCTGTATTCGTTGTTGACCCCGACGACGATGAGCTCCTCGCGGCCGTCGCCGTTGATATCGTGGAAGACGGGGTACTTCAAATAGCCCGAGTTCCAAAACTCCCCCACCTTCCGGCCGGAAGAATCGAGGACGGCCATCTGGCAGGGCCAGTCGGGCTTCTGGTAGGCGAAGACGAAGGTCTCCAGACGGCCGTCGCCGTCCATGTCGCGGCAGACGAATCCGGGGATGCGGTAGTCCGGCGAGAAAACCTTGGCCCCGCACTTGAGCTCCTTGCCGGCATCGAACCGCCACATCTCAGTGCCCTTCCGGTCGAGGCAATAGAGCCGGCCCAGCCCGGTTTCCTCCTCCCTGTTCTTCGGCGCAAACAAGATCTCGATATCGCCGTCCCCGTTGATATCCCTCATAACGAGGCTGGGAAAGGCATTGCCCGGGTCACGGCTGAGCGACTGGAACTCTTTCCGGAAGAAGCTCTCGGGCATAAGATCCTCGATCTTCGTATCGAAGCGCCCAAGTTCGCGCTTTTGCTTGTCGAGGACGACGAGAAAGGACCCGTCGATCGTGAAATCGGCCGGTTGGCGCGGGCCGCGGCTGCCCCTGAGCAGGAAAAACGCCCCTGCCAGGACCAGGACACGGCCCCCCCGGCCAAGGCCCATTTGATCCAGGGACGAGAGGGTGCGCCGCTGTTCCGGGGGATGTTCGAGCTCTTGAAGGTCTCCCTGAACCAGGCATCGAGCTCGTCCCTATAGGCGAAAACGGGGGATTTGGTCCCTCCCCCCTCGGCCCGATGGACGGGCATGCCGTGTTCGTGCTCCCAGCGGTGGCAAGTCCGGATTTCGCAGCCCAGATAGGCGGAGATCTCCTTCCAGGATCGGAGGAGATTGTCCTTGGAGAGCTCGTCCATGCCGGCTGCCTCGGGCCTTGATAAACTTATGAAAAACTAGTATTTTACGCATCAAGCGAGGGGAGTCAAGAGTCTCATAGCAGGGTGTGCTTGGAGGCATTCAGATCAGGGGCTGCAACTTGATTCGTCGAACCTGGCAAAATATTTTGCGCGATATGAGAATAATTACTCGCAATTTACATCTATATTAATAGAATAATTCCTAAGGGGACGGCCCGAGTCGATTCATCAGATGGATAGATCTCGCCTCACGGAAGAAGAATTCAGGCGAATGCTTGAGAACTATGCCCAATACATGAGTGTCCAAGTCCAACAATACAATCTGCCGAAATATGGTCTCGACCCTGAAGACATCTTGCAGGAAGTCAGGATTAGGATCTGGAAGCTCATCCGCAGTGAAAAAACGATTGCATTCCCGACATCCTATATCAGGAAGATCATAAGTTCCGCCGTTATTGACCAACTCCGGAAGCATCGGAGAGAAGATAGCCTTTTTCGGCGAGAAAAACAGATATGTGTTTCTGAACAGAAGGATCCTTATTGTTGGGAGACTGTCCGGAAGCAGGCCTTGCAGGAGACTGTCGGCCAAGCCGTCAATCGATTGATCAGCTCGAGGCGCCAAGTCGTGAAGCTCTATCTCATGAACTTGACCATTCCAGAGATCTCAAACTACCTAAATTGGAGTTATAACAAGACCCGGAACTTGCTCTATAGGGGATTGGCGGATTTGAAGGTAACTCTGAAAGATATGGACGCTGAGAATGAGAATCGACGATGATCAGTTGAAAGAGCTCTTTCGGGGGTATGCCGCTTCGAGAAAGCCGCTGACCCGAAAGAAGTGCCCCTCTCCGAAGGCTCTCGCCAGTTCGTTCGAGCCTTCCGCTTCATTCCGCAAGAAGAAGAAGATCGTCGACCACATTTCCGGATGCTCGTTCTGCCGTGAAGAATTCATGGTCTTGTTTGAGATTCAAGGGCGCGAGCCCTCCCGGCTCAGAGTCCTGAGTCAAGGACGATCGAATCGACATCCTCTGTGGCAATATGCCTGTGCTCTGCTCGGCCTCGGGCTCGTGATAACGTCTTTCTTCGTATCGGTTCGTCAAAAAGAGCTCTCCAGTATCGAGCGGTCTGCAGAAAGAAGCATCGCTCTTCTCGACCCGAAAGCCGACCAGTCGCTATCGGGGTCCTTCGTTTTTCGATGGCGGGGACGGGCTGCGTCAGATTATTACATTCTGGAGCTTTTTGACGACGCTCTGCTGCCGATCTGGACGAGCAGCAAAATCCGAGATCTCCAGATACCTATCCCGCCCGAAGTCTACACGACACTCCGGCCTGGAAGGCCCTATTTTTGGATGGTCACAGCTTTTAGCCAGGACGTAAAGACAGAGGAATCCCAGCTAGGGCGATTCATCCTTCACCGTTGAGAAGAACCCCGCAAGTCATTCTCGCCAATCTGCACGGCTGAGGGATCGCCCTGTAACAGGAAGCTGGCCCAATAAAAGGGATGCGCCCAAGGGGAGTTCAGCATCTTTATCTTGGCGTCACGAAGGGCCTCGCCCGCTGGATGCCCTCCTACGAGATGGGTGTAAAAATCGCGCATGAATGTCACTGTCGATTCATCGTTGATCGGCCAAAGGGAGGCGATGACAGAGCGGGCTCCAGCAAAGAAGAAGGGTCTGGCCAATCCCATCAGGCCCTCACTTCGCTCGAGTCTCCCCGCGGCCGTTTGGCAGGCGGAAAGAACTACGAGATCTGCGTTCAGAGTCAGTCCATAGATCTCTCTCATCTGAAGAAACCCGTCGTCCCCCGATGCTTCCGTGGCCGAAAAAGCTAAGGCTGACCTGAAGGGAGACGATTCATTGAGGAAGCCATGACAGACAAAATGGATGATCCGGTAGTCCCCCAAAGGCCATTGTTTGATATTGGTTTCGGTAGCCGCGTTTCCAGTTAAAGTATCAACGTCGAGTGACGCGAGGGATTTGGCGATGCCCTGGATCTCTCTCCTGCTAAAGGGGAGCGGGGAGATTACTACCTCCTCCCCTCCCAATATCATTCCGGGTGTATCCCGGCGGCCTATCGGAATGCCCTCGTGACGAATGGCCATCCGTCCGTAATTTGGGGCTCCGATCAACAGTACGCCCTTCGTCCTCTTTCCCGGCCTCGATGCGGTCTTGAGAACGGCCAGTGAGGATGCCGAGGGGCAATAAGAAACCGCCATGTCCTCAACGAGGTACCTTGATCCGGCCTCATCGCGGACCCTTATGGCTTCAAAAGGGAGATTATGCAGGATCCCGTCAGGGATCACGATGACGGCCTTCGCTCTCTTAAGGTCTTCATCACGGTCGCGAGGAAACAATTCGCGCCCGATCCTCTCGGCGGCCCCGAATCCGGCACGTGGATCCGACAGACGATCGGAAATCAACTTAAGGTAGGCTCGCAAGGACCGTGCAATCGCACCCTTGGCCGGCAAAAGATGAAGCCTGATATTGGTCGGAGAAACCCGGATAAGATAGGACCGTTGCTCTCCCAGGAAATATTCAAGCATTACCGCGCCCTCTTGGCGAAGTAGCCGCTGGATTTCGTCTGTTTGCCGGACGTCTTGGCGCCAGGCCTCTTCTTCGGCACGGCCAATTGCCCGCATTTCTGATTTCAGCCGGATGTATTCCTCCTCGTCCAACTCGATTTCGTTTTTCAAAGCCTGCTCGTCGGATCCGGGAACCTCATGATTAGCCAGCATCAAAGTCAACTCAGAGATATTTCTAGATATTGCTTGTTGACGCTCCCGCAAAATCGAATGATCCGGCCCGGGAAGGTCGATCCGCGCTTCGCCGATGCTTTCCAGGAAAGCCTGTGCCTTGGCTTTCTCGACCAGGTCGAATATCCGCGCCATGCCCTCCGGGGATGGTCTCAGGGCATATTCGTCCGCCAGGATATGAATCGCCCTCTCGAACAGTCGGATTTTATTTCTAGCGAATCCTATCATCAGAGGCTCTGATGAGATCCGATCCCTCACCGTCTCCATAGCCTCGATGGCTCTCCGATAAAAGGAGAGGGCCAAGGCAGAATCATTTTTTCTCTCATAACACTGGCCGAGCCCGAAGCAGGATTCCATGAGGATATTCTCGAACGAACCCTCCACGCTAGCCTTATAGGACATCCTGTAGAGAGGCAGTGCGTCTTCGATGTTCATCTCATCCAAGTGCGACGCGGCGATATTCATAAGGACATGACATCGTTCCAGAACGCGTTTTTCATCGTCGGCAATCCGCAGCGCCTGTCCAAAACGGAGGCGGGCCCCATCATGATCCTTGAGTCGGTTGAGAATGATCCCTATATTATTCAGGGCCGAAAAGCGGATGAGTGGGTTGGTTTTTGCCTGGCCCTGTTCTAAAAGACCGTTTTGAAAGGCTTCCAGCGCCTGGCGCAGGTCTTGCTCGTTGTCTTCGTCGAGTCCCCGCCGTAGGAGCACAGTACCGATGTTATCAAGGTCCGTTGAAACTGAATCCGCGTCCCCTCTCCTCTTATCCAGGGTCAGGGCTGCGGAGAGGTAGAAATGCGCCCGGTCGAGATTCCCGAGCTCCCGATAAGCAAGCCCCAGGTTACCAAGGCACTCGGCCTCTGTTTCGGGATCATCGATGGCGCGTACGATCGACAGGGCCTGGTCAAAATGGGCGACGGCCTGGGAATAATCATGTCGCTGTTGATGGAATACGCCTATATGGATCAAGCATCGACTCTGTTCGGTTCTGTGATGGATTGCTGCGGAGATCTCCAGCCCTCTCTTACTGTTTTCCAGGAAGAGCACTAGCTCGCGCAAGTCCAGAAAAGCTAAAGCTTGTTGACGCAGGCATTTGAGTTGAAGATCGGGAAATCCGATCTCCCGTCCTAAAGCGCATGCTTGGTCAAATCGATCGATCGACCGATGATACAATCGTGCCATACGGTCATCTTTCCCCAGATCGTAGAGGCGGATTAGTTTAAGGCACTTGGTGCAAAATTCTTGAGTTCGGGAGTCTCCGACTGTTCCGAAAGCCGCCGCAGCCTCGACGAAAAGACGTCTGGATGCGGCGATATCACCGATGTTCCATTTGAGAAGGCCCATTCGGATCAGACATTTCCCCTGATTTGTCCGCAGGCGGTCCTTGCGACAAATGGCCAAGGCCTGCTCGAGGGCGACATAGGACTCAGCAAATTCTCCCTGAGAACGAAGCTGGGCGGCCTGAAGGAATAATTGTCGGAATGATGGTCGACCGCCTGAAGCCACTGGCAACTGGCCGCCGCGAGGGAGAAGCAGCAGACCTAAAGACAGGAACGCCAGATAACCCATTTTGCGACCATCCTCGACCTCCGAGGGTCAAGAACATGGACGATTATTATAAGCGGCCGCCGATAGCGAATCAACATCTCCGTTGCCTTCCCCTCTCCCTCCTCATATAATCCTCCCATCCCATATCCCCAGGAGGCCCGATGCGCAAAGACGACATCATGACCCTTACAAGAGAGAAAGACGCTTGTCCGTCGGATAAATTCTCACGGCGGAAGTTCTTCGGGACGGCGGCCATCGCCGCGGCCGGGGCGGCCCTGTCCCCCCGCCTGATCTCCCAGGAGAAGGTCCAGAGCGAAAAGCCGCCGGCCGCTCCCCCGGCCGAGATCAAGACCAATATCGACGAGGTCCGGGGAATTCCCAGGGTCGCGACCTCGCTCCCCGGGAAATACCCCGGCAAGGTGGTCAGGGTCAAGACGGGGACGAACCCCGTCGGGCAGAAGATCGACGGGGCCCGGGTCGCCAAGGAGATCGAGGCCGGCATGGCCGAGCTCACCGGGGAGAAGGACATGGCCAAGGCCTGGGGGAAGTTCGTCGGGCCCCGGGACGTCGTCGGCATCAAGGTCAATCCCATCGGGGAGAAGATCCTCTCGACCAAGCCCGAGGTCGTGGACGCGGTCATCGCCGGGCTCCTGGCCGCGGGGGTCCGCAAGGAGAACATCGTCATTTGGGACCGGCGCCACTTCCAGCTCCAGGATGCCGGGTTCACGCCGGAGCGCTTCCCCGGAATCCGCATCTTGGGCACGGAGATGAAGGGCCCGAACGGC
Source organism: Candidatus Aminicenantota bacterium (assembly GCA_963742235.1). Lineage (GTDB taxonomy): Bacteria > Acidobacteriota > Aminicenantia > Aminicenantales > Saccharicenantaceae > RBG-16-66-30. Next base: position 64,329 of record CAVULT010000013.1, on the reverse strand, counting down.
GATTTCTACGACGACAAGGGCGAGCTCTGGGCCAAGGACAACATCGACCGCGAGGCCCTGCCCTACGTCGCCGAGGCCGAGATGAAGTACGACAAGGAGACCCTGCCCTACATGATCAACGAGGGCAAGAGCTCCTATTTCGCAAAGATCGTCACGACGACGGTGACCAAGATCGTCAACGTCCCCATCCTCAAGAACGCCGGGCCGACGGTGACCTGCTGCCTCAAGAACCTGTCCTACGGCTCGATCAGCAACACCTCGCGCCTGCACAAGCTCTGGATGAAGTCCGTCGTCGAGCCGGTCGCCTTCCCGGTCCTCCGGGACAAGGTCGTCCTCAACGTCGTCGACGGGCTCCAGTCCTGCTACGACGGCGGCCCCGGGGCCAACCCCAAGTTCATCTATGACGCGAACGTCCTCTTATTCGGGACGGACCCCGTGGCCCTGGACTCCGTGGCCCACGACATCATCGTCAAGGAGCGGATGGCCCGGGGCACCCAGCAGATCGACAACCGGGGCAAGAGCGCCGCTTTCCTGGACATCGCCGAGAAGCTGGGGCTGGGTGTCGCGGCGCGGGAGAAGATCACGATCAGCGAGATGGGCTTGAGTTAAGGCGAGCGGCACGCGGGCCGATAAATCTCACAGCCTGGAGGACACGCCGACCGTCCCCCGCCAAAGGTCCCTGAAAACCGGGGAATTGTCAGGTTCTTGTTTATTTACCGAGGAACATAGGGGATTGGAATGGCGTGCCTGAGAGGATTACGGACTTGGAGCTTGTTGAAAAACTGAGAAGATAGGATAATCCATTTACAAAAACACCGCGCAGGAGAACGATTCATTTCAATGCTTACTATCCCCAAATTAGTAACGCATTTCCCCTATGTCGGACTTTTTGTTTTACTCGTTCTCGGAGGTATCGGATTTCCCTTCCCTGAAGGGATCACGCTCATGCTGTGCGGGTTCTTGATTGCCCATGGCATTATCCGACCTCTCTACGCCCTCATTGTTGTTTTCGCAGGCATGTTGACGGGAGATTTCCTGACCTTTTTCCTCGGGAGGAAGTACGGGCACAAAGTCGTCACCCTTAAGATATTCCGCAAGATCCTGTCGCCTCGACGGCTATCGAGCCTCGAAGCTACGTTCACCAGGCGGAAAATCCTTTATATCCTATTTGGACGATATCTGGGATCGACTGTATTTCTCGTCGCAGGCATCTTGAGAATGCCGTATTTGTGGTTCTTGGGGCTGGATATCGTCTCCTCTTTCCTTGCGATCGGCCTCTTTGTCGGGGCCGGCTACCTGGGCGGCAAGACCGTTCGGATGTCGAAAAAGGACATCACTCGGCTCGAACACTGGGGAATTCTGTTGGCCGTCATCCTGCTGGCGGCGTATCTGTGTTACAGGTATTTCAAGGCCAGGCGTGACAGCGATCAGGCCTGAATCAAAGGCCGGCCAGCGTCGGAATAGCCGGCCGGCCCAGCCCGGGTTCAGCGCGTCAGGAACAGCGTCACGAACATCATGACCGCCGATCCTGCCATTACGGCAAAGGTCAGCCAGACGAAGACCTGGGAGAGTGGACCGCTCCGGTTTTTTCCCATGATGGACCTGCTGCGCGCCGTTATGGCGATGATGAAGATCAGGGGCACGGCCGCGACCCCGTTGAGGACGGCGGCGAACACCAGGGCTTTAATGGGGTTCACGCCGATGAAATCCAGCATCAGTCCGATCACGGTCGCGGCGATGATGACGCCGTAAAAGCCGTGGGCCTTCTTGAATTTCAGGTTCAGGCCCTCTTTCCAGTTCAGGGCCTCGGTCAGGGCGTATGAGGCCGATCCTGCGAGCACCGAGACGCCGAGGAGACCCAACCCGACTATCCCCGTGGCAAAGATCATCTTGGCGATCGCCCCTGCGTTGGGGAACGTCCGGACCAAGGGCTCAAGGGCCCGGGCGGCGTCCGCGGCTGTCTTGACGTCGGTCACGCCGTTGGCGTTCAAGACGGTCGCGGCGACAACGATTATGCTCCAGGTCGCGATTTCTGAGGACAGCATGCCCAGAAAATTGTCGAAGCGCAGATGCCGCAGAAAGGTCGCGGGGAGTTTCGGGCGGCCGCCCTCCCAGGCCATCCGCATGGCGCCTTCCTCTTCCACTTCCCCGGAAGCTTCCCAGAAGAACATGTAGGGCGAGATGGTCGTCCCGAAGACTCCGGTGATGATGAAAAGGAAAGCGAAATTCAGCTCGATGTGAGGCACGAACGTCGCCTGGAGGATCTTGAGCCACGGCTGCTTGACCAGGAAAACGGTCAAGGGATAAGCCAGCAGAGAAAGGCCGAGCCACTTGAGGACGCGCGAATACACCCTGTAAGAGAGAAAGATCTCTAAGGCCAGGATGAGCAGCGTGATGGCAATGACGATAACAACGTAGCGGACGGGAATGATAAGGGCGGTGGCCGCGGCCATAGCTCCGATATCGGCTCCGATGTTGATCGTGTTGGCAACCAACACCAGGGCGACCGCCGCATACACGACCTTCTTGCCGTAGTTTTCCTTGATGACCCGGGACAGCCCCTTCCCGGTGACTGCCCCGATCCTTGCACAGGCCTCCTGGATGGCGACCATGAAAGGCAGCATGGCCACCGCCGTCCATAGCTGGCCATATCCGAACTGGGCGCCCGTCTGAGTATAGGTGGCGATCCCTGACGGGTCGTCGTCGGCCGCGCCGGTAATGAACCCGGGTCCGACCTTTTTCAGGAATCCGCGCATTCTGTTCCAGAGGGTCATATTTTTATCATAAGATAAAGAAGCCTCTATTGGAACACACGGAAGACTGGGAGAACGAACGGAGCTGCATCCGGGAAGACAAGGTCCTGGGATCTTTGGACAGGCTCCACGAGCTGATGGCTCAAGCGGCTAACTGAGGTGAGCTACAATGGCCCAGAATCTGCGAACATCAGTTGACACGACCTGTACAGTGGCAGAGTTGAAAGTGCCTGAATATTGTACAAAAAGGCGACATCCCATAGGTTCCGACTGGCAAGACGTGACGGCCAGGTTTTCTCGGGGGATATGTGAGAAAAAGGGGGGGCGCCCGGCCCGATTCGAACGGGCGACCTGCGGATTCGAAGGGCCAGGATTGGGACCTGTAATCTATTCAATATAAAGAGGCTGCTGGCCGCGCTGATACGACTGTGCAATAGTCGTGCAGTCTATATTTCACCACTCCAGCCAACGATCTTGCCATCCTTGATCTCGAACCACGCCGTATGTCCACCGATGAGCCCGCGATCGGCATACCATTCGTTATAGTGAAAGACCGTCAGGCCGTTCTTGCGGCATCGATATATGGGATAGCCACAGTACTTGATCAAGTCAGCGGCGGTCTTGAGTTCGAAGTTGACGGGAAGCTCGGCCACAGGTTCCACTGAGAAGACCTTATTGAAGGTCTTTGCGAAGCTCCCAGTCCAAGTCTTCTTGAGATAGATTTCTTTTTCTGCTGAGTCAACCGGACGACCCGATTCATCAGTCTTCGGCCGACTCATCGGTTTGACTGTAACGGACATAAAGGTCCCTATATCCTTAAGGCCGACAATCTCTATGCTTTCGTACATATATAGGTAGGTCCCACCAGGAATAAGGTGTGCATTACAGTCCGCCGGGTCTTTCATAAAATAGATCCAACTCGGATAGACCCGGGGGGGATCCTCGAGGAATGCCAAATTCGTCTTCATATAGAATTTCCTGCCGATAAGCGTGTGTCTATTGACTGGCCTTGGGACGCAGGTTTGGCAGATGAGTCCGGCTAAACAGGCCCAAATAACGATGGGAAGCAAGCCTTTCCCTAATTTCCTTTTGGCTTTCTTTTTTGCCGAGAACGCCGCCCTAGCCAGGGCGAGTATCCCATGGATTCGAATTTTTGGAAGGCCATCGCAGCGCGCTTTGTGAACGCTAACCATTATCCAGCCCTCCGTAATTCCCGGAATCGGGAGAATTTACAATTCTCCCTTTGATTTCTTTTACAAAGAAAGGTTGTTCGACCTCGTCGATAATATGTTCTGCCGCCGACATGGTGAAACCCTCAAGCCCACATATCTTGATTGGAGATTGCGACGAGTCCCACAAACGGAAGGCTTTAGCCGAGATTAGACTCCCAAACGCATTTTAAGGAAGACTTTTTTGTCAGGATCAGCTCTCATATCGATAATGATAATCCCTATTTGAGATTGCCATCCCATAACGGTTGCCTTGTAACAGTATCGGCCTTCAGGGATGTTCTTCATGTAGAAATTCCCGTTTTTGTCCGCGTAAACCTTGCGGACTTCCATGTCTTTACCACCTTTTCGCACTTCCAGCAAGATCGGCAGCCCTTTTGGCCATCCACCTTGATCATTGGTGATCTTTCCGACTATCTTACGGACGACAAAAGGCGTTTTGATTTCATCGACGAGGTATTCGTCGATTGCTAAAGTAAAGCCCTCTATTCCACATTCTCGAATTGGCGATAGAGGCGATTCACCCGGCAAAACCAAGGCCCTTGTGACCATGTCTGGTTTTGGACTGGAGGAACAACACTGCAGGAGACATGTCAATGTCAACAAGACCACCATGCTTTGCTTTGGCATGCCAATTCCTCCTCTCTGAGATGTCAACCCCTCAATTGAGGGCGTTTCCTAGAAGATTATCGAAGTCGTTTCAGTAAGTTGTCCCCGCCAGCAGGATATTTAGTAATATCGGGGCGTTGTCCGATCAAAATAGCCTCCAGACGCCGAGCGAGGGCATGCGCCCCAGGCGAGCCATCACGAGGTGACCTCTGCATATGAGGCGCTGATCTGAGTCGGCCTGCTTATTCCTTTCTCTTTCCCCACCCCCGGGGAAGGTCGCGCGCAAAAAATCGGACCTCGCAGCGTGGGGTCGAGACTCCTACTGCAGAATCTTCCCATGCGTATCGGTAAGGAACACAGATAACGTTGGTCTTCTTTAGATAGCTTGATAGAACAGGAAATATGCACGAACGGCCTGGCAAAAGACTGATAACAAATAGGTGATCCTGTTTGTAGTGTTGTAGCCTACCGGATTTTGTCTCAACCTCATAGAGCACCCTAGCCTTCTCCCCATCCTCAACCGCATTGGTCCATTCTGCGTTAAGGCGGCGAAGGGGGCTATCAGGTGAACTTAACCAAACCTCGCAGGTAGTGTTATTTCTTATTCGGAAATAAACAGCCTCATCTTGTTTTCCTTTGTTCTCTGGAGCTCGCGTCTCTTCGAATTGTATGAAGATGACGTCCAGGCCCTTATTAATCTTTTGGCACCCCTCAGTTCGCTCCTGACCTTCTGCTGAACCAAATAGCCCTTTTAATAGCAGTAGGACTACCAGCAACAAATGACAGGTGTTGAAACTCTTTCTTATCATTAGCCTTCTCCAGCTGAAATCCCTTCTGCGACACCTTTCAATTACTGTATCAATTGCGATGACCTAATCGGGGGCCCTGAACTATTGGCGTTATCCCGTAGTCTTTTGCCAGTAGACCATTCAGGGAGACCATATCTACTTTCCCCCTTTTCATTATATTAAACCCAGACAAGATAAGCTCCCGCTTTCCGAGCAACTTGGCAGCTAGCACGCTAGCCTCATATGCTTTTACTTCATCAGCGTACTCGGTTAGGTTAATCCAATCGGCACTAAGGACCGCTCCATTATTCGGCAATTTCTCTTCTAGGTATAACCCAAGGACCCAAACGCGCCATATAGCGATGTGCCGCCCTTCATGCGCGATCGCTATAATAAGCTCGTCTCCTGCTAGGTCTGGAGGCATCGTTACTCTGTCTGTTGGCTGTATGTCTCCCTCGATCGAACTTCTAGTCGACGGTTTTCCCTCATCAAATCTAACCGTGACGCCATTCTTTTCACCCTCCTCGCCATATTGTCCAGCGAGATAAGGGATTAAGCTACTTAGAGTGCCTAAGGCTGAACGAAATTGAGCTTGTTGTTCGGGTGTCCCGTTTTCAAATGTGTAAAGGCCGGAAGGGTCAAAGTTGTTAACAGGATTATTTCTAACATACGAGTACGCATTCCAGGCTTGCGGGTCACCAAGAGCGACATCAACGGGAACAATAGGATCAGGAGAAAGCCAACGATAATGCGCCGTGTAAAAATATCTCGCTCCGAAATAATCCAGCCCGGACTCTTGGTCTCTCTCCTTCCCCGAAAACTTGAGCGATGGGGTATAACTCGGTGTGCCCCACGTCTTCTGAATCCCCCCGTATGGATCGTAAGCCACGGAATAGGCTACGTTGCCCGACCCGTCCGTCACCATTCGCGTCGAGTTGACCTGGTCTGAGGTGTAATAATAATAGGTCCCACCCGCTCTATACTCGGCTATGAGCTGGGTTCCAACGTAAATGTAGTCTCTGATCCATTGTCCGAGGGTGTTGTATTCCGCCAAGAGTTTCCCGTCGTAGGAATAGATATAGTAGGAACCTACTGGAGAAGCTGAAAGCACCTTAATCTCGTTGTCAGATGAAGACGGTTTGTTGCCAGCCGAAGTCTTCGCGCCGCTAAGGCGCGCAGCAGCCCTTGCGGCGCTGGCTGCGATAAGCAGTGGCTTGTTCTGGCGAGTGTATTCCCTCTCACCCATACGCTTATCGGCTCTTTTGCCGGAACGATCGGCGGTGTCGTCGCCGCTGTCTTGCCCTCTGGTGGAGGCCGGCGCCACGATGGCGAACGTCCCAGCGCTTATGCCGAAGGGCACTGCGGCCGGCAAGTCGACCCTCTTGATTACCTCAACGGAAGTAATGGACGGGCCCAGCTGTAAGGACCTTGATACCGAAACGTATTCTTGATCGTCTACGAAAGACAGGGACTCGGCCGCCGTTGCCTGGACCGCCTCTCCTGCGCCCGTGATCTCCGCGGCGGTTATAGTGCATATTTCAGTCAAACCTTCGGGAGATTCTCTCAACGTTGACCGGTCGGAGCGCCAACCTCCGATCTCCGGGAGCTTTTTGGCTTCGTATCTATTGAAGCCTTCCCAAATGAGCGGCTCGAATATGGGCTGAGCTTCTTCGTCAGTCTGGGGTTTGACGATTTGATTGAGCAGCTTCACCTCTATATCATCAACCCAGACCTTTGTTTTTGGGCTACTTGAGAACGATAGGTCAGGAGCGGACTGCAATCCAGGTGCTTTGTTGAGAGGCATGTTCTCGGCAAAGAGTTGTCCGTCAAGCCATACGGAACCCGTCTCATTGGACAAATCGAATTGTAACCGTATTTGTTGCCATTTTTCAATTAGGGAACTGAGATCGAAAGTGGCCATCGGGACTGAATTAAATGACAGTGTCCCCTCTTGAGCGGGTGCATCGTAGGTAAAAGAGACGTCGGCAAATCTGTATATCTGATTCACTTTGTCGGGGAAGCCGGCATGGACGGTGAATTGATCGGCTCCGGCAGGCGAATCTTGGCGCCTAGAGACTTTTAGGGCGAATTCATAGGACATTAGCTTAGGGACTAGCAAAGGACCATCCGCATCAGTTATTCTTAACAAACACGACGGGGATATATCCTGAGGGACATTCCAAGGATAAGCTCCGCTATTGGGAATCCTATCGGCAATAATCCGATATATGCTGCCGTTATCCGAGGAGTACTCAATTCTGACGTCCTTTGCCGAGTCGCCGCCTCTCCACGTAATGTTCATTGCAGAGCCGGCCACAATCTCTTCACCTTCGTTTGGGGAGGTGACGATAAAGGACGAATCGTCGGACACCTTGTATGGGCCTATCCTTCCCGTGCCGGTTAGGGTGATGTTGTACGGGTTTTCGTCCGCATCATTGTTGGCAATAGAAATATATCCCGTCTTGGTTCCTTGTGACATCGGTGAAAATCTGATGACGAATGACGTAGTTTGGCCGGGAGGAATCGTGGCATTGGGCTGCTGCTCAACGCTGAAACTGGACTGACCAGGGCCGGTCACCCTTACAATTGGCGTGCCGCTCAAAACGAGGTTGGCGTCACCGAAGTTCATTACAGTAAAAGTCGTCTCCCAGAAGTCTCCGATATAGATCGTGCCGAAATCGTACGTCCCCCCATCCGGGGCTTGATCTATCTCAATTTCCGGTTGGGGAGTATGGCCGAGCAAAGTGATGTCATAAGGACTTTCATCGGAATCATTATTTACGATGGCTATTGCCGCCGTTTTATTGCCGGCAGATGTCGGCTGGAATCGGATAACAAATGAAGTGCTCCCCGCAGGCAAAACGGGCGAGGTTGGTTGCTGCTGAACGCTGAACTGATCGGCATTGGCTCCGGAGATAACGATAATTGGTGTCCCGTTTAGGACCAAATTCCCGCCACCCAGGTTCTCGATCGCGAAACTGGTGTCGACGAAGGACCCAACACCGCAGGATATATTGACACTCCCGCCGTCGGGGACATTATTGGCGCCTTGCTTGACATTGATCTCTGGGACGGGGTTATTGCCATATAAGACAATATCATAAGAACCCTCATCAATGTCATTATTTGAAATTGTTATTGACGCCGTTTTGTTCCCTGCGGAATTCGGCTGGAAGCGAATAGTAAACGAGGTGCTCCCTGCCGGCAAAACCGGGCTGGTTGGTTGCTGCTGGACACTGAATTGACTTGCGTCTGTTCCCGTAATAGTTATTATAGGGGTGCCGTTTAGAATAATATTGGCGTCTCCGAGATTTTCGATCGTAAAAGTTTTGTCGACATATTGGTTGACGGGACAGGTAAATGTGACACTCCCGCCGTCAGCGATGTTATTAGTCCCCTGCTTGATAGTTATCTCAGGGGCGGGCGGCAGAGCAAAAATCCTCAGTCCGCGTTCGTTATAAAGATAGTCTCCAAGGATTTGGTTCGAAGAGTCCCTGATCTGTCGTAGCCGGTTCTTATAATCCCAAAGATAGTACTTGCCATCGGCAGAGGTTAGATTCCCCCGGGCATCGTAGCCATAACCCTGTACCTGATTTGAACTCCAATAAGATTTCGGGAAGCCCGGTATGGTTACACCGTTCTCTTGAACAGAGAGCATATTCCCATAATTGTCATAGCCATAAGAAATTGAATTCACTCTTCCCACCCCCTGAGTGTAAGTCACGGACGTCAATCGGTTCAGAGGGTCATACCCATAAGTCGCATTCATTATTGGCGTGGGGGCAGTGCTCGAGGTCGAGAGTATGTTTCCGACGCCATCATAGGAATAGCTAGTATAATATCTGGTCGTCGCGCCCTTCTTTAGTTCTGCCGAAGCGAGGAAGCCCGAAGAATTATAGGTGGCATTGAACACGGTCCCGTTCCCCGAGATGGTCATTGCGGCTGGCTTCTTGTCTGGTCCGTAGGACATAGCGCTTATTATCGACTTGGTCCCGAAGACCAATGTCTCGGGCATATTAAGACCATTATTTGTCAGGGTAAGCTTGACACCGTCCGGATAAGTCGTTTCTTTGGGAAGATTCTTCCCGTCATATGTGTAAATCAGGGTTTTCGAGGCCAAGCCTGGGATGAGCTGGGTTTCCGTCAGGACCGAGCCGAAGGGATTATACGTAATCCCCGTACGGCTCCAGCCGAGGCTGCTCGATATCAAGCTTATTCTACCGCTTGTATCATATATATAGGTAATTGTCTCGTCTCCAGATGATAATGATAGCAATTGATTTCCCGCATTGTAGGTGTGAGATTGGGTGACGCCGCCCCAGATCTTCTGGTCAAGGTTATTTTCGGGGGTGTATGTATAGCTTATGATACCTGTCTCTGGGTGGTTTTCAGAAGTAATATTATCTAGACCGTCATACGAATAGCTCTGGGTGCGAGCACTATTATCGTACGAGACTTGGGTTAACCTGCCGATTGCATCATATGTATAGAGAGCGTTGCGGCTCTGTGCATCCGTTAGCCTCTTTACCAGCCCTGGCAAGCCGGAATATTCAAGTCTTGTAACGCGGGATTCAGCGTCTGTGACCGTCGTAATGTAGGAGGAATACGCGATATTGGTCTCTTCACCTCTAGGATCAGTAATCTTCGTAGCCTGGCCAGAAGAGTTGAGGATATACTTATAGGTATCAGTGCTGATGGGGGTCCTTTTGCTTTCCTCGGTTATCCGGCCTTCCGAGTCGAGTGACTTGCGAGAATATAACGTTGTCCCATCCCCGGTTTCTACAAAACCGAGGTCTCTTCCCAATCCATCCCAGTATTTCTTTACGGTATTGACGCCCGGCGTTACGCCCTGGGCAATTGTGACATCATTAGTAGCCCATTGAGCCGTTATATCGTTGAAGCCAGCAGGTAGGTCGATGGTCGTGGTCCTACCCAAGCCGTCATAAGTAAAGTTTATCGTTCCGCCGTGCTGATTAGTTTCCGAGGAAATTGAGCTATCATATTGGGAGATTTGGCGATTGAGCACAGTAAAATTGGTTGACCCTTGCCTTATGATCTTAGAAAGAATCCCATATCTATATTCATAGGTCTCTTCTCCGGCTGACGCCGGCAAGTTAATATTAATCCTGATAAACTCGGGGTGGTTTGTGCCCGAGGGGTACGAAAAGGTATAGTCCCAAGTTAAGAATGCACCAGAGGATCGAAGCCTCTTGACCCAATCAATCGTGCCCCAGTAGTTATCCTGCTCGTAGTATTGCGTCTGTGTTTCTTTGATCGTATTGTTATTGCTGTCCTTGAGCGTCTCATCGCTAATATAGTCGAGCAAATATCTGCCTTGGCTGTTATATGAATTGTGATTTTCGAAATAGTATTGGATGGTCTTATAGTTTATGAGGGTGTTTAGATCATTGCCATAGTAGTTGATTCTCGATGGCAGGCCGTACTTGATTAGATCAACGCTATATTGACATTCCTCCCGGCTCGAAGCATCTCCCGCCGGAATCTTAGTTATGCTCTGGGCAAGCGGTGCGGTTGCAAAGCCCATATCTGTACTGAGAACGAACCAATGCATATCCGATATTTGCTGTGGAAGCCATGAATAGGACTCCGTAAGGCTATTATCGGAATACGTTTTTTGGCTGACAAGACCAATCCTCCATTCATAGCCTGGCGAGTAAGCGAAGTAGGTTACGTTCTGGGTGTATTCTGGCCCTACGACTGAAACTGTCCCGGTTTGGACGTTATGATAATCTGGATAGGAATAGGTCCAAGCCTTCTCAATCCCGGTTAAGGTGAACTTGACCCATTTGTTGGTAACAACCCGAGTCAAAATGTAAATATCGTTCTGATAATAGAAGCTGCGGTCACCGTAATCATATCTGATATAGCCCCCATATGGTGTCGTGACCTTAGTTAGTTCGTATTGGCTATTTGATCCGTCTTTATACAGGAAGGTAGCCGCAGGCAATTCTGGAGGGTCAAACTGGTCCAATTTATAAAAAGATCCATTCGGGAATGTCCCGACCGAATAGTTGTAATAGACCAAACCGCCCGTGGCATTCTTGACGGCGATTTGAGTTAGTTTTGGATAAGACGGCTGCCCATCATCGGTATAAAACGTTATTTGTCTTTGAAAGCTGTCGGTAATCGTCGTCATAATCGCATTATTGCTGGCGTATGAGATATCTATGTGTTGTCCGTAAGAATTTTCGATCTTTATAACCGACAAGACGTCGGTCTCGAGGTGGTCAACATAATAGATAGTCCGCTGAGCCCCGAAAGTCCAAATCATGCCATTCCTGAAATAAACCTTATGTTGGTCCCTGTCGTATTTGGCGAAGTCTTTACTAACGAAATAGCTCGAATCGTACTTATTACGATATAGAGTTTCCTGCCTACCATCGGGATACTCGAGCATCGGCGTTTCTGAAGCTGGGTTATGGAGTCTTCCCATATGCATCGTCCATCCCAATCCGACCCACGAATAAGGCTCCTGCTGGATGGTCGGCCCGCCTCCGGAGAAGCGGTCGCGGATGAGCTTAGAGTTATAAACTCTCCAGACTTTGACGTCTAAGCCGTTTGGCCCGGGGAGAAAGATATCAAGATAGCGGAGCGACACGTTTCCGGTAAATAGATCGATATTTTCCTCCGGCACCGCACCGTGAAGCCCGTGCTCGGCAATGATGCCTATGCGGTCATATAAACCCAAGCCATTTTGACCATATAGATATCCACCGGCCCAATGAATAACGAGAAGCACAAAGAGCGAGGAGAATGTCATCTTGAGTCTTCTCATCTGTTCCTCCCGAAAGAATAATCTGCTATCGATGTCGGAACATGGCAGGAAGCGCCATTTATCGGATTCTTGCAGGCTGTGGTCTCAGGGCAGTGACCCACAACAAATCTCCTAATCCTGAGCTTTAAAATCAATGGCAGAGGCCATATCATAAGCGTCTATTTTTCTTGCGGGCATTCGGGTCAAGCCGATGTGCCTCCACTTATAAAGACACTTATTCTTCGCGTTTTTTCTCAATCTTCCTTTTTTTATGAAGAAAAGGCTTGGGCGGTGCGGCGCGGGAGAGGATCGCGATCAACGAAGTGAGGCGATCCGAACTTGCGGCGGTCCGGACGCTTCGCTATGATGGACGTGCGAAGGGATTCAGGAGGTTCTCTCATGAAGAACTGCTGGGGACGATCCGTCGGGCTCGGCCTGATGGCGATATTCTTCGCCTCCTGCGTCATCGGCGGCACGGCGCCGGATGTTTTCAGGACCTATGTCTATGTGACCAACGCCAGGTCCGGCAGCGTTTCGGCCTATGCCGTCGATGAGCAGACGGGCGATTTGACGGCGGTCTCGGGCTCGCCTTTCGCCGCGGGGACCGAGCCGCGATCCCTGACCGTCGAGCCGGGAGGGCAGTTCGTCTACGTGGCCAATTTTTGGAGCGACACCATTTCGGCCTACGTCATCGAAAAGGCCACGGGCAAGCTGACGGCGGTCCCGGGTTCGCCGTTCGCCGCGGGGATGGGCCCCTGCTCCATCACGGTCGATCCTTCGGGCAAGTTCGTCTACGTCGCCAACGTCCGGTCCGACGACGTCTGGCTTTACACGATCGATACGGTCACCGGGGCGCTGACCCCGACCGGCGCTCCGGCCTTCATCGCGGGGGACGACCCCAGCTCGGTCGCGGTCGATCCGACGGGCCACTTCCTCTTCGTGGCCAATGAGGGCTCGGGCGATATCTCGGCCTGTTCCATCGATCCGACGACGGGGGAATTGACGGACATCCTCGGCTCGCCGTTCGACGCCGGCGGATTTCCCCGGTTCCTCGCGCTCGATCCGGAGGGCAAGTTCCTCTATGCGGCCAACAGCACTTCGACGAGCGTCGCGGCCTTTGTCATCGAGACGGGCCTGAGCGAGCTGACGCCGGTCGCGGGCTCGCCTTTCGCCGCGGGAACCGATCCCATATCCATCGCCGTGGACCCCGAAGGCCAGTTCGCCTACGTGGCCAACGAGGGCTCCGGCAACGTTTCGGCCTATACCCTCAACACGGCGTCGGGCGCGTTGACCGCCGTTTCGGGCTCGCCTTACCCCGTGGAGACGGGGCCCAGCTCCGTCGCGATCGACCCGTCCGGCAAATACGTTTACGTGGCGAATTACTGGTCGACCAATATCTCGGCCTTTTCCGTCAAGTCGACGACCGGCGCCTTGACGGAGATAACCGGCTCGCCCTTTGCCGGGGTAACCAACGTCGGGGGCAATCCGTCGGCGATCGCCATCGTTCGCTTGGCCCTCTGAACGCGATCCGACGGGGGCTTCGCCGGGCGGTCATAGGGCGAAATAGGTGCGGGCCGTGATCGATGCGCGGACGGGCGAGCGCGGATCCTCCCCCGAAACGGCCTTGAAGGAAAACTTATCCACGACCCAGAGCCGGGGAAGATCGGCCAGACCTTTGAGATAGCGGCCGAGCTCGCCCGGTTCGCCCGAGACTTCGATCGCGACGGGCCAGTTGCTGGCAAATTCCCCGGGGATTTCGGCGCCGGGGGCGAACTTGGTCATCTGGAGTCCGGCCTCGAGCGCAAGCCGCTGGAGGTCTCGGAGCATTACGGCGTTATCCTGCCGGGCCGGCAGGGCCTTCTCGAGCTCGGCGAGGCGCGCGGCTGGAGACAGGTCGGAGGGGGCTGGCGCACTCTCGACGCTTCGTGCCGTCGCCTCGAGCGCGAATTCCTGCGATTCCCGGCCCCGGACGATCTTCATGGCGGAGGAGCGGAGGGCGACGCTCGTCAGGGACGGACTTCCCTCGAGGCGCGAGAGATAGTCGGCCACGAGATTGTTGGACGGGGCGTTCCCCTTGACCCGGACCTTCCCTGAGTCGTAAGCGGCCTCCGTCAGCCGGACGCGGTCCGGCAGGGCCGATAGCAGCGCATCCAGAACGTTTCCCGCTTGGGAGCGCCGAGCCAGCAGGCCCTCGATATGCTCGACCTTGCGCTCGAGGGCCACGGCCTCGTCCTTCCCGGAGGAAGAAGCGCCCGCCGAAGAGGACGATGACGGACCGGAATTGCAGGCCGCGAGGGCAAGACAGGCGACCGCCAAGATCATGAGGGACATCTTGCGGGCCATGGCGTTTCCTTTGCTCTCTCCTTCCGGTATTACTATTTAGTCGCTCAAGCGTGTCTATCCGCCGTGCCCGGCGCGCGACGGCTTGACACGGAGCCTATCCGACCCGATAGTATGGGCAGAGTATAGCCTTCGTTTTCCACACAAAGAAGGAGGGACCATGAAAAAGCCGTCTTTTCTGCCTTTGTTCCTGGGATTCGCTCTACTCCTGTCCGTCGCGGGGATCGCCGCGGCCCAGGGCAAGACCGTGACCATCCCCAAGGGGACAAAGGTCCAGAAGCTCGGGCCCGGCCACTTCAAGCTCACCCTGCCGGAGGGCTCGGTCATCGAGTTCGCGGCCTTCAAAAAGGCCGGGACAAGCGCGGGCGAGCCGTCGGCCGCGGGGATCCTCGGCGACTGCAGCATCCATAACGCCAAGGGGAAGTTCATCGCCTCCGGAACGGGGGGAATCCTGAGGAGCGGCCCCGTCGTGGGCGCGGCCGGGGCGGGAAAAGCGCTCACGGACATCCCGCCTGCCGACTACATCAAGATCGACGATGAGGTGACCTGGCTCCCGGCCATCATCCAGTTCCCGTCTCTCCGCATCTTCGACCGCCAGGCCCTTCTGAAGCTCTCGCCCCAGCCCGATCCGCCGGGCAAGGTCCGCTGAGCCGCACCGGGAAATCGATAAGCCCCACGCCCTACCGGATCCCGTTTGAGAACGATCCGGCCTGTCAAGCGTCCCTCTTATTGGCGGCGGATCATGGGGAGGCCGCCCCGGCGATGAGAGAACCCTTCAGCGTGCCGCGATTGACAGAGCGTACGCAATATGGTACGCTCAGGGCAGAGGTCACCGCGATGACGACATTGACGGCCAGCAAGGCCAGGGCACGCCTCTACAAGCTCCTCGACCTGGCGGCATCGTCCCACGAGCCCATCCAGATCACCGGGAAGAGAGCTAACGCCGTCCTCGTCTCCGAGGACGACTGGCGCTCGATCCAGGAAACGCTCTACCTGCTCTCGATCCCGGGGATGCGCGAGTCCATCCGCAAGGGGTTGAAGGAGCCCGTCGGGAAATGCCAGGCCGAGCCGAAGTGGTGAGATGGCGGCTTGTCTATACCCGCCAGGCCCAGCGGGACGCCAAGAAGCTGGCCGCCTCGGGGTTGCGCCCGAAGGCCGAGGAGCTGCTCGCTGTTCTGGCCGGAAATCCCTTCGAGGACCCGCCGCCTTTCGAAAAGCTCGTAGGGGACCTGGCCGGCGCCTATTCCCGGCGCATCAATATTCACCACCGCCTCGTCTATCAGGTGCTTCCGGACATCCGAACGGTCAAGATCATCAGGATGTGGACGCACTATGAGTAGGCCGGCGACGACGGCCCGGCCGGATGGTCAGATGTACTTCCTGACGCGCGGCCAGACGTCCGCGATGCTGACCTTTAGGCCCCGGCAAAGAAAGATCGGCAGGTCGCTCTCATAGGGCATGGCATACTTATTGATATGGCGGGCGGCCTCGACGACCTCGCGATAGACTTGACGATGGTCGTCGGCGCTGCCGCCGACGATGATCATGACCTCTCCCCTGCCCGGGACGGGCCCCCAGATCCAATAGTTGTTATGGCCGCTCGTCGCCCGCGGCAGGCCGAACCTCCGGCCAAAGACGTCGATGGCCGCCGCTTCGCCGTAGTTCTGAGCGTAGATGCCGCAGACGGCGCGCTCCTCTTCGCTCAGCCCCTTGTAGATCCGGGCCACGGCTTCGGCCATTTTCTCCCAGCCGAATTGGTCGGCGAAGTGCTGGGGGAGAAGGCCCATCGCCTTGCGCTCGCCCGCCGGCGGAGTGATCCCGAGACGCTGGCTGAGGGACACGAGTCTGTCGACAGGCAGGACCGGGACGGCGAAGGGCGCGGCCGCGGCCCCGGTCAGGATGATCAGGCCGAGAGAGACGGGCACGAGCCAGCGCCGCTTCGGCCGCGATGACCAACGCTCCAGGGCGACCGCCCCGCCGGCCAGCATAGTGGGGTAGATGGCTGCGAGATAATAGGGCTTGCCGCCCGAAAAAATGAAGAAGACGAGCAGCGCCAGATAGGCCCAGCCGAAGGCCCGGACCGGCTTCATTTCACGGGCCAGCAGGAAATAAAAAAGGCCGATCAGGATGAGGAGGAATACGAACGGCAGGGCGTCCATGATCTGGCCGCCCACGAACTGGAGGGGGGAAAGAACGGCGTTCTTATGGGCCACGGCGTTCCGGTTGAGCTCGATGAATGGCAGGCCGTGGCGGATCTGCCAGATGAGGTTGGGCAGAAAGACGACGAAAGCGACCGCCACACCCGTCCAAAGCCAGCCGCTGCGGAGCCGCGATCGCGCCGAGGTCAGGAGGAAGCCGAGGCCCAGGGCGGCGACGAAGAAGGCGATCGAGTACTTGTTTTGAAGGGCGATCCCGGCGACGAGCCCGAAGACCGGCCAGAGTCTCGGCCGGTCGTCCTTCAGGATGACGGCCAGGAGATAGGCCGCCAGGGTCCAGAACAGGATGTCGAAGGCGTTGTTGGTGAGAAGATAGCCGAAATTCAGGATGACGGGCGCGCCGATGACGGCGACCGCCGCCAGAGCCTGGGCCCTGCGGCCTCCCCCGAGCTTGCGGGCCAGGAGTCCGGCCAGGACGACCGTCGCCGCCCCGGCCAGGGCGGGGAAGACGCGCAGCCCGAGGAGCGAATCGCCGAAGAGGAGGCGCGACGCTCGGGCGACGAGGGGCGTGAAGGGCGGAACGTCGACGAAGCCGAAAGCGAGGCGCTGCCCCAAGACGATATAGTAAAGCTCGTCGCGAAAGAAGCCGTAGCGTCCGTTGACGGCGAGATGGATGAGGAGCTTGGCCGCCGCCAGATAGACGAGGACGGCCGTCCCGCTCCAGAAGAACGCTCGGGGAACGCGTCTGGCCATGATGCCCTCCCGGAAGGCGGCCGGATATTCCGGCCCGCGCCAATAGCCTACTCCAGCCGCGTCCGGCCGCGCAACTTCCGGGTTCGAGCACGGTTTCCCTTGAGCTTTTTTGACGCTCGTCATCTGTGATATATTTGGACTGTGAAGATCATCGACTCTCCGATCTCCCCGGGCGAGCTCAAGGTCATGGCCGAAGGACGCTTCGGAAACCTGGTCAAAGCCGTCGTGGATGTGGAACGGAAAATCATGGCCCTCGACGGAGAGCTCCATGCGGACGAGGAGGGGCTCCTGTTGGAGAACGGTTCCCTCCAGGAGAACCTCTGGGGGATCAACATCTATCCGGAGCTGGAAGGCCCGGAGCGGATCGAATTCGATTCCGTCATCAATATTCGTCCCTCCCAGGGAAATCGCTCTCGCGGCGTCGATGATCCTGTGATCCGCGAAAGGATCGTTCAGGCCGTCACGGGATTGCTGAAATGACGCCAGCCCAGCACGAAACGCTCGCGGCCGGCCGGTGGCAGGCGTTCTCCCTGGTCGAGCAGCTGGCCAATGTCGGGAGCGAGGTCGAACGGGCCCTTAATTGGCTCGACAAGCACAACCCCGAATACAGTCGCCTGGCCTTCCTCCGAGCGCTGGAGCTCCTCAATCTGACCATTGCCGATCCCCGGCATCGGCACCGCCTCAAGGAATTGACCCGTTTGCGGGAAGCCCTTCTCGATTTCTTCCTAGGGGACAACGCGTTCAACTCGACCGGGAAGAGCTGGCGCGGTTATTTCTACGGCTTCGCCTACGCGGCGGCCCTGAAAAGGACGCACAGCCCGCTCTAATCGGCCAGCGCCTGGGCCCTCAGTGCTTCTCCGGGTAGAGCGTGACCTGGACGTAGCGCTTGGTGTTGAAATACGTCTTGGCCGCGGACTGGACCGAGCCGCGCGTCAGGAGCTTGAGCGATTCGGGGAAGCGGATGATCGCGGCCGGGTTCTCGCCGAGCTCGTAGCTATCGGTGAGCCGGCTCAGCCACCAGCCGTTCTCGCGGCTGGCCGTCTCGTAGTCGCGGGATTCGGCCAGCCGGTCCTCGTCGACCTCCTTCACGGTCGGGCCGATCTTCTTGAGCTTCTTGATCTCGCTGAAGATGGCCTGGCTCATCTCGTCCATCCGGGCCGGGTCGGTGCCGAGGTCGATCGACACGCGGAACTCCTCGCGGGGGATCTTGTCGTAGGACGGCCGGACGCTGACGTCGTAGGTCCCGCTCAGCTTCTCGCGCAGAAGCTTCCGCAGCCGGGTCTCGAGCACCTGGGCGGCCGCGCGGATGTTGATCTCGTTCGCCGGGTTGTCCTTGAAAGGCCCGGAGAAGACGATGGCCGTCAGGCTCTTGGGCTCGACGCCCTTCTCGACGACCCTCTTGACGACGCCTTCCGGGGGCGGAACGCGCCAGTCCTTCCAGCTTTCCTGGCGATGGAGCGAAGGCAGGGAAGCCAGGTAGCGGGTGACCAGGGGCTCGATCACGGCCATGTCCAGGTTGCCGACGAGGATGAAGGTGAAGTCGCTCGCGTCGGCGAAGCGGTCGCGGTAGAAGGCCAGGGATTTCTCGAGGTCCATCTGCGGGATCTCGTCGACCGTCATGGGCCGGAAGCGGGGCTGGTCCCTCTGAAGCGTCGTCCGCAGGGTGTCCGAGAAAACCGTCTCCGGGCTCTTGGTGCGGTTCTCGAGGTAGGTCTTGATCTGGGACTTGAGGACGTCGAAGACGACCGGGTCGGGACGCGGCGCGGTGAAGGTCAGGTAGACGAGCTGGAAGAGGGTTTCGGCGTCCTTGGCCGAGCCGCTCGCCGACAGGCCTTCGTCGAGCTCGCCGATCGACGGCCTGATGGTGACGGACTTGCCGGCCAGCTTCTTTTCGAGGTCGACGGCGCTGAACGCGCCCAGGCCGCCGGCCGGGATGACCTGGTCGGCGGTGTTGGCCGGGATCAGGTCCCGGTCGCCGGCGAGCGAGACGCCGCCGGCGCTCGTGGCCCGGAAGAGGATCTCGTCCTCTTTGAACTTCGTCGGCTTCAGCACGACGCGGGCGCCGTTCGAGAGCGTCCACTCGGTGACGCCCACCTCGGGGATCTCGCGCCGGGCGGCGATCGTGCCGGGCTGAGGCTCTACCGGAACGAGGGGCGCGTCGGTCGTCGTGTCGACGTAGGCGGAGAGCGTCTCGCTCTTGACCTCCTCGAGGACGGCCTTGAGCCCGGCCTCGGTCGGCACCGGGACGGCCGGCTTCTCGGGCAGGCTGGCCATGACGACGCGGTTCCTGTCGGTCATCCATTCGCGGGCCAGGCTGTTAACCTCGTCGAGGCTGATGCCGGGCATGAGGAGCTTGTGCAGGTCGTATTCGTACTGGATGCCGGGCGTCGGCTCGCCCTCGAGGAAGGCCCGGGTGAACTCCTCGGCGTAGGCGCTGGAGTCTTCGGTCTCCTTCTCGACCAGGGCCTGCTCGAAGTAGCGCAGGGCGGTCGACTTGCGGCGCTCGAGCTCGGTCGCCGTGAACCCGAAGCGGGCCACGCGCTCCCCTTCCGTGTAGATGGCCCGGAGCCCGCGGGGGATGCCGCCGTCGCCGACGAGGGCCGAAAGGACATAGACGTCCTTGGAGCCGACGAACCGTCCCCGGCTGGAGACGGCGCCGAGGAAGGGCGGATCGGGTTTCTGGGCGATCTCGGTCAGGCGGTCGTTGAGCATGTCGTTGAAGAGCCGCTCGACGAGCATGCGCCGGTAGGACCCGACCGTGCTCTGGTCGGCCGCGGGCAGCTTGTGATAGACGGCGACGATGCTCTGGGAGGCTTCCTTGTCCGCGGCGATGGCGAAGAGCGTCCCGTCGTGGTCGGGGACGGGATAGTCGGGACGCGGCACGGCATCGGCCGGCACGGGCAGGGGGCCGAAGTGCTCCTTGACCAGCTCTTCGATCCGGGCCCGGTCGAAGTCGCCCACGGCGATGACGGCCATGAGGTCGGGCCGGTACCAGGTCCGGTAAAAGCGCTTCAGGGTGTCGTAGGCGAAGGTCTCGATGACCTCTTTCTTGCCGTCGGGCAGGCGCTCGGCGTAGCGCGAGCCCTGGAGGAGGATGGGGATCTGCTTGTCGCGGATCCGGGCGTCCGCGCCCTGGCCGAGGCGCCACTCCTCGACGATGATGCCGCGCTCCTTGTCGATGGCCTTGGGATCGAAGGTCACGTTGTGGGCCCAGTCCTCGAGGATGAGGAAGGCGTTGTCCACGGTCGGCGCCGAATCCGTCGGGATCTGGAGCATGTAGGTCGTATCGTCGAAGCCGGTGAAGGCGTTGAGGTCGGACCCGAAGCGCATGCCGATCGACTCCATGAAATCGACCAGCTTCTGCTTCGGGAAGTGGGTCGTGCCGTTGAAGGCCAGGTGCTCGACGACGTGGGCCAACCCGCGCTGGTCCTCGTCCTCGAGGACGGAGCCGGCCCTGACGACGAGGCGCAGCTCGGCCCGGTTCTTCGGCTCCCGGTTCTCGCGGATCCAGTAGCGGAGACCGTTCGACAGCCGGCCGACCGTGATCCGGGGGTCGACCGGGATGGCCTGGTCGAGCGCGTACTTGCCGGCCTGGGGCGCCTGAGCCGCTTGGGCCGCTTGGGCGGCCGTCGGGGGGGCCTGCTGTTGGGCGGCGAAAGAGGACAGGGCCAGGACGGCCCAAAGGGCGATGAGAAGGGTTTTGCGCAGATTTTTCATCCCCTCTATCATAGAGGATTTCAGGGATTATGCACGCGGCGCCTTCAGGGGGCCGGCGAGCTGAGGGACCGACTAGAAGACCTGAGAGATCCCCACCTGGAGCGTGATCACGCTCGTAGCGGACCGCTCGGGAGTCAGATAGGATCCCTTCTTCAGATAATCGGCTTGCCCTCCCGCGAGATAGCGGACCTTGATCTCGAAAAAAGTCCGGCTGAGCCTTTCTCCGGGAGCGGCGGACGGAAGCTTGCCGATGAGGATGCTCAATCCGGCCCCGGCCCCGGCCGTCCACGTCCAATCGTCGGAATTCGTCTCCCAATCGGTGCTGCCATCGTCAAGAGTCCCGACCGCGGTGGCCATATAGAGGTTGTTGAATCCGGCGAGGCCCTCGACGAAGGTCGTCACCCGGCCCGTCCGCGGCTGGATCCTCAGGAGGAACAGGCCCTGAACGATGGTGTTTTTCGTGTCAACGTCGATCTCGGGCATGCCCAGGAGGAAAGCGACCCAGCTGGTATGGCCGTAATCGGCATAGGAGAGGTCGGCGCCCACGAGCAGAGGAGCTGGATCCCAGCCGCCTCGCGTAAAATCCACCGACCCCAACGCCCTCCTGGCTGACATGGTCGTTGAAGGGCCCGGTGGGGAAGAGCCCGACCGCCGTCAGGCCGGAGATGTTCCGGAACTGGGGGGCTTGTCCGAACGAGGGCAAGGCCGGGAAGAATAGCAGGCCGTCCAGAAGGATGATCGGGCCGCGTCTATTCGTTTCTCGGGCTTTCATGGTCTGTCTCCTCGTAGACCGTGCACGACGTCGCCAGAACGGCCACGGCCAGGCAGGCGATCAGACGGGCGTGCCTTTTCATCTTCGTTCCCCTCTCGTCGCCGGCGTTCATCGCTGTCCTCCGATCCTTCCGCCGGTATCATTATGATGACCGCCAAGGGCGCGTGTGTCAACGTCCGGTAAAGAGTAGCGTCAATCTTTCTGTCAAGAACGCCGGGCATGGGCCGGTCGATTTGTAAAGAGGCCGGGTGTGGGCCTATACTAGACCGATACCGGCCAAGAGCAGCTGACGAAAAAGGAGAATCGTTCATGAAGCGCGTCCGATCGATCGTCTGGCTCATCCCCTTGGTCCTGGCGCTCGCGGCCGGCGGATGCTCCTCGGGGACGAAAGGCCCGGAGGAAGCGGACTTCGTGGTCAATTCGCTCGAGGACAACGCCGCGCCCACGGCCGGCACCGTCACCCTGCGCTCGGCCATCGCCGCGGCGGCGTCCGGCGACACCATCACCTTCGATGCCGCTCTCGACGGCGGCACGATCCCGCTCACCATCGTCGGCGAGGAGCACACGATCCTCTTGGGCGAGGTCTACGTCAACAACGCCTTCTCCGGCTACCAGGAGAGGGACTACGGCAAATCGGCCCTCTACGCCCGCAAGGACGTGATCCATCGACGCCTCGGCCCTGCCGAACGGGATCACGATCAAGTGGGACGGCGGCGACACGGTCCACGCCCGGGTCCTGGCCGTCTACGGCGACCTGACCATGCGGAACGTGACCGTCACGTCCGGCTATGTCGAGTCCGAGGCCGTCGACAACCCGGCCCAGCCCTTTACCCTGTCCCGGGGCGGCGGTCTGGCCGTCTGGGGCACGGCGCATCTCTCCCATTGCACGATCGCCGGCAACAGACTCGTCGGCGAGACCGGGTCGGCCCGCGACCGGGGCACGTACGGCGGCGGCATCTACGCCGACGGGCTCGACCTCAGCGATTGCGTCATCAGCGGCAATTCGGCCGTCGCCTACGGCGCCGGCGGCGGCGGCATCTATTCGGTCGGGGGCGGGGCCAACGAGTCCGGCCGCGGCAACGACACGCTGCTCGCCCGCTGCACGGTCAGCGGCAATCATGTCATGGCCCAGCATGCTTACGGCGGCGGCATCTTCACCCTGTCCGGCGGTCCCAACAACCTGGCCACGATGATCCTGAGGAACTGCACCGTCGCCCGCAACCTCCTCGAGGACAATCCGGACTACGCCAACGTCGGCCAGTGGTTCGACCGGGGCGGCGGCATCTATATGGGCGGCGGCTCCCTTTGGGTGTCCGGCTGCACCATCGCGGAGAACGCGATCGTCGGCGAGCTCGCCTATGTCGGCGGCAAGCCCAGCGCGGCCGGCGCCGGAGTCGGGGCCACCACCGGCAACGCTCACGTCATCGAGACCGTCTGGCTCCAGAACTCGATTGTCGTCGGCAACACGCTGAACGGCGGTCCCGAGGACTGGTTCGCCGGCTCCATCCTCGATTTCTTCAGCAACGGCTATAACCTCGTCGGCGTCGTGAACTTCCAATGGATCCTCACGCCGGTGCCCGATTGGATGATGTCCAGCCGCAAGCGCTGGCCCAAGCCCGGCGATCAGGACGGGATCACGCTCGAGCAGGCTCTGGATGTCGGCGGGGCGCATTACCACCCGACGGCGATATCGGCGGGGACGGACGCGGGCGGACCGGCCGTGCTGTGGTATCCCCCGGCCGACCTGGCCGTGGACAAGATCCCCAACCAGGACTACAGCGTCACCTACGTCAATGCCGGCTACTCGGGATTCGGCGAGCCCACGGACGACTTTCTCAATTACGTCATTCTGCAGGTCCGGAGCCAGTACGGCTCGATCCTGGGGGCCGATTTCGGATCGGAGTTCGGGGACATGACCGGGACGACCTGGTACGGCCCGGCCCGGACCTGGCCGTCGAACCCGCAGAACACCGCCTGGATCAACTTCTGGCACAACCTGGACACGGCCATCGGCGACCGGCTGGGCATGGTCAGGCTGGGCGACGATTTCTGGGGGACGTTCACGACCGGGCCCCTCGGCGACCACGTCCATATCACGGTCGAGAGATGACAAAGTCGTTCCACATGGAGAGCCTGGACCGGCTCGGGAACGCGCGCCCGCGGGGCGCGATGGGCGACATCGGCGCGATCGAGCGGTAGATCCCAGGTCTCCCATCGTCGCAAGGAACAGGAAGACCGGGAAAAGCCGGCGACGAACGGCGGGCGTCAGGCGGGGGTGCGCGAGCCTTCAGCGGGCGTTTCTTCCCACCGGAGCCGCAGTTTCCGGTTTGAGGCGGCGCAGTCCCGCAAGTAGAGATTGATGAGAGTCTGATAAGGCACTTCCGCTTTCTTGGCCATTTTCTTGAAGTATTCGACGGTCTCCTGATCGAGCCTGATCGTAACCTGCTTCTTGAGCATGCGGGAGTACGGGTTCCTTTTGGCTCTCGAAAAATCATATTCTTTTCTCATACTTTCCACCTTTGCCAGTACTGTCGTTGCTCCGGCCGCGAGGCCCTTCTGGCCGAGATGATTCGGATCACTTGCTCGTCTTCTCGATAGGCGTGACAAACAACCGGTATTTTGAGCCTCGCGCTGAGACCCAGCAAAATGAACCGGCTTTCCTCTTCGGAGTGGTCCGGGTCAAGGATTAAGAGAGCGTTTTCGTCCAAGAAGGCCGTTTTGGCCTCTTCGAAAGACAGCCCGTGTTTCTTTTTGTTCAGAAGGCTTTTTTGCTCATCCCATTCGAACGACAGCCCAACCATAATTACATTGTAATTATCGTTGTTCATTTTGTCAATCCCGCCGCAAATTCCCTGATCGCCCCGGCCCTGCCCTTATCGACCTTCCTCTTCAAGAAGACGGGGCGCGATGCTCTTTTGTCTCATGGCATCCGCGCCGCTTCATATGCTCTTGCCAGGAAACTCTGGGCCGGAATATACTCCATTGCGGACGACACAGATGAGAACATATCGCTCGCTCTTGATAGCCGTCCTGGCCCTGACCGCCGCGGCCTGCTCGGGCGGACACGGTCCTCGTCCGGGGGATAGCGCCCTTTCGCCCGATGCCCCGGAGGCATCTGTCCTCGCGGGGCTGGAGCCGTTGGTCACCCTTCTGGCCGTCGCGGCCTCCCCGGATGGAAGCGGACGGGGCCGACCGAGCGCTACAATAAAGAGGGCCTTTACGGCTACATCGACGGCGGGGCGGAGATCGTCCTGGAGTACGGCTTCAGGGAGCTTGAGGTCTTCAAGTTCGGACCGGCGGCCGCCGGATCGGACAGGGAGATCGTTCTCGAGATCTACCGGATGTCCTCGGCCGAGGCGGCCTTCGGTTTCTTTTCGACCAAGCTCGAGGGCGAGGAGAAAAGCTTCCCGGGGATCAAACCCGACAGCTGGCTGAGCCCGGGCCAGGCGAGCCTTGTCAAGGGCGAATTCCTGGTCAACATCCTCGCGCCCGCGTGTACGGACAAAGAGATCGGCGAATTCGCGGCCGCCGTCGAGCCGAGGATCCCCGGACACGGGACGGTCAGGCCTCAGGGACTCGGCTGGCTGCCGACGGAAGGCCAGGTGCCCTCGAGCCGGCGCTATATCAAGGGACCGTTGGCCGCCCGGAACGAGTCGCCCTTCCTCGACGGCGATTTCTGGAGGTTCGGCGGGTCCGGGCCGGCCGGGAGGGCGGCGGCGGGACGGAGGCTTTCTCGGCCAAGTACGGAGTCAGGCCGGAGATCTCGAAGCTCGTCATCGTCAGATTCGCGAAGGCTCCCGCCACGGCGGCCGTCGAGGACGGCGTGTCCGGCCTTTTCAAGGAATACCTCCGGGGCGTCAGGCGCGACGGCGAGGCGATCGAAGGCCGGAACGACGCCGGACGCTGGTTCCTGTTCAAGCGGGCCGGCCCGATCGCCGCGCTGGTTCTCGGGGACCCGGATGAAGCGGCCGCCCGCGCCCGGCTCGAACGGGCCCTATCTCGCTTCGCCCGCGCGGTCCACGCCGGCCGCCGGCCGAAGACGTTCCTTGTCGTCACGTTCGACACCGAGGACTATATCAGCCCCGAGACCGAGCACATCGACGATATCCCCAAGTGGCTGGCCGAAACGATGACCGAGGAAGGCGTCACCGGGACCTTCTTCGTGCATCGGCGAAAAGGCCCGTTCGCTCGAGAAACGCGGCCGCGGCGACGTCATCGCGGCCATGGCCAAGCACGACATCGGCAGCCATACCAACTTCGGCTCGATCCACCCGACGGTGACGGAGGAATTGGAGAAGGCCGGCTGGGACGACGGGGTCCGGCTGATGTCCGAGCAGGAATCGGCCGGCATCCGGGAGCTCGAGCGCATCTTCGGCGTTCCCGTAAAGACGCTGGCCCGGCACGGCGGCTCCTACGGGCCCGCAGCTCGTCGACGGCGCTGGGCCGGCTCCAAGGCCGGCTACCAGGGCTCGCCGGCGAGCCTGCCGGGGCACGACGTCGTCTGGTTCTGCAACGCTTTGAACTTCAGCGCCCAGTACGCCGGGTTCGACGACGCTTACTATCGGGACGATCTCTTCGAGCCGGTCTTCGACAAGCTCAAGGCCGAGTTGCCCGGCGTGATCAAGAAGTCGCAGGTCATCGCCCTCTTCGGCGGGCACCCGACCAAGATCCGGGCCGAAGAGTTCTGGGACCTGAACTTCTATAACGGCAAGAACACGCCCCCGGGCGAATGGCGAATGCCGCGTCTCAGGCCGCAGGAGACGATGGTCACGGCACGGAAGAACTTCCGCCGCATGATGCGCTGGATCGCGGGGCGGGACGACATCGAGATCACGACCTACCGCGAGCTGATGGAGGTCTACGGCCGTCAGAAGGAGAGCCTGACGCGGGGGAGCTCAGGGATATGGCGAGCCGGGCGCTCCGCGAGAAGGCGCTCTCGCCGACGGACGATCTCTCGCCGGCCGAGGCCTTCGCCGGGCTGGCCGGGGCGATCGCCGGATCCCGGAACGGCCGGAGGGCTCCCCCAGAGCCAGGCCGCCGTCCATCCGCTCGGGCCACTGGAGATGCCGCTCGCCCAGCCGGAGATCGCCCGTCTGAAGATCGAGGACGTCTACGGACTCGCGCGCCAGGCGGACGAATTTGTTCTCAGCAATGGTTTCCTTCCCGCGACGCTGCAGGTCGGAAACGCGCGGATCGGGACCGGCTCCCTTTTCGCCCTTTTCAGCGCCGTCTATCTCGACTTGGACGCGGGAAAGCTGCGCCCGGCGTACGACGTCCCCGCGTTCGAGCCGTATCCCAAGACGAACGAAAAGAAGATCATCGGCGAGGTCGAGAGCTACAAGACCTGGCCGGTGCACAAGCCGGACCTCGACATGTCCCGCATCGTCGAATTCACCAAGCTCCAGCTCTGGACCCTGAAAGCCCGCCCGCCGACGCTAGGGCGGATCCCGGAGGAGGTGACCGCCATGGGAAAAATAACGAGGCGCAGGTTCCTCGGGTCGGGCGCCGCCGCTTCGATCGCGGCCGGAGCGTCGCTTTTGAGCGTCGTCCCGCGCCATGTTCTCGGCCGCGGACAGACGCCGCCGAGCGACAAGCTCCATGTCGCCGGGATCGGGATCGGCGGGATGGGGGCGGCGAACCTCCGCGAGCTCGAGTCCGAGAGACATCGTCGCCCTGTGCGACGTCGACCCGGGCTACGCGGCGGGGACGATCAAGCGCTACCCGGCGGCCGAGGTCTTCACCGACTATCGCGTCATGCTGGAGAAGCGGAAGGACATCGACGCGGTCGTCGTCGCGACGCCGGACCACACCCACGCCGTCATCACGATGGCCGCGATCAGGGCCGGCAAGCACGTCTACACCCAGAAGCCGCTGACCCACGACGTTTGGGAGGCGAGGCAGCTCACCTTGGCCGCCAAGGCGTCCAAGCTGACGACGCAGATGGGCATCCAGGGCCACTCGGGCGAAGGCGTCCGGCTCGTCGTCGAGTGGATCCGGGCCGGCCTCATCGGCGAGGTCCGGGAGGTCGACGGCTGGTGCGACCTGTCCTATTACCCCTGGGGGCACGCCTATTGGAGCTCGAAGTGGGGCGAGAGGCCGACGGACACGCCGGCTGTCCCGGCGGGCCTCGACTGGGACCTGTGGATCGGCCCGGCGCCCATGCGCCCCTATCACCCGGCCTATCACCCGCTCGTCTGGCGCTGCTGGTGGGACTTCGGGGTGGGCATGATGGGCGACCGCGGGGCGCACACGCTCGACGCGGCGGTCTGGGCCCTCGAGCTCGACGCGCCGGAGACGGTCGAAGCCACGAGCTGCGGCCTCAACGCGGAGACCCATCCCTCTGACGGCCATCGTCACCTATCGCTTCCCGGCGCGAGGAATCCGGCCGCCGGTCAAGCTCACCTGGTACGAGGGGACGCGCGCCCCGCGGCCCGATGAGCTCGAGGACGGCCGGAAGATGCCCGACGAAGGCGGGCTCGTCTTCAAGGGCGCGAAGGGCCAGATCATGTGCGGCGTCTACGGCGACGGGCCCGCGGATCATCCCGGAGAAGCTGATGCAGGAGGCGGCGCGCCCCGCGAAGACGATCGCCCGGATCGAGGGGTCCCACGAGCAGGACTGGGCGCGGGCCTGCAAGGCCGGAAAGAAGGCCGGGGCCGCCTTCGAGTACTCCGGGCCGCTGACGGAGATCTGCCTGCTCGGGAACGTGGCCAAGCGCCTGGACACGCGGATCGCCTGGGACGCGGCGAACCTGCGGGTGTCCAACAACCCGGAAGCCGAGGCCCTTATCCGAAGGCCGTACCGCGCGGGCTGGACGCTCTCAGCGCCGGATCAGAAAATGAGCCCGGCCGTGAAGATAAAGCTCCTGTTGTTCATGCTGAAGCTCGGACCTCACCAAACATTGGCCAGGCCCAGATAATAGCGCAGATCGACCAAGAGCTTCATCTTGCCGGCCGCCATCTCGGCTCCCACGCCGAAGTCCGCTCCGAAGTCCGTGTCCTTGAAGAACACTTTGACGTCTTTGTCTTTGATCTCTGGCTTTGAGCAGAAAGCCTATGGCCGGGCCCGCGAACACGACCGGAATGACCTTGCCCTCTTTCATGAGCCGGGCCTTCAGCAGTATGGGGATGTGGAGATAGGTGAACTCCTCGATGTTGGTTCCGTCGCGTGATATCCCACCACTCTCCCGTCATGAGGTAGTTGATCTCGGGCTGGATGGAGAGGTTCGGGGTGAGATTGTAGACGGCAAAGCCGCCGAACGTCAGCCTGATCAGGGCCTTCTCCTCCCCTGTATCGTCGCTCCACTTGTTGTTGGCCAAGGACACTCCGGCTTTGACGCCGAAGCTGAACTTGGTCGCCGCCGCGACAGGCGACGAAACGAGGCCCGCCAAGAATCACGACAGCCGCGCAGACGAGTAAAGCCTTCTTCATGATGTTTTTACCCCTGATCCATGGATTTCGAGCTCCCTATCGGAGCTTATGCCGGTGAGGATAAACGGTTCCCCCCCGTTGTCAAGCGCGGCGGTCGCGCGTTTGACGGCCTCTCGCCGAGGCTTTGCGGCTGCCCTGACGCCCCCGGACGGCGGTCAGCCTCGACGTCTCGTGAGTGTCACCGGGCCGGCGTTCGGCACGGCTTGATACAGTGCGGTGGCACCTCGCGCGTCCGCGGGTCGACGTGACACGAGTCGTCCGGTCTCCCTGCGTGATCTCGACGGACCGCCAGCCGGACGGCACGCGCGTCATCAGGGTGAGCGGAAGGTCGTAGATCCCGGCGGGCAGGTCATGACGGAGGTCGACTTCGATCGACCGCCCCTTCCGGACCGTGGTCACCCGCGCAGCCATTCGCTCGCGCATGTATTTCGCCACGTCCTGGAAGGTCGCCACCCAGATGCGGCTTTCGAGCGACTTGATGGAGCCGAAATATTCCTCGAGCTCGGCGCCCGTCTTGGGCTCCCAGCCGATGCCGTCGACGCCGTGGAAGACGAGGACGAGCCAGATGTTGTCGCGGCGGAGGATCGTATCGACCCAGCCCTTCATTTCGCTCATGGGAGTCGCGGTCAGGGCGCCGCGCTGCCATTGGACGTACTCGCGGGAGGACGCGGCCGGGTCCTTCTCGCTCGAGCGGTTGAGCTCGTCGAGGAACGGCTCGGGCAGGCGGTTTCGCGAGGCCGGGTAGAGCGCCAGGGCATGCCGAATGACGCGCTCGTCCTCGGTGCCGAAGGGACACTCGACGGTGAACGTGTGCTTGGGGCCGAGGTGGTCGAGGATGTCCTCGCGGCTCTTCTCGAGCTCGTAATCCAGGTTGGCATCGTCGAGGACCGCCAGGCGCGGGTGGGTGATGGTGTGGCTCGAGATCTCGAATCCCTGGGCGGCCAGGGCTTTGAGATCGTCCCAGGT
Organism: Candidatus Aminicenantota bacterium; assembly: GCA_963742235.1. Taxonomy (GTDB): domain Bacteria; phylum Acidobacteriota; class Aminicenantia; order Aminicenantales; family Saccharicenantaceae; genus RBG-16-66-30. The sequence goes on along the minus strand of CAVULT010000013.1, from coordinate 34,042 downwards.
CAGCCGATGGCCGCCGGGGCCGGCCGGAGATGTGGGTGCGCGTTCCGGCTTGAGGAGGCCGGCCCGGACTTTTGCAAAGGCCTCGTCGATAAGCTTGTGGGCCTCGCCGATCTTGCCGTCCTCGAAGAGCTCGCCGGCTCGGAGGTGATACGTCGAAGCCTCCCTCGAGCCCGAGGCGGCCGATGGCCGAGGCCCGTTCGAAGAAGTTGTCGGGCCCGGTGGGGATGCGGGCCGTCTCGCGGACGACGTCTCGGATGGGACGCCCGATGAACGCTCCGTGGTAGCGGGACCCCTCGATCTCGCCGGTGATGACGTGGAAAGTCGCCGGAAAACCGAGGCGCTTCATCAGAGGCACGGCGACGCGGAACTGGTTGGCGCTGTTGTCGTCATAGGTGAGAGAGATCGCGGCCCCCTTGCCGTCCTGCCACTTGGCGATCTCGGTCCGGAGATCCTCACGGCCGCAGGCGAATGGCGCGGCCAGGCTCGTCAATCCGGAAGAATTATCCCTGCCCAGCGTTCATGCGACATGCGAAACCTCCTCGACGATCCGCGTTCCGGGCAAAATTGTACCATGATTCGCAGGGCTGAGTCTTGACTCCGCGGCGCGGGTCGTCTCTAATAGGGGCATCCCGCTGAAGGAGACCCGCCATGATCAACAAGAAGAGAGCCGCCATTATCGTCGGCGTCCTGACCATTCTGGCCGTCGCCGCGATCGTCATCCTCTTTCAAGGCCAGGCCGCGGCACAGGAAAGCAAGCGGAGGAAGGGAGCCCGCCCAGCAGGCCCAGCCCGCGGCCCCGGCCCAGAATCCCGAGCCCCGGCCCCAGCCGGCCGTCGTCGGCCAGCCCATGGCCGACTTCACGCTTCCTGTCTATCAGGGCGGGTCGCTGACCCTGTCGTCGCTCCGCGGCCAGAACGTCCTCATCCTTTTCCCGCGCGGCTACGCGGCCGAAAACTACTGGTGCACGATCTGCAACTATCGCTACGTCGAGCTGGCCGAGCTCGAGAAGGCCCAGAAGATCCAGGAGAAATACAACGTCAAGATCCTGGTCGTCTTCCCCTACACCCGCGACATCGTCAAGGCCTGGCTCGAGGCCCTGCCGGGCCAGCTCGAGACGATCAGGACGAACAAGAACCCGGCCGACCCGTCGAAGCTCGACGAAAAGGGGAAGGCCCGCATGGAGCGTTCCCGCCAGCTCTACCCCAAGGATTTTTCCCTCGAAAAGGGCACGATCCTGGATCCGTTCCCGATCCTCGTCGACGGCGAGCGGATGCTCTCCAAGAAGCTCGACCTCTTCCGGACCGAGTGGGGCGGCGGCAAGGTCGGCCAGAATATCCCCAGCGTCTACATCGTCGACGCCAACGGCATCCTCCAGTTCAAGTACATCGGCCAGAACACCGTCGACCGGCCGGGCTACGACTACCTCCTGAAAGTCCTCGAGGTCATCAACTCGAACAAGTAGCTCGGAGGTTTGCCCGCGGAGGCCTCCGGCCCGAATTTTCCGCGCCTCCGCCGACTAAACGGATGGAGCAAGCGATGAGGAAGACCGCGTTGGCCCTTGCGGGGGCCCTTTTCTTCATGGCCCTGTCCGGCCTGGCCTTCGGCCAGCCCCGGATCGCTCCTCCCCCGCAGCGGGTCGAGGCCCCGACCCTCCAGCCGAGCCCGAACCATGTCTGGGTCCCCGGATATTGGAAGTGGACCGGAGTCAATTACGAATGGACGGACGGCCGCTGGGTCAAAGCCAAAAAGAACCGGGTCTGGGTCCCCGGGACCTGGGAGCAGGTCGGCGCCCGCTGGGTCTGGAAGCCCGGCAAATGGGCGAAACCCGACGGCGGAAAGCCGAAGGACGATAAAAAGCCGAAGGATGCGGAGCCGAAGAAATAGCGACGCTCAGTCCGGCGACGTCAGCGCCGAGTAGCAGAAGCTGGTGAAGTGCCTGACGACGTCGGCGACGACCTCGTCCTTGTCCATCCGCAGCACCTTGAAGGGGAATAATCCGGGCATGAAATCCTCGTCCGTCGTCTGATACTCGGTTTTGGGCGTCCTCCGGGCCTTGACCTGGAGCTTCAGCCGGAGCTCGACCGCGTTCTTGGGCAACGAGATGCGGTAGTGGAACTGCTCTTCCTTGAGCCCCGGGAAGCAGATGACGAAGCGGATGCTCTTTCCTTTGGTCTTCACGTGCTCGGACCGGATCCGGTACAGGGCCAGCTCCTCAGTCAGCGCTTCGAAGGCCGGCTCGGCGATGAACTCGCAGAATTGGTCGAACTGCCCGACCGTCTCGGCCTGGCAGAGCTCGATGACCCGGACGTTCTCGAAGTGGTTGGCCAGATCCTGTTTCCAATCAACCTTGCCCAATGGGCTCCGTGCGCCGTGATGGTCGGTATGATAGCACAATCCCCGGGGCGAGAGAAGGCGGGGAAGAAGTGCCGGCTGAGGTCAGCAAAAGGGGGGTGATGATTGGAAATTTTGAGGGAGCCCTCTCCAGCCGGCGAAAGAGAGCCGATGTCATTCTATCGAAGCGCGAGCACAAAAATCAAGAAAAATTTTTCGAAACGTGATCCGATGGCATAAGATGAAGGGCAAGGAGGCGATCGACATGAAAAAAGCCCTGACGATCCTGACGGTTATCGCCCTGGCCGCGGCCGCGACGCGGCCGGAGCCTCGGCGGCCCGGACGGCCCCGGTTCCGAAGAGCGCGGCCGAAGCGCCGGCCAAGCCGCCGACGACCCGGGAGATGGCCCTGCTCTGCTGGCAGGAGTTCGGCGAGCTCGTCCCGGCGAGGATCCGCACCGTCCTTGTGCCCTTCGGCTCGCTCGAGCCGCACGGCGTCATCCCCAACGGCACCGACAGCCTCGCCCCCGAGGCCATGGCCCGCGACATCGCCGGGCGCCTCGACGCCTTGATCGCCCCCGTCCTGAACTACGGCATGACCGAGTCCATGAAGGCCTATCCGGGCGCGGTTTCGATCGGGGCCGAGACGTACGCCCCGTTCGCCGAGGCCGTCCTCGACAACCTGGCCGCGAACGGCTTCAGGAACCTCATCGTCCTCAACGGGCACGGCGGCAACACGGCCGCCCTGAACGCCGCCGCGACGCGCGTGGCCAACGCCCGCCGCGTCCGGATCCTCGTCGTCAACTGGTGGACCCTGGCCGACGACATCACCAAATCCGTCTTCAAGCAGAACGGCGGCCACGCCGGCAACAACGAGACGGCCTACATCCAGGCCTTCCTGCCCGCCTATGTCCATCCCGAACGCTATAAGCCCGAGATGGCCTCGCCCATTCCTCCGCCCGGGGCGTACTACGCGGCGCCGTCGCCGTCGACGATCCTCCTCTACGAAAAGGGCCAGGCTACCCGACGTTCGACGCCGCGCAGGCCAAGGAGTATTTCCGCAAGGTCAACGACCGCGTCGCCGAGGTCGTCCTCGACACGATCGCCGGGCGGGACCCGGCCGGCGTGGACAAGCAGCCCGGCCGGTCAGGCCGCGCGGAGCAGGAAGACCCGGAGGTCCATGACGTTGGTGCCGGTCGGCCCGGTCATGATCAGGTTCCCCGTCTGCTTGAAAAAAGCGTAGGAATCGTTGTCGTCGAGATATTCGGCCGGAACGAGGCCGAGGGCGCGGGCCGTCCGGATCGTCCGGGGATCGGCCCAGGCCCCGGCCGCGTCAGTCGGGCCGTCGATGCCGTCGGTCCCCAGGCTCAGGATGAGCCAATCGAGTCCCGAGACCTCGGCCTTCTCCATATCGACGATCGACGCCAGGACGAACTCGGTATTGCGGCCGCCCTTCCCCCGCCCTTTGACCGCGACCGTGAGCTCGCCTCCGGCGAGCAGGCAGAGCGGCCGCGGCAGCGCCGAGGCGGAGCAGGCCAGCTCGGACAGGAACGCGGCATAGCCCGAGGCCGTTCTCCGGGCCTCCCCGCCGTCGGACGAGGACAGGAAGATGGGCTCGAAGCCGCGCTTCTCCGCTTCGTGCTTCGCGGCCCGCAGGGCGGTCATGTTGTCGCCGATAACGAACGCCGCGGAGCGCTCGAAGGCGGGGTCGCCGTCCTTGAGCGTCTCCGGGACCGCGCCGCGCTCGCCGTCCTCGATGCGGGCCCGGACCATGGCCGGGGCCGAATCCCAGAGCTTGTAGCACTCGAGGATGGCCCGGGCGTCGGCGAAGGTCGAGGCGTCGAAGTACGTCGGACCCGAGGCGATCGTCCCGAGGTCGTTGCCGACGACGTCGGAGATGGCCAGCGTGACCACGGCCGCCGGGAAGGCCGCCCGGGCCAGCTGCCCGCCCTTGATGCCCGACAGGTGCTTACGGACGACGTTGAGCTCCTGGATGGTCGCCCCGGCGCGGAGGAGGTCCTCCGTGAGCCGGCGCTTCTTGTCGAGCGAGATGCCGTCGGCCGGCAGGGTCAGCAGGGACGAGCCGCCGCCGGAAAGGCAGACGAACAGAAGGTCTTTCTCCCCCGCTTTGGCCGCGATCTCGAGGGCCCGCCGGGCCGCTTCGACGCTCCGGGCGTCGGGGATCGGGTGGGCGGCCTCGATGTGCTCGAGCCGCGAAATCTCCTTGCCCACGGGCCAGGGCACGACCGCGAGCCCCGAGGTCAGCCGTTCGTCGAGGATCGCCGCCAGCCCTTCGCCCATGGCCGAGGCGGCCTTGCCGAAGGAGATGATGAAGATGTGCTCATACGCGGCCAGGTCGAACTCGCGGTCTTTGATCCGGACGACGTCCCCCTGCCGTCCGACGCTCTCATGGACGAGGGCCCAGGGATCGACGGCGGCCAGCGCCGCCCGCCAGATGGCCTCGGCGTCGACCGAAAATCCACCCTTCCCCCTCGCCGGATCGATCATAGATCTAATATAGCCCAAACCGGGGTCGGGAGGGAAATTGGGACAGGTTGACAAGCCCGGCGGCGCCGGCTACGATAGAACCGTTCCGGGGGGAAAGATTCAACGAGAGGGAGGACACACCATGAATTTTGAAGCGATGGATCGTCGCGAATTCCTGGGCACGCTGGCGGCCCTCACGGGGGGGACGGCGGCGGCCGTCACCATGCTGTCCGCGTCGGAAGGGGCCGGGACGGGAGGCCAGCTCGTCGCCAAAGACGACTCGCGCCTCGAAACGGGGTACGTCGAGTATCCCGGCGAAACGGGAAAGATCCGCGCCTACTCGGCCCGGCCGAAAGGCGCGAAGAAGCTCGCCGGGGTCATCGTCATCCACGAGAACCGGGGTCTCAATCCCCACATCGAGGACATGACCCGCCGGGTGGCGCTCGAGGGGTTCCGGGCCATCGCCCCCGACGCCCTGTCCCCGCTCGGCGGGACGCCGCCGAATCCGGATGAGGCCAGGCCTCTTTTCCAGAAGCTCGACGGTCCGGCCAACATCAAGAACTTCGTGGCCGCCGTCGCCTATCTCAAAACCGGGCCGCAGGCGACGGGCAAGGTCGCCTGCATGGGCTTCTGCTGGGGCGGCGGGGTGACCAACCAGGTCGCGGTCAACGCGCCGGACCTCACGGCGGCCGTCCCCTTCTACGGCATGCAGCCCGCGCCCGAGGACGTCCCGAAGATCAAGGCGGCCATGCTCATCCACTACGCCGGCGACGACCAGCGGATCGACGCGGGGATCCCGGCCTTCGAAGAGGCGCTCAAAAGGGCGGGCGTCAACTACAAGATCCATGTTTACGAGGGCGCGAAACACTCCTTCATGAACGACACCGGCGCCGCCTACGACAAGGACGCGGCCGAGCTCGCCTGGAAGCGCACGGTCACGTTCTTCAAGGACGAGCTCAAGAGCTAGTTCCGGGGTTCCGGCGGCGCCATTCGTCCGCCACGGCCGACACGAACGGCCGGGCGTGGGCGAAGAATTTCTTGTAGCCGGCGCAGAGATAGTTCAATCCCGGCTCGCCGTTCGGCGCGCGGCCGAAGCGGTTCTTCGGGCATTCCCCGTTGCACATGTCCAGGACCTCGCAGGCCCGGCAGAACGAGGGCAGCTTCTCGAGCTTGGCCAGTCCGAAGGCGCGCTGGGCCGGGCTTTCGAGGAGGTCGAGGAGGGGCGTCTCGCCGATCGTCCCGAGCCGGTGCCCGGGATCGACGAAGTGATCGCAGGAGTAGAGATCCCCGTTCCGCTCGAGGACCGGGATCGCGCCGCAGACGGGGCGGAAGATGCAGAGCGAGTGCTCCTGGCCGAAGGCCGTCCGGGCCGCCTCTTCGACGATCTGGATCTTGACGCGGCCGATGTCGCGCTCCAGCCATTCGTCGAAGACGGCGCAGAGGAAATCGCCCCAGGCCCCGGGCCGGACGGTCTCGGGGCTGACGCCGCCCGGCGTTCCCGGGCGCGCCTCGACCAGCGGAAGAAAGGTCACGAAGGACGCGCCGATCTCGCGGAAAAAGCCGCAGACCTCGAGCGGCCGCCCGGCGTTGTGCCCGCCGACGACGCAGAGGATGTCGGTCGGTACGCCGTGACGGCGCAGGATATGGTAGCCGAGCATCGCGGCGTCGAAGGACGGCCGGCCGTCGCGTGTCAGGCGGTGGCGGTCATGGATGCCGCGGGGTCCGTCGAGGCTGAGCCCGACGGAGAACCCCCCGGCCGCGAGGAACCGTCCCCATTCGTCATCGAGGAGCGTGCCGTTGGTCTGCAGGCCGTTGGCGATCGTCCGCCCCGGGGGACAGAGCCGGCGCTCGATCTCGACGATCCCGCGGAAATATTCGAGGCCCAGGACGGTCGGCTCGCCGCCGTGCCAGGAGAAGCGGACGATCTCATCGGGCGAGGCGGCGATGTGCTGGGCGATATAAGATTCGAGAAGAGCCTCGGGCATCCGGGCCGGCGCGGCCGCGGGCCCGGCCGGACCCTTGTCGAGGTAATAGCAGTAGCCGCAGGCCAGGTTGCAGGCCGCTCCGGCCGGCTTGGCGAAGACCTGGAAGCTCCGCGAGGCGACGGTCATCGCCCCGATCTTATCATCACCCCGGAGTTTTATGCTATAAAATAGGGGATGCAAAGCGTCCGCGCCTCGGCTTGGGTCCTGGCCATCCTGCTCCTCTCCTGTCCGGACGTCTTGTCCCAATCGTCCCGATCTGCGGACGCTCCGTCCCCGGCCTCCGGGCCGGCCTCCCAGTCCCAGAACGTCACGGATTTCGAGCAGCGCCTGGCCCGCATCAACGGCCAGATCAAGGACCTCAAGGTCCGTCTCGATTCCGAGGCCCGCAAGGAATCGTCCGTCCTCACGTCGCTCGCCCGGATCAACCTCAACAGGAGCCTGGTCGAGCGGGAGCTCGCCGCCCGGAATGTCGAGCTCGAGCGCGGCCGCGCCGACCTGGCCGCCATCCAGGCGAACATCCGCACGATCCGCGCCGGGATCGACCGGGAGCGCCAGTCCATCGAACGGACGCTCGTGACGCTCTACAAGTTCGGCCGCGTCGATTTCTTCCAGGTCCTGCTCCAGGCCCGGGACGTCGAGACCTACGCGTCCGAGAGCAAGCACCTGGCGCTCCTCGCCCGCGGCCAGGACGAGGTCGTGGCCGGCTATCTGGCCTCGCTCGACGAGCTCCGGGCGGCCGAGTCGGCCCTCGAAAGCAAACAGACGGACCTGGCCGAGATGGCCCGGGCCGCGAACCTCAAGCGGCGCGAGCTCGAGACCGAGGCCCGCAAGAACGCCACCATGGTCCAGGAGATCCGCAAGAACCGGGCGACCTACGAGAGGACGCTGAAGGAGCTGTCCGAGAGCGCCGAGGAGCTCCAGAGGCTCATGGCCAAGATCATCCGCCAGGAATGGGTCCTGCCGGCCGCCTGGGTCCCCCTCTACGAGCGGAAGGGCAAGCTGCCCTGGCCGCTCGAAGGCCGGATCATCACGGCCTTCGGATTCGAGAAGCACCCCGATTTCAACACCGTCGTCATGAACAAGGGGGTCGAGATCTCGCCGGGGAAGGACAAGGCCCTCATCCTGTCCGTCCATCCGGGCAAGGTGGTCTACGCCGATTACTTCCAGGGCTACGGCAACCTGCTCATCATCGACCACGGCATGACCTACTACACGCTTTACGGCCACTGCGCGGAGTTCCTGGCCGCCGTCGGCGATATGGTCCGGGCCGGGCAGCCCGTGGCCGTCGTCGGCGACACGGGCTCCCTCAAGGGCGAATGCCTCTATTTCGAGATCCGTTACAAGACCAAGGCCCTCGATCCCTTGCAATGGCTGAGCCGGAGATGATAGAATGGATGTCCGTTCCGCCATGAAAGTTCCGAGATATCGCTGGATCCTCTGGGCGGCCACCCTGGCCGCGGCCGTGTTCTTCGTCACCCAGATGGGTTTCCTGTCCCGCGGACAGGCCACCCCGGCGGCCCGAGGCTTCGAGCTCCTCGATACCCTCATGTCCCACATCCGCAACGACTATCTCGAGGAAAGGGACCCAGTCGAGACGGCCGAGGGCACGTTCCGGGGCCTGGTCAACTCCCTGGATCCCCTGTCCGCCTATCTCTCGAAAGACCTCGCCGTGAGCTACAAGACCCCGGCGAGCAGGGAGACGGGGATGGTCGTCCTGAAGCGCTACGCCTCCTTCCCCCAGGTGGTGGCCATTGCCGAAAAGTCCCCGGCCGAGACGGTCGGAGTCAAGCTGGGCGACCTCGTGAGCGCCATCGGAGGCCGGAACACTCTGAGCATGAGCCTGACCGAGGTCAAGCTCCTCCTCCGGGGGGCTGACGAAAAGCCGGTCGACATCCGGGTGCTTCGGGGCAACGATACCCACAACCTCAGCGTGCCGCGGGCCCTGCTTTTCCCGGCAGCTTACACCTTCGCCCGGACCGCCGGCCAGCCGGACCGCCTGCGCATCCACCGCTTCGACGCCGGCCTCGTCGCCGGGGTCAGGCGCGATGTCCTGCCCGCGCTGAAGGGCCGGAAGAGCCCGCTTGTCCTCGACCTCCGGGACTGCCAGGACGGCGCCATCGACGAGGCCGTGAAGCTCGTCAATCTGTTCGTCCACGCCGCCGACGTCGGGCGGTTCGAGGGCCGGGACGGGGCGAAAGAAACGGTCGCGTGTCCGGCCGAGGCCGAGCTGGGGTCGATCCCCCTTGTCGTTTGGACCGCCGCGGGGACGACGGGGCCGGCCGAGTTCGCCGCCGGAGTGCTCCAGGAAGTGCGCAAGGCCAAGGTCGTGGGCTACAAAACCTCCGGGCTCGTGGGGCGCACGACGCTCTTCCCGCTCAAGGACGACAGCGCGGTCCTGCTGACGTCGGGCGTTTTTACCCTTCCCTCCGGCCGTAAGCTCTGGGACGAGGGCCTGGTCCCGGATGCGGCCATCCCCGTCGACAAGCTCGACGACAAGACGTTTCTCGAGAAAACCCTGCCTCTTCTGCCCAAGCTCTGACGGATGACGACGAGGCTTTCGCCCAAGCGCCGCGAACCCTGGCCGGCGTTCACGCTCCTGACCGTGGTCCTGGCGGCGATCGCGCTCGTCGCCGGCCTCTCGCTCGATTCCATCAACGCCCGGAAAGGCGATCGCTCTTATCTTTTCAGCGCGGCGCCCAGGACCGCTCCGGTCGTTGAGACGCGGCCGGCCGTCAAGCCCGCCGGGAAGCCGATCGAAAAACCCGGCCCGGCCCAGGCGCCCAAACCGGTTGTCAAGCCTTTCGACGAGGTCGTCGCCGCGAGCCTGGCCGCCGCGGGCGTCTCCGAGGATTCCGTCCTCGAGCTCAAGAGGCCCAAGGGCGGCCCGCTCTTCGAGGTCGAGCTCCCCGGCGAGCTCTACGAGTCGGTCGGTCCCTCCGTCGAAAGAGCGCTCAAGGCCGAGGGCGTCCGCGTCCTCAGCAAGACGAGGACGGCGGGCGAGGAAAAGACCGAGGTCCTGTGGGCGCTTCGAAGGCCGGCCAAAGAGGACGGCGCGATCTCGTTCGTCCTGCCGGTTGAGCCACCGCCCGTCGTCATTGCGGAAAAGGAGCCGTCGGCGAAGAAGGCCCCGCGCGGCCAGGTCGCCCTGATCATGGACGACATGGGGAGCAGCCTCGAAACGCTCGACGAGCTCATCGCCCTTCGCCGGGCCGTCACCGTCTCGGTCCTCCCCTTCAGCGCGCACGCCGCGGAGACGGCCCGGATCGCTCACGAGAACGGCCTCGAGGTCCTTCTCCACCTCCCGCTCGAATCGGTCAACAACCACGAGGCCATGGCCAACACCGAAGGGATGATCCTGGCCATGATGACGGAGCCGGCGATCGTCGCCGCGTTCGAGGCGAGCTTCGACCGCGTCCCCTTCGCCGCGGGCACGAACAATCACATGGGCTCGCGCTTCACGGCCGATCGGGACTTGATGCGGACCGTCCTGAGGCCGATCAAGGCGAAGGGGCTGTTCTTCGTCGACAGCCGGACGACGGCGAGCACCGTGGCCCTCGACGAGGCCCGGAAGATGGGCATCCCCGCGACCCAGCGCGATGTCTTCCTCGACGCCGACGCGGACCGCGGCCGGATCCGGGGCCGGCTCATCGAGCTTCTTCAGAAGGCCCGCAAGAAGGGGCGGGCGGTCGGCATCTGCCACCCGTTCCCGGAGACCCTGGCCGTCCTCAAGTCGAGCCTGTTCCTCATCGATTCCTACAACCTCGAAGCCGTCCCCGTCTCGAAGCTCGTCCGCTAGGCCCCGCGGGCCGTATGGTTGCTTAATTCCCACCCCTCCGTTAATATAACCTCGTTAGAGAGGAGGCGCCCCCATGAAGAGACTCGCCCCGTCCGTTCTCGTGCTCGCCGCCCTGGCGCTCGCCGTCCTGCCGGCCTGCAAGACGATGTCGAGCGAGGAGCTGAAGAGCTCGATCGAGGTCCTGGACTACACGTCCTCCTGGGTCTCGAAATACTACCAGCCCTGGCCGCCCCGGCTCCTCCTCGTCCCCCAGATCTCGTTCCGCATCAAGAACATCAGCCAGAAGCCCCTGACCTACGTCAACTTCAACGCCGTCTTCCAGTTCCGGGGCGACCCCGAAAACTTCGGCGACGCCTTCATGGCCGCCGTCCGGGGCAAGGCCGTTCCGCCCGGCGCGACGAGCGACCTCATCGTCCTGAAGAGCAACTTCGGCGTCGAAGGCCGGAACCTGGCCGGCATCCGCGACAACCCGCAGTGGAAGCCGGCTTTCGTCAGGCTGTTCGCCATCTCCAAGGGGTCGCATCCCGTTCCCCTCGGCACGTACGACGTCTCCCGGACGATCGATTTCAAGGAGCCGGAGCCCGTCGAGCCGAAGAAGTGATATGGGCGCCCTCGTCCCGACCAAGGTCTTCCTCGTCCGCGGCCAGGGCCGGCACAAGGAGAAGCTCGTCAGCTTCGAGAAGGCCCTGCGCGAGGCCGGCATCGCCCCGTTCAACCTGGTCCGCGTCTCGAGCATCTACCCGCCGAACTGCCGTTACATCACCAAGGCGGCGGGCCTGAAGCTCCTCACGCCGGGACAGATCCTGTTCGTCGTCTTGAGCGAGAACGCCACCGAGGAACCCGGCTGTCTCATCTCGGCCTCGATCGGCCTGGCCGTTCCCGACGATCCGGCGCATTACGGCTACCTGGCCGAACACTCCGACATCGGCAAGTCCGCCAAGGAGATCTCTTTTCACACGGAATATTTGGCCGCCGAGATGCTGGCGACCAAGCTCGGCGAAAAACTCAGGCAGCCGGGCCCGGGGAAGCCGGCCCGATCCTTCCGCGTGTCGAACGGCCTGTCGCTCAAGACGCGGAGCATCACCCGGACGGCGGCGGGAGAGGCGGGTGTGTGGACGACGACCGTGGCGGCCGCCGTCCTCGTCTGCTAAGAAGGGGTCAAACCTACGCGATGCCAGTTTTAAACTGGCATCGCGTAGGTTTGACCCCTTCTTTTTGGTTTGACCCCGGCTTATTTTTCGAGGCCGAGACCCAACGGGTCGGGGTTGAGGATCTTGACGAAGCTCCGTTCCCGGAGCGTCTTGAGATAAGACTGTTCCTTGACGGCCGCCTTTTCCCGGAAGATCTTCTGCTCGACCTCTTTGCGGGCGTCCTCGAACGGCCGCAGGAAGCTGTCCTTCTTCTCCACGAGCTGCAGCACGTACCAGCCGTTCTTGTTGTTGATCCAGCCTGTCTTTTCGCCGGCCTTGAGCCTCTCCACGGGCGATTCGAGGGCCGTTTCGAGCTCGCCGGCCTTGAACGTCCCCAGGTCGCCCTTGGCGTCCTTCATCGGCGGGTCGGAGAGCTCGGCGGCCGTGTCGGCGAAGGAGGCGCCGGACTTGAGCTTGGCGTCGACGGACGCCTTGAGCGCCTCGACCTGCTCGGCCGAGCGGCCCTCCGCGGTGATGTAGACGGCGTTGAGCTTGTACTCGGTCGGCATCGTGAACTCGGCCGGGTTCTTCTTGTAGTACTGGACGATCTCGGAATCCTCCAGGACGATGGCCCGTTCGACCTCGGTGTAAAGGACGCCCTGCCGCATCATGCCTTCCTCGTACTGCTTGAGCCAGCCCTCGTAAGTCATGCCCTGCTGTTCGATGGCCCGGCGGAGATCGGCGTCGGAGGCCATGTTGTTGTCCTGCTTGATCTTCTCGATCATCCCCTTGATCTGCTCCTGGACGTTCAGGCCGAGCTCTTTGGCCTTCTGAAGGAGGAGCATATCGGTGATCATGGTATTGAGGAACTCTTTCTTGAGCTGCGCATAGAGCTGATCGTACTGCTCCTGGGGCAGCTGCTGGGACCGGAGCCCGGTCGTCGCCAATTCGAACTGCGTCCGGCACTCGGACAGGGTGATGATGTCGTCGTTGACGATGGCCACGATCGCCTCGACGACATCTTGCCCGGAAACAGCGGGGGCCGACGCGACGACGAGGATGACCGCCAATATCGATGCCGTGATGATCTTTTTCATGTTCATTCGTCCGACCTCTGATAGCTGAAGAATAGGTTCTCCGGGCGGGGCTTCCAGCTCAGGGTTTCCTTGAGCCCGCCCAGATGGGAGGCCAGGGCCTCCTTCATTTTCTGGGCCATGATCCTCTGCTGGATCGCGGGGGCCGCCTCGGCCGCGTCCTGGAGGGCGGGCGGGTATCTCCGGTCCAGACGGAAGATGTGATAGCCGTAGGAGGATTCGACGACCTGGCTCGTCCTCCCCTCGTCGAGCGAGAAGATGACCTTTTCCATGTCGGCGGGGAGATCGCCCTGCTCGAAGACGCCCATGACGCCGCCCCGGGCCGCCTCGGGCCCGAGCGACTCCTCCGCGGCGATCTTGCGGAACTCCGGCTCGCCGGTCCGGTCGAGCCTGCGGAGCACGGAGACGGCCTTTTCCTCGGTGTCGACGAGGATCTGACTGACCTGGGCCCGGCCCTGATGGAGGAAGTCCTTCTTGTGGCCCTCGTAATAGTCGAGGACCTCGGCCGCGTCGACGCGGACGTCGCGGACGACGAGGAAGGTGTATTTTTCGACGAGGAGCCGGTCGAAAACGCCCGCGGGGAGGGGCTCCGCGGCGCCGTCGCCGTCGCCGCCCCCCGCCGGGATGGCCTCGACGGCCAGCTTGGCCAGGTACTCCTTCGTCTCGTCCTCGCTCAGGGTGATGCCGCGCTCGCGGGCCGCCTCGAGCAGGATCCTCTCGTCGACGAACCGGTCATAGAGCCGGCTCAGGGATTCGGCCGGAAGCCCCTTGGCGTCCGCTCCGGTCGCTTCGAGGTAGGCCCGGAAATCGGCGTTGAAGAACTCGCTTTTCCCGACGCGCAGGATCGGGCGTCCCCTGAGCGTGCCCTGAACGAGCCCGGCCACCCGGGAGACGGGGTCCCGGCCCTCGTCGCGGCCGCAGGCGGCCACGGCCAGCACGGCGAGCGCGGCGATGACCGCCGCGGCCGCACCTCTCCCCTTCGTCCGCGGCCGTTCGTCCATCCTCTTGTGCGCGTACATCCTTTTTAGTATCAATCCATTATAGCCTACTTGGATAACTCCATCAAGACCCCGACCGTTTCATCGAGGAGGGCCCGCTCGGTCGTGCCGCGCAGGGCGAGCGACAGGACCCCCTCGGGCGAGAGCGATCCGGAGTGCTTCTTGAGCAGGGGCGTCACCCGAGCCCAGTCGACGGGCGTCTCCGGCCGGAACTTGAGCACGACCCGGTGCTCGGTCCGGTCGATCGAGCGGAGGCGGAGCTTCGTCGCCAGGTACTTGAGGGCGCCGTAGCGCAGGAGGTTCTCGATCGGATCGGGGACGGGCCCGAAGCGGTCGACGATCTCCTCCCGGATGCGGTCGATCTCCTTGAGATCCTCGACGGAGGCCAGGCGCTTGTAGAGATTGAGCCGGAGGTTGACCTGCGGCAGGTAATCTTCCGGGACGTGGATGTCGACCTTGAGGTTGATCTCGGGGTTGACCTCCTCGACGATCTCCCCCTTGAGGCCGCGGATGGCCTGGTCCAGGAGCTGCATGTAGTATTCGAAGCCGATGGCCTCCATCGTGCCGTGCTGGCGGTGGCCGAGGAGGTTCCCGGCGCCGCGGATCTCGAGATCGCGGGCGGCCAGGCGGAAGCCCGAGCCGAGCTCGCTGAACTCCTTGAGGGCCTTGAGCCGCTCCCGGGCGAGGGGCGTCAGCTCGATGTACGGAGGCACGAGGAAATAGGCGTAGGCCTGCCGGGCCGACCGCCCGACGCGGCCGCGGAGCTGGTAGAGCTGGGCCAGGCCGTAGAGGTCGGCCCGGTCGACGATGAGCGTGTTGACGAGCGGGATGTCGATGCCGTTCTCGATGATGGTCGTCGAGACGAGGACGTCGGACTTGCGCTCGACGAAATCGATCATCCGCTTCTCCAGGACCGGGCCGGACATCTGCCCGTGGATGGCCGCCACCCGGGCCTGCGGCACGAGCTTGGTGACGAGGTCGGCGACCTTGTCGATGTCCTCGATGCGGTTGTGGATGACGTAGACCTGGCCGCCCCGGGCGATCTCCTGGCGGATGGCCGCGGCGATGAGCTTGGCGTTGAAGGGGGTCACGACCGTGTGGACGGCCAGCCGGTCGCGCGGCGGGGTCTCGATGAGGCTGATGTCGCGCAGGCCCGTGAGCGACATGTTCAACGTCCGCGGGATGGGCGTCGCGGTCAGGGTCAGGACGTCGATCGTGGCCTTGAGCTGCTTGATCTTCTCCTTGTGGCCGACGCCGAAGCGCTGCTCCTCGTCGATGATGAGCAGGCCCAGGTCCTTGAAGCCGACGTCCTTGGAGAGGAGCCGGTGCGTGCCGATGAGGATGTCGACGAAGCCCTTGCGGCAGTCCTCGATGACGGCCTTCTGTCCGCGCGGCGACTGGAGCCGGGTCAGGGCCTCGATCCGGACCGGGAAGAGGACCATCCGGTCGCGGAAGGTCTTGAGGTGCTGGCTGGCCAGGACGGTCGTCGGGCAGAGGACGGCCACCTGCTTGCCGTCCATGACGGTCTTGAAGGCCGCCCGCATGGCCACCTCGGTCTTGCCGTAGCCGACGTCGCCGCAGAGGAGGCGGTCCATCGCCGTGTCGCGCTCCATGTCCTCGCGGATCTCGCGGATCGAGCGGACCTGGTCCTCGGTCTCCTCGTACTCGAAGGTCTTGCCGAACTCCTCGTCCCAGGGCCCGTTGGAGGAGAAGGCGTGGCCCTTGACCGTCCGGCGCGTGGCGTAGAGCTCGACCAGCTCCTTGGCCACGGCCTCGACCGCCTTCTTGGCCCGGGTCCGCGTCTTCTCCCAGGAGTTGGTGCCGAGCTTGTCGAGCGGCGGGAGCTCGGCCCCGGCCTTGGAGAACTTCTGGACGAGGTTGAGGTCCTCGACGGGCACGAGCAGCTTGTCGCCGTCGCGGTAGTTGAGCTCGATGAACTCCCGGCCCTGGCCTTCCACTTCGAGGCGCTGCAGGCCGCGGAAGACGCCGATGCCGTAATCGGTGTGGACGACGTAATCGCCCGCCTGGAGGTCCTGGAACTGGGAGAAGAAGGGCCGCCGCGAGGCCCGGCTGACGATGACCTTCTCCTCGGTGAAGATGTCCTTTTCGGAGAAGAAGTCGAGCTTTTCCCTGGGGTAGCTGAAGCCGCCGGGGAGCGCGCCGAGGAGCAGGGCCACCTCGTTGCGGGGCGGCACGGCGAAGGGCGAGTCGGTCTCGAGGATCGGGATGTCGCTCTCCCGAAGCAGGGTGGCCAGGCGCTGGCGCGTGCCGGCGTTCAGGAGGTAGATCGAACAGAGATCGCTCTCGGCCTGGAGCCTCTTCAGGTACTGGAGAAAGAAGGGGATCTTGTTGTCGAACCGGGGCACGGGCTGAAAGGCGAACGCGTGGACCTTCTTGCGGGCCGGGGCGCCCAGCTCCTCGAACCGGACGGCCTCCTTGCGGACGCGCTGGAGAAGGCGGGGCGGGAAGATCGCGTCGGGATCGAGGGCGAAGACGCGGTCGGAGAGGAGGTCGGCGCATTGGTCGCGCAGCTCCCGGACATGGTCGTTCCACTCGCAGTCGACGGCCTCGGGATTATCGACGATGAAGACGGGATCCGTGAGATAGTCGGTCACGGGGACGAAGCCGTCGTCGACCAGGAGGGCCAGGGCGGAGAAGCTCGGCCCGAAGTCGCCGCGGTCGACCGCGTCGATCTTGACGTCGAGGTC
Source organism: Candidatus Aminicenantota bacterium (assembly GCA_963742235.1). Classification (GTDB taxonomy): domain Bacteria; phylum Acidobacteriota; class Aminicenantia; order Aminicenantales; family Saccharicenantaceae; genus RBG-16-66-30. The sequence continues at coordinate 17,514 of CAVULT010000013.1, read as the reverse complement.
GCGGCTGACGCCTCGGGAGCGCTTCAGGGCGGCGGCCTTCCAGCGGTCGAGGAACTCGGGCGTCGCCGGGAACTCGCGCAGGCCGGGAATCGTCAGCCGGTCGATTCGCTTGAGGGAGCGCTGGCTCGAGATGTCGAACTCGCGGAGGGAGACGACGCGCGAGCCGTCGAATTCGACGCGGAAGGGATTCGTCTCCCAGGGCGAGAAAATGTCGACGATGCCGCCGCGCCAGGCGAACTCGCCGGGCGAGGCGATGAGATCCTCGCGGGTGTAGCCGTAGCGGGCCAGGGTCTCGAGGAGCTCGTCGTGATCGGCTTCGCCGCCGACCTCGAGCGAGCGGAAGAGACGGCCCATCTCGCCGGGCGCGGGCACCGGCTTGAGCAGGCCGCCGAGCGAGGTGACGATGATCGCGGGCGGCGTCGCCAGGAGGCGGCGGAAGAGCTTCATCCGCGACGACACCGCGTCGAGCGAGGGCGGAACCTCGAAGTAAGGGTTCTCGGAGAGCGGGGCCAGGGTGGCCAGGCCGGCGTCGGGGGCCAGCCGGGGAAGGAAGAAACGGCAGTCCTGCTCGGCTTGGGCGAGAGGGGCGGACTCGGAGCGAATGAAGACGATCGGGCGGCCGGCGGTCTTCGCCAGGCAGGCCAGGACGTAGGCCTTGGCCGGCTCGATGACGCCGTGGACGGAGAGCGGGCGCTCCGGCGAGGCGATGGCCCGGGCGAGGTCGCCGAATTCGGGAGTGCGGAGGAGAAAATCGAGGCTCACCGGGCTATTTTAGCGGCGGGGCGGGGCGCGGTCAAACTGCGGGGACATGTCGGTACGTGTCCCCTTTCCGATGGCAGCGAGAAAGGGATTGAGGTATCCTATCAGTTGTGGGGACACGTACCTGAGGTACATGTGCCCGTTCCCAATCGAGGTGCCTCACATGAAGAAGATCGTTTGTCCTTGCCGTTCCTCCTCTGCCTCTCCTCTTCACCGCCGCCACGCTCCGCGCCCAGGCGCCGGCCCAAGCCGAAGATGCCTTGACGGTCAAGGCCCGGGCGTTTCTCTCGGCTTTGGAGAAGGGCGATTTCCAGCTGGCCGCGCGCGACTTCGACGAGACCATGCTCAAGCTCTCGGGTCCGGACAAGCTCGAGAAGATGTGGAAAGAGCAGCTGCCGGCGCAGCTCGGCGCGTTCAAGAAGCAATCGGGCGCCCGGCGTGAAGAGCTCCAAGGCTACGAGATCATCCTCGTGACCTGCGAATTCGAGAAGGCGACCCTGGATGCCCGGGTCGTCTTCGACAAGGCCGGCAAGATCGCCGGGCTGGGGTTCGTGCCGACGGCGCCTGCGGTGAAATACGAGCCGCCGGCTTACGCCGACCCGGCCAAGTTCGATGAAACGGCCGTCACCGTGGGCTCGGGAGACTGGGCCCTGCCGGGAACGCTGACCATGCCGAAGGGCGTCGGGCCCTTCCCGGCCGTCGTTCTCGTCCACGGCTCGGGCCCCAACGACAGGGACGAGGCCCTTGGCCCGAACAGGCCGTTCAAGGATCTGGCCTGGGGACTGGCGACGAGCGGCATCGCCGTCCTGCGCTATGACAAGCGCAGCAAAGTCTATCAGGCCAAGATCCTGGCCGACGCCAAGCTCGAAGCGACGATGACGGCCAAAGAAGAGACGATCGACGACGCCCTGGCCGCGGCCGCCCTTCTCGAACGGACAAAAGGGATCGACCGCAACAGGGTCTTTATCCTGGGGCACAGCCTGGGCGGATTCCTGATGCCGCGGATCGCGGTCGCGGCCGAGCCGCTGAAGATCGCCGGCTTCATCAGCCTGGCCGGGCTGACCCGGCCGCTCGATGATACGATCCTGCGGCAGATGACCTATATCTACGGGCTGGCCGGCGCCTCCGCTTCGGAGGACGACAAGAAGAAGCTCGAGGACCTCAAGTCCGAGGTGGCCAAGATCAAGGCCCTGACGGACGCCGACAGGCGCTCGACGACGAAGCTTCTGGGCGCCATGCCGGCCTACTGGCTCGATCTCCGCGGCTACGACCCGCCCGAGACGGCCAAGGCGGTCACAAAGCCCATGCTGATCCTCCAGGGCGGCCGCGATTACCAGGTGACGACGGAGGACCTCGAGAGCTGGAAAAAGGCCTTGGGCGGACGGAAGGACGTCGAGTTCCATCTCTACCCCAAGCTCAACCACCTCTTCTTCGAAGGCGAGGGGATCATCACGCCTCTCGAATACATGCAGAAGCACGGCAGCGTCGCGCCGTACGTCATCGACGATATCGCGGCCTGGATCTCAAAGCACTGACGGCGGGACGCGCCAATTCAGGCGTGAGGGATCGAGGTGTGGTCCGAGATCTCGGAGCTGGTCGTCGCCAGGTCGCGGACCGAGAGCTTGTGGACGCTGTCATGGCCGGTGAGCCGGGCGAAATCCCTGAGCTCTTCGGTCGAGACGCGGAGGAAATTGGCCAGGCCGCAGGCGGCCTCGTCGACGTCGAGCCGGGCCCGGAGACCCGGGTCCTGGGTGGCGATGCCGACGGGGCAGCGGCCGGTGTCGCAGATCCTGAACTGCTGACAGCCGATGGCCATCAGGGCCGCCGTGGCGATGGCCACGACGTCGGCGCCGAGGGCCATGGCCTTGGCGAAGTCCGGCGAGACGCGCAGGCCGCCGGTCGCGATGAGCGTCACGTCCCTGATGCCCCTTGCCTCGAAGTACCTGCGGGCGCGGTCGAGGGCGTAGATCGTCGGGATCGACGTCGCGTCCTTGATCAGCTTGACGGCCGCCCCGGTCGCCCCGGCCCGGCCGTCGATGGTGATGAAATCGGGGCCGGCGGAGAGGGCGAACTCGAGGTCGGCCTCGACGTGGCCGGCGGCGATCTTGATGCCGATCGGGCGGCCCTTCGAGAGCGCCCTCAGCTCGTCGACCTTGCGCCTCAGGTCGTCGCGGCCGGCGATGTCGGGGAACCGGGACGGGCTGGTGATGTCCTCGCCTTCCCGGAAGCCCCGGATGGCCGCGATCTCGGCGGTCACCTTGCCGCCGGGGAGATGCCCGCCCAGGCCGGGCTTGGCCGACTGGCCGAACTTGATCTCGACGGCGTCGACGCGCTCGAGGTTCTTCGGGCTGACGCTGTAGCGGTTGGGGACGTATTCGAAGACATATTTTTCGGCCAGGCCCAGGGCCTCCGGCAGGATGCCGCCTTCGCCGGAAGACATGGCCGTCCCGGCCGCGGCGCTGCCCAGGGCCAGGGCGGACTGGGCCTCCTTCGACAGCGCCCCGAAGGACATGTGACTGACGATGATCGGCGTCCCGATGACCAGGGGCTTACTCGCCTTGGGCCCGATAACCGTCTTCGTATCGACGAGTTCCTCGCGATTGAGCGGCAGGCGGGCGAGCTGCGTCCCCAGGATCAGGATGTCGTCCCACGACACGACGGGCCGGCGCGAGCGCATCGGCTCGACGACCGACTCGCCCGTTCGGGCCATGACATGGATGTCGGCCATGTGCCTTTCGAGCTCGTCGGAGGCGCGGCGGAAGCCGTCATGGATCTTGTGTTCCCGGATGGGCTCGGGCGGGAGGGCGACGGCGGGCCCGGCCGCGGGCATGGCGGCGGGCGGCTGTGGAGAAAGAGGCCCCGGCTCGTCAGCCAGCCGTTCGAACTCGGACTTGGGCGCGCCGCAAACCGGGCAGGTCCAGTCGCCGAAGAGATCGTCGAAGAAGATGCCTTCGATCTTCTCGTTGTAGACGAAATGGCAGATGCGGCAGCGGTAATTGGCCATGGCCGACCCCCGGCCCGGCCATCTTAGCACCCGCAACCAGAAGGGGTCAAACCTTAATTCTTATAATTTTCCTGGCATAAGCGGCGAATCGGCCAGAAATTATAAGAATTAAGGTTTGACCCCTTCTTAGAGTCTCCACCAGTAGGAGAACTTGATGAAGACGTTGTAGTTGTCCCGGATGAGGCGGCCGTACGCGTCGCGAAGGTAGTTGTTGTCGAAGCCGAGGAAGAAGACGGTCCCGGGGCGGAGCACCCAGCTCGCCAGGAGGCTGCCGAAGGCTTCCTTGTAGAAGAAATTGTAGTCGACGATCGCCCGGAACGAGACGGTCTTGCTGAGCTGGTAGGTCGTCCTCTGGCGGACGACGTTGTAATCCCAGAGCCGCTCTCCGCCGGCCGAGCGCCAGAAGGTCTCCTTGTTGAGATCGACGCCGAGCTGGAGGCGCTTGCTGGGCTTGAAGGTGGCCATCACGCCGTAGGTGTTGTGGTACCCGAGGAAGGCGTCCTCGGGGTCGTAGTTGATGCTGTCGCCGGTCTCGAAAAGGAAGTTGACGGGCATCCAGCTGATGAACGTGAACTGGGACTCGATCGAGAAGACCTGCTTCTTGAACTCGACGTTCGCGAAGCGCTCGAGTCCGGCCTCGTACATTATGAAGACCTGATTGAACTCGGTCAGGCGGAGCTGGATCTGGGGCCTGATCCAGGTGTCCTGGGTGATGCTGTCGGCGTAGCCGATGCGCTTTCCGGCCTGGATCCGGAACTGGACCTGGTTGAGATATTTTTTGTCGGGATAGAGGCGGAACGAAGCGTAGGCGCCGGTGGTGCGGTAATCGGTCCGGTTGACGAAGCCGAGGGACGCCTGGAAGTCGGGATGCATGGCCATGTAATAGCCGCCGAAGGTCCAGCGTTTGGTGGTGTAATAGAGATCCGCGTAGAGGCCCGGCGCGAAGGATGTCCGCTCGCCGTCCGTGCTGGCCTTCGAGCCCAGGACCTGGAAGCTGAAGAAGACCCGATTTTTGAAACGGAGCTGTCCGTCGACGCCGCCGAGGCGGCTCCAGTTGCCGCCGGAGAGCTCTTTGTCGGTCAAGGTGAATCCGACATAGGAGCCCGAACCGACGTCGGCCTTCGTCCGGAAGACGTTGGAGAAGGCCCGGGTATCGGTCGCGGGGGCGCCGGTGGGGATCTCCCAGAGGCTTTCGGCCGGGTGCATGTCGTAGGCGGAGAGCAGGCCGTAGGTGAAGCGGCCGCTCTTGCCGGAGGCCTTGGCCCCGAAGATCGGGTCCGTGATCTGGCGGGTGTAGACGGTCTCGATCTCGGGCGAGCTGAAGATCTCCATGCCCTCGAGGAAGAAGGGCCTCTTCTCGTTGTAGCGGAGAGCGTAGCGGATGTTGTAGTCGATCTGGGGTTCGTCCGCCTCGATCTGGCTGAAGTCCGGGTTGGCCGTCAGGTCGAGGGTCGTATTCGAGCTCAGGCCGAGCTTGAAGTTCGCTCCGGGCTGGACGTCGAGCTTCTCCCCCTGCCTCTGGAGGGAGGTCACAAAGGGCATGACCTCGATATTGCGGCTGCGCTCGACGGCGCCCTGGATGACGAACTGCCGGCCGTTGGAGAGGAGCCCGGGGATGTCGCGCGAGTACTGGGGATGCATGATGATCTCCCCGGTCCGGGGGAGGTTGCGGCCGAGGACGATGTTCCAGGTCTTGAGGTCTTCGTCTGGGAAGCGCAGGCTCTTGAAGGGAATGGCCGCTTCGACCGTGTAGCCCTCCGCGTCGACCTTGCCGTCGGAGAAGAAGACGGTGTCCCAGCTGTCATCCATGTTGTCGTTGCCGCCTTCTTCGACCCGCATCATGTCCATCTGGACGCCGATCGGGTTGAGCAGGAAGGAGAAGGCGCGACGCTTCTCGTTGAAGGTGTCGAGCATGATGAAGACCCAGTCGTCCTCCATGCAGCCGTCGCGCTTGGTGACCGAGCAGCGGACCTTGGAGGCCTGGGAATCGAAAGCCCGGAAGGCGACGTAGAGGTTCTTTTCGTCGTAGCCGAGATAGACGACGGTCTTCTCGGTCGGGACGCCGTTTTCCTTGGGCGAGAGCTGGATGAAGTCCTCGATCTTGAGGGCCTCGTTCTCCCAGATGGGATTGTCGAGGACACCGTCGATCTTGGGGGCCTTGGACAGATGGGGGATCTGGAGAGGTTCTTTGCTCGCGGCGGAGGTCCGGGCGGGCGTGACGGCGGCCCAGCCGGCGGGAATCAGCGCCAGGACCAGGGCGGCGGTCAGAAGACGTTGCGTCATGCTCATCTCTTTCAGAGGCCTTCGTCGGGGCCGGGCGGAGGCTCACTCCGTCCTCCCTTGTACCTGACGAACCGAAGGGGCAAAAAGTTCCCCCCGGGAGGGGGAAATCTCCCGGGGAAGGTTCGCCGGTTGCAGGGGCGAGGAGGATGCGCATATAATGGCCCGAAGAAGATCCGAACCTCGCGGAGGTGCACTTTGAAAAGGACTCTCGCTCTCGCCCTCGCCCTCGCTCTCGCACTCGCGCTGGCCGCCGTCGCGCCCCTGGCCGGCCAGACGCCCGACCCCGACCGCTACCTCGACGGCGTCGCGACGGGCGGCCCGGGCGTCCGCCTGGTCATCTTCAACCCCGAGACGTTCAACATCCGCGCCCTGGCCACGCTGCGCAAGAACGGCGTCATCGATATCCCGGACCTGACCGTCGTCGGCGTCTATCACGAGCGCCAAACGGGCGACTTCGCCGAAAGCCGGAAGTACGTCCGGGAGAACGGCCTCGACTGGTTCAAGTTCCACGTCGTCAAGGCCGAGATCAGCGAGCCTGTCCTCTTCAAGACGAACGCCTGCACGCCCGAATTCGACCAGATCGTCAAGAAGTCCGACGGCGTCATCTTCTTCGGCGGGCCCGATATCCCGCCCTCGGTTTTCGGCGAGAAGACGCTCCTGCTGACGGACATCAGCGATCCCTACCGCCACTATCTCGAGGTCTCGGCGGTCTTCCATCTGCTCGGCGGGTTCCAGGACCAGAAGTTCACTCCGCTCCTCGAAGGGCGCCCGGGCTTCCCGGTCCTCGGCATCTGCCTGGGCTTCCAGACGCTCAACGTCGGCACCGGCGGGACGCTCGTCCAGGACATCTGGACCGAGGCCTACGGCAAGACGACCGTCGAGGACGTGATCGCCCTCGGCCCGGAGCAGTGGCACAACAATCCCTACCGGTTCCTCTTCCCTCTCGACCGTCTCATGGGCTACAACTTCCACTCGCTCCAGCTCGGCGACAACGGCCTGTTCGTCAAGGCCATGGGCTTCAAGTCGTCCGATCACCCCCGCATCCTCAGCTCGCATCACCAGGCCCTCGAGAAGATGGGCCTGGGGCTCGTGGCCATCGCCAGCTCGCGGGACGGCCGGATCGTCGAGGCCGTCGGGCACAAGAAATACCCCAACGTTCTCGGCATCCAGTTTCATCCCGAGCATCCGCTCCTCTTCGACCCCGAGCCGCGGCACCGCCAGAAGCCGGGCGACACGCCCACGAGCTTCCTGGCCATCCTCGAGGGGACGCCGCCGAGCGTCGAGTTCAACAAGGGCATCTGGCGCTGGTTCGCCGGCAAGCTCGTCGAAAGCCACGGCAAATAGCCGGACGCTGATTTGCCTGAAGCCCGGGTCCGCCGGGGACGATCCCGATCTTGACTAATCCTACTATAATGGTAGTATTTGTCGAAGATACGACGAAAGGAGCGCCCCATGAAGCGGTTCACGATCCCGCGGGTGTCGCACTGCAAAGGCGGCTGCCCACGTTCCTCCCGAGCATGAGGTGAAACTGCTCGCGCCGAGATCGAGGCCCGTCGCCCTGTCTCCGCAGGAGATAGGGCGACGGGCCTTTGTGTTTTTGCCGTTCAGCCCCCCCTTGAGATAAAAAAGCCCCTTGCGTCGTCATCTTAATGAGGTAAAATGGACATGAACGATAGAGATTTGGACATGGCAACGCGCTACAAAGTGCTTCTCAAGAAAACCGACGAGGGCTATTCGGTCTGGGCGCCCGGCCTCCCCGGCTGCTGGTCTCAGGGAGCGACAGAAGCCGAAGCTCTGGAGAACATCAAGGACGCCATAAGCGCCTATATCAAGACGGTCGAACTGCTCACCAAAGGCAAGATTGCCCGGTATGTCGAAGTGGGCTGATCATGCCCAAGTTGACCGGCATCAGCCATGCTCGGGCCGTTAGGGCTTTCCTCAAAGCGGGATTCTGGGTTGCCCGGGAGGGGAAGCATACAACCCTAACCGACGGCGAGCACATCATCACAATCCCCCGGGCGAACCCTGTTCACTCGTTTACGATGGCCGGGATCATTAAGGACGCCGGGCTGACGGTCGAAGAATTCAAGAGACTTCTCTGAGACAACCCGTCAAATCGGAATTCGGAAATTAGTGTTGTGTCCCCGATTTGTTTGGCCGATAATGGGTAGACCCCGACCCAAGGAGGCCCCCATGAGATACGGCATCGGCGTGACGCTCGTCATCCTGGCCATCGCGGCGGCTTGCGCCAAACCGGCCAAGGCGCCCGAAGGCATCCTGTTCAAGGACGATCTCGCCTTCCTCAAGGCGAACACCAAGGTCGTCGTGCTCAGCGGCGCCGGCGGCCAGGCCCAGGTCGCCGTCAATCCCGACCTCCAGGGACGGGTCATGACCAGCACGGCCGCCGGGCCCGAGGGCCTGAGCTTCGGCTGGATCAACCGCGAGGCCATCGCCTCCGGCGTCAACAACCCTCACATGAACGCCTTCGGCGGCGAGGACCGCTTTTGGCTCGGCCCGGAAGGCGGCCAGTTCTCGGTCTTCTTCAAGAAAGGCGACCCGTTCGACCTCGACCACTGGTACACGCCGGCAGCCGTCAACGAGGGATCGTTCGACGTCGCCTCGCAGGACGCGGGCCGCGTCCGCTTCCGCAAGGTCATCCACCTCGTGAATTACACCGGGACGGAGTTCGACCTCGAGGTCGACCGTGAGGTCAGCCTGCTCGGGGCCGCCGAGGTCGCCGCGCTCGGCGTTCCGGTCCCCCCGGGCGTCAAGATGGCCGCCTACGCCTCCGCCAACGCCGTCACCAACCTCGGGGTCAACGTCTGGGCCAGGGACACAGGCTTGCTCTCGATCTGGATCCTGGGCATGTTCAATCCGTCGCCCGCGACGACGATCGTCATCCCGTTCAAGACCGGATCCGAGTCCGAGCTCGGCCCGGTGGTGAACGACGCCTATTTCGGCGAGGTCCCGGCCGACAGGCTCGTCGTCAAGGCCGGCGAGGGAGTCCTCTTCTTCAGCGGGGACGGCAAGTACCGGAGCAAGATCGGCCTCTCGCCCCTGCGGGTGAAGCCCTTCGCCGGAAGCTACGACGCCGCGAACAAGGTCCTGACGCTCGTCCACCTGACGGTTCCGGAAGGGACCGCCGACTACGTCAACTCGATGTGGGAGATCCAGGCGAAGCCCTACGCCGGTGATGTCGTCAACAGCTACAACGACGGGCCGGCCTCGCCGGGCGCCAAGCCGCTCGGACCGTTCTACGAGCTCGAAACGTCGTCGCCGGCCGCGGCCCTCGAGCCCGGCGGGACGCTGACCCACATTCAAACGACGATGCATTTCCAGGGGCCGGAGAAGGCTCTTGACGGGATCGCCCGCAAGACGCTCGGCGTCGGCCTCGACGAGATCAAAAAGGCCCTGGCGAAATCTTGACAATTCCTTGACAACTCGCGGTCTGCCGCCGGATATCCTATTGAGTGAGGAGGCTCAACAATGGATACTCGGCGCGCGTGGCCGGCCTGTTTCCTGATCTTGGCCCTCCTGGCGGGTTGCCAGACGCTTTTCCGCGGAAGGACCCAAGCGATCCCCGCCACGAGCCGGCCTCCGGGCGTCCGGGTCATCGTCGACGAGGCTCTTGTCGGGGAAACGCCGATCACCCTGAAGATGACCCGCAGGGCCGTGCACGTCGTCCGGTTCGAGGCGCAGGGATATCGTCCGGTCGAGATCCATTTCACCCGAAAGCGCCCGCCGCTCGACGAGACCATTCTGACGAGCTTCTGGGGGGCCCCCGTCGGCGCCGTCGTCCTGGGAATTCCAGGCTATGGCATCTGGAACGCGATCGACAAACCGCCCGAGGAAGAGGAAGGAGGGATTGTCCGGTTCTTGGTCTCGATGGCCGTCGGGGCCGTCGTCGGATGGGCGATCGCGGCAAGCGTCGATGCCCACATGGCCTCCAATTGGGACCTGGCGCCGCAGACGCTCTTCATCGAAATGGAGAAATCCGAGGCGCCGGCCGCTCCCAAGGTCATCCACGCGCCGGCCGACCGGCTCGGCGATATCCGCTGGCTCAGGATCGCTCTGTTGGATTGATCCCTATTGACCCCCATCCCCTGCCGGACATAGAATCTGAACGCGGACCGGAGGGCCCGATCACGTCCGGCAATATCTTGAGGGCAGATGGATAAGGGGCCGATTCTCGAATCCTGGAAGGAGATCGCGGCCCACCTCCATCGCGACATCCGCACCTGCCACAGGTGGGAGCGGGAGATGGGTCTTCCCGTGCATCGCCTGGACGGATCCCCGAAAGCCCGGGTTTTCGCTTATACCGAGGAGCTCGACCGCTGGCTCGAAGAGAAGCTCCATAACCAGGGCGTCTGGGTCAGACTCAAGAAATGGCAGAAAGCCGGCCTGGCCGCGGCCCTGATCCTCCTCATGGGGGCGGCCGCCTATCGTCTGGTCATCCGGCCCTCCCGGCCTGCGTCACGGCGGATCCCGCTCGCCGTCCTCTACGCCGTTAACAACTCGGGGGACAGGAGCCTGGACGCCCGCCTTCGCTGGCAGATCCCCTATTATCTGTCCATGGACCTGGCGCAATCGAAGTATCTCAGCGTCCTGCCGCAGGACCGCCTGATGCAGGTCCTCGAAGACTCGCAGCAGATGGACGAAGAGCATCATCTGTCCAAGATCCTGGACCGGATCGCCGGCGCGGCCAATGTCGAGTACTTCATCCTGCCCAGCTTCACCCAGACCGGCGACGGCATCTGGGTCAGCTGCACCATCCGCAAGGCCGGGACGGATGAGGCCCTCGGCGAGCCGGACACGGTCAAGGGAAAGGGTTACGGGGATCTCTTCTCCATGGTCGCCGAAATGAGCCTGAAGGTGAAATACCGGCTCAACCTTTCCTCCGAAGAGATCGCCGCGGATAAAAGGCCCGACCTGGCCCGGATCGTGACGCCTTCGCCCGAGGCCATGCGCCGCTATATCGACGGCGAGATCGCTTACGTCCGGGGAGACTATCAGGGCAGCATTCGATCCCTGAAGGAGGCCGTGCTGGCGGACCCGAACTTCGCCCTGGCCTATTTGCAGATCGCCATCGACTCCGAATACGTCGGCGATTATGGCCAGGTCAGGACCTTTCTGGAGAAGTCCTTGAGCCTGGCCGACCGGGTCAGCGAGCGGGACCGCTATCTCATCCAGGGTCACGCCGCCTATACCCTTGACGAATCCCCTCTCAAGGCCATCGAGAGCTATCAGAAGCTGATCGAGCTCTATCCGGAGGATGAGGAAGGCCGCATCGCCCTCGGCGCGATCCGCCGCAATCTCGAGGAGTGGGACCTGGCTCAGGAACAGTTCGACAAGATCCTGAGCCTCGATCCCAAGAACGAGCTCGCTCTCGAGAACAATGTCTTCATCTACACGGCCAAAGGCTGGTACGAGAGAGCCATCGGGCTGTGCGAAGGCGGCCTCGGCGTCGACCCGGAGGGGGGCTTCTTCGCCCGGCAGCTGCCTCTGCTCTATACCATCCAGGGCCGGTACGACCGGGCCGACGTCGAGCTCCAGAAGGCGCTGGCGCACATGCCGGAGGTCATCAGGCTCCAGGAGCTCGAGGGCAACATCTCTCACTTGAAGGGCGATTGGCCGGCCGCCCAGCGGATCTATGAGCAGCTTCAACGAAGAGGAGAGGAAACGCCCGGCGCCTTCGATCTGCGGGGGCGGCGCTGGCTGACGCGTCTCTGGTTGGAGCGAGGCGAATATCGCCGGGCCCGGCAGGCCATTCTCGGGGGCATCGAATCGGCCGGGACGGGCGATCGGGTCAGCGACGAGATCGACTGCCGGTTGTTGCTGGCCTATCTCGAAATCCAAAACGGACGATTCTCACAGGCCCTGGACGCGCTGAAGCCGGCCCTCGAACTGGTTCGGATGACCGTCGCCAAGGGCCTTCGGGAGAGCGTTTTCCATCTTCTCGGGCTGGCCTCGCTCGGCCTGGGCCGAATGGACGAAGCCAGGAGGGCCAGCGAACAACTCCGCGCCTCGATCGAACGGGCAAGCTTCCTCAAGGAGATGAGACGCTACGACCACCTGATGGGGCACATCGCGCTGGCCGAAGGCCGGCCGGCCGAGGCCGTCCGCCGTTTCGAACAGGCGATCTCACTCCTTCCTTCCCAACGGGAAAACGTGGATATGCAGGCCTTTTATGAGAACAGTCTGGCCGAAGCCTTCGAGCGGGGCGGGAACTGGCCGAAGGCCTTGGAGACCTATCAGCGGATCGTCTCCCTGACGACGGGAAGGCTTCGATGGGGCGACATCTATGCCCGGAGCTTCTATCGGATGGGCAAGATCAGCCAGAGAAACGGGCGAGACGTCGAGGCCGCGGGACACTATCGGAATTTCCTCAAGCTCTGGAAGAACGCCGATGCCGGGCTCCCTGAAGTCGACGACGCTCGGAGGCAGCTCGAGGCGCTCGGCGTCATCGGCCCCGCGCCGGGTCAGCAATAAACATCTGGTCGTCGGTCCGACAGGCGATTCGGTCCGGGGTCTTGAGGAATATCGCCGGGCCGTCCTCGGTTTCTTCGACAGGCGCCAGGGACGGCCGAACGGATAGTCAGCCCGCGCGCCCGCCAGCCGGGCCGTTTTCGACGGGTCCGGAATCTGCCACGATAGGTCCGAAGTACGAAACGATACGCCGCGGCCCCCGCGGCTCTTGACACCCGCCGCGCCGGGACCCATCTTGAAGGCCGTCTCAAGGACGACCATGAGCCTTTCGACCGAGGGAGCCCGGTTCCGGCAGTTGTTCGAAGGGGCTTGGTCAGCTTTCAAGGGGGATGAAAGGAGGAAGAGGCGCGAGCGGCCCTGAGGTCCCAAAGGAGGATCCAAGCGTCTCTTCCTCCGCCGGTTTTTCTTCAGGGGCCGGCAAAGACGGCGTCAGCCTCGGGGGTGTACTTGCCGTCGGGACCGAAGAGAACGAGCGGCGGCATGAGCTCGGGCGGGGCGGCGCGCCCCAATTCGATCAGGAACAGGTTCGGCGGCTCGCCCGCGCGCGGATGGACGAATCTCAGCCGGCGGACCGCCAGACCGCTCTCCCCGGCCGCGGCCAGGAAGTCCGGGCGCCGTTTCTCGGGGTAGACAAAACATGCCCGGCCCTCCGGCGCCAGCCACTCGGCCGTCTTTCCCAGGATCTCGCCGATGCCGCCGTGCAGCTCGTGCTTGGCCGCCGACTTTTCGGCCGAGGCGCTCAGGCAGCCGCTCGACTTCCGGATGTAAGGAGGATTGGAGAAGATGAGGTCGAACGTCCGGCGCGGATCGTAGGCCCGCAGGTCGGCTCGGACGATCTCGATCATGTCGCCGAGGCCGTTGAGCTCGACATTCCGTTCGGCCAACCCGGCCAGCCCGGGCTGGATCTCGACCGCGACGATCCTCCGGAAAGGCTTGACGCTCAATAGAAGTGAGATGACGCCGTTCCCCGTTCCGATCTCGAGCGCCTCATCCCCGGGCCTCGTCCGGATGAAGTCGGCCAGAAGCGGCGCGTCGACGGAAAACCGGTAGCCTTTCTTCGATTGGACGATGCGGATCCGCCCCCGATAGAACGCGTCGAGGGTCTCGCCGTCAGGCCGCGGCGTCGCCGGAGTCCTCATCCTCGCCGACCTCGGTCATGACCACGACCTTTTCGGGCTGGACCTGGGCATAGCCGCCCCGGATCGCGAACGATTCCTCGCCGCCGGCTTCGCGATAGATGAGCTTGCCCCTGCCCATGCCGACGAACAGGGGCCGGTGCCCGGGAAGCACCCCGATCTGGCCCTCGAGCGTCGGCAGGAAGACCGCATCGACGTCGGCCTCGACGAGCAGGCGCCGCGGGGTGACGACCTTCAGACGGATCGTCGCCGGGATGCCGTCGCTCATTCCGCCCTCAGCTCTTCGGTCCGCTTGGCCACGTCGTCGATGCCGCCCACCATGTAGAAGGCCTGCTCGGGCTTGTCGTCGTGCAGGCCCTCGGTGATCTCCTTGAAGCCGCGCACGGTCTCCGCGATGGGCACGTACCTGCCGGGCCGTCCCGTGAACTCCTCGGCGACGTGGAAGGGCTGTGACAGGAAGCGCTGGATCTTCCGGGCCCGGGCCACGATGACCTTGTCCTCGTCGGACAGCTCCTCGATGCCCAGGATGGCGATGATGTCCTGGAGGTCGCGGTAGCGCTGCAGGATCTCCTTAACCTTGCGGGCCACGGCGTAGTGTTCCTCGCCGACGATGTCCGGATCGAGGATGCGGGAGAACGAGGCCAGCGGGTCGACGGCCGGGTAGATGCCGATGTCGGTCAGGGCCCGCGACAGGTTGGTCGTCGCGTCCAGGTGCGAGAAGGTCGTGGCCGGGGCCGGGTCGGTGAAGTCGTCGGCCGGGACGTAGATGGCCTGGACCGACGTGATCGAGCCCTTCTTCGTCGAGGTGATGCGCTCCTCGAGCTCGCCCAGCTCGGTCGCCAGGTTGGGCTGGTAGCCGACGGCCGAGGGCATCCGGCCGAGCAGGGCCGAAACCTCCGACCCGGCCTGGGTGAAGCGGAAGATGTTGTCGATGAAGAGGAGGATGTCCTGGCCCATCTCGTCGCGGAAGTACTCGGCGACCGATAGGGCCGTCAGGCCGACCCTGAGGCGCGCCCCCGGCGGCTCGGTCATCTGGCCGTAGATGAGGGCCGCCTTGCCGATGACGCCGGAGCTCTTCATCTCGAGCCAGAGGTCGTTGCCCTCGCGCGTCCGCTCGCCGACCCCGGCGAAGACCGAGTAGCCGCCGTGCTTCAGGGCGACGTTGTGGATGAGCTCCTGGATGATGACCGTCTTGCCGACGCCGGCGCCGCCGAACAGGCCGATCTTGCCCCCCTTGAGAAAGGGCTGGATGAGGTCGATGACCTTGATGCCCGTCTCGAACATCTCGCGCCTGGTGCTCTGGTCCTCGAGCGAGGGCGGCACGCGGTGGATGGGATAGCGCTTGTCGGTGACGATGGGGCCCATCTTGTCGACCGGCTCGCCGATGACGTTCATGATCCGGCCGAGCGTGCCCTCGCCCACGGGGACCTCGATCGGGCCGCCGAGGCTCTCGGCCTTCATGCCCCGCGACAGGCCCTCGGTCGGGTGCATGGACACGCAGCGGACCCGGTCCTCGCCGATGTGCTGCTCGACCTCGACGATAATGTCGACGGGCTCGGCGACGTCGAAGCCCTCGCTCGTCACCCGGATGGCGGTGTAGATCTCGGGCAGGGCCCCGCCTTCGAATTTGACGTCGACGACGGGCCCGATGACCTGGACGACGGTTCCGATCTTGGCGTCTTTCTGATCCATGGGTGGTCTCCCTAGTCTTTCTGCTTGAGCGCTTCGACGGCGGTCATGATCTCCAGGAGCTCCTTGGTGATCCCCGCCTGGCGGATCTTGTTGAGCTGGAGGACGAGCTCGTCGACGAGCTCCTCGGCGTTCTTGGTGGCGTTGTCCATGGCCATCATCCGGGCCGCCTGCTCGGCGGCCTGGGACTCATGGAAGGCATGGTGGATCTGGCTCTCCACAAAAAGCGGCAGGATGAAGGACGCGAGGCGGGCCGCCTCGGGGTCCCAATCGGGAAGCCACGTCGCCGAGGCCTCCGGCCCGGGCAGCGGCTCGATGGGCAGGATCCTGGGAGTCATGATCCGCGGCGCCAGGATGGACTTGAACTCGTTGCTGACGATGTAGACGGCGTCGATCTTCTGGAGGACGTAGGCCCGCATGAGCTCTCCGGCCAGGTCCCTTGAGCTCCTCGCGCGACAGCCGGTCGGTCCGGTCGCCGAAGGCCCGGTCCACGGGGTAGGGCCCCTTCCGGAAGTGGCCGACGGCCTTCTTGCCGATGAGGACGAGCCGGACGCCGGCCGTCGCCGCCTTCCCGGCCAGGAACGCGTCGGCCGCGGCCAGGAGGTTCGAGTTGTAGGCGCCGGCCAGGCCCTTGTCGGAGGTGATGACCAGGACCTCGATTTTCTTCTCGTCCCGGCGGAGGAGCAGGGGGTGCGTCCCGGCCGCGGCCCAGTAGGCCAGGCGGTTCATCAGCTCGGGGAAGATATGCCAGAAGGGCCGGGATTCCAGGACCGTCCGCTGGGCCTTGCGGAACTTGGCCGTCGAGACGGTCTTCATCGCCTGCGTGATCTGCTGGCTGTTCCGGACGCTCTGGATCCGGCGGCGCAGGTCGATGAGGGTCGGCATGCTACTTCAGGCTCTCCTTGAAGATCTCGTTGAACGCCCTCAGGGCGGCGCTGATCTCGCCGTCGAGGGCCGTGTCGATGTGCTTCTTCTCGCGGATCTTGGTCAGGATGTCGGCGTGGGTCCTCTCGAAGTGCTCATAGAGCTTTTTCTCGTAATTGCGGACTTCGGCGACCGGGATCCCGTCGAGGTAGCCGCGGTTTCCGGCGTAGATGATGATGACCTGCTTTTCGACGGGCACCGGCGAGTACTGGCCCTGCTTGAGGATCTCGGTCAAGCGCTCGCCCCGGTCGAGCTGGGCCTGGCTCGTCTTGTCGAGCTCGGTCCCGAACTGGGCGAAGGTGACGAGGTCGCGGTATTGGGCCAGGTCGAGCTTGAGCTTGCCGGCGACCTGCTTCATGGCCTTGATCTGGGCGTGGCCGCCGACGCGCGACACCGAGATGCCGACGTTGATGGCCGGCCTGACGCCGGCGTTGAAGAGCTCGGGCTGGAGGTAGATCTGGCCGTCGGTGATGGAGATGACGTTGGTCGGGATGTAGCCCGAGACGTCGCCCGCCTGGGTCTCGATGATGGGCAGGGCCGTCAGCGAGCCGCCGCCGAGCTCGTCGTTGAGCTTGGCCGCCCGCTCGAGGAGCCGCGAGTGGAGGTAGAAGACGTCGCCGGGATAGGCCTCGCGGCCCGGCGGCCGGCGCAGGAGGAGCGAGATCTCGCGGTAGGCCGCGGCGTGCTTGGACAGGTCGTCGTAGATGATCAGGGCGTGACGCCTGTTGTCGCGGAAGTATTCGCCGATGGCGCAGCCGGAGAAGGGCGCCAGGAACTGGAGCGGCGACGGGTCGCTGGCCGAGGAGGCGACGACGATCGTGTAGTCCATCGCCCCGTGGTCCTCGAGGGTCTTGACGATCTGCGCGACCGTCGAGTTCTTCTGGCCGATGGCGACGTAGATGCAGACGACGTCGGAGTTCTTCATGTTGAGGATGGTGTCGATGACGATGATGGTCTTGCCGGTCTGGCGGTCGCCGATGATGAGCTCGCGCTGGCCGCGGCCGATGGGGATCATCGCGTCGATGGCCTTGATGCCCGTCTGCAGGGGCTCGCGGACGGGCTGCCGGTCGACGACGCCGGGGGCCAGGCGCTCGACGAACATGGAGACGTCGGACTGGATGGGGCCCTTGCCGTCCAGGGGCTGGCCGAGGGGATCGACGACGCGGCCGATCATGGCCGGGCCGGCCGGGACCTGCATGATCCGCCGCGTCCTCTTGACCACGTCCCCCTCGC
>CAVULT010000012.1:0-10711 GCA_963742235.1 Candidatus Aminicenantota bacterium | reverse complement strand
ACCGCGTCGTTACCTGCCGATACGGGGACGGGGAACTTTTTGAGCCCCTGGATCCACGTCTCGAGGACCTTGATCTCTTCGGCGGTCAGGGCTTCCGTCGGAGCATTCGCGTTCCCTTGATGCCGCTGTCCCCGCGGACCTTCTTCAGGACGTAGCTCGACGCCGGTGACGCCGTATCGATGATCTTCAGATCCGGCATTTCCTGGCTCGGCGCGTTGATGGCCGCGGCGATCTTGGCCGGCTCCCAGCTCAGCCCCTGGGCCGGAACTTTCCCTGGTGGCATGCGGCGCATCTCTTCTGGAAAAGGGACGCGACGTCGCCCGGGATCTGCCCTGGGCCCAGGCGCCGGCGGCCGCGGCGAGCATGAGGACGAGAAGGACGGACAGGATTCTTTTCATCGGCAGCTCCTTTGCTGACCCGGCCGGCAATTCGGTCCGGCCGGGATCCTGCCTCCATTATAGAGGGGAATCAGCGAATGTCCAAAGCGGCACAACAACGCGCGCTGGCTCTCCGGGCCCCGCCCCGGTCCGACTCACTCCATCCGCGAGTAATCGAGCTCGGACCCGAGCAGGCTGTGCGGGATGAGGAAGATGATGAGGGTGATGAGCGACGCCGCGATGACGAACGGCCGGGCCGGCTTCCCCTTGCGGCCGGCCACGAGGGCCACGATCCAGAAAATGAATGCGATGAGCGTCTTGTTATCCGTGAGATCCGTCCCGAACGGAAAGCCCGTCCAGGCGGCGCCGAAGGCGAACTTCTGGACGAGCGGACCGAGGACGAAGCCGCCGAGGAAGATCAGCGCCACCGTCCAGATCGTCAGGCGGCGGGGATTTCGCTTCCTGTCGAGGGCGGCCAGGCCGGCCGCGGTCGAGAGCAGCATCCCCGCGAACATGACCAAGATGTGGGGAATGATCACCCAGGCCGGAACGGGATCCTTGAAGCGGAGGACGGCCGGCACGCCGCCGGTCAGCGTCTTCGACTCCCCGTTCCCGGTCAGGACGACCCTGTAGGCGAGCTTGCCGGCTGCGGGCTGCCGGGGCAGACGTCCGATGAGCCGATCGCCCTCTCTGACCAGCGGAGCGCCCTCCCAGGCGTCGTCGCTCTTGAACCGCTTCCACTCGAGGCGGCCCTCGATCGGCGCCGGCGCCGGGATGGCCACCTCGGCGTCAGCGCCCGTCCCGGCGCTCCGAGCCAGCCGGGCCCTGATCTCGGTCCCGGCGACGACGGCTTTGACCCGCAGGGGATAGGTCGGTCCCGTCATTCTCTGATAGACCGCGGATCCCAGGGTGATGACGACGGCCAGGAGCCAGACAGGCCCTTCCTCATGACCGCTATTCCTTGACCTCGATCGAGCCGAACACGGCCGATCCCTGGATCGAGAGGGTTCCCGTCTTCTCCGCGTCGGCGACCGCGGCCTTGCGGCTCTCGATCGAGCCGAGAACGGGAGTCCCCGCGAGCACGATCTGCCATCCGTGGGGGACGAAGACTTCGATGCTGCCGAAGACGGCGGACAGGACGAGGGTGGCCTGGCCGCCCGCGAGCTTGGCCGCCCTGAAGTCGATCTTGGCCGAGCCGAAGACGACATCGGCCTTGCCGCCCTGGAAGCTCTGGGATTCGATCTTGCGGGACGCGCTCGAGAAGACCTGGTTGATGGCCAGGTCGTCGCCGGTCAGGTCAGGGATTTTTTTTTTGTCCCGATGCATGGCCGGCCTGACCAGGATCCACAATCCGACCGCGATGATGGCCAGCGGCCGAGATAATGCCAGACGGCCTGGTCGAAGATCCGCAGCCGGAGCAGGAGGAAGAACGTGCCGAAGAGGATGAAGAAAATCCCCGAGCCGGCGTTCCGGAAATTGTTGCTGAGAAGGATGGAGATGCCGATGAGGATGAAGATGACCGGCCAGTAACGCCCGATGAGGTCGCCGAAGTCCAGGCGCCCCATCTGGTCGAGCAGGAAGATGACGCCCAGCACGATGAGCAGGAGTCCCCAGAAGATGCGGCCTTGGGTTTTGTGTTCGTTCATGGTCCCTCCGATGTGCGCTTAGGATACCACACAGGGCTCGTCGTGTAAAAAACGAGCCGGCTCAAAGCCGGCGGATGTTCATGCCGCCGCTGACCTCGACGACCGCGCCGGTCGAATAGCCGAAATCGCCCCGGACAAGGGCGGCCACGGCCCTTCCGACGTCCTCGGGGAGGCCCCATCGGCCCTGGGGAACGAGTCCGCCGGCGATGAGCCGGTCGTACTTCTTTTTGACTCCGGCGGTCATGTCCGTGGCGATGATGCCGGGGCGGACCTCGAAAACGGCGATGCCCTTTTCGGCCAGGGCGTCGGCGAAGAGCGTCGCGGTCATGCTCAAGGCGGCTTTGGACACGCAGTATTCGGGCCGCGAGGTCGAGGACACGGAGGCCGAGATGGAGGTGATGAAGACGACGGCCGGCCGGATGCCGCCGCGCCGCGGCTTCTGCGCGGCCATCCTCAAGGCGGCGTTCCGGGTCAGGAAGAACGGCCCCCGGGCGTTGACGGCCATGAGCCGGTCGTAGCTTTCGGGGGACGTCTCCAGGATATCCCGCCGTTTGAGGGGGGCGACGCCGGCATTGTTGACCAGGACGTCGATCCGCCCGCAGACGCCATAGGCGGCGTCGAGCATCCGGTCGTGGTCCCCGATCCGGGAAATATCCCCCGCGACCGGCAGGAAGCGGCCGCCGAGCTCTTCGACCCTCCGCTTGACCTCGAAGAGACCCTTGGTCCTGTTTTCGGGCTCGAAGACGATGTCGATGCCGACGATATCATAGCCGTCCCGGGCCAGGGCCAGCACGATCCCCCGGCCGATGCCGCGACCGGCCCCCGTGACCAGGGCGGCGGGCGCGGACCGATGGTGTTTGGCGGGCATGCTCATTCCTCCTCGACGACGATCCGGTCTTGGCGATGATCGGCCCAGACGGATTCGAACCAGCCTTCCGGCCGGGGCACGGGCCGCACCGGGACCCAGCTTTTCTGGACGCGTCCCCGGCCGTCCAGCCGGACCTCCAGGACATTGAGCGAGACAAAATCCCCGGGAGCGGCGAGCGAGAAAGCCCAGCGCCCTCCGAGGAGCGGGTGCGGCGGCTGTCCGGCGGCGTCGGGGACGAGGCAGGATCCGCGGCTCTTTCCGCCCCGCTCGAGGTATTCGGCGATCGCCTCGAGATAGACGGCATGGGTCAGGGCCAGGTCAAGGTCCGTGAAGGCCCGGGGCAGGTCGCGGGTCGATGCCGCGCCCAGCTCCCGCCGCGCCCTTTTCCAGAGCTCGCGGGCCCGGATCTTCTCCACTCGGACGACCTTTCCGTCCCTGACGACGGCGCCGCAAGCGGACATCCGCCGTTTGATCTCGGCCAGACACTCGTCGGGCGTCAAGCCGCCGTCTTTCCCGCGGCTGAGCATGGCGTCGGCCAAGGCCCATTTCTCGACGACGGCCCGTCCGGCGGCGCGGCTGAATGCGGCTTCGGCGAGAGGCCGCCCGGCGCGCCTGCGGGCTATGAAGAGAGCCGCCCGGGCGCTTCCGACCTGTCCGGCGTTGAGGGCGGAGCCGCCCGGTCTCGTCACCCCGTGGGTGCCGCAGAGCTCGCCGACCGGGAAGAGGCCGCGGAGGCTCGATTCCCACCAGATCGAGCCCCGGAAGCCGCCGTTGTTGTGCTGGGCGCAGACCGCAATCTCGAGCGGCTCGCGGGCCAGGTCGATCCCGTGGGATGCGTAGAGCTCGACGGCCGGGCCGTTCATCTTTCTGAGCCGGGCGATGGGCGTCTCCATCAGCGCTCCCGACTTCTCGAGATAGCCGTAGGCCTCGGCGCCGAGCTGGCCCGGTTCGAACGGCGCCAGCCGCCGGTCGCCGCGGGCCTCGCCCCGGAAATCGAGGAAGACCCGGCGGCCCTTGACCACGGTCTCGTCGTAGACGAGGAGATCGATGAGCGACGAACCGCCGTCGACGGCTCTTCGCGGATCGAACGGCCACTCGTAGCCCTTGAGGAAGACGGCTGTGGCCAGCGCTCCCATGTCGGGGAAATAGTCGTTGAGGAACTCCCGCTCGCCGCCGCCTCGGGCGTCGGTCGAGATGTAGCGCGGCACGACCTGCTGGTAGGCGCCGGAGACGTTCCACCGGAACGCGACCGAGGCCAGGCCGAACTGCGATTCGGTCAGGTTGTGGGCCACGGCCCCCGCTTCGAAGAGGAGTCCGTGCGAGCCCGTCTGGCTCTCGGGATAGACCGAGTGCTCGTACATCCCGCCGGGTCCGCCCGTGGCCGCGACGGTGTTCCTGGCGTTGAACAGGACGAAGCCGCGGCCCGGCCCGCCAAGCGTCCTGCGGTCAAGGGCCAGGGCGCCGATCGCCCTCTTCGCCCGGCCCTCGCCGGCCGTCAGCAGGGCGATCACGTCGTGCCCGTCGAAGACCCGGATCCCGCGTCGCCGAACCTCCGCGGCCAGGGCCTCGAACATGAGCTTCGAGGTCAGCGGCCCGGCCGAGGTCGCCCGCTGGCGGGGATCATGGTCGGTCTTATAGCCGACGTACGCGCCGTAACGGTCTTTGGGGAACGCGACGCCCAGTCCGACCAGGCGGAAGAAGGCCTCGAGCGACCCCTGGGCCTCGGCCAGGGCGATATCGCCGTGCATGGACCCGCCGGCGGCCAGGTCCCGGGCCATATCGAAGGCGGAGTCGGGCACGTCGCCCGCGAGCGAGAGCTTGTAGTAGGTCTGCTTGTCGGATCCGGACTCGGCCGACGCGCCCGCGCCGAAGCGGCCGGTGACGATAGCCACGTTGGTCTGTCCCTCGGCGTGGAGGCGGACCGCGGCGTTGAGCCCGGCCGCTCCGCTGCCGATGACGAGCGTGTTCAGGGAATGGACCGGGATCGAGCGTCCGGCGATCTTCACGCGTCCCGGTCTCATCGGGCCGGGAGTCCCTTCATGGCCGCCGTCGCCAGGGAGGCGAAGGCCGCCAGGAAAACGAGGCCGAAGATGATCCAGGCGTCCGCCGCGAGAAAGAGCACGGCGTAGACGGCGATCGAGAGGAACCCGAAATAGATCCACCAGCGCTTCTTGAAGAAAAGGAAGCCGGCGACGACCAGCGCCAGGGCGGTGAACCCCGCGAGCGCCGCGCCCAGGTCCGCCGTCTGCCACAAGATGAGGGCGGCATATAATCCCGGAAGGAGGAGCCAGAAGCCCCTCCGTTTCTTCGTCCCGATCAGGAGGGTCGAGCCCAGGGCGGCGGAGGCGAAGCCCAGGGTCGCCAGGAACCTGAGCCAGCCCGGAGGACCGGGGCGGCCTTCGGCCAGTCTCTTGATCTCCGTCATCATCTTCTTTTCCATGACGAAGTGGGCCGGGTCGACGACCCAGAATCCGAGAAGGCGGCCGAGAACCCCGGGCAGGGGTTCGCCCCGGCTCCGGGCGAAGAACCGAGTTCCGCCGGTCCCGGTGGGCTCGAGGGCGAAAGTGCCCCAATACTTGAGCGTCAGCGACCGGCCCGGCGCGACGAACGGGACCCGCCAGCCGGAGGCGCCGTCCTTATCCTTCAGGAGGCCGAACATGTAGCCGGGCTTGACGCTGCGCACGAAGTCCTTGACGTTATGAACCTGCCACTCCGGCCGGATCTCGAGGGTGTTGTGGATATCGGCCAGCGACAGGTTCTCGAGCCAGGAGTAGCTGTAGAAGCCCGCCCGGTCCTGGCCGATCTGGACGAGCCACGGCCAGACCTTCTCCGGAGGCGCTTCGATGGAGACGGCCCGGGTTCCGGTGACCGCCCCTCCGATCCAGACGTCGTCGCCGAGCAGGGGCTGCCTCCGCTCTTGGGCCGTCGTGCCCCAGTTGAGGAACCACGGGCGGACGGCGAAGGTGTACGCGGCGAAGGCGGCCATGATGATCAGGAAGGCGGCGATCGTCGCGGCGAAACCGGTCCGTTCGGCTTTGTTCATGCCTCACTTCCTTTCCCGGCGGCGTTCTTGAATTCCGGGTCACGGAGGACGCAGCCGACGCGCCTCTGCCGGCGGAGGAGGAGCGAGCAAAGAGAGCACGTCGTGCAGACCTTGCGCGGGGAGAGGCGGCCGCGTCTCAGGAGATCGGCGGCGAAGTCCGGATAGGCGAGGGCCCCGCGGCCGAGGCCGAAAGCGGCGCTCCGGCCGTCCGCGACCATGGCCGCGCCGACTCCGGGGCCGAGCGCCCGGAGCCAGGAATATCCCGCGCCGATGACCGCGACTCCCGGCGAGGACCGCTGGATCTCCGTCGCGACGCCGAGATGCCGGGCGACCCCCTCGAGCGGGTGCTCCCCGGGGACTTCGGAGCCGGGGACGGGCTCGTCGAACGGCCGGCCGATGTGCGGCTTCCACGCCGGAATGCCCAGCGACAGCGCCAGGAAGCCGACGCCCGCCCGGGCCAGCAGGCGGACCAAGGCCTTCGTCTCGGCGAGATCGATCTTCCCCGGCTCGTCGCAGTCCATGCCGAAGCCGTAGGGGAAGGGGACGGCATCCGTCGCCGACAGCCGGCTCGTCACCAGCAGTCCGGGGGCTTCCTCACGGATCTGACGGACGATCTCGAGCAGGAGGCGGCTCCTGTTCTCGAACGGGCCGCCGTAGCGGCTGTCCTCACGGCTGTGGGCGGCCAGGGTCTCGGAAACGAGATAGCCGTGGCAGGCCTTGATGTCGACGCCGTCGAATCCGGCGGAGGCGGCCAAGTCGGCCGCTTCCACGAAATCGTCCCGGATCCCGGCGAGCTCGTCGTCGGAGACGACCGGGGTGTCGGGCGGAAGGTCGTGGAGGGGAGCGAGGTGCGGATTGTTCTGGACGATGAGCGGCCGGGGTCGTCCCTCCGGCTTGGCGAAGCGGCCCGAGTGGGTCAGCTGAAGGATGACGAGAGGGTTATGGTCCGGCCCCCATTCTTTTCCGGCGGCCCTCCGGATCTCTTCGACCAGCCGGGCGAACCCGCCGAGAGTCCCCTCGGTGAGCCGGAGCTGGCAGGGGTTCGAGAGTCCGTCCCTGCGCACCGCCGCGGCCTCGCACCAGATGAGTCCGGCGCCCCCCGAGGCATAGCGCCGGTATCTCCGCCGCGTCCAATCGGACGGCGCTCCGGACGGCTCGCCGTCCGCGCCTTCCATGGGCAGGACGGCCAGGCGGTTGGGGACTCCGCGGCCGCCGATCGAGGACTTCTCGAGAAGTCCCGATAGATCATCGCGAAAAGGGATATCGAGGCCCAGGCGACGGGCCTCGCCGCCGAGGTCATCGGGCGTCCGGAGCCGGAATCTCGCGTGCGGGGCCAAGGCGCTCCCCCTATTTCCTGTCGCCGCCGAGGATATGCCTGACGGCCTGGATGTCCCGCTTGACCCGCGGCTCGCAGACCGCGGGCCAGCGCTCACGCGGCAGGACGGCCAGCTTCCCCGCGTCCATCAGCGCCCGGGTCCGGACGCTCGTCCCGAGCAGGCGGACGAGCTCGGGAACCGCGAGGTCCGGGAAGCGGGCCAGAAAATCGGCGTCGGCGACGGGAGTGGGGAAATCGCCGCCGTGGTCCTCGACGGTCAGGGTGATGTGCGGATGGGCGGCGCCGAGCGCCTCGATGACGGCCGGCAGGTCGATCACGCCCTTGCCCGCCTCCGCCGTGAACGATACGAAGCCGTCGGCCGCGAGAATCAGGCCGCCGTCCTTGATGTGGGTCGTCACGACCCAGGGGAGAAGCCGGCGCGCGGCCAGGACGGGGTCCTCGAGCATGGTCAGGAGGTTCATGGTGTCGAGGCAGATGCCCAGATATTCCCCCGGGACCGCGCCGCACATGTCGAAGAGGCGGAGAAGCTCGAACGATGTGAACTCGAAATGAGTTTCGATCGCCAGGACGACGCCGGAGTCCCGGAGCATCGGTTTCTCGACGCGGAGGGCGTCGGCCGTCAAGCGCAGGAATTCGTCCGTCGTGGGGGAGTCCTTTTTCCAGCGCATCAGCCCGCCCGAACACGACCGGACGGTCGACGCGCCCAATTGGAACGCCTGTTCGGCCGCCTTGCGGTTGCCGGGGAGGATGTCCTTCGGCCGGCCGGTCGCGAGGTCCAAGGGGATATGCTCGCCGCCGCCCCACTCGATGTACAGGCGGTTTTCCGCGGCGAAGCTGCGGAGCTCTTGCAGGAAGGTCTTGTCGACGGCCGTTCCCGGCGGGACGTTGATCTCGGAGAACTGAACGCCGTCGGCGCCGTTCAGGACCGCCCACTCGAGAAGCTCGAACGGCGAAAGGTCGAGAGGCTTCAGGCTGTAGCTGTCGACTCCGACCCTGAGCTTCTTCATGGTCCCGTCCGGCGGCCCTATTCTATCAGTTTTCAGGCGGGCAAGGCCAGATTTTCCCGGCTTGAAAAAGCGGGGACCTTGGGATATCCTACCGACCTCATGAAAAGGACGGTCGCGGCCCTGGCGCTGGTCATCGGCATGCTCCCGGCGCCGGCCGTGTCCCAATCGTCCATCATCAGCCAGATCGCCGGGGACAAAGTCGCCGCCGAGAAGCTCTTTTTCAGCCTGAAGTTCGGCTTGAATGTCGCCTACTTGACGGGGGCCGGGGCGGGCGCCGAGCGGACCGGGGGCTTCAATGTCGGGATCTCGGCGACGATCAGGCTGACCGACCGGCTCTCGCTCGTCCCCGAGATCACGCCGTTCTCCCGCAAGGGCATTTCCAATATCCCCTTCGAAACCACCGGAGATCCCGCGCTCGACGCCGCTTTCGCGGACCCGGCTTCGTCGGAACTGGACTTGGAGTACATTGACATCCCCGTCCTCGCCCAGTACCGGCTGGGCCGGTTCCACCTGGGGGCGGGTCCCTTCATGAGCTTCCTCTCGGGGGCGACGGCGAGATTCAGGGCCGACCTCGCTTCGGGACAGGAATTGAGTTCTACGCGCGATGTCTCGGACAGATACAAGAATGCGGATTATGGCCTCGTCGTCGAAGCGTCCTGGACGATCACCAAGCCGCGGCGGGGGATGGGTCTCATCTTCCATCTCCGCTATCAGCAGGGCTTGGCCGACGTCTTCCGGGAATACTCGGGGCCGCTCGACTCCTTCTTGCCCCCCGGGCCGGCCAGGAATTCGGTCATCCAGGCTTACCTGAGCTTTCCGTTCGTCCATTGAGATAGGCCGTCAAGGCCGCCCATTTATCAGGAGGAGAGTCGAGATGCTCAAAGAGATGCAAGAAGCCCTGATCGCCGGGAAGAAGGCCGAGGTCGAGTCGCTCGTCGACCAGGCCCTGGCCGCCGGCCTGCCGGCCGGGACCATCCTGAACGACGGCCTGATCCCCGGGATGGAACGTCTCGGCGTCCAGTTCAAGAACAATGAGGTCTTCATCCCCGAGGTCCTCGTCGCCGCCCGGGCCATGAACGCCGGGCTGGCCAAGCTCGAGCCCCATCTGGCCAAGGCCGGGGTCAAGCCCCGCGGCATCGTCGTCATCGGGACGGTCAAAGGGGACCTTCATGACATCGGCAAGAACCTCGTGGCCATGATGCTCCGCGGCAACGGCTACAAGATCGTCGACCTCGGCGTCGACGTTTCGCCGGAGAGATACCTCGAGGCGGCCAGGACGAGCGGGGCCGGGGTCATCGCCCTTTCGGCCCTGCTGACGACGACGATGGTCCAGATGAAGGCCGTGGTCGAGGCCGTCGAGAAGGCCGGCCTCGGCATCCCCGTGGTCATCGGCGGGGCGCCCGTCACCCGCGATTACGCCGACCAGATCCGCGCCCGCGGCTTCGCCCCGGACGCCGCCTCGGCCGTGGAGGAGATCGGCCGCATCCTCTCCGCTTGACGGCCCGGGCGCGTTGAGCCCGAAAATGGGACTATGATATAATTCATTTTACGGATTTTATACGCGGCCCCCGCGGGCCCGAGGAGTTGGTCATGAAGAAAAGTGAATGCACGTTCATCCTGGCCGCGGCCGTGGTCATCGGCCTCGCGGTCCCCATGTCCGCGAAGGAGGCGGTCGTCGAGAGCATCTGGGCGCCCGCCCCCCTGGCCGTCGACGGGGCGGCCCAGGATTGGAACGACGCGACCCCCCTCTTTGACAAAGCGTCGGGCGCCCAGTATGCCGTGAAGAACGACGGCCAGAACCTCTACATCATCATGGTCCTGCGCGATGCGATCGGCCGTTCGACGATCGAGTACACGGGCATGAAGATCTTCGCCTCGTCCGGGACGCAGAAGAGCAAGGACACGGGCGTCCTGTTCCTGAAAAAGACTCTCACCCCGGACGAGCTCATCGCCTCCCTCGAGAAAAAAGGGGAGACCGTGACCGAGGAGAGGAAGGCGGAGATCCGCAAACAGACGAAGTACTCGGTCTTCCTCGAAGAAGCGATCACTCCGAAGAAGGGCGCCGAGGAGTCCGGGACCGGGGGCGGTCTCGCGCCGGCCCTGTTCCGGTCCGTCGAGAAGGGACAGGTGGCCGTCTATGAATTCAAGATCCCTCTCAGCCGGATCGGTCAGCAGGGGAGCCCCGCGCAACCCGGAAACGAGATCAAAGTCGGCTTCGAATGGGGCGGCATGACCAAGGAGATCATGAAGAACCTCATGGCCGACCGGGCCAGTTCGGGCGCCATGGCCCGGCAGGGGGCTTCGGAGATGACCACAGCCGACAGGTCCGGCGACAGCGGGGGGAGCGGCGGCCCCGACTTCGCGGCTTACAACCGCGACAAGCGCTTCTCGAAGCACTCGTTCTGGATCGACGTCAAGCTGGCCCAGGCCAAGT
>CAVULT010000011.1:0-34120 GCA_963742235.1 Candidatus Aminicenantota bacterium | reverse complement strand
TCGTGATCTATGACGGCCGGGTCGGCGATCTCTATGCCGGCCGGCCCGCGGGCTGCTGAGAGGCGTTGCTTATGATCCTCGGCCGTCCCCTCCCGGGGAAGGGCTATTTCTTGGTCGTGAAAATGACCTGCGCCTCGTCGCTCGCCCGGACCGAATCGAACAGCGCCTTGACCGCCCCGTACCGCTCGACCGGGAAGAAGATCTTTTTGATGACGAAATCGCGCTGGACGTGGATCTTGCCCGGGTCCTTGTCGGAGCACACGAGCGAATAAGCCGAGAAGTCGTTCTGGTCCTTTCGCGGCGCCGGCCGGACCTCGGCCGTCAGGCCCTCGGGCAGAGTGATGACGATATCGTCGAAATCGCGGAAGGGATAAGGGAAGTAGACCGGATACTTGCGCGCGGTCGTCCGGAACGGGTACTGTCCCGAGCCGACGAGCGGGGAGACCGGCAGAAGCACCTTCTCCCCGGCGACGGTCGCAATCCCGGGGATGGAAACGTCGTAGTGGGCGATGAGGGCCGGGTCGTTGTTGTCGAAGTTCTCGACCTTCGTCAGAGTCGCCGACCCCCCGATCGGGAGGACGTCGGTGAGTTCCTTCTCGAGGGCCGCCTTCCGCACCGTGTCGTCATCGTGGAGATACTCGAGGCGGCGAACAAGGGCTTCCTGCCCCGTGTAGGTTGTCTTGACGGTGCCGGCGAGGTTGCCCTGGAGATCGAGGCCGAGGGCGATCTCGCGCTGCGTCAGGGCCATTTCGGGTGGGAATATCGGGGTGGTGAAGAAGGCCGGCGGCTTGTCGGAAAAGCGCAGCGCCGTCGAATTCGTCCGGCTCCAATGGGCGAGCCCGAAGGGACAGAACGGTGTCGCCGGATCGAAGATCATGGTCCTGTCGCCGACTTCGACCACGGCCACCTCGGAATCCAGCTGGTCGTAAAAAGAAAGGTAATCCTTGCGAAAGAGCTTGTTGTCCCGGGCCGTGACGCGGACGGCCTCGGCCGTGAAACCGGCCGCCCTGGCCAGCGCGACGAACGTCCGGGTGATATCGCTCCGGAGGCCGAAGCCACGCTCGAGGACGTCTGCGACCTGGCGGTTGTCCTTGATCTTCTGTTCTTTCTGCTGCGCGCGGGTCAGGTCCTTCTCGTAGCTCAGGTTCCGGAGGCCCTGGACCTTCGCGTAGATCCTTTTGAGCTGTTCCATGGGTTCTGTCGCGTCGCCGATGATCTCCCGGACCGTGCCCGCCAGCTTGGCGGGCTTGCCGATGAACTTCTCGACGCCCTTCTGCCAATCCGTACTCTCCAGATTCCAGAAATCCTGGCCGTCCATGACCTTGCCTTGGAGGTAGAAGAGATCGACCGACATCCTCAGCATCTCCTCGGGGATCATGAATTCCTCGGCGTCGAAGGCCGGGATGTTGGACATCTCCAGTTCCGCCTTCCCCAAGCCGATCCTGGGGGTGCCCTCCTTCATCCCAACGGATGCCCAGGCGAGCCTCCACCCCCCGCCGAGAAGGAACTGAATGATGGACGTCCTGTTCGTGTAGGAGAATTTGGCCTTCTTCGTGAACAAATCCTCTTGAACCTGCCAGGTCCCGACAGGCAGGGTCCGCTGGTCCTTCGCTTCCGTGACGCCTCCTTCTTCCGGCCGGTCCCCGTGAGACGAAAGTCCGGCCATGATCTCGTCGAGGGCTTTGGCCGAACGGTTCGACTTTCCGTATTCGAGCCTGTAGCGGTAGTCGATGATCGATCCGACCTCGACGTCGGGGAGCGCGAAGGTCTTGACGACCATCCGCAGCTTGCCGTAGCGGAAGGCCGTCTTCTCGAAGATCTGGCCGCTGAACTCGCGCTCCGGACCTTGGGGCGGAACAACGCGGGCCTCGATCCCTGTGACCTTGGTATAGCCGGTGATGAACGGGATCTCGATATTCGATCGGTCCCGGCCGGCGGCCGTGAGGATCTTCAGCCGCTTGAACACGGACGTGGACCTGCTCTCAACGTCCGTGATCTCCTCCCGGTAGAGGATGACGGCCGGCGCGCCGGGCTGCTGCGGGCAGTCCTTCATGGCCGCGTCGTCCGTCAAGATCGGCGGCCAGGTCGTTTGGGCGGCCGCGAGAGCGGGCAGAGCCAGGAAGGCTCCGATGGCCAGGGCAACGAACGACGCGGCGGCGGTCAAGGATCGCTCTGCGGACATCATGGCCTCCTCGAATCTCTCACGTCATGGCTATTTCTTGACCGTCGTGAAAATGACCTGGGCCTCGTCGCTCGCCCGGACCGAATCGAACAACGCTTTGACGGCCGCGTACTGCTCGACCGGGAAGAAGCTTTTCTTGATGACGAGATCGCGCTGGACGTGGAGCTTGCCCGGGCCCTCGCCGGCGCACACGAGCGTGAAGGCCGAGAAGGCGTTGTCGTCCTTTCGCGCCTCCGGACAGACCTCGGATGTCAGCCCCTCGGGCAGGGTGATGACGATGTCATCGAACTCGCGGAAGGGATAGGGGAAGTAGACGGGATACTTGCGCGCGGTCGTCCGGAACGGGTAGCGCGCGGCGCCGAGCAGGGGCGAAACGGGCAGGAGCATCTTCTCCCCGGCGGCCGTCGCGATCCCCGGTATGGAGACCTCGTACGAGGCGACCAGGTCCGGAGCGCTGTTGTCGATGTTCACGAGATTGGTCAGGGTCACCGTCGCCCCGGACGGCAGGATATCGGCCAGCTCCTTCTCGAGGTCCGTTTTCCTTGCTTCGGCGTCGTCGTGGATGTGTTCGAGCCGGCGGACGAGGGCTTCGTGGCCGGTATAGGTCGTCTTGACGGTGCCCGAGAGGCCGCCCTGAGGGTCCAGCGTCAATGCAATCTCGCGCTGGGTCAGGGCCAGCTCGGGCTGGTAGACGGTCGTCACGAAAAAGGCCGGAGGCTTCTCGGCATAGCGGAGGGCGGCCGTGTTGGAACGGCTCCAGTGGACGAGCCCGAAGGGGCAGAACGGCGTGGCCGGGTCGAAGAGAAGGCTTTTATCGCCCAGAACAACGAGGGCCGCTTCCGAGTCCATCTGGTCGTAGAAGGACAGGAGCTTGATGCGGAAGAGCTTGTCGTCCCGCGTCGAGACCCGGACGACCTCGGCCTTGAATCCGGCGGCCCGGGCCAGGGCCACGAAGGTCCGGGTGATGTTGCTGCGCACGCCGTAGCCTCGCTCGAGCACGTCGGCCGCGCTGCGGTTGGGCTTGATCTTCTGCTCTTTTCGTTGCTTGCGGGACAGCCCCTTTTCGTAACTCAGGTTACGGATCTTCTGCGCGCCATCATAGATCCTGTTCAGCTTGACGACGGCGTCCTCGGCGTCGCCCACGAGCTCCTTGGCCCTCGGGGCCGATTTGCGCGCGTCGCCGACGAAGCTCTCCGCGCTTTTCTGCCAGATCTGGCTCTCCCGTTTCCAGAATTCGTCGGAATCCGTGATGCGCCGGTCCAGGTAGAACACGTCGACCGACATCTGCTCGGCTTCCTCGGAGGTCATGAACTCCTCCTCCTCGAAGGCCGGGACGTTCTCGAGCTCGAGCAGGATCCGGTTGCCCTTGATCTGCGGCCGCGCGGCCTCGATCCTGTGACAGACCCACGTCAGCCGGCACGGACCGTCGAACAGAGTCCAGATCAAGGGGTGGGCGCTGTATTCGTACTTGAGCTTGCGCGTGAACAGATCGTCCTGGACCTCCCAGCGGATGGCCGGGAACGAGAGGTACTCCTTGTTCTTCGGCAGCCCGCCTTCCTCCGGCTTCCCCCCGGAGAGAGAGAGGTTGTCGGCCACCTCCTCCGCGTCCCCTCCCGACGATCCCCCGGAGTCGGGGACGATGCTGTACCGGAATTCGATGATCGACCCGACCTTGACGTCGGGGACGGCGAAGGTCTTGACGGCGACCCGGAAGCGGCGATAGCGCAGGGCGGTCTTATCGAAAACTTGGCCCCTGAAGGGCACGGGTTCTCCCTGGGGCGGGATGTGCCGGATCTCAAGGTCCTCGACCTTCTCGCTGCCGGCATAATAGGCGATCTCGATGTTGGCATGATCGCGGCCCGAGTCCTTCAGGATCTTCATCCGCTTGAAGAACTTCGTCGTGAACGCCTCGTGATCCGCGTACTGCTCCCGGTAGAGCCAGATCGCGTCGGCGCCGGGCTGCTGCGGGCAGTCGGTCATGGCTTTCTCTTCGGGCGTGAGGGGAGGCCAGGACTGGGCCGAGGCGGGACGCGCCCCGGCGAAGGCGAACGTGATCGCGAAGAGCACGCCGACGGCGGAGGCCGCGGTGGAGATGCGTTTCTTGGACATCAGGGCCTCCTGGTCTCGCTGGTCTTGAGGAGCAGGCTTTGCTGCTCTTCGGCGCCCACGGCGAGGAAGAACCTGAGCGCCTCGTCATGGCGCGAGGCGGGCAGGAGCGGCTCGACCAGCCGGTATTCCCGCCTGTAGACGAGCGTCCGGCCGGCCGCCTCCGTCCGGCTCGAGTAAGCGGCGAAGCCGGCCTGGAGGTCGACCGGCTTCGGCAGGCTGTCGGCGGTCCAGCCATCCGGAAGCTCGATCGTGAACTCGTCACGGGCGAGGGATGTCGTTTCGAGGTCGATCGGGTAGCGCCGCGGCTTCTTATCCTTCGAAGCGAGGTCGACGGCCTTGTTGCCGACGATCCGGGGGCGGACGACGAGATAGGCGCCCGCGCGCTTGGCGTAGCCGGAGGCCACAAAGCGGTAGCTGACGACGAGGTCGCCGCGGGCGTCCTCGAGGTTCTTGAACTCGAAACTCTGGAGCGTGACCGACGCGAACGAGCGGGCCAGGAATGTCTCCAGGAACTTGCGCCGCTCCGCCTCTGTCGCCGACTGGATCTGGTAGCGCAGGGAATCGGCCTCGGCGCCGCGCCGCGTTTCGACGATCTGGCCGGCCAGGGTGCCGTCGCCGGTCAGCACGAGCTGGCCGCGGCGGTCGAGGACGTTGCCCTCGGGGCCGGGGCGGGGGAGGAGCAGGAGCTCGCCGCTCCCGCCGGCCACGAGCAACCCCGTATTGTTCTGGAGGTAGTACGGCAACCGGCCGAGCGGCGTCGTCGGCATGGTCGGGTCGAAGACGAGAAGCCGGCCCAGGCTCGGATGGCGGACCAGGCTGTCGAGCCCGGCGTCCGGGACGTCATCGGGCAGACGGATGGCCAGGATAACGTGATTGAAGCTGGCGAGGGAAACCGGCGACTGGAGGTTGACGCCGCCACGGTCCGTATGGATGACGATGAAGTGGGAATCGATCCCGACCGCCTCGAGAAGAGCCGCGAGGATCGTCGCCTTGTCCTTGCAATCGCCGTAGCGGTTGGCGAGGATGCTCGGCGCCGCGTGAGGCTGGAATCCCCCGATGCCGATCTGGACGGAGACGTAGCGGATCTCTTTCTGGGCGAATTCGGCCAGGGCCCTGATCTTGGAGAAGGTGTCGGTCGAGGCTGCGGTGAGCTCCCTGGCCTTCTGCGACACGATCGCGTCGGGCGCGCGCCGCGGCTCGCTCAGCCCCGCGTACCAGGCTCCCATATCGGCCCAGCCGGAGAAGGAACGGACGTCGGCGCCGGCGGGCGGCTTGACCCTCACAAGCAGGAGGGCGGCCAGAGCGCGTGGCTTGGGCATATAGGGCTCGTCGGCGATGGCCGGGACGTCGAAGATGTCGAAGGACAAGGTCCCGGGGGCGTCGGAGTCGCGCCTCGGCTCGAGCGGGGCCCCGTTGACCCAGCTGAACTCCGGCTCCCAGCGCGGCGGCAAAGCGAGCGAATAGCGCGCCCTGACGACGGGGAATTCCCCCTGGAACGCGCAGCTGTCCTCGAGCGCCTCCGGGGTCTGCTCCTGCACCGATTCGAAGCCGACGACGCTGCCCACGTCCACTTCGGGGACCGCGAGCAACAGGAACTTGGCGTCCATATAAAGGGTGTCGGGGGCGACGGAGGACGAGATGACCTGTTTGATGGTCACCTCTCGCGGCGCTCCGGCCGGGTTGATCACCCATCCGGTCATGGACTTGACCTTGGTGTTGTAGGTGTCCGCCAGCACCAACCTGCTGGAGCTCTCCACGCCGCCGGGCCGGAGGACCCTCGTGGCCCGCCGGCAGGTCGTGGTCATGATCCCCTTGGGACTGACGACGGTCGATTGCTCGTCCAAGAGGATGACGGCCTCGGTCTCGGGCGGGAGCGCGGGCACGGAGCGGGCGGCCTCGATGACGAGCCACTGCGGCGGCTTGACCGCGCCCCCCTCCATGCCGGCCACGGCCATGACGGCGATGAGGGTCTGTACCGCGATGTGCTTCTTCATTTTCAATCTTTCCCATCAACAGAAAAGACTATGACATCATTATTTGTCGTTCTTCCCCGGAATTGTTTCGGATTTTTCCCGGCGGCGGAAAGCAAAAAGTGCGTTCCCATAAAATCCCCTCGAGATCCGTCTAAACCGGCCCTGAGGATAATCCCTGCCCGAGGAAGATGTCAAGGCAAATGAACCATGGCGTGGTATAGTGCCAAGAGGAGATAAAGATCCATGAAAGCCATCGTCTACGCAAAGTTCGGTTCGCCGGATGTTCTTCAACTCGAAGAGGTGGAAAAACCCATTCCCAAAGGTACTGAAATATTGATAAAAGTCCGGGCGGCGTCCGTAAATGCTTTTGAATGGCGTCACCTGAGAGCCGACCCGTTCTTGATCAGATTGATGGGCGCCGGGCTTCTGAGACCGACGCACAAGATTCTTGGAGCTGACGTGGCGGGGCAGGTCGAAGCGGTTGGAAGCCATGTCACGCAGTTTCAGCCCGGGGATGAGGTATTCGGATGCGGCGGCTACGGGGGATTTGCCGAGTACGTCTGTGTCGATGAAAACCGATTTGTTCGGAAACCGGCCGATCTGAGCTATGAAGAAGCGGCGGCAGTGCCGATGGCAGGCCTCACGGCCCTGCAGGGCCTTCGCGATAAAGGGCGGATCCGGGCGGGACAAAAAGTCCTGATCAACGGAGCCTCGGGCGGCGTGGGCACTTTTGCGGTGCAGATCGCCAAATCATTCGGAACCGAGGTCACGGGCGTGTGCAGCACGACCAAGATGGACTTGGTGCGCTCGATCGGCGCGGACCGTGTCATCGATTACACTCAAGAAGATGTCACCGGGAATAAGGAGCGATTCGACCTGATTTTTGATATTGCGGCCTATCGTTCGATTTTGAAGTACAAACGCATCTTGAGCCCCGGTGGAACTTATGTTTTGGCAGGCGGCTCCATGGCTCGAATGCTCCAGCTCATGTTCATGTCGATGACTGGCGTCAAGAATATGAAACTCATGGTGGCGAAGATCAGCCAAAAAGATCTGCTGGTCATGATCGAGCTCATGAAGTCGGGCAAGGTCAAGTCGATCATCGATAAACGTTACCCGTTAGCCGAAACCGCCGAGGCCATCCGGTATCTTGAAGACGGACACGCCCGTGGAAAAGTCGTAATTACCGTCTAGCAAAATTGGCGGGAAGCTACCTAATAATTCGCTATATATTGGACAAAATGGGGGAGTGGCGGGAAGGTGTGGGAGTCGAACCCACCCGGGACGTCTATAGCCCCATACCGGATTTGAAGTCCGGAAGGATCACCGGATCCTTCACCCTCCCGTGGGCGGGGAGATGGTAACGCGCACGGGACCATGAGTCAAGTCACCCGGCTCTTGACAGTGCCGCCGGCGGGGGATAGAGTTTTCGGCATGCACAGGGAGGGAGGTTCATCATCCGGAAAGGGAATCCGCGGCGCCGCGGAAGGGAATTCCCATGAGCTCGTCCGCCTTCCGAGGGTTCCGATGTTCCAGCGCCTGCGGTACGCGCCGGTCCTCGTCCAGCTGGTCGTGGTCCGCCGGTGCAATCTTGCCTGCGGCTACTGCAACGAGTCCGACACGGTGTCCCCGCCGGTCCCCACCGAGCTGCTCAAGGAGCGCATCGGGCACGTCCGTCGCCTCGGGGCGTTGAGCCTGGAGTTCACCGGCGGCGAGCCGCTTCTGCATCCCGACATGCCCGAGCTGATCCGCCATGCCAAGAGGGAGGGCATCTTCCGCGTGCGGCTTATCAGCAATGCCTTCCTGCTGAATGAAGCCATGGTCGAGGCGTTCAACGCGGCCGGCCTCGATCACCTGCAAGTGAGCGTGGATGGCGTCGAGCCCAACGATGTCACGATGAAGACCCTCAGACTGCTTCGACCCCAGCTCGAGATGCTGGCGCATCTGGCGAAGTTCAAGGTCAGTCTTGCCGGCGTGATCGGCAGCAGCCTCGCCGAAGACGCGTTGGAGGTGGTGCGCTTTGCCAAAGCACACGGCTTCCGGCCCCGGGTCCTTCTTATCCACGGGCCGGACGGCGCCCTCAAACTCGGCCCGGGCAAGCAGGCGCTCTACCGGCAGATCAGCGCGGCCATCGGCCACCGCTTTACCGAGGCGCACGACTACCGGAGCCGTCTCCTGGCCGGGAAGCCGTCGCCCTTCAAGTGTCGGGCCGGAAGCCGCTACATCTACGTCGACGAGTTCGGCGTGGCGCGCTGGTGCAGCCAGCGTAGCCAACGCTTCGGCATCCGGCTCGCGGAGTACACCGAGGCCGACCTGCGGCGCCAGTTCCTGACCCGGAAGGGTTGCGAGGCGCATTGCAGCGTCGGTTGCGCCCGGACCAACAGCGCCTTGGACGAGTGGCGGCCGCAGACACTTGCGTCCGAGTGACACGGCAGGGAAGCCCGTCCGCCGGCTCGCCCGGGCCTACCCCCTTGACGAAACTATCAGATCGCGAATCCCGCAGCCTGTCAGGAGGCCATTTCCACCACGAACGTCCGGGGCCGCTTCAAGACCTTGGGGAAGCCCCCCTGCTCCTCGATGACCATGCATCGGACGGCGAGCACCAGGTAGAGGAGGAGCGGGACGAACTGTGGTTCCGGCGTCGGGGCCACAAACAAGAACACATAGGCGGCGGTCAACATCGCCGAAAAGAGGCTGAGCTTCGGGGCGGCCAGTATCGCCATGGCGAGGATAGCGATAGCGGCCATGGAATAGAGACCCTGCAGGCCGAGCCAGGTAAGCGGCCCGGAGAGGACATTGGGAAAAAAGGTGGCCAGGACGGCCCTGTCTTTCAGGATAAGGTTGAAGAGGATCGTGTTCTTGAAGACGTTGGCCAGGCCAAACGGCGCCATGACAAGGACGGCAGTCGCCAGGGCGATCGACACGTCGACGGCGATGTCGATGAGCAAGCGGAGTCTCTTGGCGTCAAAACTGTGCCAGTAATAGGCGGCCATGAGGGGGATGACCAGGAACTTGGTCATCAGGCCGAGCCCGAAAAGGACGGCGATCAGATACCGGAGCTTCCTCCGCGGTTTCTCCCGGTTCTTCTTGATCACCAACAAGGTCAGAGCCGTCAGAAGGAGCGTCATGGCCGGACCGGTCTTGACCTCTCCCATCAGGAGTATTGGGAAGAACGGCAAAAGATAGATCAGGCGGATCCGAGGAAACATCAGGACGAGCACCAGGCAACAGAGGGCCTGGATGAAGAGGATGGTGATGGTCAGGACCGTAATGTTCCATGTCCCGGCGATGCGGGAAGCGAGGTAATATGGATAAATCTCAAGCGGAGGATAATTGAAGTTGCCGACAACGGGCTTGGAGGACTCGGCAATGTGAAAGATCGTACCGGCCGTGTAGGGGTTCTTGCCGTTCTCGAGCGCGTCGAACACCGTCTGATAATACCTGACGATCTCGGCCTTCGGCTTGACCGCGCTCAGGTTTTTGACGCCCAGTCCGAGGCCGCAAAGCATGATCAACGCGAGGACCGCCGGCTTGAAGAACGTCCGAGGGCCCGCCCGATAGAGAAGCCAGATCGCCGTCAAGTCCACGGACAGCATGAAGGCATATTCGTAATGATAGCCCTGAGGGATGGGCTTCAGGATCCACATGACGAGCGAGATCGCCACGCAGGAGATCAATGCTCCGGGCGCAAAATACTCTTTCATCCCCTCCTCAAGAAGTCAACGTGATCGGGGAGGCTTCTCATTTCGTCTTCCGGATATAAAAGATGAACTGATCACCGGATTCCTCGTGGCCGATCAGCTCATGGCCGGTCTGGCCGGTCCAGGCCTTCATGTCTTTGACGGAGCCGGGATCGGTCGAGATCATTTTCAGAACCTCCCCGACCTTCATTCCTTCCAGAGCCCTCTTGGTCTTGATGATGGGCATGGGGCAGGCCAGGTCGCTCGCGTCCACAGTCTGATCGGGGGTGATTTCCATTTTTCTATCTCCTTCCCCATCTCTTTCCTGTCGATACAGGACAGTTCATAATCCAATTTATACGAGGAACAAATCCTAGTCAATCGCACGGAACAGGCGG
Source organism: Candidatus Aminicenantota bacterium (assembly GCA_963742235.1). GTDB lineage: Bacteria > Acidobacteriota > Aminicenantia > Aminicenantales > Saccharicenantaceae > RBG-16-66-30. The sequence continues at coordinate 23,778 of CAVULT010000011.1, read as the reverse complement.
TCGGTCCCACTTCGCCCGTTCAAGCCCGGCGCGGACATTCTTGACTTGGTTCCGCGGCCGGCGATATCATCATTTTGTGACAGGAGGATCCGGCCCAAGGGCTCCAGGCCCTGATCCGGGCGCATTACGACTCAGGGATCTTATGTCTGAAAGCAAACGGAGAAGGCCATGACGAGACATGCCTCACAGCGTCCATCGGCGCGAGCCGCCGTCGCGCTCGTCCTGCTCATGGGCGCCCTCAACGGCTGTGCGTTCCTCGCCCGCGAGGCGACCAGGGCCTTCATGAACGTCAATGAAATGTTCTCGGCCAAGGACATCGAGATCCAGATCAACAAGTCCTTCCTCGAGAAGTACAAAGACCGGGTCAGCATCGCCACGACGTTCACCGTGGACCAGGCGATGCAGAACCCCGCCGCCCGCATATTCGATGGGGATCTTCATATGGCGGGTCAAGCCCCCGAGATCGGCCTCCCGGCCGTCGCGGAGATCGCCAACGGCGCCATGGCGAAGAAGGCGGCGGACCTCGTCCACAGCGTCGAGGGCACAGGCAAGCCCTTGAAGATCTCCGGCGTGTGGAGGATCTGGGCGGAGCACGCTGCAACCGCAACAGAGGAACAGGGGACGCCGATCCCTGCCTCGAAGTCCAATAACCCCGGCCACGTCTTCGAGATCCATCCCATCACGAGGATCAACACGATCGACACCCTCGATACCTTCCGGCCCGTCGAGGGATACCTGCCCGGGGGCGCCGGCAGCACTTTCGAAATGTATGAAAGAGCCGAATGTACCCTCACGGTCAAGCCCAAGACGGTCTCCATTGTCACCCGGAAGGGGCTCTACAACGATGTGGAGTTTCTCATGGAGATCACCGAAGCGCGACAGATCGTGGCGCCCGGGGGAAGGTTCGTGATCGCTTCGGCCATGGACCTGAAAGGGAAGCTGCTGGTGAAACGGCTTCGCATGGTCTTCGCGAAGGACACGCCTCCCGAGAAAGCGGTCAAACTCCTCAAGCGAGGCGACCGCCTGCATGTCTATGGTCTGCCGAGGATGGATTTCGCCGAGGTTTCGCGGCGGGTCAGGGGCTCCCGGACGGACCCGACCCTCCTCACCAAGCCCTTGCCGTACGAGATCATTATCCAGGGCGTTTATAAGGACGCCAAATAGGTCGATGAGCGATGAGAAACCAGGCGTTTTGTTCCTGTTCGATCGCTAAGCCTCAGGATCTAGTCTCGACGATCTGAATAATAGGCGCCAGGACTCTGCCCCGACTTACCTCGCTGGCCAAGCGTTGGTAGTTCGCCCAGGAACCGGTGTGCGTGCTACTTCCACTTCGAGCCGAGTGTTCCGAGCCCCGCTTTGCCGAGATCATCCGGCGTCATAACGACGTGGAATTCCACGTCCGCGTTGAACGCCAGGAACCATGGCTCCGAATAAAAGGGCACTCTCGAGGGCTCTGATATGTCGACGATCAGAATGGCCCCCCGATGTCCGTGATACTCGGTAAAATATACCGCGTCGGGTTTCGTCTCCTGGAGAATTCGGGCCATCTTCTGCTCGACGCTGCCATCCTTGATGGCCGCGTTGAAGGTTTCATGGGGAATCTTCACCTGCATGAGCATCTTCATATCGCCCTCCTCTTTTGCCTGACTACGACCAATATACCCTCTGCCGGCCGATGTGTCTAGGGTAGGGGATATTTCGAAAATCCACCATCATTCGTCGAAGCCGAGAACCTGGAACGGCGCCTCGTCGGGCCGGCCCGGCGAGATGCAAAGCTCCGGCCTTTCGCCCAGGACCATGATCGTGCAGCCGTAGGTTTCCTCGTTATTGATCCCGGAGGCGCGGTTCTTGAAGAGCTTCCGGAGGAAGTCGATGTCGATGGCGACGGAGTTGTCCTTGAGGAGCCGGCCGAGGAAGTTGAACCGCGGGCAGAGGGCCTGGTAGGTCTCAAGGGTCATGTTATCGCGCTTCAGCGTCTCCGGGAATCTGGGGTTGAAATCGTCGTTGATCAGAGGATGGTTCGTGTGGTAGCTGAACTCGGCCCCGGCGAACGGGACGAACCTGGACATCTTGCCGGCCGAGCGCTCGAACACGGCCGCCTCGCCCGGCCCGCCGATGACATAGGTCTGCGGCGCCGCGGGCTGGACGTCCTGAAGGAACTTCACCGCCTGCTCGTAGGACTTCTGGCGCAAGATGCCCCTGATGACGAAGGCGACGGGGAGCCCCTTCGGGGAATAGGCGAGCTGGGTGACGGCGTTGACGCAGACGCCGACCGAACGGCTGTTCAAGCCGTTGGCGGCGACGACTCCCGGGATCGTGAAGACGAGCGTTTCGAGACCGTCCCGTTCATCCCGCAGGCGGAGGACCGTCTGATAGCCGTGATAGAAAGCCGGGATATCGAGCGTTTGGGCGACACAGGCGGGATTCCCGTTCCTCTTCCCGGCCGCGACGGTCGTGCACTTGGAGAAGCCCATGTCCGCGCCCATGGCCCAGACCTCGTCGATGAGCTGATAGGCGTACATCGTATCGAAATCGATCCCGGCTCCGTCGGCGATGCCGCGGACCTCGTCGAGAAGGCCCGGCGTCCATCGCTCCATAGCCGGCTTGAAGTCCGTTTTCTTCAGGAACTCCCGGACAAAAGCCTCCGCCGGGACTTGATAGGTCTTTTCCAGGTCCTGTTTCCAGCGCCTGACGAGTTCCTGGATGTCCGCCTTGAGAGTCCGGCCGTGGACCTCGCCCATTTGGTAGGGCGTTCCCGCCAGATCGACGATCCTCAGCCCTGCCGTCGGCCCGGGCAGCGGCCCGTCCCCGGCCCGAAGGGACGGCAGGTGAGCGATGGAAAGGAGGACCAGAAGCATGAGCCCGGCGGCCGCGGCCATTCCTTTTTTGATCATGCGGGGACTATACGTCCTGCCGTGCGAGGCAGTCAAGCGGCCCGCTTGCATAAAGACGACGATCTTTGCTATAGTCCCGTCGGCAACGAAATTCGAGTAGGGGCGGTTTGGGATACTGTAAAGTTATTTGCCTGCTTTACGGGTCGCGCCGGGCCCTTGGTCGCGCGATAAGGGTAAGTGGGAATTTGTTTTTGGCATAATATATGCAGCAAGCACAGGCGAGATTTAGGGGAATTTTGATCATCGCGCCTTAGCTGGTCGTCTATTCCGGCCTTAGGGAGCTGGGCCATGCGTCAGAGATGCTTGGCAGGGGGCCGATCCCGGGGATGGCCCCGCTGATCGAGTCATGCTCAAGCTGACCGGTCTCAAGAAGTTCTACCAGATGGGGGAGACGACTGTTCGCGCCCTCGACGGGATCGATCTCCACATCCGCACGAACGAGTTCGTGGCCGTGATGGGCCCGTCGGGGTCGGGGAAATCGACCCTGATGAACATCCTGGGATGCCTGGACCGACCGACCGAGGGCTCGTACCTCCTCGGCGGCAAGGAGGTGAGCCGGCTCAACGACGACGAGCTCTCCTTCACGCGCAACAAGCACCTCGGATTCGTGTTCCAGAATTTCAATCTCTTGCCGCGCTACACGGCGCTCAGGAACACCTTCCTGCCCTTGAAGTATTCCGCGGTCCGTCCGGCCGCCGGTCTCGAAAAGGCCGCCCGGATGCTGGAACTGGCCGGCCTCTCCGGACGCATGGATCACCGGCCGGCCCAGCTCTCGGGCGGAGAGTGCCAGCGCGTGGCCATCGCCCGGGCCCTCGTCAACGACCCGGATATCATCCTGGCCGACGAGCCGACCGGCAACCTGGATTCCAAGACCGCCCACGAGATCATGGCCCTGATGCGGGAGCTCCACGAGCGCGGTCAGACGATCGTCATGGTGACGCACGAGACCGATGTCGCCGCCTACGCGGGCCGGCTCATCACCTTGAAGGACGGGAAGATCATCCATGATTCTCCGAACGCTTAAAGCGAGACCGCGGGCGGCGCTCTTCGCGGCCGTCCCCGTCCTGGCCGTCCTGCTTTTCCTCGCCTTCCGCCCGGCCCGGAGTGACCGCTCGGCCCTTCCCGCGGAGTCCGCCTCGAGCGTGGCCCAAGGGACCTTCCGGTCCACCGTCGTCCTCACAGGCAGCCTGACCGCCCTTCGGTCGGAAGAGATCAAGGTCCCGATCACGGAAACCTGGCGGGTCCAGATCAAGTGGATGGTGAAGGAGGGCGAGACCGTCAAGCCGGGCGACCCCGTGGTCAGGTTCGACACGGCCGGCCTGGCCTCGTCGATCGAGTCCGCCCAGGATTCCCTGAAGGCCAAAGTGGAGGAGAAGACCCAGAAGGAAGCCGAGTACAAGAACCAGAAATTCGAGCTGGACGTGGAGGTGAAGAAGGCCGAGAACGACGACCGGCAAAAGACCCTCGACGCGTCGATCCCCGAAGGGATCGAATCCAAGTACGAGTACGACCGCAAGCAGCTCGAAAAGAAGATCAGCGATCATCTTCTCGCCAGCGCCCGGACGAACCAGACCGTCAAGGGGGCCGACACGGAAAGCCAGATCAAGAAGCTCGGGATCGAGGAGGCTGAGCTCCAGGCCAAGCTGAAGAAGCTCAACGACAGCCTCAACGATCTGACCATCCTCGCCCGGACCGAGGGCGCGGTGCTCTACGCCGTCGACGACTGGAGCGGCCGGAAGGTCCAGGTAGGCGACACCGTTTCCGCGACGTATTCCGTGGCCACCATCCCGGACCTGACATCGCTTCTGGTCCAGGCCTGGATCAGCGAAACCCATATCCAGCGCATCAAAACCGGCCAAAGCGTCGATCTCTATCTCGATGCCTACCCGGATCGCCGGTACACGGGCGCCATCCGGGGCATCTCCCAAAGCGCCGATCCCGTCAGGCGTTGGGGCCGGTCGAACTATTTCCGGGTCGATGTCGAGATGGAGAAGCTCGAGCCGGACATCATGAAGCCGGGCATGAGCGTCCGGTGCGAAGTCCACGGGCTCGAACAGAAGGATGTCCTTCTCATCCCGCTGGGGATGACGTCGTTTGACGGGCAATCCTTCTGGATCAGGCCCGCCGGCGGCGAAGCCCTCAAGCTCGTCGCCCTGGATTATGACGAATTCGCGGCGGCGGCGAGCCCGGGCGATAATCCCGCTCTCAAGGCGGGCCTGGCCCTTTCGCCGGTCGGGCCCCTCCCGAAGACGAAGGTGGAGGCAAAACCGGGTGATGCCAGATAGTCGAATCTCGTTCGCCTCGGGTTTCCGGGCCGTCCCCGTGTTCGCGGCCGCCGCGGCCCTCGCGCTGGTCTTTTCGCCCGCCGGCTGCTCCCGGTCGGGCAAGGACTCGGTAGTCAGAGTCGTCAAGGCCCCCCTGGATATCAAGGTCCACGCCACGGGCCAGCTCCAGTCGGCGGCGTCCGTTTTCGTCGGCTGCCCGTCCGTCGAGAGGGTCTGGCAATATACGATCTCCTTCATGGCCCCGGAGGGCAAGGCGGCCAACGAGGGCGACATGATCCTCGCCTTCGACGCCCGGGAGATCATGCAGCGGCTCCAGCTCAAGCAATCGGACCTGGACACGGCCCTCAAGGAGCTCGAGAGAATGCAGCTCACCGAGCGGCAGACCCGGGAGAACCTGGCCCTGCAGTTCGAACAGGACAAGGTCAACAAGCAGAAGGCCGTGCGGAAGGCGGACTACCCGGAGGACCTGATCGCGCCCATGGAGCTCGAAAAGCGGAAGATGGAGCTCGAGCTGGCCGATCTGCAGGAGAAGCTCGCGCAGAATCGCCTGGCCAACCAGATCTCGGGGATGGCCGGCCGGATCCAGGTCCAGGAATCGAAGGCCGGCCTGCTCAAGGCCCAGGTGAACCGGCTCCAGCGCGATGTGCAGACGATGAACGTCCTCGCTCCCAAGGCGGGGCTCGTCGTCTACACGCCCGATTGGAACGGCAAGAAAAAGGCCGTCGGCGACACCTGCTGGATGGGCGACACCATCCTCGAGCTGCCCGATCTCGGCCGGATGCAGATGAAGGCCGTCATCCTCGAGGTTCAGGCGGGCCGGGTCAAAGTCGGGCAGGCGGCCGAGGTCCGGCTGGACTCGAACCCGGACCGCGTCTACAAGGGCCAGGTGACCTCCCTCGGCCGGGTCTTCCGCGTCAAGTCGGACAGCCAGCCGGCGATCGTCTTTGACGCCGTGATCGACCTGTCCGAATCGGATCCCGGCCTGATGCGGCCCGGCATGGCGGCCGGCGTCAACATCACCATCTCCTCCAAGGGCAGCGTGCTGCAGGTGCCTGAAGCCGCGGTCGTCTATCGCGAGAAGGGCGCGGCGGTCTGGAAAAAGGGCCTTCTCTCGAGCGAGCTGACTCCGGTCACTCTCGGAGCCCGGTCGTCCGGAATGGTGGAGATCCTGACCGGGCTGGCGCAGAACGACTCGGTCGTCATCCGGTCGGCGGGCGCGGGGGCGGGACGTTGAATCCGAGGTCCGCTGCCGCCGGGTGGCTTTTGACCATCCTCCTCGCGGCGGCCTGCGGCCGGCCCGGCAGGGCGGCCGTGGCCAACATGAACGTCCGGAAAGGGACCTTCGAGATCGTCATTCCGGCGTTCGGCGAGCTGCAGGCGGCCAAATCCACGCCGATCGTCGTCTCTCCCGAGAGCCAGTTCGCTCTGCAGACGGTCGCCTGGATGGCGCCAGACTACTCCCTGGTGAAGAGCGGCGACGTCGTCATCCGGCTGGCCAGCACCGAGCTTCCGGACCTGCTCCGGTCCGAAGAGGCCGAGATGGCCAAGCTCAACCTGGAGATCGCCCAGAAGGAGAAGCAGCTCGAAAAGGAAAAGAACGACCTGACCGGCCAGATCTCGGTCACGTCGATCCAAAGGCAGCTGGCCGATGTCTACGCCGCCAGGGACGAAACGATCTATTCCCGCAACAAGATCATCGAAGACGCCATCGATCTCAACTATCAGACCATCCGCGAACGGTATTTCCAGCAGGAACGGACGCAGCTCGAAAAGCGCATCGCCGCGGAGCTCCAGCTCCTCCAATCCAAGGTCCGCGCCCACCAGGTGAAGATCAAACAGTACCAGGACCAGTTGAACAATCTCGAGATCCGGGCCCCGCATGACGGCATGCTGATCATCGACAAGACGTGGCGCGGGGAGAAGTACCGGGTCGGCATGACGGCCTACAGCGGACTGAAATTGGGCTCCCTGCCCGACCTCAGCGTCATGGAAGCCAAGGTCTTCGTCCTGGAATCGGAGGCCTCGGGACTCAAAGAGAACCTGCCGGTCTCGATAAGCCTGGACTACGAGCCCGGCCGGATCTTCACCGGCAAAGTGGCCGGGATCGACACGATCGCCAAACCGCTCACCGAAGACACCCCGCTGAAATACTTCGAGGTCAGGGTCAGTCTCGACGTCACCGACCCCCGGCTGATGATGCCGGGGGTCCAGGTGAGGGCTTCCATCTTCGTGGAGAAACTCGACAATGTCATCGCCGTCCCGAACCAGGCGCTCGTGTTCGAGGCGGACAAGGCCTTTGTCTTTGTCAGGAAAGGCGCCGGGGCCCAGAAGAGGCCGGTCGAGATGGGCGCCCGGAGCCTGACCCAGACGGTCATCACCAAGGGACTGGAGGAAGGCGGGCGGATCCTTCTGGGGAATCCCGCGACCTCGGCCAAAGGGGGCAGGCCGTCATGAAGATGACCTTCGATGTCGCCGAATCGATGGAATCCCTCCTCCACCACAAGCTGCGGACGCTGCTCACGCTGCTGGGGATGATCTTCGGCGTCGGCGCGGTGATCGCCATGTTGAGCATCGGCCGCGGGGCGGAGCGGGAAGCCCTGCAGCTCATCGACACGATGGGCCTGCGCAACATCATCGTCAAGGCGAAAGCCTTCGAAGAGAGCAAGCTCAAGGAGATCCGCGAGAATTGCCCCGGGCTGACGATGCAGGACCTGAACGCGGCCCGGGAAACTCTGCCCTTTCTCAGCACCTACAGCGCCACCAAGCAGATCAAGGTCTTCGCGGTCGTCGCCGGCGACAGGGAGAGCGACGCCGAGGTCTCGGGCGTGACGCCGACGCAGCTCGAGATGGCCAACCTGAGCATGAGCGCGGGCCGGTTCCTGCTGCCCTTCGATGACCTCGTTTACGCCCACGTCTGCGTGATCGGGTCGCGCGTCGCCCAGGTCCTGTTCCCGGGGGAGCCGCCCCTCGGCCGGCAGGTCAAGATCAACCATGTCTGGATGACCGTGGTCGGCGTGCTCAGGGACAAGAACCTCCTCAAGCAGGAATTCCAGGGGATCGCCCTCAAAGGCGAGCAGAACAACATCTATGTCCCGCTGCAGACCGCCCTGAAGGTCTTCCGGTTCGGGAACTATGAATCCGACCTCGACGAATTCCGGGTGCAGCTCAAGTCGGAGATCTCGAGCGCCTCGGCGGCGGCGACCCTGTCCCACCTGATGAAGCGCCGCCACAAGGAGATCGACGACTATGAGATGATCGTGCCCGAGGCCCTTCTCGAGCAGCACCGCAAGACCCAGAACATCTTCACCATCGTCATGGCCTGCATCGCCGGGATCTCCCTGCTCGTGGGCGGGATCGGCATCATGAACATCATGCTGGCCACGGTGCTCGAGCGGACCCGGGAGATCGGGCTGCGGCGGGCCCTGGGCGCGAGGCAGCTCGATATCCGCAGCCAGTTCATCGCCGAGACGGTCACGATCTCGGCCATCGGCGGAACGGCCGGGATCCTCTTCGGTTTCGCCCTGTCGATGCTCATCTCCGCGTTCACCGGGTGGCCCGTCGGCTGGACGATCACCTCGGTGCTGCTCTCATTCTTCGTCTGCACCATCATCGGGCTGGCCTCGGGGATCTATCCCGCGGTCAAGGCCTCCCGACTGGACCCGATCGAAGCCCTGCGTCACGATTGAGACGCTCCGGCCTATTTGATGTCTTTGAGGATCCTCTAAAACGTGAAGATGGCCCTCCTTCCCCGGTTTTTTGGCAGGGTAGATAGAGGAGTATCTCCTAAGGCTGTTTGTAGATCACGCCGCCTTTCATGACAAAGCGTACGTCCCGGACGGCCCTGATGTCTCGCGCCGGGTCGCCCGCGACGGCCACGAGGTCCGCCAGCAGGCCGGCTTTGATCCGGCCGACCTGGTCCTGCATGCGGATGATCCGGGCGTTGACCGCGGTGGCCGCCAAGAGGGCCTGCGTCGGAGTCATCCCGCCGCGCACCATCCACTCGATCTCGCGGCAGTTGGTGCCGTGAGCGAAGACTCCGACGTCGCTGCCGAGCCCGATCGTGACGCCGGCCGCGAGCGCCGTCTTGAAGGCCCGCAAGGCCTGCTCCATTCCCGGCGTCGGGGCTTGGCCCTGTTTGTAGCCCTCGAAATACTCCCCATAGGCCTCTTCGGCGGCCAGCGTGGGCAGAAAGGCCACCCCGTGCTGGGCCATCAGGCGGAAGACTTCCTCGGTGCCGCCATAGCCGTGCTCGATCGACTCCACGCCCGCCAGGGTCGCCCGGCGCATGCCCTCGGCGGTCGTGGCATGAGCCGACACCGGCCGCCCGGCGGAGTGGGCCTCTGCGACCAGCGTGCGCAGCTCCTCTTCGCTGAAGGTCGGGACCGTCCCGCTCACCCCGTGCCGGTAGTCGGCGTAGACCTTGATCCAATCGGCGCCGTGCCCGACCTGGTCGCGGACCGCCTTCAGGACCTCGGCTTGTCCGCTCGCCTCCTGGCCGCCTTTCGGAAGGACGAGGTCGGGGGCGAAGCCGGCCGGCCCCGGTCCGTAGCTCGCCGTGGCGACGATCGCCAGCGTCGCGACGAGCAGGCGCGGCCCCGGGATGAGCCCCTCGCTGATGGCCCGCTGGACCGAGACGTCCGCGTAGCCGGCGCCCTCGGTGCCGAGGTCCCGGAGGAGGGTGAATCCGGCCATCAGGGTCTTCTCGCAGTGGATCACAGCCTCGATCGTCCGATAGGCGAGCGGCTCCTTCAAGACCTGATCGTTCCAGAGCGTCTCGTTATAGGGATGAAGGAAGATGTGCGAGTGAATGTCCATGAGCCCGGGCAGCAGGGTCGCACCGGCGAGCTCGATCGTCTTCGCGCTGTCCGGGACGGCGACCTGCGCCGACGGCCCGACCGCGGCGATCTTGTCCCCCTTCACCAGGACGACCCAACCCTCGTGCGTCTTGCCGTCCTCGGCGTCGAACACCCGCGCCGGCTTCAGCAGGGTCATGGCCGGACTCTGGACATCGCCGGGGGAATTCCTGTTGACGTTTCTTTGGGGGGACGCCGAGGCCGACGAAAGGACAAGCCCCGTGCTGAGGAGAATGACGAACGCTTTTCCGCCCATCCAATCGGTCGCCGCGTGTTTCATCGGACTCCTCTGCCGCTATTTCGGGCCGGACTTGAAGACCGTCCAAGGCTGAGCGGGACGGCTCTTCAAGTAGCCTTTGAGATAATCGTACTGCCGGTGCTCCTTAAGGAACTTCTCGGCATCGAACGCAATGTCGCAGGAGCTTCCCCATTTGGCCCAAAAGGTCATCTCCCCGGCCATCTTGGCGTCCACGACCTTGCCGTCCAGGGCCCCGGCCGGACAAAAAGGCTTGGCCCAGGCGTCGCTGGCCCCTCCGGCCGGGTCCGCCGCGAGCTCCCAGTGCCCGCAGATCGTGCGGTCTCCCGGCATCTCCTTGCCGGCATAGACGTCGAAATGGTCGCCCAGCATGAGCTTGCCGCGCTCGACGTCGATCTTCCCCATCCACTTGTCGAAAAGATCGAGCCAGCGCACCCGTCTGGCGATGTCGGAATGCTTGATGTTGTCGAAGTCCGCGTCCGTCTCCTGGCGGAGCAGGGGGATGTTCTCCGTGATGTTCGAGCCGGAATAGAAGCCGTCCCGGGTCCGCTCGACGGAGTGGAACTTGAGGCCCAGCTCGAGCCGGGCGATCTCGTTGCTGCGCACGTCGCCGAAGAGCCAGGTGTTGGCGTAGCCGCCGTTGTTGCCGTCGATCATGATCTTGAGTGCCTCGTCGAGGTTGCGGGCGTACTGCATGGCCTTGCGGATGCGGACGAACTCAGGCATCCCGTCCGGATCGAATCCCTTGAAGTAGTCGATCGTCGTCTCGGTGCCCACGAGTCCCGACGAGCAGATGAAGAAATCCGTGTCGCTGTGGATGCCGGCGGGGAAGGCCTGCATCAGGATCCGGGACCCCTTGTCCGGCAGCAGGTCGATGATCACGTTCGTGTCGGCCGGAACGAAGAAGGACCAGGTGTTGTGGGCCATGACGATGCGGCCGTCGGCCGCGGCCTTCCCCGTGGCGATGAAGGCGCTGCAGCCGCCGGTCTTCTGCGGCGGACTGTTTTCCTGGTGAGAGGGATACCAGTAGCCCATGATTTCGGACGACGCGTTGAGGAGGACGATGTCCCCGTAGCTCGCGTCGACTCCGGCCTTGCGGGCGCCGGCGGCGATGCCCTCCATTTCCTCGCGGAATTCGGGGTCGATCTTCGGGGCGAACATCTTCAGGGTCCGTTCGACGAAATAGGGCCACTCCCGGCCCGTGTTCCACCAGGTCATGTGCTTTTCAACGCGCAGGCTCTCCGCGATCTCCTTGGCCAGGAGGTAGCCGTGCTGGAAACCGCGGGCAAAGGGCTGGCCCTCGATGTGCAGGTAGACCCAGCCGTTCCGCGTCTCCCGGGAGGCCTTGGCCACCCAGGACTGCTCGTCCTTGGTCAGATCGGCGGCGAACAGGGCGCTTGCGCCGACCACGGCGATGAGCATTAAGGATGCGATCTTCTTCTGCAATGGCATCGGTCCTCTCCTGTCGACCGGGATTCTCGTCCGGGCGGCATCCCGTCGCGAACCGATGATATGCCTTGCCTCGAAGGGCTGTCAAGAAAAGGGCCGCCCCGCCGCCCGGGTCTTGAAAATTATGATCCGAACGTGTTACATAGATTACTAAATCTGGGAAGGCGATCGATCATGAAAACAGTCCGTTGGCCCGCCTTGAAAGTCCTGCAGCGGAATCCGCAGATGCTCAAGGTCCGTCCGGCGCTGAGCCTGTTCTTCCTGGACTATCTGCGCAAATTCAAGGTCCGGAGGGTGGGGGAGAATGTCATCCTGCATTCGCACCTTCCGCCTCTCAACAGCCCCGCCTATTCCAGATTCATCCGTGAGCAGCTCCTCGACAAACACGGCGGGCCTTCGCATGCTCAGGTCGGGCTGACCAACGACTGTCCTCAGCGATGCGCCTATTGCTACAACAGGGACCGGACAGGCCGGGCCATGGACAGCGCGGAGATCCTGGCCGTCGTCCGGGAATTGAAGCGCCTGGGGGTCGTCTGGCTGGGATGGACGGGAGGCGAGCCGCTCCTGAACACAGACATCGTCCGTTTGACCGAAGCGGCCTCGGACGGATGCGCCGTCAAGCTCTTCACCACGGGAAGCACCCTGACCCCGGCGCTGGCCCGGGACCTGAAGGCCGCCGGGCTTTTCTCCGTCTCGGTGAGCCTGGACCATTGGACGGCGGACGTCCACGACAGGAACCGCGGCGTCGAGGGCGCCTTCGCCACCGCTTTGCGGGCCGTCGAGATCTTCAGGAACGTGGACGGGCTCCACGTGGGCGTTTCCGCGGTCCTTTCGAGGGACATGATCCGGCAGGGCCGGACCGAAGAGTTCCTGGCTTTTCTCGAGCGCCTGGGCATCCATGAGGCCTGGCTGAGCGAGGTCAAGCCCTCGGTCCAGGCCTTCTGGGGCGACGGGCTTGTCATCGGCGAGGACGAGCGACTCGGTCTCGTCCGGCTCCAGGACCGCTACAACAAGCGGAATGGGATGACGGTCAACTACCTCGGCCATTTCGAGGGCCGGGAGCATTTCGGGTGCAACGCCGGCCGCAAGATGATCTACGTCGACGCCTTCGGCGAGGTCAGCCCGTGTGTCTTTACCCCGATGACGCTCGGCAACGTCCGCGACAGGCCGCTCTCCGAGATCGTCCGGGATATGCGGGAGCGCTTCCCTTCGGAGGAATCCTGTTTCATCAACAAGAACTACAAATTGTTCCAATCCCGTTCGAGGGGCGCGGCGCCCGTCGGGCGCGAGGACGCGCTCGACCTGCTCGAAAACGTCAAGTTCGCCCCCCCGGCCAAATTCTTCAAGCTTTACAATTCTTGAAGGAATGACGACCATGCGCGAGCGATCCCGAGCTTCCTACAGGGCTTTCAGTCTCGGTCTGGCCGTCGTCTTCGCCTTGGTCGGCGGCGTGTTTCTTTTTCTGCCTCGGGAGATGATGACCTTTTTCAACGCCGTCTCCCGTCGCCTGGGCATGATCGAAGGACCGGCCGAGCGGTCGTTCTTCGGCGTCCTGGCGGCGGCTTATATGTACGTCGTGACCGTCCTGGCCTGGCGGATGTTCCGGTTTCCCGGGGAAAAGATCTATCCCTTGATCCTCGGACAGGCCAAGATCGCGAGCTCGCTCCTGTCCTTCCTGATGTTCTTTTTTCAGGCGCCCTGGCTGGTTTATCTCGTGAACGGGATCGTCGACGGAGGGCTCGGCCTGGTCGTGCTGATGGTGTTCCTCAGGGTGCGCGCGGCGGCCGCGAGGGGAGAGCGGTGAGGCGGCTCCGGTGAACGGGCGCCTTTTTCTGGCCCGCCTTCATCTCCCGGCCGGGGTCAGGAGGCGGAAGCTGGAGGAGCTCCTGCTCCTGACGGCCCGGGCCTTCGAAGCGCCTCCGCCTTCTTTCCGGGGACTTTCCCAAAACGGGCTTCTCCGCGCATTCGCCGAGTTCTCCCGGGAGATGGCTGAGAAGGCTCTGGATTCGCCGGCCGGATCGGCGACGACCGAAAAAAGACTCTTTGACGGGGCCTCCCGCCTGGGCCGGGAGATCGGCGGAACGCTCGGCGTCTCCGCGCCTCAGGAAGCCATGACGGCCGCGAGAATCCTTTATCGGTGCCTCGAGATCGATTTCCGGGGGGATGCCGGAGGCGATATCATCATCCGGCGCTGTTTCTTCAGCCGGTTCTATTCCCCCGAGGTCTGCCGCCTGATGTCCTCCCTGGATGCCGGGATCCTGTCCGGCCTGGCCGGGGGCGGCGACCTCGAATTCGCGGAGCGTCTGACCGAGGGACGGGACTGCTGCCTGGCCCGCTTTTCTTTCAAGGAAGGGGCCTGATGCCGGCCGCGATCGTCGTCGGGACCGGCGCCGGCGGCGCCGCGATGGCCAAGGAGCTCCAAGGGGCCTTTGATGTCCTCGTCCTCGAGGCCGGCCGGGAATTCCGCCCGCTGACCCTGGACCTGCGCATCCCGGAGAGGCTCAAGAAGCTCGGTCTGCTCTTCGACGAGCGCCAGATCCGCTTGCTCTTCCCCGCCATGAAGATCCAAAGAACCCGCGAGGGCATGGTCCTGGTCCGCGGCATCGGGACCGGCGGGACGACGACCATTGCAACGGGCAACGCCTTGCGCTGGGACCGGGGATTGAAAGCCATCGGCATCGACCTCGAGGCCGAGTTCGCGGAGCTCGGCCGCGAGGTGCCGATCTCGACCGCCCACCAAAGCCTCTGGAACGGAACGACGCGCCGGCTGTTCTCGGTCTTCCAGGAGATGGGGCTCGAACCTCAGCCGATGCCGAAAATGAGACGCCGTGAGTCGTGCCGGAACTGCGGCCGCTGCGTCCTCGGATGCCCCTCCGGAGCGAAATGGGACAGCCGGGAGTCCCTCCGCGCGGCCTTGGACAACGGCGCCCGTTTGATCACGAATTGCCCCGTCCGCGAGGTCGTTCTCGAGAACGGACGCGCCGTGGGCGTGGCGGCCGGCCTCGGCGCCCGCCGCAAGGTCTTCAACGCGGACGTCGTCGTCCTGGCCGCCGGGGGATTGGGGACTCCGGTCATCCTCCAGAGCTCGGGAATTCCCTGCGAGCCCGGGCTGTTCGTCGATCCCGTTCTGTGCGTGGCCGGTCCGTGGAACGGGGCCCTTCAGCACAGGGACATCCCCATGCCTTTCGCGACTCAGCGGGAGGGCTACATTCTGTCGCCCTATTTCGACTATCTGAGCTATTTTTTCAACCGCCGCTGGGCTCCGGGAGCGGGCAAGATCCTCAGCCTCATGATCAAGCTGGCCGACACTCGATCGGGAACCGTTTCGGAAAGGGGAGTCGAAAAAGCGCTCACTCCCGAGGACACAAGAACGCTCACCACGGCCGTCGACGTCTGCGCCGATATCCTCCGCCGGATGGGGATCGGGAAAGGGGAAATGTTCTTCGGCACGCTCAACGCCGGGCACCCGGGCGGGATGCTTCCTTTGACGAGCCAGGACGCCAAAACGCTTCATCCGCGGAGGCTGCCCGGGAACCTCTACCTGGCCGACGCCACTCTCCTTCCCGAATCTCTGGGCAATCCCCCCATCCTGACCATCATGGCTTTGGCCAAGAGGGTCGGCAAGATCATCCGGCGGGATTTCGCATGAAACGCCGGGCGTCGAGAGATTTTGGCATGAAGACTGCTCTTATTTTGGATAAGTTGGGTTTTGCATATCCATTCCGGCTTCCAATGACGGCTGGGAGCAGGACAGGGAGAAGAAAAGAATGCAGGCTCAACGGTTCCTGGGCAGTCTAAGCCGATAGGAGGCATCAATTTGGCGGCCAAAACAAGTTCCCTCGCGCCTGAACTGCTCAACAAGATGGACGCCTACTGGCGCGCCGCCAACTATCTGTCGGTCGGCCAGATCTATCTCTACGACAATCCGCTGCTGAAACGGCCGCTGACGCTCGCGGATGTGAAGCATATGCTGCTGGGACACTGGGGCACGACCCCCGGGCAGAACTTCATTTACGTGCACTTGAACCGGGTCATCAAGAAATACGATCTCGATATGATCTACGTCTCCGGCCCCGGGCACGGCGGCCCGGCCGTCGTGGGCAACACGTATCTCGAGGGCACGTACAGCGAGATCTATCCCGACGTCAGCCAGGACGAGGCCGGGCTGCGGAGGCTTTTTCTCCAGTTTTCGTTTCCCGGAGGAATCCCCAGCCACGTCTCGCCGGAGTGCCCGGGCTCGATCCACGAGGGCGGCGAGCTGGGCTATTCGCTCAGCCATTCATTCGGGGCGGTGTTCGACAATCCCGATCTCGTCGTCGCCTGCGTCGTCGGTGACGGCGAGGCGGAGACGGGTCCGCTGGCCACGGCCTGGCATTCCAACAAGTTCCTCGACCCGGCCACCGACGGCGCGGTCCTGCCGATCCTGCACCTCAATGGCTACAAGATCAGCAACCCGACCGTCCCGGCCCGCGTCGAGCATGAGGAATTGGAGCAATTTCTGCGAGGCTGCGGCTGGACGCCCGACTTTGTGGAAGGCGATGTGCCCGAAGAAATGCACCAACTCATGGCCGCCGCCTTGGACAAAGCCATCGAGGATATCCTGAGGATCCAGGCGAAGGCCCGGAAAAACGATGACACCGCGCGGCCGCGCTGGCCCATGATCGTGCTCAAGTCACCCAAGGGCTGGACGGGACCGAAAGTCGTCGATGGTCTGCAGATCGAGGGCACGTTCCGAGCGCACCAGGTGCCGCTCCTCGTGGATGCCGGGCATCCCGATCATCTCAAGCAGCTTGAAAGCTGGATGAAAAGCTACAGGCCGGAGGAGCTCTTCGATCAGGAGGGGCGTCTCAGGCCGGAACTGGCCGAACTCGCGCCCAGGGGCGAACGACGCATGGGCGCGAATCCCCATGCCAACGGCGGCATTCTGCTCCGCGACCTGCGCCTGCCGGATTTCCGCGACTACGCGGAGGCCGTGCCGTCGCCCGGAGCGCGCGGAATCGGCGATACGCATGTGCTCGGGCCTTTCCTGCGCGACGTGGCGAAGCTGAACAGTGAGCAGCGGAATTTCCGGGTCTTCGGCCCTGACGAGACGCTCTCCAACGGCTTGGAAGCCCTCTTTGAAGCGACCGAGCGCCAATGGGACGCCGCGACCGTGCCGAACGACGAATTCCTCGCGCCCACCGGCCGCGTGATGGAAATGCTCAGCGAGCACCAATGCGAGGGCTGGCTCGAGGGCTACCTGCTCACCGGGCGGCATGGGCTCTTCAATTGCTACGAGGCGTTCATTCACATCGTTGATTCGATGTTCAACCAGCATGCCAAGTGGCTGAAGGTCACGGCGCACCTGCCGTGGCGGCGGAAGATCGCCTCCCTGAACTACCTGCTGTCCTCGCATGTCTGGCGCCAGGATCACAACGGCTTCACCCACCAGGACCCCGGTTTCATCGACCACGTCGTGAACAAGAAGGCCGAGGTCGTGCGCGTCTATCTTCCGCCGGATGCCAACTGCCTGCTCTCGGTCATGGACCACTGCCTGCGCAGCCGGCATTATGTCAACGTCGTGATCGCGGGCAAACACCCTGCGCCCCAGTGGCTGACGATGGACGCCGCCGTCAAGCATTGCACCGCGGGCGTCGGCATTTGGCAGTGGGCCAGCAACGACCAGGGCGTCGCGCCCGACGTGGTCATGGCCTGCTGCGGTGACGTGCCCACGCTGGAGACGCTCGCGGCCGTCTCCATTCTGCGCGAGCATCTGCCCGGCCTGAAGATCCGGGTGGTCAACGTCGTCGATCTCATGAAGCTGCAGCCGCAAACCGAGCACCCCCACGGGTTGAGCGACAAGGATTTCGACGATATCTTCACCAAGGACAAGCCGCTCATCTTCGCCTTCCATGGCTACCCGTGGTTGATCCACCGTCTAACCTACCGCCGCACCAACCACGACAATATCCACGTCCGCGGCTACAAGGAAGAGGGCACCATCACCACGCCCTTCGATATGACGGTGCTGAACGATCTGGACCGCTTCCACCTCGTGATGGACACCATCGACCGCCTGCCGCAGACCGGCGACAAGGGCGTTTACCTGAAGCAGCAGCTCAAGGACAAGCTTGTCGAACACAAGGAGTACATCGACAAGTACGGCCAAGACATGCCGGAGATCCGGAACTGGAAGTGGAGTCCGGGCGGAACGGGGAAAGACAAGGGGCTGAGCGAGGAGCCGAAATGATGCGCCTGGGCATCGCCGCGGACCATGGCGGGTTCGAGTTGAAAGGGCGATTGACTGCAGCCCTCCAGGCCGCCGGTTACGAAGTCGTGGACTTCGGCGCCCGTGATCTGGTCAAGGACGATGACTACCCGGATTTTGTCGTGCCCCTGGCCAGGGCTGTGGCCAAGCGTGAGGTCGCCCGAGGCTTGGCCATCTGCGGCAGCGGGGTCGGGGCCTGCGTCGCGGCCAACAAGGTGTCCGGTGTGCGGGCGGCGTTGATCACGGATCCCTTCTCCGCTCATCAGGGGGTCGAGGACGACGACATGAACGTGATGTGTCTGGGCGGCCGGGTCAGCGGATACGATCTGGCCTGGGACCTGGTCCGGACGTTCCTCAGCGCCCGTTTCAAGGGGATGGAACGGTTCAAGCGGCGCCTGGCGAAAATATCGGAGCTGGAAGGCAAGAAGAACGGAACATGACAGGCAACCCCTTGATGAGCACGGCCCAGGCGCTGGTCGCAGGCGACAAGGGCCTTCTGGCGATGGATGAAAGCAATCCGACCTGCAACAAGAGATTTGCCAGGCTGGGAATTCCCCAGACCGAGGAGGCCCGGCGCACTTATCGGGAGTTGATCGTGACCACACCCCGTCTCGGGGAGTGCATCAATGGGGCCATCCTCTATGATGAAACGATCCGCCAGCGGAAGAAGGACGGCATGCCCTTTATCAAGGTCCTCAGCGAGGCGGGGATCATTATTGGCATCAAAGTGGACACCGGCGCAAAGGACATGGCGGGTCATCCCGGTGAAAAGATCACCGAGGGCCTGGACGGATTGCGCGGCCGCCTCGAGGAATATTCTCAAATGGGCGCGCGTTTCGCCAAGTGGCGCGCAGTCCTGGCCGTGGGCGATCGCATTCCCAGCCGCGGGTGCATCGAGGCCAACGCTCACGCGTTGGCTCTCTACGCGGCTCTGTGCCAGGAAGCCGGCTTGGTCCCCATCGTCGAGCCGGAAGTGCTCATGGACGGCGACCATACCCTGGAGCGGTGCTTTGAAGTCACGGAGGACGTCCTGAGAACGGTTTTCAACCGGCTGGCCGCGCTCCGGGTGATGCCGGAGGGCATGATCCTGAAGCCCAACATGGTGCTTCCGGGTCTGACCTGCCCCAGGCAGGAAGGCGTGGACGAGGTGGCTGACGCCACGGTGAGGTGCCTGTTGCGAGCCGTCCCCGCCGCCGTTCCGGGGATCGCGTTTTTGTCGGGCGGCCAATCCGGCGAGCTGGCTTCGGCCCGTTTGAATGCCATGAATGTCAGATCCGAGTCGCGACGGCCTTGGGCGTTGGCGTTTTCGTTTTCGCGCGCCATCCAACGACCGGCGTTGGAGATCTGGCGAGGCGAGGAGGCCAACGCGCCTGCCGCCCAGCAAGCTCTGTATCATCGGGCCAGGTGCAACTGGGCGGCGCGCCGCGGCGAATACGATGCCGCGATGGAAAGGACAGCAGCATGACGACACGCCTCCCGCGGCTCACGGAACTCCCGGCCTGGCAGGCCCTCGAAGCCCATTACCGGGAAGTGGGGGAGTCGCATCTTCGGAAGCTCTTCGCCGCCGATCCGCAACGCGGGGAGCGCCTGACGGCTGAGGCCGTCGGCGTCTACTTGGACTATTCGAAGCACCGGGTCACCGACGAGACGCTCCGGCTCCTTCTGCAACTGGCGGAGGAATCCGGCCTGCGGGCCCGCATCGAGGCCATGTTCCGGGGCGAGAAGATCAACGTCACGGAGAAGCGGGCCGTCCTGCATGTGGCTCTCCGCGCCCCCCAAGGGCAATCCATCGTCGTGGACGGCCAGGACGTCGTCCCCCAGGTCCATGCCGTGCTCGACAAGATGGCCGACTTCTCCGCCCAAGGTGCGGAGCGGGGAGTGGAAGGGCCACACCGGCAAGCCGATCCGCAACGTCATCAATATCGGCATCGGGGGGTCCGACCTGGGGCCGGTGATGGCGTACGAGGCCTTGCGGCACTACAGCCGGCGCGACCTGACCTTCCGCTTCGTCTCCAACATCGACGGCACCGACTTCGCCGAGGCCACCCGCGACCTCGACGCCGAGGAGACGCTGTTCATCGTCTCGTCGAAGACCTTTACGACCCTGGAGACGATGACCAACGCGCGCACGGCCCGCGACTGGGCCCTCAAGACGCTGAGGCATCCCGCCGCGGTCGCCAGGCATTTCGTCGCGGTCTCGACCAACGCCGGCGAAGTGGCCAAATTCGGCATCGACACCGCGAACATGTTCGAGTTTTGGGATTGGGTCGGCGGCCGGTACTCCATGGACGCGGCGATCGGGCTGTCGACGATGATCGCCATCGGCCCCGAAAATTTCCAGGCCATGCTCGACGGCTTCCACCAGATGGACGAGCATTTCCGCACGGCCCCTTTCGAGCGCAACCTGCCGGTGCTCATGGGGCTCCTGGGCCTCTGGTACAACAACTTCTTCGGGGCGCAGACCCTGGCGGTCCTTCCGTATGAGCAGTATTTGAAGCGCTTCCCGGCCTACCTCCAGCAGTTGACGATGGAGAGCAATGGCAAGCACGTCACCCTTGACGGGACCGAGGTCGCCTGGCAAACCGGGCCGATCACCTGGGGCGAGCCGGGCACCAACGGCCAGCATTCCTTCTACCAGCTGATCCATCAGGGGACCAAGCTCATCCCCTGCGACTTCATCGGATTCGTTCAGCCGCTTAACCCTCTCGGCCGCCACCACGACTTGCTTTTGGCCAACGTGTTCGCCCAGGCCGAGGCGCTGGCCTTTGGCAAAACGGCGCAGGAGGTCCGAGCCGAAGGCATCCCCGAATGGCTCGTGCCGCATCGGACCTTCGAGGGCAACCGTCCGTCCAGCACGATCCTCCTGGAACGGCTGACTCCGGCGGCGCTGGGGAAGCTCGTCGCGCTGTACGAGCACAGCGTCTTCACTCAAGGCGCCATTTGGGGCATCGATTCATTTGACCAGTGGGGGGTCGAACTGGGCAAGGCGCTGGCCGCCCGCATCATCCCCGAGCTTGAGACCGGGGCTGAGTCCCAACTTCAGCACGATAGCTCAACGAACAACCTGATCCGGCGCTACCTGAGATCTAGGGAAAGGATGACATAAGCGATGGCCGGCGTGATTCTGCTCTTGCGAAAGGGCTGAGTATGAATGCGCAAGAGCCTGTCAAGGCTCCCGGATCGAAGCCGGGGGCGAAGTCCGACGCGCCGGACGATCTGAAATCCCTTCCCATGGCGGAATTGCAGGCAAAATTGGGGTCGTCGCCGGACGGCCTCAGCCAAGCGGAGGCGCAGAAACGGCTGACCCGATATGGGCCCAACGAGATCGAAGAGAAGAAGGCCAATCCGTTCCTGAAATTCCTGACCTATTTTTGGGGCCCCATCCCGTGGATGATCGAAGCGGCCGTGATCCTTTCGGCGGTCGCCCGGCATTGGCCCGACTTTGGCATCATCCTCCTTCTGCTTCTGGCCAACGCCGCGGTCGGATTCTGGGAAGAACACCAGGCGGGCAACGCGATCGCCGCGCTGAAGGCCAAGCTGGCGATCAAGGCCCGGGTGAAACGTGATGGGAAGTGGGCCACCGCGGAGGCGCGTGAGTTGGTGCCCGGCGACGTCATCCGAGTGCGCCTGGGTGATATCGTGCCGGCGGATGGGCGATTGCTGGAGGGCGACCCGATCGAAGTGGATCAGTCCGCGCTGACGGGAGAGTCGCTGCCGGCCGCGCGCAAACCCGGCGAGGCGGTGTTTTCGGGGTCGATCGTCCGCCAGGGCGAGATCGACGCAATGGTGTACGCCACCGGCGTGAACACCTACTTCGGCAAGACCGCGCAACTGGTGCAGGAGGCGCACACCGTCAGCCATTTCCAGCGTGCCGTGCTGAAGATCGGCGATTATCTGATCATCCTCGCCGTGGCCCTGGTCGTGTTGATCCTGGGCGTCGCGCTCTTTCGCGGCGATCGGATGCTGACCACGCTTCAGTTCGCATTGGTGTTGACGGTGGCCGCGATTCCTGTGGCGATGCCCACGGTGCTGTCCGTGACCATGGCGGTCGGCGCGCGCCTGCTGGCCAAGAAAGAGGCGATCGTGACCCGTTTGGCGGCCATCGAGGAATTGGCGGGCGTGGACGTGCTGTGCGCGGACAAGACCGGCACCCTGACCCAGAACAAGCTGACGTTGGGAGATCCGTTCAGCGTGAACGGCATCCCTGCCGATCAAGTCATCTTCTGCGCCGCACTGGCTTCGCGCGCGGAAGACAAGGACACCATCGACATGGCCGTGATCGGCGGCCTGAAGAACGATCAGTCCTTGAAGGGCTATCAGGTGCTCCATTTCCAGCCCTTCGACCCGGTGCATAAACGCACCGAGGCTACCGTCAAAGCCGCCGACGGAAGCGTGTTCAGAGTGACCAAGGGAGCCCCGCAGGTGATTCTGGAGATGTCGGCCAACGCTCATGAAGTCAAGCCCGCCATCGAGAAGGCTGTCAATGAATTTGCGGCACGCGGCTTCCGTTCCTTGGGCGTGGCCCGGGCAGATCAGGAAGGCAAGTGGCAGTTTATCGGCGTGCTGCCATTGTTCGACCCGCCGCGCGAGCAGGCCGAAGCGACCATCACGAGCGCCCGGGAAATGGGGGTCAGCGTCAAGATGGTTACGGGCGATCAAATGGCC
Source organism: Candidatus Aminicenantota bacterium (assembly GCA_963742235.1). Taxonomy (GTDB): domain Bacteria; phylum Acidobacteriota; class Aminicenantia; order Aminicenantales; family Saccharicenantaceae; genus RBG-16-66-30. The sequence goes on along the minus strand of CAVULT010000011.1, from coordinate 1,129 downwards.
ATCGCTCGCGAAACGGCCCGACAGCTCGGGCTGGGCGCGAACATCCTTGATGCCGGCGGATTGGGCGACGCGAAGTGTCACGAGACGGCCCAGTCGGCGGAGTCCATCGAAAAAGCGGATGGTTTCGCCCAGGTCTTCCCCGAACACAAGTTCCACATTGTCGATGTGCTGCAGCAGCGCGGCCATATCGTCGGCATGACCGGCGACGGGGTCAATGACGCCCCCGCGCTGAAGAAAGCCGACTGCGGCATCGCCGTTTGCGGCGCGACGGACGCGGCGCGCGCGGCGGCGTCCATTGTCCTGCTGGCGCCCGGCCTCTCGGTCATCATTGATGCGATCAAGGAGAGCCGGAGAATATTCCAGAGGATGAACAGCTACGCGATCTACCGCATCGCCGAAACGCTGCGGGTGCTGTTCTTTATGACCCTGGCCATCCTGATCTTCAACTTCTATCCGGTGACCGCGGTGATGATCGTGCTGCTGGCGTTGCTCAACGACGGCGCCATCCTGTCCATCGCCTACGACAACGTTCATTACAAGGACAAGCCCGAAGCCTGGAACATGCGCCTGGTGCTGGGGATCGCCACGGTGCTGGGCGTCATCGGGGTCGTGTCAGCTTTCGGCTTGTTTTATCTCGGTGAGCGCGTCTTTCATCTCGACCGTGCGCACATCCAGACGTTGATGTACCTGAAGCTGTCCGTGGCCGGACATCTGACGATCTTCCTGACGCGCACGCGCGGGCCGTTCTGGTCCATCCGCCCGGCGCGGATTCTGTGGGCCGCGGTGCTCGGCACGCAGATCGTGGCGACTCTGATCGCGGTTTATGGGCTGTTTATGACGCCCCTCGGGTGGGGTTGGGCCTTGTTCGTTTGGGGCTATGCTCTGGCCTGGTTCCTGGTGAATGACCGCGTCAAGCTGTTGGCCTACCGGATCCTCGATCCTGCTCAGGCCCCATTGCTGGCCAGGAAACCGCTCGACCTGACGCCGCAGATCGCTACACGTGCGTATGAGCTCTACGAACGGGGAGGCCGACGCGCCGGCCAAGCCGATCAAAACTGGCTTGAGGCGGAGCGCGAGATCCGGAAACATGAGGTCCCGCAAATGAAGGTGCAGATCCGACATTCCGCAT
>CAVULT010000010.1:0-83888 GCA_963742235.1 Candidatus Aminicenantota bacterium | reverse complement strand
TCTTGGCCCGGAGCTCCCCGTCCGTCAGAGGCTGGATGCGGGATTCAAGGTCGTTGATGACGGGGACAAGCGGCTTGATCCGCTTGAGGACGCGGTCGTTCTCGGTGCCGAACAGCTTCCGGGAAATCCACTTGTACATTTACCATTTATTATCAAATTCGGTCTTCAAAGTCAATCGCCGGGGCCATTTGACACGGCCGGTTTTCAGGCCTAAACTCGGGGGCAAAACATGATCCGCCGCCGGAGAGGGGTATCGACATGAAAAAAGCCGTTTTCCTCGTTCTGGCCGTCGGCGCTCTGGGTATCGGGAGCGGCCTCCTGGCCCAGCTCTCCCCGGCCGTCGTGGCCGATTACGACAAGTGGGAGGATTTTCTCAGGACGGCCAAGGTCACGGCCCAGAGACAGCTGACCGGGACCCTGGCCGTGACCAATCCCTGGATCCTGACGCTCGAGGAGGACGGGGTCCGGCACCAGGCCCTCTGGAAGGACGTTTTCGGGGCGAATGTCCATGGGTTCAAGGAGACCTGGAAGGGCGAGATCGCCGCCTACCGGCTGAGCCGGGCCCTGGGCCTCAACATGGTTCCGCCGACGGTCGAACGGGAGTTTCAGGGCAATCGGGGATCGTGCCAGATGTGGATCGAATCCTGGAACACCCTGGAGACGATCATCAGGAAGAAGATCTCCGCGCCGGGGATCAAGGCCTTGTATCTCAACCGCGAACTTTGCCTCCAGAGGGCCTTCGACAACCTGATCTACAACGTCGACCGCCACCAGAGGAACTACCTCATCGAGGAGGACTGGCGGATGATCCTCATCGACCATTCCCGGTCGTTCGCGACATCGAAGAAGTCAAAGACCGACCTGATCTACGACGAGAAGAACAAGGAAAATCCGAAGCTCATCATGGAGACGCTGCCCCGGCCCTTCTACGAGGCCCTCAAGGCCCTGACGTCCGAGTCGGTCCGGACGATCGTCGGCGAGTACCTGACCGACGAGGAGATCGCGGCGACCATGGCCCGGCGCGATCTGATCGTCGCCTGGCTCGACAAGCGCATCGCGGCGCGTCGGCGAGGCCGTGGTCCTCTACTGAGGCCTCGCCGGGCCTATTTGCGGCCCAGGATCTCGTCGACCAGAGGCTTCGCGTCGTAGATCTTGAGCAGGGCCTCGATGATGCCCTGGGCGTGGACCATCACCGAACGGGAGATCGTGTCCTCGTAGACGAACCGGGTCGGCAGAGACTGGATGTTGCCGTCGAACAGGACGCCCACGAACTCGCCCTTCCGGTTGACCAGAGGCGAGCCCGAATTCCCGCCGATCGAGTCGGCCGTGGCGACGAAATTGACGGGCGTCGCCATGTTGACCGCCGACTTTTTTGCGCTGAAGCTCGCGGGCAGCTCATAGGGATCCTTGTTCCCGGCCTTGGCCGACTTCTCATAGAGTCCCGCGAACGTCGTCTGGAAGGGGATCTTCCGGCCGTTCTCGACGTAGCCCTTGACCGCTCCGAAGCTGAGGCGCAGGGTGCCGGTGGCGTCGGGCGGGATGGACGTGCCTTCGAGCTTGAACATGACGTTGGCGATGCGCGTGCCGTTGCGCGTCTCGACCGCGTCGACCTGGTCTTCGTACCTGGCCCGCAGGCCGCGCGAGACCGGGTCGACGAGGAGAGCCAGCTTGACCATCGGGTCCTGGCTCTGATAGATCGCCGCGAGCCCTCCCTCCATGAGTTTCTTTCGCCAATCGACGTCCTTGAGCTTCGTCCCGGCGATGAGCTCGCGGGCGACGTCCTGGGGCGAACGGCCGCCGAGGATCCACTTGACCTCCATCATCTCGGGCAGCTCCTCCTGGAGCTGGGCCAGCGAGTCGCCGAGTTTGACCGCCTCGAAATCGTCATAGATCGGGGAGGGGGAGAGGAGGCCGCGTTCGACGGACGGCAGCGAGGCGTCGCGGAACTCGCGCAGGCGTTCGGCGTTCGGCTTGGGCTTCTCCATGGCCAGGCGGACGAGCGTCCGGGCCGTCGTGAAGTAGGTCGTAGAGAAGCCGTTGGCCCGCTCGAAGAAGGTGAACGGCTTGAAGAACGACGCGTAGTCTTTTTCCGCGGCGGCGAGCTCGTCCCAGGCCGAGCCGAATTCCTTCTCGAGATCGGGCGACTTGGCGACCATGGCCCGCAAGGACTGCTCCCCGCGGAGCTTCTTGGCCATGAGCGCCTCGTCGAGAAGTCCCGACTGGTAGCCGATCGTCGCCTTGAGGCTGTTCTCGACGCCGAAGAGGTTGCGCATGGCGATCCGGCTCTCCTCCGGGCCCTTGGCGGCATAGGCGCGCATGAAGGCCTGGCGCCTCTTGAGATTGGCGATGGCGAAGGGGTAGCTCGTGTCGCGCAGGAACTCGAGCTGGCTCATCGTCAGGAGGCGTCCGGTCGAACCGGGATGGCCGGAGCAGAGGACGAGCTCGCCCTCGCGGAGAGGCGCCGTCGACCACCTGATGTAGTTGTCGCTCTTGAACGGCCGGCCGTTCTCGTAGATGCGGAAGAGCGAGATGTCCAGGTCGTAGCGGGGGTAGGTGAAGTTGTCCTGGTCTCCGCCGAAGAAGGCGGCCAGGTACTCCGGCGCGAAGACGAGCCGGACGTCGTTATAGACCCTGAACGTATAAAGATGGTACATGCCGCCGGAATAGAGCGTGACGACGCCGCCGCGCATCCCGGGGGTTCCGGAGGCCTCTTTTTCGAGCGCGGCGATGACCTTCTGGCGCGCGTCGGCGGCCTCGACGGGGGTCATGCCGGATTTCTCGGCGCCGCGGACCTTGTCGGTGACGTCCGTGATGCCGATAAGGACGCGGAGCTCCATCCCGGGGACCTTGAGCTCCTCGGCCTGCGTCCGGGCATAGAATCCGGTCTTCATGAAGTCGCGATCCTTGGTGGACAGGTTCTGGATCGCGCCCCGGCCGACATGGTGGTTGGTCAGGACCAGGCCGTCGGGGGAGACGAACGATCCGGAAGCTCCGCCGAACGAGATCGAGGCCAGCCGGAGGTGGTCCATGAACTCCGGGGTCACGGTGAAGCCGTATTTCTTCTGGAGGATGTCCTTCGGCGGCGCGTTGAACAGCCACATGCCCTCGTCGGCCGAGGCCGAAAGAACGAGAAGCGCGGCCAGAAGAGCGGCGAAGATGTGACGGCGGAATTTCGGATCGATCATGGGGAGATCTCCTTTCCGGCGATCGTGAGGATATTATGGCCTATCCGGCCCGGAATTTCCACGGCCCCCGAGATCCGAATCGAGACGGTCGAGGACCCTGGCCGCCGCCGCGGAGCCGACGAGCTTGTCCAGCTCCCCGCGGGGGGCCGTCCGGATGGCCTCGAGGCCGCCGTAGCGGGCCAGAAGAGTCGATTTCTTCTTCGGGCCGAGGCCGGGGATGCCGTCGAGAAGCGACGAAAAGCTCTTCTTCTCCCGGCGGCCGCGATGGAACGAGATGGCGAAACGGTGCGTCTCGTCGCGGACGGCCTGAACGAGCTTCAAAGCCCCTGAGGTCCGGTCGAGTCGGATGCCTTCGCGCGACGCCGGCGTGAACAGGATCTCCTCTTTCTTGGCGATGGCCACGAGGGGAACGTTGGACAAGCCCAAGCCGGCCAGGGCCTTTTCCGCCGCGCCGAGCTGGGGTTTGCCGCCGTCGACCATGACCAGATCGGGGAGGGGCGCGCCTTCTTCGAGCGCCTTTCGGTATCTCCGGGTGATGACCTCGCCGAGGCTGGCCACGTCGTTCGAGCCCTCGACGGTCCGGATGAGATACTTGCGATAAGCGTCCTTGTCCGGCCGGCCGTCGCGGAAGACGACCAGGGAGCCGACCGATTCCTGGCCGCCGGTGTTGGAGATATCGAATCCCTCGATCGTGCGAGGCAGAGCGGGAAGCGCCAGCGCCGTCTTCAAGTCCTCGAGGGGCATCAGATCGCCCGGCTGCTTGCGGAGATAGGCCTCGGCGTTGCGCCCGGCCAGGTCGACGAGCTTGAGGTTCTTGCCGCCCCGGGGGACAAGGATGCGGACCTTGGCCCAGCCGAGGAGCGCCTGCAGGCCCGTCGTCTGCGCCGGTCGCGCGGGCAGGAGCAGGCGGGGCGGCAGCTCGCGGTCCCCGTAGAACCCGGCCAGGAATTCGCCCAGAACCTCGGCGTCGGAAACGCTCGCAGGGCCGTCGATCGAGCGGGCCGCCGAATCCCTGATCTTGCCCTTGCGCATGAAGAACACATAAGCCGCCGCCCGGTCGGCGATCCGGGCCAGGCCGACGACGTCCTGGTCCTCGAGGGCCGTGGAGATCGTGCCCGGCCGGTCCCGGTAGTCCTCGATCGTCCGAAGGAGGTCGCGCCAGCGGGCCGCTTCCTCGAACTTCTCCTCCGCGGCCGCCCGCTCCATTCTCGCTTTCAGGGTGCGGGCCAACTCGGGCATGCGGCCCTCGAGGAAGAGGCAGGCGTTTTCGACGTTCTCCCGGTAGTCCGCCTCGGAGATCGCGCCGACGCAGGGCGCCGCGCAGAGGTGGAGTTCGTACTCGAGGCAGGGCCGCTTGCGGCCGCGGAACACGGTTTCTTCGCAGCCGCGGAGCCCGAAATGCTTGTTGACGAGGTGGATGGACGAGCGGGCCCGGTGGGCCGGGCTGAACGGCCCGAAATAGCGGGCCCCGTCGGGCTCGACGCGGCGGCTGAAATAGACGCCCGGGAACGCTTCGCCGGTCGTGATCTTGAGATAAGGGAAACTCTTGTCGTCCTTGAGCCGGAGGTTGAACCGCGGCTGGTACTGCTGGACGTAGTTGTTTTCGAGGAAGGCGGCTTCCTTCTCGGAGCCGGTCAGGATGAAATCGATGTCGGTCGTTTCGCGCAGGATGTTCCGGACCTTGAAGTCCGGGTTGGACAGAAAGTAGGACCGGACCCGGTCCCGCAGGGAGCGCGCCTTGCCGATGTAGACGACCTCGCCGGAGGCGTTCTTGAAGAAATAGATGCCGGCCTTGGCCGGGAGCTCCGCCGCCCGGGCCTTGAGTTCGTCGAAGTCGGCCATGCGCAGGTGATCCTGCTTCTATTATAGCCCCAGCTCGAGCTCGCGCTTCTTGAGCTTGGTCAGCTCGTCGCGGTAGGCCGCGGCCTTCTCGAACTCGAGCGCGGCCGAGGCCTCCTTCATGAGCTTGGTGAGCTCGTCCATTCGTTTTTTGCGCTTCTGCGGCGAGAGATAGATATCCTTGTCCTCGGGGAGAGCCGTGTAGTCGAGATAATCGCGTTCGGCGACCGAGGTCAGGACCTCGTCGATGCCCTTGACGATCGACTGCGGCGTGATGCCGTGGGCGGCGTTGTACTCCTCCTGGATGGTGCGGCGGCGCGCCGTCTCCGCGATGGCGATCCTCATGGAGTCGGTGATCGTGTCCGCATAGAGGAGCGCTTTGCCGGCGACGTTGCGGGCCGCCCGGCCGAAGGTCTGGATGAGCGACGTCGCGGAGCGCAGGAAGCCTTCCTTGTCGGCGTCGAGGATGGCCACGAGCGAGACCTCGGGCAGGTCCAGGCCTTCGCGGAGGAGGTTGATGCCGATGAGGGCGTCGAACTTGCCCTTGCGCAGGTCGCGGAGGACGTTGACCCGGTCGAGCGTCTCGACCTCGGAGTGGAGATAGCGGACGCGCAGGCCGAGCTCGTGGTAATGGCGGGCCAGGTCCTCGGCCATCTTTTTCGTCAGGGTCGTGACCAGGACGCGCTCGTTGCGGGCGGCCCGGGCCCGGATCTCGGCCATGAGGTCGTCGACCTGGCCGCGGATGGGCCGGATCTCGATCTCCGGATCGGTCAGGCCGGTCGGCCGGATGACCTGCTCGACGACGTGCCCCGGCGACTGCTTGATCTCGAAGGGGCTGGGGGTGGCCGAGACATAGAGGGTCTGGCCGACGCGCGTCTCGAACTCGCCGAAGTTGAGGGGCCGGTTGTCGAGGGCCGAGGGCAGCCGGAAGCCGTGCTCGACCAGGGTCATCTTGCGCGAGCGGTCGCCGGCGTACATGCCGCCGATCTGAGGGACAGTGACGTGAGACTCGTCGATAATGGTCAGGAAGTCCTCCGGAAAGTAATCGAGCAGAGTGAAGGGCGGGTCGCCGGGCGCGCGGCCGGTCAGATGGCGGGAGTAGTTCTCGATCCCCGGGCAGTAGCCGAACTCGCGCAGCATCTCCAGGTCGTAGAGGGTGCGCTCCTCGATCCGCGCCGCCTCGACGGCCTTGCCGCGGGCCTGGAAGGAGGCGACCTGCTCCTTGAGCTCGGCCTCGATGCCGGCGACGGCCGAGCGGAGGGTCTCGGCGGGCGTCGAGAAAAAGGTCCGGGGATGGATCATGACCGTCTCGAGGCCCTCCCGGACCTTGCCGAGGAGCGGGTCGACGGCCGAGATGGCCTTGATGCGGCCGTCCTCGAGTTCGATGCGGAAGGCCGAATCCGAATAGCTCGGGAAGACCTCGACGATGTCGCCGCGGACGCGGAACGTGCCCCGCTTGAAATCCGTCTCCTCGCGCTCGTACTGGACGGAGACGAGCTTCTCGAGCAGGGCCTTGCGGCCCTGAGGCTCGCCCACGGCGAGCGAGAAGCTCATCGAGTAATAGGTGTCCGGGGCGCCGATGCCATAGATGCAGGAGACCGAGGCGACGATGATGACGTCGCGGCGGGCGAAGAGCGAGTTCGTCGCGCAGAGCCGGAGGCGGTCGATCTCGTCGTTGATCGTCGCTTCCTTGGCGATGTAGGTGTTCGAGGAGGGGATGAAGGCCTCGGGCTGGTAATAATCGTAGTAGCTGACGAAGTATTCGACCGCGTTGCGCGGGAAGAAGCGGCGGAACTCCTGGTAGAGCTGGGCGGCCAGGGTCTTGTTGTGGGAGATGACCAGGACCGGCCGGTTGACCCGGCCGATGATGTTGGCCATCGTGAAGGTCTTGCCGGACCCGGTGACGCCCTTGAGCACCTGGTGGCGGACGCCCGACCGGAGCCCCTCGGTCAGCCGCTCGATGGCCTGGACCTGATCGCCCTGGGGGACGAAATCGGATTTCAATAAGAAGGGGTCAAACCTACGCGATGCCAGTTTTTTCAATGGCCGCCCTATCAGTTCCAAAACAAAACTGGCATCGCGTAGGTTTGACCCCTTCTTTTCTTATTCTTTCATGCGGATGCCGCCGGAAAAGCGGGCGCCGTTGGCGATGGTGATCTTGGGCGTGATCACGTCGCCGTTCATCTCGGCCGTCTCCGAGATGACGGTCCTTTCGCCGGCCCGGACCGTTCCCTTGAGCTCGCCGTGGAGGACGAGGGCGCGGACCCGGACTTCGGCCTCGACCTTGGCCCCCTTGGCGATGGTCAGCGTCCCCGACGGGATAACGATCTTCCCGTTGACGCGGCCCTCGATGAGCATGTCCTCATGGGCCTCGATGTCCCCCGTGAGGACGGCGGTCGAGCCCAAACGCGTGACGCCCGGGGCCAGCGGCCTCTCGGGATCGTGGGACTGAGACCGGCCTGCGGATTCATCGGACATTGGCGTTTCTCCCTTTCCGGGCGTTCCTCTCCGGATTATAGGGGCGGGTCTCCGTCCTGTCAACGCGCCCTATTTTATGCTAGAATCCAAGGGCCTGAGAGCGGGCATAGCTCAATGGTAGAGTACCGGCTTCCCAAGCCGGGTGTTGTGGGTTCGAGTCCCATTGCCCGCTCCATTTTTTTGCCTTGAAGGTCCCTGATGAAAACGTGGCAATTGATCGTCGAACCGGAGCCGCTCGCCGGTTCCTGGAACATGGCCGTCGACGAGCATCTCTTCCGGCTGGCCGGGGAGTCCCCCCGGACTTTCCTCCGTTTCTACCGCTGGGAAAGGCCGACCGCCTCCTTGGGCTATTCGCAGGACGCCTCCCGGGTCGTCGACACCGAGTTCTGCCGCTCCCACGGCATCGACATCGTCCGCCGCATGACCGGCGGCAAGCTCGTCCTCCACGACCGGGAAGTGACCTATTCCCTGGCCTCAGCCGATACCGAGGTCTTCACCGACACCCTCCGCGAATCCTATCGCCTCATCTCCCGGGCGCTTCTCGATGGGCTTGCCCTGATGGGCATCTCGGCCCGGCTGGCCGAAACCTCCCCGCCGGCCTACATTCGGGGCACGATGCCCTGTTTCGCCTTCCCGGCGCGTGACGAGATCGAGATCGACGGCCGGAAGATCATCGGCAGCGCCCAGAAGAGGACCGGCCCGCTGTTTCTCCAGCACGGCTCCATCCCCCTCGAAAAGGACGAGGCCCTGCTGGCCGCCGTCTCCCGTCCGGGCGAGACGGCCGAGAGCCTGGGCATGACCTCGCTCTCCGAGGCCCTCGGCCGCCCGGTCGACTTCGAGGCCGCCGTCGGGCCCCTCGTCCAGGGCTTCGCCGATCACTTCGGGGTCGGCTTCGACCGTTTCGCCCTGACCGCCGCCGACAAGGAGGCCGTCCGCCTCCTTCAGACATCCAAGTATGCCGCGGACTCCTGGACCTTCCGCAAGGGCCCCTCGGCGCGTTGATTTTCTTTCCGCCGGGTGTTAGACTCGGCCCGAAGTGAGGTCGACGCCATGAACGAAGTCGAAGAACTCTCCAAGCTTGACCCGGCCGGACTTCCGCCTCTCAAGCCGGTCCTGCTCGACGACCTCTACCAGAGCGTCCTCAAGAACCTTCATCTCGAGCTCGGCCGCGGTCCCATCCTCTATCTCCTCTCACCGAGCTATTCGGTCCTCAACCCGACGCCGGACGAGGCCATCACCGAGTTCATCACCAAGAACGAGGCCCTTCTCGACCACCTCAAAGAGACCATCGTCCAGAACCTGGCCGTCTATTCGGTCCTGGTCGACATCAGCAGCTATTTTATCGAGCAGAACGGCGGCCTCGTCCTGGCCCGCCTGCGCGAGCGGGATTCCCAGGGCCGGCGCTTCGAGATCAAGTTTTATACCCACGAGCCGAAGGAGCTCCTGTCCCGCTACGAGGACAAGATCTACATCGGCCGCGATTTCCTGGACCTGTTCAGCCCCGTCCGCAAGTACTTCGGCGTCAAGGACGCGATCGTCTCGCTCAAGGCCCAGTTCGAGCGCCTGACCGAGCGCGCCGGGGCCAAGTTGCGGAAGGCCCAGGACTTCGGGTCCTACTTCCAGGAGATCGGCGACTCGGTCACCGAGCTCCACAACGAGGGCCTGCTCATCCTCCAGAGCCTGCCGCCGCACCTCGATTTCGCCAAGCTCTCGGGCCATGACCTCATCGACATCAACGCCCAGTACCGGACCATCAACCACTTCGTCATCGAGCTCCACGACACGGTCGCCGAGTTCGAGACCCTGCTGCGCTACAAGGAGCGCTCCGATTTCGTGCGCTATGTCACGAAGTACAAGAAGGACGTGACCAACCTGATCTCCTTCTTTAACATCAAGGTCAACGGGGTCATCGCCCCGCGCATCCTCGCCTGCAAGACCAAGCACGGGTAGAAAGGTTCTTCTCCAGATTCCGGGAGATTCCTCTCTCCGGCTTGGCTCAGGATATTGCCTCTAGCTCCCCGGCCCCGGGAACCAGTTCGTGCGGTTCCCCCCGCTTCGCGGGTCCCCCCTCCACCACGGGGATCTTCGAGGCAACACCCATCGCCGCCGCGAGAGGAAGCCCGGAAATGGGAGAAGAACCAAAAAAAAGGCCGGTCCCATGACGGACCGGCCAGGCGCAGTGCGCTGAATGAAATCTAAAAGCGACGGCCACCCTCGTGGATGCGGATGTCCTCGTAGGTCGTGGAGAGAAAGATCAGAGGGGCCGCGGCGTCCGCCGAGAAGGCCTTGACGAGCGACACGCCGTTGGTCTCGTCAACGTCCGGCCTGTCGGCGAGGCCCCACTTTATCGAGCCGCCCTTCGAGCGGGCTTCGAGCCGAGCCCTTTCTCCGGACGGCCAGAAGAGGTCGATCGCCCCGTTCTCGTTGCGGACGTCCAGGGCGCTCTTCAGGTCCCGGGGCTCGAGGGTGACGTCGCCGTTACGGCAGATGACGCTCGTCTCCGCCGAGAAATCGGCCAGCGAGACATTTTCGTAGGATGTCGTGACCGATATCGACGGTCCGCCGACGCCCCTGGCCGTGACGGGCGCGTTGTGGGCATCGACGAGGAGCTTGCCCTCGACGCCGTCGACCCGGACCGGTTCGTAGCTCGTCCGGACCTCCAGGTCGCCCCGGACGTTCCCGGCGGTCACCGCCATGTTGTGGCCGCTGACCTTGGCCGGGCCGACACCGGCCAGGGTGACCTTTTCATACGAGGTGTCGACCGTGACCGCCCCGGTGACGCGCAGAGCCTCGACGCTCGTATTGGAGGCGCGGAGGTCGGCCTTGCCGCCGATGTCCTCGACGCGGATGCGGGCATAGGTCGTCTCGACCGAGAGATCGCCCGTGACCGAAGCGGCCAGGACATCGCCGTTCTTGTTGACGATCCGGCAGGACCCTTTGATGTCCCTGGCCTCGAGGTCGTCGTAGCTCGTCTCGAGGACGCACGGTCCGTCCACGCTCGAGGCGTAGACCTTGCCGTTATGGTTGCGGACGGTGACCTCCCGGACCCCCTCGACCCTGACCGGGCCATACCCGTTGGTGACGTTGACGAGCATCGATCTGGGAACGGTCAGGATGAAGGCCGTCTCGAAATTCTTCCTGCGGAACTCGCCCCGGTTGGTGGCCAGCGTCAGCCTGTCCGCCGTGGTCGTCACGGTGGACTTGATCTGGCCGGCGACCTCCTGCGCGTCCTCCTTCTTCCTCCGCCAGACGACCTTCTTGAAGGTCAGCTGGGCGAAGTCCTGGTCCGCGCCCCGCACCTCGACCCAGCCTTGGCCGTTCTGGATCTCGATCGTGGGAGGCAGGGGGGCCTCGATCGTCCGCGTCTCTTCCGCCGTGACCTCCTGGCCGCCGAAGCCGAAGTCCTCCCCCCAGCCCCAGTTCATGTCGAAGTTCCAGTGACCCGTCTTGACCTGGTAGAGGACGAGGCCCCCCAGGATCAGGACGATGACGAGGAAGACCTCCCTAAATCTCATGGTCTTTGTCCGGGCCCGGCGTCGGATGCTCGTTGCGCTCCTTGAGCCCGAGGTAGAGCTTGTTGGCGCCCCAGATGATCAGGATGACCGGCCAGAGGCGCCAGACCTGATCGAAGATGTCGACGTGGAACTGCTGGAGCAGGAAGATCGCGCCGACGATGATGAGGATGATGCCCCAGATGAGTGAATCGCTGCGTTTTTGCTTGGCCATGGGAAACCTCCGTTATCGGGACTTCTTTGTCCGGGCCACGGAATCGACCACCAGCTTGAGCCCGACGACGATGACCGCGATCGGCCAGAAGTCGAACAGCGCGTCGTAGCTGATGACCTCGAAATTGGCCATGATGAGCACGACGCCCAGGACGATGAGGACGATGCCCCAGAAGATCGACCCGGACGACGCGATCTCCGGCAGCGGCTGGGCGGCGGCGCCGGCCGGGACCTGCCCGAGCGCGGCGGCGTTGACCGCCCGGGCCGACTGGATGTTGTCGAAGAACTGGAACACGATGAACCCGGCCAGGAGCAGCCCGACGAAGGGCTGGCCGCCGTGGCCCTGCATTGTGGTGAGCCCGGCGAAGATGACCAGGTAGAGCAGGGCCTTGGTGTATTGCCCGTTGTAGAGAGCGCCGACCCCGAACGGGAAGATGCCGAGCACGCCGGCGAAGCCGGGCGACTTCTGCGGCCTCTGCGGAATGGCTGTTCTTTCTTCCATTGGAAATCCTCCGTTGACGAATTTATTGTTTTTTCTCGTCCCCCCCGAGAAGGCCCAGGGTGTTGAACGACTTGACCACGTTGCCGGCGAAGGCGCCGACTTCGCCCTTGATGGTGCCGGCATCGGCGTAGAGCTTCTCGACCGTGCCGATGCCGCGATGGAGCTCGATGTCGATCTTCTTGCGGATGCCCCGGCCCTCCGGATGGAAGAGGACGAAGGACAGGACGATGAACAGGCCCGTCAGCGCGGCGTAGACCGGTTGGAGCGCCGGCTTCGTCAGCCACTCGAAAACCGTCCTGGCCGCCCGTCTCTTGCCGCGCGCCGCCTCGGGGATGCCGTAGAGCTTCGCGTACAGGCCGGGCGAAGGCTCGACCTCGGGGAAGGCCGTCGCGGCGGCCATCGTCTCTCTCATCAGGCCGGCGAGCTCCGCGCATTCCCGGCAGGATCCGAGATGGGACTCCACCTCGGTCCGTTCCGGCTCGGTCAGCTCGCCCTCGAGATAGGCGGACAGGAGCTCTTCGAACCGTTCGCATGTCATGAGAGACCTCCCCGGCGTTCCTCGAGGACTTTGGCCAGCTGGATCCGCGCCCGGTTGACGCGCGACTTGACCGTGCCCAGGGGCAGACCGAGGATCCCGGCCAGCTCATCGTAGCTCTTGCCCTGCAGGTCCCTGAGGATGATGGCCATCCGCATCTCCGCCGACAGGCGATTGAGGCCCTCCCAGACGAGGGACCGGGTTTCCTTGGCGACGAGGCTCTCCTCCGGGCCGCTGCCCGCGGTCTGGGACAGGACGCGTTCGTCGAAATCGTCCCGCTGCGTCTTTTCCCACTTGGTCCGGCGGTACTCGTCGATGAGGTGGTTTTTGGCCAGGGTCAGGAACCAGGCCGTGAAGTTCTTGCCGAAGTCGTATTTCGGCAGGGCGCCGTGGAGCTTGAGGAAGACCTCCTGGGTCCGGTCCTCAGCTTCTTCCCGGCTGCCGCAGAACTGATAGGCCATGTTGAAAATCCTCCTGGCGAACGCGTCCACCAGACTTCTCCAGGCGTCCTGACTGCCTTCCAGGCAGTCCCTGATGATCGCGTCCAAATCCACTCAATTCACCTTGGTTGACGGATTCGAATGGGGCAAAGTTCCATTTCGGGGCCATTTTCTTACAAAACGGCTCCTCCGGCAACAGCCGAGGAACACCCCTGCGCGCGGTGGATTTCCCTCGACGACCGTCCGGGATTATTTTGAGCGAGACCCGATTCGGGCAAATGGGCGGCGAATTGATATAATAGGAGCGGCGAAAATGTAACTTTCTCGGGGAAATCGAGGTTTCTGGATAACAGAGAATGGACGAACAAGAGCTGATCCGCCGCGTCCAGCAGGGAGACGAGCGGGCGTTCGGCCAGATCATGGCTCTTTACAAGGACAGGATCGTGAATTATCTCTATCAGTTCACCGGCGACTATCAGAAGTCGGTCGAGCTGGCCCAGGAGACCTTCATCAGGGTCTTTTTCAAGGCCAAGAAGTACAGGCCCATCGCCCCGCTGTCTTCCTGGATCTACACCATCGCCTCGAACCTGGCCAAGACCGAGTGCCGCCGGTCGAGGCGGATGTCCACGGTCTCCCTCGAGGACATCCCCAACAGCTACTCGAGCGGCACGTATTACGAGGACCCGGCCGACCCGGGCCTCGTCCGGAATCTCCGCGAGGCCCTGGACGCGCTCCATCCCCGCTACCGCGTCCCGGTCGTCCTCAAGGACATGGAGGGTTTCTCGCAGGAGGAGATCGCCAAGATCATCAAGCGGCCGGTCGGCACGGTCAAGGCCCGGATCAGCCGGGGCCGGGAACAGCTCCGGCTCAAGCTCGAGAAGGCCCGAAAGGACGAAGCCCCCGCGGCCGCCAAAAAAGAGGTGAGCGAACATGGAAGGGCATGAGGGTTTTTCCAGGATGAGCAAAGTCAAGGCCCCCCCGGCCTTCGAAGAGGGGGTGCTGGCGCGGCTGCCGGCGGCCCGCGAGGCGCGGGCCCGGTCCCGGCGGGCGGCCACCCGCTATGCCTTCGCCGGATCGGCGGTTGTCCTGCTCGCCGGCTTCTTCCTCTTCCGGCCGGCGCTTCCCGAAAAAGACGCCGTCCTGACCTTCGCCGAGAGGGAGGCCCTGACGGTCGCCCCGGCGGGGAAGGGGACTCGCGTCCCGTCCGCCGCCGACCGGGGCCGTTTCGTTCCCGTCTACGAGACCATGGACTACGCGTCCGAATTCCGCAACGCCCAGTCGCAGCCAGCGACGATTTACATACTGGAGCAGGTTTCCGAGATCCCGTCTTCGGAAATCATCTATTAGGAGGGTGTGAAGGCATGAACAAGATGATCAAACCGGCCTTTGTGATCACGGCCTGCTTCGCTCTGCTGGCCTCGTCGTACGGGTCTGATACGGCAGCGAACGATCCCGACATCGCGACCGTCGCCAGGAAGGTCTTTCCGTCGGTCGTCCGGGTCGAGGTGCGGAACGGCACGCGCCGCGTGGCCACCGGCGTCGTCGTCGAGAAGGGCGGCTACGTCGTGACGACGGCCCTCATCTCCCCGCGCGAAGAAAAGATCTCCGTCACAACCTCGGAGGGCAAGACCATGGACGCAGAGTTCCTGGGCTTCGACACCGAGACCCAGCTGGCCCTGCTCAAAACCAAGGAGGCCGGCTTGCCCGCATTGAACCAGGGTAAGGCGGCGGAGCTCTCCCCGGGCACGTGGATCTGCGTTATCGGCGTCTCCCCGGAGCGGACCGCGGCCGTGACCCAGGGCATCGTCAGCTCGGTCACCGCTGACAGGCTTCGGCTGAACGTTTGGGTGACGCCCGGCTCGAGCGGCGGCCCGGTCGTCGACGCCGAGGGGCGCATGGTCGGGTTGCTGCGCGGCATCTACATGGACGAGAGGCCCGTCGTCTTTCAGTTCCGCGACCGGGAGCAGGCCGGTTCCGGCTACGTGATGAGCAGCCGGGCCGAGGCGCCCTCGTCGGGCATGGCCCTGGCCGTTCCGATCGATGTCGTCAAGGACATCGTCGCCCAGATCAAGGAGAAGGGCCGGGTCGAGCGCGGCTGGCTCGGCGTCAGCATCGGCCAGGACGAAAGCGGACGGACGATCATCGCCTCCGTCGACCAGGAAAGCCCGGCCGAGATGGCTAAGCTCCAGGAGGGCGACGTCGTCCTCAAGATGGGGGACCGGGATATCACCGGTCCCGATGTCCTGGCGGCTGAGATCCGGAAGACGAAGCCGGGCCAGGACGTCGCGCTCCGGATCGAGCGGGACGGGAAACCCCTGGACGTCAAGGTCAAGCTCGGGGAGCTCGCCGAGGACCAAGCGATGAAGGAAATGGACCTTCGCTTTCCCGGGCTTTTCGGGAGAGTGACGCCGCCGCCGGGCGCGCCTCAGCCGGGCGCTCCGGGCAACGCTCCCAAGGGGGAGGCGTCGCGGCCTTTCGCGCCGGGAGGCCGCGACTGGTCGTTCGAAACGAGGAAGTACATCGGCATCACGGGCGACGAGCTCAATCCGGAGCTGGCGGCGCACTTCGGCGTCAAGGACGGGACGGCCCTGATCATCGGCAAGGTGACCGAGGGCGGCCCGGCGGCCAAGGCCAAGCTCCAAGTCGGCGATATCATCGTCAGCGTCGACGGCAGGCGCGTCGAGACCGTGAACGAGATGATCGACATCATTCAGGCCAAGCCCAAGGGCGCCAAGGTCAGGCTCGAGGTGTTGCGGGATAAAAAGCCCATGACCTTCGATGTCGAGGTGGCCGAGGAGGAAAGCGGCGGGTTGCTCGGATCCGACGACCTGCGGGACTTTCTCGAATCCTGGCAGGGTTATACCGACGCGTTTCAGAACGAGCTGCGGAACTGGAATATCGACAACTCCCCGGCGGTCCGACAGGGCCTGAGAAGCCTGGCCCTCAAAGGCAACTTGAGAAGGATCTAAGGGACCTGCTCCGGTCTCTTTTTTTTGCGGGGACATGTACTCTCAGTACGTGTCCCCATTCTTTTCATTTCCGGCGTTTTGTTCTTGGAACTGAGGCCGGCTTCGTTGCCGGCTCCGGAGCCGGCGGCTCCGCGTCGAGCCTCAGCCAGTCCTTCCGGAGCCGCGCGTACTCTTCGGCCGGCAATCGGGAAGCCCCCACGTATCCCTTGATCGTTCGCTGCCTCAGGGCCTCGTAGAGCATGACCGCGACCGAGACCGAGAGGTTGAGGCTCTGGACCATGCCCAGCATCGGAATGCGGACGACCCTGTCGGCGAAGGCCAGACAGTCCTCCGACATGCCGTCGGCTTCGCTGCCGAAGACGAGGACGACGGGCTTGGCGAAATCAATGTCCGTGTAGGGAACGGCGTCCTGCTGGAGGCTGGTGGCGACGATCTCGAAGCCCGCCGTCTTCAACGGCCCGAGGCAGTCCGCGGGCGTCGGGTGGATGGCGATCTCGAGCCACTTGTCGGCCCTGGTCGATATGGCCTCATTGAAACGGAGGAGCTCCGGGTTGGGGGCGACGAGGTCGAGATAGAGGACGCCGGCCGCGTCGCAGGTTCGGATGACGGCGCTGGCGTTATGGGCGATGGTCACGCCTTCGAGGACGACCCGGAGGTCGGCCTGGCGGCGGGCGAGGACGCGCTCGACCTTCTCGATCCGTTCGGGCGTCGGCATGGGCAGACTATAGCAGAGCGGCAAGGGCCGGGCAAATCACCGGAAATCGGGGACATGTAACGATTCTCTGGAACCGGTACGTGTCCCCGATCTCCTCCGCACCCCGCCTGCGCTGTTCGCCCTTCTCACGCGGCTTTTCTTGAATTAGCCCGTCTTTTCCCCTATAGTTATCGGGCTGTGCCGGTGTGGCGGAACTGGCAGACGCGCGGGACTCAAAATCCCGTTCGGGGCGACTCGAGTGTGGGTTCGATTCCCTCCACCGGCACTGTTTGCCCATGATTTGCCCTCCAATGAGATTCGTATTCCCTTAGGCGCCTTTAAACATGGGGTCCCCCTTGACAGCGCTTTCCCTGTGGCACCATAATCGATCTCTAGGATAAAGACGTGGAGCCAATGGATCCGATAGGCCGTTTGGGGTGTTTCCCTTCAACCCGGGGAATCTGTCTTGGCTCACGGTCAGGGGGATGATGAGAGCTCAAAAGTCAGCCGGAATGGTTTTATCGGCCATCTTCCTGCTGGGCGGTTTAGCCTGGGCTCAAGATGCGATACCCGCGGTCGAACGACAGGCCCTGATCGGCCTCTATAATTCGACCAATGGGGACGGCTGGACGGATAACTCAGGCTGGAAGACTCCGCCGCTGGATGCCGACGGCTTCGCCATGCCCGGCACGGAAAACACCTGGCACGGCCTGACCGTCGGGTCCGGCACCTTGACGGTGACAGGGATCGACCTCACCAGCAACAACCTGGTCGGGACGATCCCGGCCGAGCTGGGGAATCTGACGAGTCTGACCAATCTCGACCTGAGCGGCAATCCGCTGACGGGCTCGATCCCGGCGGAGATCGGCGCCCTGACGGCGCTTCAGTATCTCCGTCTCGATAACTGCCAGCTGACGGGTTCGATCCCATCGACATTGGGCAGCCTGACCGCGCTTCGTGAACTCTATCTGAACGACAACCAGCTGACGGGCCCGATTCCTGCGGAGCTGGGAAGCCTGGCGGCTTTACAGGAGCTGAACCTCAATCATAATCAGCTGACGGGCTCGATCCCTGCGACATTGGGCAACCTGACCGCGCTTCGAGAATTCCATCTCTCGAACAATCAGCTGACGGGCTCGATCCCGGCGACGCTGGGCGACCTGACGGTCCTCGAAGGGATCTATGCCAGCAACAACCATCTCAGCGGCTCGATCCCAGCGGAGCTGGGCAACCTGTCGAAGCTGGACTATATTTATCTCGATATGAACGAGCTGAGCGGCTCGATCCCGGCGGAGCTCGGCAGGCTGTCGAAGCTGCGTGCACTCATCCTCTATGAGAACGAGCTGAGCGGCTCGATCCCCCCGGAGCTGGGCAACCTGATCAGCCTGCAACAAATAATCTTCAGACATAACCAGTTGAGCGGAGAGATCCCGGCGGAATTGGGCAATTTCGTCCATCTCGATGTTCTGCGCCTCGGGGAGAATCAGCTCAGCGGAGAGATCCCGGACACGCTGGGCAATTTGGTCAATCTCCAGAGTCTGCGCCTCGCGCACAACCAGCTGAGCGGAGAGATCCCGGATACGCTGGGCAACCTGACCCAGCTCTGGGAGATGACCCTCAACGCCAATAAACTGACAGGGCCTATTCCGACGTCCCTGGCCAACCTGACGGCGCTCACCTCGACGTACATCGGCTACAACGGCCTTTACACCTCCGACGAAGCGCTCTTCAACTTCCTGACCACGAAGGACCCGAATTGGGCGGCGACGCAGACGATCGCCCCGAGTGGGATCACCGCGGCATCGCTGGACAACGCCGTCATCATCGTCTCCTGGTTCCCGATCACCTATACGGCCGATGCCGGCTACTACAGAGTCCTGATCTCCGAGACCGCGGGCGGTTCTTACACGCTTGCCGGTCAAACCGTGGACAAGGCTACGGCGGCAGTCAATGTAACCGGTCTCGCGCCCGGCACCCGGTACTACTTCGTCGTTCAGACAGTCACCAACGCTAACGCACACAACGAGAACATCGTCGAGAGCGATTACAGCACGGAAGCTTCGGCCGTGGCCTGGCTGCAGCTCAACGTCCAGATCACAGGGACGATCGCACTCGGCGGCGCGCCCCTGCCCGGCGTCGTCATGAACGGGCTCCCCGACAGGACGGTTAGCAACGCCTTGGGCGCCTACAGCGCCACAGTGGGCGTCGACTTCTCCGGGACGGTGACCCCCATTCTCGCGGGCTACACCTTCGACCCGCTCTCCCGCGCCTACTCGCACCTCACGACGAACCAGACGTCCCAGGATTACGCGGCGGCGGCCGTCGTCCCGACCATTACGGTGACATCACCGAACGGGGGAGAGATCTGGGCGGCGGGGACCCTGCAGGCCATCACCTGGACGCAGACGGGCCTGACCGGGGCGGTCACGATCGACCTCTACAGGGACGGCGTTTATCAGAAGACGCTCGGCACGGCCGCGGCCACGGCCGGAACGTTCTCGTGGGTCATCGCGGCAAACGAGACGCCCGGCACGGACTATATGATCCGCATCTGGCAGAGCGGCGGCCCCTCGGACGATTCGAACGCGAATTTCACCCTCGTGCGCAGACTCAAGGTCGATTTCAACAAGGACGGGCAGGAAGACGTCCTGTGGCGGTATTACGGCGCGGGCGGATACAATCGCGCTTGGTTTCTCGGGAACTCAGGACAAGCAGGCCTGCCGCTCACCGGGGCAGGCGCTCTGATGGCCGTGCGCTCGGCAGCCCAATTATCCGGGAACAGGGCTATGGGGAAAACCGATGGAAATCAGCCGGACATGAGGATGCTCTCGAGCCGGCGGAAAGAGTCGCCGCCGAAGGGCGCCCGGGATGTCTCAGCCACCATGAACAGGCAAGCCGCACATTCGGCCATGATCGACGACCCCCGGAAGGCGGAGGGGAAAATGACGGAGCCCTCCCGAATAACCATCGCGGATCCCCGACAGGTCGGGCTCGTCCTGACGACCTCTTCGAACGCCCCGGCCACATTGGCCTCCACGCCAAGCTACTTGGGAGGGGGCGATCTAATGCCGGTGGGCGACTTGAGCTGGCGGATCGCGGGAACGGGGGACTTCAACAACGACGCTTATGTCGACATCCTCTGGCGGAACGGGAGCACCGGCTCCAATGTCGTCTGGTATCTCCATGAGACTCAGTGGACGGGGAGCGTCGAGCTTCTGCCAGTGAGCGATCCGAGCTGGCAGATCGTGGGGACCGGCGACTTCAACAAGGACGGAAGCGTCGATATCCTATGGCGAAACGGCGTCAGCGGATCGAACGTCGTCTGGTACATGAACGGGGCCGAATGGATCGGGAGCGCGGTTCTGCTCGGAGTCTCGGACCTGAACTGGCAGATCGTAGGCACGGGGGACTTCAATAAGGACGGAAATATCGACCTCCTTTGGCGTTACGCCGGCGCCGGCGGTTACAACGTCGTCTGGTACATGAACGATGCGACCTGGACGGGAAGCGCTGAGCTGATCCCGGTCGGGGATCCGAACTGGCAGATCATGGGGACAGGCGACTACAACGACGATGGGAGCATCGACGTCCTGTGGCGCTACAACGGAACCGGCGGATACAACTACATCTGGTACATGGACGGCGTAACCTGGATCGGAGGCGGAGATCTGCTTCCGGTGGCTGACCTTGCCTGGAAGATCGTGAGCCGATAGGAGACCGGCATGAAAAAGCTTCCGATCTTATTGTTGCTGGCTCTATTCGCTCAAGCCGTGGGCGCCGCCTGGGGGCAAGAAGCCAAGGACCCCGTCGCCGATAAATATGCGGCTCCCCTGAAGAAGATCTTCGACTTCGCGGTCCGATTCGCGCCTCTTCACCCGGCCCTGGGCAAGGTCTATCCGGTGGCCGTCGTCGAAAACAAGACCTTCTATATCTTCGAGCCGGTTCCCGGCGAGAGAGCGTATCGCCTCGCTCAGACCGCCCCCGATTCCTTCAATGTTCCCACCGGGATCCGGGCCGCCATGCCTCTGGCATTTTGGGACAATCGAATGGCCTGCGTCGTGACCGGAGAGATCTTCGACCAACCCGACGGCTACGTCTTCATCTTTCACGAGTTCGTGCACTGCGCCCAGTGGGACTGTTGCGAACAGAAGCTCAAAGAGGGCCTCTCGATCTTCAGAGAGGCGATGAAGAATAAAGACTACATGTGGGAGCTCCAATACCCGTTTCCCTATTCAAATCCCGGCTTCGTCAAGTTCTATCCCGCGCTTTTCAAGGCCTGGGACGGGGATGACGCCGCGGCGGCCGAGTCCCTGAGGGCGGCTTTGCGCCAAGCGCTGTCCCCCGCGGAATGGGATTACCTCACCTGGCAGGAATGGAAAGAGGGCCTGGCCAGGTACCTCGAGAATCGCATGCGCGAGGTCGTCGGCCTGCCTGAAAACAAGGGCGGAGAAAACCCGCCTTTCAATCGCGTCACGTTTTATCGCGGCGGGGACAAGCTCATCCGCTTCCTGGGACGGCGCCGGCCGGGGATCGTCAACGACTTGGAGACGCTTTATCGGGCGATCAGCGCGGCGCCGGAGGCGACGTCCGGATCTTTGGCGATATTTTAAGACCCTCAGGTCAGGTCTTCAGCTTCGCCAGAAGATCACGGACGAGCTCTTCCCGCACCTTGACGTTGTCCTTGTAGTCATGGTCTTGCGTGTGGTGGAGCTCCGAGCGCACTTCCTCCAGCTCTTTCTCCAAGATGGTCGCCAAAAGCTCCTTTTCCGGCTTGCTCAGCTCGATGGCCATGATCCCCTCCCGTTCATGGAGTGTGCGTCGATCAAAATATAGGCCGAATCGGCCGAGATTTCAATCCCGGCCTCCGGCGATCGAGGGTCAGGCATTGACCTCGCCGCCACCCGATGTTATCCTGGCCGTGACCATTCGACAGGGGAGAAACCGCGGGAATCGCCCCGGGAATCGGACGGGCGACACGCATGGCCGACTAAACTTTCGATATCCGTTCGCAAAGGAGGTTCCCATGTCCAAGCGCCTGTCCGTCCTTTTGGCTTTCGCCGTCCTTCTGGTTTCGTCCGCCCTTGCGGCCGCCGAGGTCCGGCTGACGGCCCTGACGCTCCCGTCCGGAAAGACCTTCGAGCTCAATTTCGCCAGGACGTCCCGGGCCCCATCCGGGGCCTCGATGCAGGCCACGATCGGCTTCGACAAGGGGCAGGCCTCGATCCAGGCCGGCTACAAGAAGATGGAGCCGGCCGTCCTCTTCGCCGGGGACATCGCCGCTTATGTCCTCTGGGCCGTCACCCCGGACGGCACCGTCGAAAACCTGGGCGAAGTGATCGCCGACAAGAAGAGCGCCTCGGGCTCGCTCCAGGCGTTCACCGGAAAAAGGACGTTCGCCCTGATGGTGACGGCCGAGCCTTTCGCCACGGTCGCGCGGCCGACCGAGCTGGTCATGTTCGTCTCCGGCCAGGTCCAGGGATCGGGCATCGCCAACACGCCCTTCACCTTCAAGGATTTCACCACGAGCTACAAGCCGGCCCTCGATTCGATCTCCGGCATCCAGTACAACGACCCGACCCCGGCGGCCGTCAAGCAGGCCACGAAAGCCATCGAGATCGCCGGGCGGCTCAACGCCGCCGCGGTGAATCCCAAGGCGATGGACGGGGCCCGGATCGCCTTTGGCAAGGCCATGGCTTCCACGGGCGACAAGAGGGTCATGGCCGACCAGGCCCGCGTCGCCGTCCAGCTGGCTTCGCAGGCGATCAAGGACACGGTCAAGGCCAATGAAGCCAAAGCCGCGGCCGAGGTTG
The DNA here is from genome assembly GCA_963742235.1 of Candidatus Aminicenantota bacterium. Taxonomy (GTDB): domain Bacteria; phylum Acidobacteriota; class Aminicenantia; order Aminicenantales; family Saccharicenantaceae; genus RBG-16-66-30. Next base: position 61,711 of record CAVULT010000010.1, on the reverse strand, counting down.
AGACCCGGCGGCTGGCCGAAAAGGCCGCCCTCGAGGAGAGAGCGAGTGACGGCCGAAGGCGAGTCGGCCCGCATCGCCCGCGAGCTCCGCGAAGTCCAGACCCAGCGCGAGGCCTTGGCCAGCGAATCGGCCAACCTGGCCAAGCAGACGGAGACCCTGACCGCCGAGCGCGATGCCATCAAAGCCGAGCGGGACACGGTGGCCGCCGACCGTGAGGCGATCAAAAAGGAGCGCGACGAGCTGGCCGGCATGCTGAAAGGCGCGCTGTCCTCCGTCGCCGAGACGACCGAGACCGCGCGCGGCGTCATCGTCAGCCTCTCCGGGATCCTCTTCGACGTCGGCAAGGCCAGCCTCAAGCCGGCCTCCCAGATCTCCGTGGCCAAGCTGGCCGGGATCCTCATGGTTTTCCCCAACATGAACCTGAGCATCGAGGGCTACACCGACTCCACCGGCTCTTCCGACCTCAACATGCGGCTGTCCCTGGATCGGGCCCGGGCGGTCTACGAATTCCTGATGACCCAGGGGATCTCGAACGCGCGCATGAAATACCAGGGCTTCGGCCCGGAGAACCCGGTCGCGCCCAACGACACCGAGGCCAACCGGGCCCGGAACCGGCGGGTCGAGGTCGTCCTGACCCAGGCCGTCCGGTAACCCTGTCCTCCCTCATATGTCAGATACCGGGAACCTTCCTGCCGCCCGTTTCCGTCTAACCCTTTGTGAGTCGAAGTCTGAGGTGAATCATGAAAAAATGGATCTTCCGCGGATTTTCCGTCGCCCTGCTCCTGACTTTCTTCTATTTCCTCTTCGCCTGCGGCAAGAAGAAAGTCGAAATCAAGCTCGTCGCCGCCTCCCGGGGCGATATCCAGGAAAAGGCCCTGGCCGTCGGGACCATCGAGCCGGAAAAGGAGATCAAGGTCAAGTCGACCATCCCCGGCATCGTGGCCGAGGTCCTGTTCAAGGTCGGCGACCCGGTCAAGTCAGGGGCGCCCCTGTTCAAGATCTCGCCCAACCCGACCCCTCTCGAGTATGTCGAGGCCCGGCGGGCCATGGAGCTGGCCGAGGTGACCATGCTCAAGCTCAAGAGCGACTGGTCCCGCCAGCTCGAGCTCTTTAAAGGGAACCTCATCTCGCGCTCCGAAATGGACACCACCGAGAACCTGTACAAGGAAGCCGAGATGAGATACCGCACCTCCTCGGAACGATTCGAGCTCCTCGAAAAAGGGCGGATCCGCATGTCGAACCGGGACATCGATTCCCTGCTGAGATCGCCGATCTCGGGCATCGTCCTGTCCCAGAGCGTCTTCCAGGGCGACCCCATCGTCCCCCTGACCAATTTCCAGCCGGGGACGGAGCTCTGCTCCCTGGCCGACATGGCCAGCCTTCTCTTCAAGGGCACCGTCGACGAGATCGATGTCGGCAAGATCGTCGAGGGCATGGACGCCGAGATCCAGATCGGCGCCCTGCCCGACAAGAAGATCCCCGGCCGGGTCGACCGGATATTCCCCAAGGCGAAAAAGGAGGGCAACGCCACCCTTTTCGATATCTGGATCGTCATCAAGGACGCGGCCGGCGCGACCCTGAGGGCCGGATTCTCGGCCACGGCCAGCATCCAGATCCAGGCCCGGAAGCAGGTCGTCCTTCTCCCCGAGCGGCTGGTCCTCTTCGAGGACGGCAAGAAGCTCGTCGAGATCCCCGACGGCGAGAAGACGAAGAAGGTCGAGGTCCGGACCGGGCTGTCCGACGGACTCAATATCGAGATCCTCGATGGTCTCAAGGAAGGAGACAAGGTCGTGGAACGGCCGCCCCGGGAGATCAAATGATCGGGATCTTCTTCCGCAACCTTTTCCGGGACCTCGTCCGCCAGCCGCTGCGGACCGCCCTGACCCTGTCCGGGGTCGTCTGGGGCACGTTCTCGGTCGTGTTGCTTCTCGCCTTCGGCGATTCCCTGTCCAAGGCGCAGATCAAGCGCTTCCACGGCATGGGCCAGGGCATCGTCCTCGTCTTTCCCTCGCAGACGACGCTTCCCTGGCAGGGCTTGCTCAAGGGCAAGGCCGTGCGGATCACCCCCGAGATGGCCGAGGACATCCCGGAAAAAGTCCCGGGCATCGAGCTCCTGAGCCCCGAGTTCGTCGGCGGCCGCCTCATCCGCTATGGGCGCAACGAATTCCGCGACACCGTCCGCGGCGTCAATCCCCAGTTCGAGCTCATGCGCAACACCATCGCCGAAAAAGGCCGTTTCATCGATCCCGAGGACATGGCCGCCCGCAAGCGCGTCTGCTTCATCGGCGACGTCCTGGCGACCGATCTCTTCGGGACCGAGGAACCTGTGGGCAAGTCCGTCTTCATCGACGGCGTCCCGTTCGCCGTCGTCGGCGTCATGCGGGCCAAGCTCCAGAACTCCAATTACAACGGCCAGCGCGATGAGCGCTGCGCCTTCATGCCTTGGACGACCTACGCCTCGCTCTACGGCACGAAGTACGTCTCGAACATCATCTTCCGGCCGCGCGATCTCGGCCGGAGCAAGGCGGTCATGGAGGACGTCAAGGTCCACCTGTCGAAGGTCATCGGCTTTTCCCCGGCCGACCCCGACGCCCTCGGCGTCTGGGATACGCTCGATTGGGAAAAGCAATTTACGACCTTCTTCCTGGCCTTCACGGTCTTCCTGGGGGTCATCGGCTCGTTCACGCTCCTTGTCGGCGGCGTCGGCGTCGCCTCGATCATGAGGGTCGTCGTGGACGAGCGGACCCGCGAGATCGGCGTCAAGCTGGCCGTCGGGGCCCGCCGCCGGACGATCCTGTGGCAGTTCTTCAGCGAATCGTTCGTCATCATGCTCCTCGGCGGGATGATCGGATTCGGGTTCTCGGCGGCCGTTCTCCAGGCGACCAAGGCCTTTCCGAAGGGCGGCTTCACCGACTTCATCGGCGTACCCGTCCTCAACCCGCTGGTCGTCGTGTCCACGATGCTGATCCTGCTCGCGATCGGCGTCGTCGCCGGCATGATCCCGGCCCGGACCGCGGCCTCGACCGATCCCATCGAAGCCCTGAGGAAATAGGGGAGCCTCGCCATGAACGCCACCCTGCCCCGATTTTTCTGGAGCGAGTACCGGAAACGCCACAAGAGGGCCGCCCTCATCACCTTCGCTCTTTTCTGGGGCACTCTCTCGATCCTCCTGTTGATGGCTTTCGGACAGGGCATGAGCACCCAGTTCCAGGTCGCGTTCAGCGGCCTGGGCCAGACGCTGATCATGGTCTACGGCGGCCAGACGTCCCTGCCGTTCGAAGGCCTGCCCAAGGGGCGGCAGATCTCGCTTTACCCCGAGGACATCGACTATCTCAAGGACAGGATCCCGGAGATCCTGCGCATCGCGCCCGAATCGTACAATTACCTGGCCGTCTCGGCCAACGGCAAGGAGATCAACCGGACCGTCCACGGCACGACCGCCGAGTTCGGCCTGATGCGCACCCAGGTGCCGCAGCTCGGCGGCCGCTTCCTCGACGCCGACGATGTCACCGAGGGACGGAAAGTCGCCTTCATCGGCTGGAAGGTCGCCGCGGACCTGTTCGGAGGCGCCGAGGCCGTGGGCAAGATGATCGTCATCGCCAGGGTCCCCTTCACCGTGGTCGGGGTGCTGCAGAAAAAAATCCAGGACTCGATGTACAACGGACCGGACGCCGATCAGATCTATCTGCCCTTCCATTCCTACCAGCAGATCGACAACCGGCGCCGCATCAACCAGATCCACATCCAGCCCCGCGAGGCCTCCCAGTCCAGGATGATCGAGGACCGGGTCCGGACGCTCCTCGGCCGCAAGTACCGCTTCGAACCCGATGACCGCTATGCCACGAGCTTCTGGAACACGATCGAGGACGCCAAGGAGGGGATGGCCATCTTCAAGGGCATCGAGATCTTCCTCAGCATCATCGGCGGCCTGACCCTTCTCATCGGGGCCGTCGGCGTGACCAACCTGATGTACGCCGCGGCCAAGGAGCGGACGAAGGAGATCGGCATCAAGCTGGCCATCGGGGCCCGCCGCCGCACGATCATCGCCCAGTTCTTTCTGGAGACGGTCTTCGTCTTCACCAAGGGGACGTTCTGGGGGTTCATCGCCGCCTTCAACATCGTTCACCTCGTCCGCCTGGCCCCGATCAATTACGATTCGTTCGGGATCGAGGCCTATCTCCTGCGGCCGGAATTCTCGCTGAGGATCCTCCTCATCTATGTCGTCGTTCTCGGCGTCCTGTGCTTCCTGTCGGGCATCTTCCCGGCGCTCCGGGCGTCGCGGGCCAACCCGATCGAATCGCTGCGCTATGAATAGAGGGTGGTCATGATCGAGCTCAACGGCATCACCAAAGTCTATCGGACGGGAAGCCAGTCGCTGGAGGCCCTCCGCGGCATCTCCCTCGCGATCGGCAGGGGCGAATTCGTCTCGGTCATGGGCCCCTCCGGGTCGGGCAAGTCGACGCTGATGAACATCGTCGGCTGCCTGGATACGCCGACGGCGGGGGAGTACGTCCTCGACGGCGACAACGTGGCCGGGCTGACGTTCGACGAGCTGGCGGCCGTGCGCAACCGCAAGATCGGCTTCGTCTTCCAGAACTTCAACCTCCTGCCCTACGCCACGGCCTGGGAGAACATCGAGCTGCCGATGCTGTTCGACGGCAAGAACGGCAAGGCGCGGCGCGAGCGGGTGACCGAGCTTCTCAACGCCGTCGGCCTTCTCGACTGGCGCGACCACCGGCCCACGGAGCTCTCGGGGGGCCAGCAGCAGCGCATCGCCCTGGCCCGGGCCCTGGCCAACGATCCGCCCATCCTGCTGGCCGACGAGCCGACGGGCAACCTCGATTCGAAGAGCGGCGAGGAGATCATGGCCATCCTGACGGATCTCTGGCGAGGCGGCCGGACGATCGTCATGGTCACCCACAACGATCACATCGCGGCCCGGTCCGAGAGGACGATCCGACTGTTCGACGGCCAGGTGGTCGTCTGACGCCCGGGCCTTTGCGCCGGACGTGCGGAGCGAGGGCCGGCGGTTTGACACCGCCCGGACCCCGGATTATCATGGCGTCATCGCCGGATCCCAGCCGGCGCCTACCCCGATCGCGAGGAGGGACGCGATGAATAAAGCGCTGTTTCCCGTCATTTTTGTCTTTTCCGGCCTGCTGGTCGCGGTCCCGCCGGCGCCCACCCAGGATGTCACCTGGCAGCTGTACCGGGGCTACGATGTTCCGTTCGTTCCGACACCCCCGGAGGTCGTCGACGAGATGCTGCGCCTGGCCGACGTCAAGTCCGGCGACATTCTCTACGATCTCGGCTGCGGCGACGGCCGGATCGTCATCGCCGCCGCCAAGAAGTACGGGGTCAAGGCGACCGGCATCGACATCGATCCCGTCCGCATCCGCGAGAGCAACGAGAACGCGGCCCAGGCCGGCCTCACCGGCAAGGTCCGCTTCATTCAGGAAGACCTCTTCAAGGCGGACTTCAAGGACGCCACCGTGATCACTATGTATCTCCTGACGTCGGTCAACCTGCGTCTCCGTCCCAAGCTCCTGGCCGACCTCAGGCCGGGGACGCGCCTCGTCTCCCACAGTTTCGAGATGGGCGATTGGCGGCCCGATAAGACCTCCGCCGTCACGACGTCATTCGGCGACGAGCGAGACGTCCACTTCTGGGTCGTCCCGGCCAACGCCACGGGACGCTGGGAGTGGAATGTCGCGGACGGCTCGCGCAGCAAGCACTGTGTCCTCGAGGCCAGCCAGCAGTTCCAGGTCGTGACCGCTTCGGGACGGGACGGGGACCGGCCTCTCGCGATCGCCGACATCCGTCTCAGCGGCGAGGCCATCAGCTTCCGGGCCGACACAGAGGCTGACGGCAAGATGGTTTCCCAGATCTACGAGGGAAAGATCAAGGGGGATCAGATCGTCGGCTCGGTCCGGCCCGCTGGCAATCCGAAGGCTGTGGCCGTCGCCTGGAAAGCCTCGCGGGACCCCAAAACGGTCGTATCCATCGCCCAATAGCCGTCCGCCGGGAGGCCCGGCGTCAATCGAGGGCGAAGGCCCGCGATGATAGGGCCATGAGGGCCACCAATCCCGGGTCGAGATCTGCCAGCCGGCCGCACCCCTTGGGAAGACGGTCCGCGAGCCGCCGCCGCAGCTTGCGCACGTAGGAAAAGCGCATCGGGAAAGCGCGCTTGGCCCTGCGGACGAAAGCTCGGCTGAAATATTCCGGCTGTTTGCCGACCGACTCGCGGAACATCAGCCCGAGGCCGCCTTTGATGGCGTCGCAGAGGGCGGACCGGCTCGGCGTCGCCCCGGCGCGCGCTCTCTCGAGGACCGCATCCAGATACGATTCCAGCCGAAGGGCCGTCCTGTCGAGAGGGCTCACGGCCAGTCCTGACGAAAACAGGGTCCGGTGACCGCAGCGGGAATCCTCGGCGATGTCCTGGAGGTCGTCGGCCAGCTGGAGGAAGGTCCCGAAGCCGAAACAGAACTCTTCGTCTCGCGGTCGCAGCGTCCCGGCGACAAGACAGCCGTCGGCCAGGACCGAGGCGCCGCCCTTTTCCAGGCTGATGGCCAGGATCTCGTCGGGCGACGGCGCCGCGTCCGGCCTCTGCTGAAGGAGGCTCTTGACCTGGGCGTTATAGATGGCCAGGAGGGACTGATAAACGACGGGGAATTCGGGGCGCGGGAAGCGGCCCTCGATGAGGCGGACGAGCGACAGCAGCTTCTCCTCGCCCGGGGATTCCGCGGCCTGAGTCAGGCCTTCGAGCCAGCTCCTGAGCCTGGCCACGAGGGCCAGCTTCCCGGCTTCGGCCGTCCCGGCGTCATCGAGCATGTTGTCGAGGTAGGGGTAGACCATGCTATAGGCGAAGATCGCGTCCGTGTGCTCGACCGCGAGGCCCAGGTCGAATTGGAGGGAATTCATGATCCAGACGTTGCGCAGGGCCTGGTAGGCCGAGGCCAGGCCGAGGTCCGGGTCGAAATCGCGGGCGGTCTGGAGGAACCTACGGGTCGAGTCGACGAAGCGGGCGTCGTAGACGGCTTCGAGAGGCAGGCCGGTCAGGCGCAGGAGCCGCTTGAACGCGGGGCGGACGCGGGCGCCGAGCTCCTCGACGCGCGCGGCGTCGAGCGAGCCATCGAGGAAGGCCTGTCTCGTCGGCTCGGAAGACAAGGCGGATACGAGCCCCGAGAGCTCCTTTTCGACGGCCCGCCTCTCTTCGCGGGCGTAACGTTTTTCGGGAGCGAGAGGATCGACAGGGGCCTCGCGCCAGAGGCGCACGTGGCCTCGGACGAGCTCCTCGACGCGCGGGCCGAGGGGTCCCACTTCGGTCGATAGGAACGTCGCCAGATCGCTCATGGGCTTCCCGGCCTCCGATTATAGGCTAAAACCGGGTGCTCGGGAACGAATTCTGTTGACGACCGGGGAGCCTTGGGGTGAGCCCGGGACCGATCAGTGGGAGACGGCCGTCGGGATGCCGCCGTTCCGTTCCGCGTAGAGGTGCTTGATCAGGGAGAGCAGCGTCTGGGAGATGCTGTGCAGGAATTCGATGCCGCTCTCGAACAGGTCGTCGTCGTCCTCGCTTTTCTTGGTCCACTTGATCTCGCCGTCCACCTTGATGGACTGGTGGGTCCGCTCGAGGTCGATGACGATGCGGACGACGCTGCCGACCGGGAAATAGTGCGGCGTGCAGATCCTCGCGCCGGAGAGGGAGATGTCGTGGGTGTGGGCGTTGATGCCGTGCGCGGAGATGACCTCGGCGGCTTCCGAGGTCGATTTGATGAATACGGTGTTCCGTTCGAGGAACCGCTTGTCTTTGCGATTGTCCATGATCCACGTCCTCCCGACGACGCTTTCGATCAATTCCGCACCCATCCTCGCGCTGGAGGACCGACCGGTCAATCACCCCTAAAGGTGATTCGCGAGGTGATAACTCACCCCCCCGCTGAAACGCCCGGGCTTCAGCTCTTCCTGCTGACGATATAGGCGAGAAGTCCTTGAAGGATCGCGCGGTGACTTTCCCGGACAGGCAGGGCCCGGATCTCCTCTCCGGCCCGCCCGCCCAGGCGGGCCATGACCCGGCGCACGTCCGTCCTGACGCCGAGCCGCTCGGCCAGGTCCCGGACGAAGCGGATGTCGTCTTCCGTCGCCCCGGCGCAGCCGAAAATGGCGGCCAGCCGCGCCGCGTCGGCCCCCGCGGCCCGGCTGAGGAGCCCGGCGGCGTACAGGGTCCTCTTGCCCTCGCGGATGTCGGAACCCACCGGCTTGCCCGTCGTCCGCGGGCTCCCGAACAGGCCCAGCTCGTCGTCCTTGATCTGGAAGACGAGCCCGAGGTCCTCGCCCAGGCGCTCGAGGGCCGGCCGGACGGGGCTCCTCCCGCCGCCGAGCGCCCAGCCGGCGGCGAGGGGGAGATAGAACGAGTAGCGGGCCGTCTTGTAGCGGTAGATCTCGAGGATCCTCCGCTCGGGGAGGCGTTCCCGGGTGGTCCCGGCCTCGACGTCGAGCATCTGCCCGAGGCCGACGAGCCCGAATTCGGAAGCGAAGAGCTTCTGCGCGGCGGCCGCCCGCTTCGTCGGGCCGGGCAGACCGGCCATGGCCTCGAAGGCCAGGAAGATCGCGATCTCGCCGGCGCAGATGGCCATGCTCGTTCCGAAATGGGCGTCGCCGGTCCGGCCGGAGACCGGCGCCAGGCGCGCATACTGTTCGTGGATCGAGGGCCCGCCGCGCCGCCGCGCGTCCCGGTCCATGATGTCGTCGTGGATGAGCAGGCCCGATTGGATGAGCTCGAAGGCGGTGCCGGCCCGGACCGCCGCGGCGCCGGCCCGGCCGCCGGCCATCTCGCAGCCGAGGGCGACGAGAACGCCCCGGATCATCTTGCCCTTCCGGGTGAATGTCCGCAGGCGCTCGAGGACGTCGGGACCCCAGGGCCTGAGTCCGGCCACGTCAGCGCGCTTGGCCGCGAGAAAGGCCGTCACATCGTCGCCGAGACGCTTCCGGACCGGCCTGAAATAGGCGTCGAAGGTCATGCCGTCGCGTCCTTCGGGGGCGCGGACGTCCCGCGGGCTTCGAGGCGCCGGACGACCTCGACGATGAGCTCCATGGGCGTCGAGGCGCCCGAAGCGACGAACACCGCCGCGCCCGGGGGGATGGCGATGTCCTCGACGCTCTCGGGCCGGTCGATGAGGTGAGTCCGGGGATTGATGGCCCGGGCGATGTTGAAGAGGTGGCGGGTGTTGGCGCTGTGCCGGGACCCGATGACGATGACGCAATCGGCCTTCCGCGTGTGCGTCTCGACTTCGCGCTGGCGGGTTTTCGTCGGCTGGCAGATCGTGTCGTGAAAGACGACGTCGGGGACAAGGGCCCGGATGCGCTCGACGATCCGGAGGGCTTCGTCCTCGACGAAGGTCGATTGGGCCACGACGCCGGCGCGGCCGACCCCGGCGAAGAGCTCCGGCGTCACTTCGTCGGGGGACTTGACGACGAAGGCCCGGGCGACCTGTCCGACGATGCCCCGGACCTCTTCGTGCCCGACCTGGCCGATGACCACGGGAACGCGGCCCTGGGCCTCGACGGCGCGGATCCGGTCGTGGATGATCCGGACCATGGGGCAGGTGGCGTCGACGAACTCGAGCCCGCGCGCCGCGAGCTCGTCGTAGCGCTTGCGGGTCGAGCCGTGGCTCTGGAGGATGACGATCCCGCCCGCCGGGACGGCCTCGAGGGTCTGGACGATGCGCAGGCCCTTGGCCCTCAACGCTTCGACGACATGCTCGTTGTGGACGATCTCGCCCAGCATGTAATAGGTCCGGTCGGGCCGGCCGGCCAGGAGCTTGTCCGTGAGCTCGAGCGTCTTGCGCACGCCGAAGCAGTAACTCAGGGTTTCGGACAGGACGATCTTCATGACGGGATGCTCCCGGACGCCTGGCATTTTATGCCCGGCTCGAAGCCCTGTCAACGAACGCGGGGCGATTGACTCGGGCCCGGGCCGAGGCTATCATCGAGCGGCAAGGAGCCACCCATGAACGTTCGTTGTCTCCGTTCGAAGACGAAAGTCCTTCTGTTCGGCCTGGCGGCGTCGGCGGCGCTCGCGTCGGTCGCCGTCATCGCGTCCAACGGGCAGCCCGGCGCCGCACCCGAGTTCACGATCACCCAGGCCATGGTCCCGATGCGCGACGGCGCGAAGCTGCACACGGTCATCTTTGCCCCCAATACCGCTTCGACCCCGCTTCCGTTCCTCTTCATGCGGACGCCCTACCAGGCCCCGGAGACGACTCGTCCCCTGGCCTCCGAGTCCTATCGCGAGCTCGTCGCGGAGGGCTACATCTTCGTCTTCCAGGATATTCGCGGGCGCTTCAAGTCCGAAGGGACTTTCGTCATGCAGCGGCCGCCGCGCGACCGGGGCGACGCCCGGGCGATCGACGAGAGCACGGACGCCTATGATACGATCGCCTGGCTCCTGGCCAACGTCCCCGGCCACAACGGCCGCGTCGGGATGATGGGCGTCTCCTACGACGGCTGGCTCACGGCCATGGCCATGCTCGACCCGCATCCCGCCCTGAGGGCCGTGTCGCCCCAGGCGTCTCCGGCCGACATGTATCTCGGGGACGACTTCCATCACAACGGCGCCTTCCGGCTGAGCTACGGATTCGAGTACGCGGCCATGATGGAGACGTCGAAGGAAAGCTTCTCCTTCCGCTTCGACCGTTACGACACATTCGAATGGTATCTCGGCCTCGGCCCGCTCGGCACGGTCAACGACAAGATCCTCCGCGGGAAGATCCCGAGCTGGAATGATTTCGTGGCCCATCCGAACTATGACGCGTTCTGGCAGAAGCAGGCCATGGCGCCCTATCTCGTCCGGGTGACGGTCCCGACGCTCAACGTGGCCGGCTGGTGGGACCAGGAGGATTTCTACGGCCCGCAGAAGATGTACGAAACGCTCGAGCCCCACGACAGCCGAAAACAGAGCTTCTTCGTCGCCGGGCCGTGGAACCACGGCGGCTGGATGCGCCGCGACGGGAGCGCCCTCGGACGGATCAAATTCGGCGGCGACACCTCGGAGTACTTCAGAGCGCGGATCCTGGCGCCCTTCTTCGCCCGCTATCTGAAAGACAAGAGCGGCTGGGACGTCTCCGAGGCCGTCACGTTCGAGACCGGGACCAACGCCTGGCGGATGTACGACGCCTGGCCGCCTCGAAACCTGACCGAGGACCGAGGCCTCTACTTCCGGGAGGGCGGCCGCTTGTCGTTCGAGCCTCCCGCGTCGGAGGAGGCCGGGGCTTTCGACAGCTACGTCTCCGATCCCGCCCGCCCCGTGCCCTACCGGCCCCGGCCCATCGAGCCGACCTACTATTCGCGGGGCTCGGGCTGGCCGACGTGGCTCGTCGGCGACCAGCGCTTCGCGCATCTGAGGCCGGATGTCCTCAGCTGGGAGACCGAGCCCCTCGCCGAGGACGTCACCGTGACCGGCCGCCTGACCGCCCGCCTGTTCGCTTCGACCAGCGGCACGGACAGCGATTGGGTGGTCAAGCTCATCGACGTCTACCCCGAAGATTACCCCGAGGACCCGGCTCTGGGGGGCTACCAGCTGATGATCGCCAACGAGGTCTTCCGGGGCCGGTTCCTGAAAAGCTTCGAGCGGCCGGAGCCGCTCGTCCCCGACCGGGTCGCCGAATTCCCCATCGACCTCCACGCCGCCGACCATCGCTTCCTCAAGGGCCACAAGATCATGGTCCAGGTCCAGAGCACGTGGTTCCCCCTGATCGACCGGAACCCTCAGACCTTCGTCGAGAATATCTTCCTGGCCAAAGCCTCGGATTACCGGCCGGCCACCCAGCGAGTCTATCGATCGAAAGCGCACCCGTCCCGGATCGTGCTGCCCGTCCGTGTGCGCTGATCAAGACGGGGTCAAACCTACACTTTTTCACTTTTGCGCGACTCGCTCGCAAATTAGCGACGAGTGCGCCGATAAAGTGAAAAAGTGTAGGTTTGACCCCGTCTTAGCGTGTCCCGGTAATAAACCCAGCCGTCCCGGATCGTCGTGTCCGCGTCGATGTAGGTGTGGTCGAACTCCCGCCGGCTTTTCGAGTTGTCGTAATAGGCCGTCCAGCCGCTCAGCCGGCCGTAGGCCGCGGTGAGGAGAGGCCGCCGGCCGCTCCGGCGCGCCGCCCGCTCCAGGATATGACCCGCCGCCGTCAGCACGGGGGCCGGGACGGGAAAGGGATAGGCCCTGCGGCCGCAGGCCCGACTGATGCGCCGAACGACGTCGGAGTAGGTGAGGTTCGCCCCGACGACGAGGTAGCTCTCGCCGTCGCGGCCCCGGCCCTGCAGGGCTTTGAGAATGACGGCGGCGAGATCCCGGACATCGACGATGGCCAGACCGCCGGCGAAGGAGCCGATCTGGGCGCGTCGGCAGATCCTCTTGTAGAGCTCGTTATGGGGGGTGGCCGGATCGTGGTCGCCCGGGCCCATGATCGAAGCCGGGTTCAGGATGACCGCCCGCAGGCCGCGTTCGCGGATCGCCCGCTCGACGATATCCTGCCCTCGGCGCTTCGAGGCCATGTAGAGGATGTCGGCGGGCCAGTTGTAGGGCGTCGTTTCGCCGGCCGGCGTCCTGTCCCGGTGATAGCCCACGGCGCCGACGGAGGAGATGTGGATGAGGCGCTCGATCCCGGCCTCGAGCGAGGCCTCGACGACGGACCGGACGCCGTTCTCGTTGACCGCCCTGAGCTTGTCTTCGTCCCCTTTCCAGTACGAGATGAAGCCGGCCAGGTGAACGACATGACTGTGCCCCCGCACGGCGGCCGCGACCGCGGCCGCATCGGCGATGTCGCCGTCGAATGTCCTCACGCCGGCGTCGCGCCAGGTCGCGGGGATCGCCTCGCCCGGCAGGACGAAGGCGTCGACGTCGCCGGCGCCGTAACGCCCGATGAGGCCGGGCATGAGGACCGACCCGACGAACCCGGTCGCCCCCGTGACCAGGATCCTCACCGGCCGGCCTTCCGCCGCCGCAGGAAGAGGAACGTATCCGTGGCGACTCCGGCCGAGGCGTGAAGGACGAAGGGGTAGAAGAAGGAGCCCGTGAAATAGGCGATCAGGCCGAAGGCCAGACCCGCGGCGGCCGCGGCGAAGATCTCCGCGTCGGGATGGCCGATATGGAGGAGCGTCGAGATGATCGTCTGCACGGCCAGCGCGGGGACGAGCCCGATCGCCGGGACGAGGGGCAGGAAGAGGACGCCCCGGAAGACGGATTCCCACGGCAGGTAATAGAGGACGACGTAAGAGAGCTCGTAGCCGGCGAAAGTCCGGCGATCCGCTCCCGCGGCCTTGGCGAACGGGTACATCTTCTGCAGAGCCGGATCGCGCGAGCCGACCAAGCCGGCCAGGATGGCGAGAGGCAGCCCGCAAAGCGTCAGGACCGCGCCGAGGCCGATTCGGCCGAAGGTCCAGCCGAAGGCGGCGAAAGCTTCCAGAGGCCGGGCGGCCGTCGCGAAGACGAGCAGCCCCGGCAGGAGGAGGAGGAGTCCGAAGACGGCCAGAAAGTAGATCCGCACGGCCCCGAGCTCGTCGCGCGTCTCCCGGAGCCTGCGGAAATGAAGGACCGTCGGGAGCAGGGTCAGGGCGAGGGCGAGCTCCAGGTAGACGAGGGCCAGCGTCGGCCCGCCGGGTCCCGCGGCGCGTTCAAGCCATATGGCCAGCGGCTTTCTCCTTCTTGTACCAGGCGACGATCTCGGCGAACTGACTCTCGAAATCGTCGTCGGGCGAGTAGCCCAGCTCGGCGATCGTCCTCGAGATGTCGTAGGTCGTTTCCGTGGTGACGCGCCGGATGCGGTAGGGGGTGAGCTTATCCTTGAACTTGGGGAAGACGGCCCCCGCGGCGCCCGAGGTGACGGCCAGGAGGCGGGCGATAAAGACCGGAACGTAGACTCTTTGCTTTTTCCCCAGGCCCCCCTGCATGGCCAGGAAAAAATCCCGCCATGTCGGCAGGACTCGGTTCGTCACGGTATAGGCCCGGCCCTCGATCCCCGGCGTGACTAGGGCCAGCTCCGCGGCCTGGCAGAGATTCCGGACATGGCAGTAGCCGAAGCGCCAGCGGCCTCGCCCGGCGACGAGCGGCATGCCTTGCTCCGAGCTCTGGAGGACCTTGGCGCAGGTGACGCGGTCGTTCGGACCGAACACATCGCCGGGCCGGAGGATGACCACAGGGAAGCGGTGGGCGGCGTGCTGGTCGCGGAGCTCGCACTCCGTGCGGATCTTGTGGCGCACGTAAGGCACGAACGTCGCCGGCCGGCCGCGGCGCTCCTCCGAGATGTCCCGCCCGGCGAAGCCGATGGTCAGCGCCGAGGAGATATAGACGAAACGCTGCAGGGGCAGCCGGGACGCGCGGATCCGGCCCACGAAGCTCCGGGTCATGTCGAAGATGTTCCTGTTGCAGTCCTCGTCGCCGGCCGTGTCGGAGACGAGCGCCGCGGCGTGGACGACGTGCGTCGTCCCGGCCGGGAGATCGATCCTGTCCGAAAAGCGGAGGTCGCCTTTGATGAGCCTGACGTCGAGGCCTTCGAGGAAGTGGAGATCGGACGATTCGCGGACGAGGGCGTCAACCTCCCAGCCGCGGCCGAGGAGCCAGCGGCAGAGGTTGGAGCCGACGAAGCCGTTGGCGCCCGTGATGAGGACCCGGCTCACGGCAGGTCTCCCGTGTCCGAGGACGGCCGGCCGTTCCAGGCGCGTTCGATCGCCGGCGCGATGAGAACGACCAGGACCCCCGCGGCGATGCCGATGACCATATCGGACAGGTAATGGAAGCGGCCGTAGACCGTCGAAGCATAGAGCCCGATCATCACCGGGGTGAGCCACAGGGCGCCGTGCCGGGTGTACTTCCGGGACATGAACCACATCACGGTGGCCACGGCGCAGTGCGGGCTGGGGATGGAGCCGCCCGGCTGGTGGACGTTGGCCCGGATCCACTCGGCGATGGAGCCGAAGACCCCGGCGGGCAGGGGTTTGGTCAGGAGCGAACGGATGCTCTTCCAGTTCATCGGGCTGGCCACGGGAAAGAGGATGAAGCCCAGGCCGCAGACGAAATTGACCAGGCCGATCTGGAAGAGGTAATCCTCGTTGGCCTCCGGGCCGTGCTTGAAGAAGATGATCGCCCCGAGGACAGGATAGATGACGACGTAAAAGACGTAGACGAAGAACATCAACTCGTTGAGCGGAACCGAGTAATATTTTTGGATCTCTACGAGCGGCTGGAAACCCAGGAGGCTCTGTTCCCAGGCGAGGACCCGATCGTCCTGCCAGGGGAAGAAGATCGTCTGGATCTCGTTGGCGGCCTTGTAGACCTGGAGAAACGTCAGCTGAACGGAGGCCGTCCGCAGCAGGAATCGGGGCCAGGGCCGGCGCAGGCGGGGCAGGACGGCGAGCGAGGCCAGGTACATGGCGATGAAAAACAGGCTGAAGCCGAAGAGCCGGACCGGGTGTGCGAGACGGCCGTGGAAGGCGAGACCCAGGAGGGTGAATAAGACCAGCCCGCCCAACGCGACCACGTCGGTCAGCCCGAATTCGAGGCCCGCCAGGCGGAGCCGCTTGTCGGCCGTCAAGGCCGCGCTCCGCCGAACGGGCGCCTGGAACCGGCCTTCGGCCCGGCCTCCATAACGGATCGGCGCACCGAATCGCGCATGGTCGAGCGCGGCCGGAAGCCCAGCTCGCGTTCGATCTTGGAGCCGTCGTAGATCCAGAAATGATCGCGCCCGGCCCGGACGAGATCACGGGTCAGCGCGGGCGGCTTCCCGGTCAGCCGGGCGACCGCCTCGGCCATCCCCGCGGCCAGGATCTGGGCCCCGTGGGGGACCCGGACTCTGATCCGAGCCCGCCCCGGTCCGAGCTCTTCGGCCAAAGCCGCCGTGATCTCGGGCCAGGCGTAGGCGCGGCCGTCGGTGACGTAGTAGATCTGCCCGATGCTCCGGACATTCGAGGCGGCCAGGATGAGGGCCTCGACCAGGTCGTCGACGTCGATGAGGCTCGTTCGCGGCCGGCCGTCGCCGATCGAAGGGAAGATCCCTTTCCTGACGAGGGCCATGGCCCGCTCGAGCTCTTTCGAGCCCGGTCCGAGGACGTTCGGGGGCCTGACGATGGTCGCCGGCAGACGGCGGGGGTGGTCCATGACGACGCCCTCGGCCTCGAGCTTGCTGCGGCCGTAGGCGGTGACGGGCCGGGGTTCGTCCGTCTCCGTCCCCGGCCTGTCCGGCGCGGACGGGCCCGCGGCGGCGATGCTGGAGACGAAAACGAAACGCTCCGGACCAGGCGCTTGACGGAGGCAGGCTGCGACGAGATTGCGGGTGCCTTCGACGTTGGCCGCTTCGAAGGCCGATTCGCCGGCCGCCTGGACGACGCCGGCCAGATGAAAGACCCAGGTCCGGCCCGCGACGGCCGCATCGAGCGAGCCGGGATCGCCGAGATCGCCGACGATGAGCTCGACCGGCAGTCCGTCAAGGCAGGCGGTCTTGCTCGTCTTGCGGACGAGACACGCGACGTCATGGCCGCGCCGGGCCAGGGCGGACGCCAACCGGCGTCCGATGAACCCGCTCGCTCCCGTGACCAAGGCTTTCATCAGTCGATCTCCGAACTCCGACCTGGCGCGAACTTCCGAACGAATGATTCTAACAAAAGTCCGGGAGGGAATAAAGCGCCGGCCGGACGGTCTCGTCAGGCGGTCAGCCTGTGTTGACGCGGCGGGGCGGCCGTGGGATAATCGCCGGGACATGAAAAAAGCCGCGGCCCTCGCTCTCGCCGTCGTTTTCGCGGTCTGCATGTTCCATTTCTATTACGCCGAGGACCATTGCCCCGTCCACTGCCCCTCCAGGGCCGGCGGGTTCGGCCACGTCCATCCTCACCACGCCGGGGCCGCCGTCTGTCTCTGCTTCTGGTCATCCCTCAGCGGTCCGGAGTCCATCGATACGCCGGCGGCCGACGGCCTCGTATCCGTCCCGATGATCCTCCCCGCCGCGGGCCGCATATTGGCCATGATGGCCGCGGACATCACCCCGCCTCCCAGATCCTCCCTCGTCTGAGCCTCTTCCGGTTCTGTCCCGACGTCCCGACAAGGAGGATCGCCATGCCGGTCAAAAGACCGTTCGTTCTCGCCGTCGCCGCGGCGCTTGCCGTCATCATCCCGGCCCTGTCCGCCCAGGACGGCGGCCTCAGCCTCGATCAAGCGGTGGAGACCGCCCTGGCCCGGAATCCCGAAGTCCTCGCGGCCAGGGCGAGGATCGACGCCGCCCGCGGCCGGACCCTTCAGCTCAGGTCCCGCCCCGAGCCCCTGGCTGCCGCCAGCGTCGAGGGCCTGCCTCTTCCCGGCCTCAAAAAGGAGGGCGATGAGGTCGAGATCCATCTCGGCATCGAACAGGCCTTCGAGTATCCCGGGAAGCGGGGCCTGCGCGCCGAGATCGGACGGCAGGGCGAGGATGCGGCCGCGGCCGAGCTCGACAGGGTCCGGCTCCTCCTCGCGGCCAGGGTGAAGAAAACCTACTGGAACGCGGCCTTCGCGGGCGCCGCCGTCGAAGCCCTGGAGCGGACGTCTTCGCGCCTCGACGCCCTGCTCGAGGACCTGCAGACGAAGTACCGGACCGGCGCGGCCTCCTACGCCGACGTGCTCAGAGCCCGCGCCGAAAAGGCCCGGCTGAAGAACCAGATCCTCGACCAGGCTAAGGACAAGCGCACGGCCGAGCTCGAGCTCGACGAGCTCCTGGGCCGCGATCCCTCCGAACCCGTGGTGCTGCTGACGGCGCTGCCGTTCGTCCCTCTCGCCGGCGATCCGACGGCGCTCGTCGAGCGGGCCCGGTCGACCCTGCCGTCGTTCAGGCTTTCGGCGCTCAGGATCGCGGGCGCCGAGTCGGCGGTGAAGCTGGCCCGGCTCAGCCGCAATCCTGATTTCCTCGCCGGCTTCCTCCTGCCGAGCATACGTCCGAACGGCTGGGGGGTCTCGTTCGGGCTGACCATGCCGTTCTTCAGGCCGGGCCGGGCCAAGGGGCAAGCCCTGGAGGTCTCTGCCGAAGCGGAGGCCAGCCGGCTCGCCGCCGCGGCCCTTGACCGGCGCGTCCGGACGGCCGTCGAAAGCGCCTACACCGCGGCGAAGTCCGCGGAGGAGCAGGTTCTCGTGTACGAGAAGAGCCTTCTCCAGGAGCTCGAGGACGAGCTCGGCATCCAGCTCGAATATTTCCGCTACGGGAAGGCCGAGGCGTTCAGCCTCCTCGACCTTCACCGGACCTATGTCCTGGCCCAGATCGAACACCTGCGCGCTCTGCTTCTTTACAACCTCGCCTTGGCCGACCTCGAGGTCGCGGGCGAATCCGCGAACTGATGGAGGATCGCATGAAAACGATCGCCCGCATGATCATCGGGGCCGCCCTGGCGGCCCTTGTCCTCATCCCCGCCTCCGGCTGCCGCGCCAAGAGCGGTGCCGACGCCGGCCGGCCCGATGAAAACTCCGCCCGTGGAGCCTCGGCACCGACGTCCGTGACTCTGACGGCCGAGGCCGTCGCGGCGGCGGACATCAAGACCGAGACTGTGGCGATGGGCCCTATGGCGCAATGGATCGAAGCCGCGGGCGAGCTCGAGTGGAACGCCCGCCGCGTCGTCCATATCACGGCCCGGACGCCCGGCCGGCTCGAGCGCGTTCTCGTCGTCCAGGGCGACCGGGTCCGCGAAGGCCAGCTTCTGGCCGAAATCTATAGTCCGGATTTCCTGACCTTGCAGGCCGAATACATCCAGGCGTCGTCCCGGGCGAAGCGGCATGCGGGGGACGCGGCTGAGGAGGCGCCGGCCCGCGCCTTCCTCGCAGGGGCTCGCGAACGGCTGTCCCTGCTCGGCGTCCCGGCCGCCGAGATCGAGGCTCTCGACACATCGGCCGTACCCAGGCCCCTCCTGGTGGTCCGCGCGCCCATCGCCGGGACCGTTGTCGAAAGCGATGTCGTCGCCGGCGACGCCGTCGAGCTCGGCACGAGCCTCTTCCGGCTGGCCGATCCGTCGACGCTCTGGGCCCGTCTCCATATCCAGGAGAAGGACCTGGCCGCCACAAAGGCGGGGACCGAAGTCGTCTTGAGGTCCCACGCCTACCCCGGCGAGGAGTTCCGCGGCCGGCTCGTCCTCGTCGGCGACGTCATCGACGCCGGAACCCGGACCGTCGAGGGCCGCGTCGAGGTCGCCAATGTCGGGGGGAAACTGAAATCGGGGATGTACGTCGATGCGTTAACCGCGGCGGGAGGAGAGCGTCGGGCCCTCGTCGTCCCCGAAGAATCCGTCCAGGACGACGAAGGCCGGTCAGTTGTCTTCGTCAAGACGGGGGAGAGGACCTATACCCGGCGTGAGGTCGAGACCGGCGAAAAGTCCGACGGGACGATCGAGATCCTCAAGGGCCTCGAGGCAGGGGAGACGGTCGTCACATCGGGCAGCTTCCTGCTGAAATCCGAGATCCGCAAGGGCGCTCTGGTGGGAGATTAGCATGGGCCTGGTCGACCGTCTTATCGAATCTTCTCTCCGACAGCGAGTCCTTGTCATCGTCGGCGTTCTGCTCCTCGTCGGCTTGGGCATCTGGGCCGTCCTCCGCATCCCCATCGACGCGTTTCCCGATGTCACCAACATCCAGGTCGAAGTCCTGTCCACGACCCCGGGGATGTCCCCGCCCGAGGTCGAACGGTTCGTGACCTATCCCGTCGAGATGGCCATGCGCGGCCTGCCCCGGCTGGACCAGGTCCGGTCGGTCTCCAAGTCGGGCCTGTCCGTGGTCACGGTCGTCTTCGAGGACGGCGTCGATATCTATTTTGCCCGCCAGCTTGTCCTCGAGCGGCTGATCGAAGCCAAGGAGCGCGTCCCCGCGGGCACGGAGATCGCGATGGGACCCATTTCCACGGCGATGGGCGAGATCTACCAGTACACGCTCGTCGGGACGCCGCCGTCCGGGATGGACGAAACGGAATTCCTGACCCAGGTCCGGACCGTCCAGGACTGGGTCCTGTCGCCCCTGCTGAAGTCCATCCCGGGCGTCAACGAGATCAATTCCTTCGGCGGGTACATCAAGCAGTACCACGTCACGGTGGACCCGGAGAAGCTCCTCGCTTACGATCTCACCCTGGGGGACATCGGGGAGGCGCTGCGCCGGAACAACCTCAACGTCGGCGGCAACATCCTCGAACGGGGCGAACTGCAGTATCTCGTCCGCGGCATCGGCCTCCTCCAGACGGTCGGAGACATTGGCGATGTGGCCCTGAAGACGGAGGCGGGGACGCCCGTTCTCGTCCGCGATGTGGCCGAGGTCGGGGTCGGGCAGGCCGTCCGCCAGGGCGGTGCCATGAAGGACGGGCAAGGCGAGGTCGTCGGCGGTGTCGTCATGATGCTCCGCGGCGCCAACGGCCGGGACGTCGTCGAGGATATCAAGCTCCGGGTCGGCGAGATCAACGCCTCGGGCGTCCTGCCGCTCGGCCTCCGGATCGAGCCCTATTACCAGCGCTCGGACATCATCAACCGGGCCGTCTCCACCGTGATCGAGGCCCTTCTGATCGGCTCGCTGCTCGTCATCCTCGTCCTCGTCGTCTTTCTCCGCAGCCTCCGCGGCGCTTTTATCGTCGTTCTGGCCCTGCCGCTCTCGATCCTTTTTACCTTCCTGATGATGCGCCTTGTCGGGCTTTCGGCCAATCTCATGTCCATTGGCGGATTGGCCATCTCGATCGGCATGATCATCGACGCGACCATCATCCAGGTGGAGAACGTCCAGCGGCATCTTTCTGAGAAAGGGGTCGGGACCCACAAGCTGTCAACGGTCCTCAAGGCCATCCTCGAGGTCCGCAAGCCGTCCATCTTCGGCGAGCTCATCATCGCCCTGACCTTCATCCCCATCATCGCCCTCCAGGGGATCGAGGGAAAGATGTTCGCCCCTCTGGCCTTCACCTATGTCATCGCCCTCTCGGCGTCGCTTGTCCTGTCGCTCGTTGCGATTCCGGCGTTCTGCTATATGGTCCTCAAGCCTCATCCGGACCGGAAGAGCTTCCTCGTCGAGGGGGCCAAGAAGGCCTATCTGCCGCTCCTTCGCTGGAGCCTGGAACATAAAGGCCTGGTCGTCGCGGCGGCCATCGTGCTCCTGGCCGGAACGGTCGTCCTCATCCCCCGGCTGGGAACGGAATTCATGCCCATCATGGACGAGGGGGCCCTCGACACGGACGTCCAGTTCCTGCCCGGGATCTCCCTCGATGAGTCCCTGGCCTTGAGTCGCAAGGTCCAGGCCCGGCTCATGAAGTTCCCCGAACTCGTGACGATCATCGGCAAGACGGGGCAGACCGGCGTCGCCCTCGAGGCCCGGGGCGTCGAGAAGACGGGCTATGTCGGCGTGCTCAAGCCGAGGAAGGAGTGGACGTCGGCCCGGACGCGTGAGGAACTCGTCGACCGCATGCGGCAAGCCGTCGAAGGCTTTCCAGGGATGACCATCTCCTTCAGCCAGCCCATCGCCTGCCGCATCGACGAACTCGTCGCCGGGACGAAAGCCCAGCTCATCATCAAGCTCTTCGGCGAGGACCTCGATATCCTCAAGGCCAAAGGCGAAGAGATCGGATCCGCCCTGTCCAGGATCAAGGGCGCGACCGATATCAACGTCGAGAAAGTCGCAGGACAGCCCTACATCACGGTCCGGCCCGACCGGGGCCGGATCGCCCGTCTCGGCCTCAATGTCGAGGACGTCCAATCCATCGTGGAGGCGGCGGTCGGCGGCAAGACCGAGACCCAGATTTACGAGGGTGATAAGTACTTCGACCTGCAGATCCGCTACCCGGAGGCGCGGCGAAATTCCATCGAAACGATCGGGGCCATACTGGTCCGGACGCCGGGCGGGGCCCGCATCCCCCTGAGCCAGGTGGCGGACATCGCCATGCTCGAGGGGCCCAGCCAGATCAGCCGCGAATCCGGCCAGCGCCGGATCGGAGTCGAGTGCAATATCAGCGGCCGAGACCTGGGCGGCTTTGTCGCCGAGGCCCGGAGGGCGATCGGCCGGGGCGTCGCGCTCCCACCGGGCTATTTTCTCAGCTGGGGCGGCCAATTCGAGAACCAGCAGAGGGCCATGCAGCGCCTTGGGGTCATCCTGCCGGTCACAATCGGCCTGGTCCTGTTTCTGCTCTTCCTGACCTTCGGCTCTCTTCGGCTATCGCTTTTGGTCATCCTCGATCTGCCCTTCGCCCTGATCGGCGGAGTCATGGCGCTTTACGTCTCCGGGCTCTATCTCTCCGTTCCCGCCTCGGTCGGCTTTATCGCCCTTTTCGGCATCGCCGTTCTCAACGGCATCGTCCTTCTGTCCTACATCACCCAGCTTCAGGAGGAGGGGAGGACGGTGGAGGAGGCCGTCGTCCAGGGCTGTCTCAACCGCTTACGCCCGGTGCTGATGACGGCCACCATCACGGTTTTCAGCCTGGTGCCGCTCCTCTTCGCCCAGGGCCCCGGCTCGGAGATCCAGCGGCCGCTGGCCGTCGTCGTCGTCGGCGGACTGATCACGTCCACGATCTTGACGCTACTCCTCCTTCCCGCACTCTACAGTTGGCTCGGACGCAAAAAAGAAGAGGTCGAGATCTAGAGAGGAAAACGATGAAAGAAATCAAAGCCATCATCAACCCGGCGATGCTGGGAAGCGTTCTCAGCGCCCTCAGACTCATCGAAGGACTTCCCGGCATCACGATTTCCGAAGTCAGGGGTTTCGGAAAAACAAGAAAACGACCGCTGAAAGATGAGTCTCCGAATGATATCCTGAAGCATGATCATAAGACCAAGCTCGAGATCATTGTCCCCGATGAACTGGCGGAGATGGCCATCAAAGCTATCCAAGATCATGCGAGAACCGGGGGGAAAGGAGATGGCAAAATCTTCCTTTCGGAGGTCCTTGACGTCGTGAGGATCAGAACGGGGGAGAGAGGCCGCAGCGCGATTTGACCCCTTCTTTTTCCTATGCTATAAGTTCGGCCTTATGAAGAGCGCGCTGTTCGCCACGAAGAGCCTCGAGCAGCTGACGCAGGAAGCCTCGTCGGAATCCTCCGGGCTCAAGCGCGTCCTCGGCCCCTGGCACCTCATCTTCCTTGGCGTGGGGGCCATTGTCGGCGCCGGCATTTTCGTCATTACCGGCCAGGCCGCCGCCGAGTACGCCGGGCCGGCCGTCACGCTGTCCTTCATGCTGGCCGGGGTGACCTGCGCTTTCGCCGGTCTCTGCTACGCCGAGTTCGCCTCACTCATCCCCATCGCCGGGAGCGCCTACACCTACGCCTATTCGACCCTGGGCGAGATCTTCGCCTGGATCATCGGCTGGGACCTCATCCTGGAGTACTCGCTCGGCGCGACCACCGTGGCCATCGGCTGGTCGGGCTATGTCGTCAACTTTCTCAAGGGGCTGGGCGTCGACTTTCCGGCCGCGCTGGCCCAAGCGCCCTTCGCCTTCGATCCCCAGACAGGGGTCTGGTCCAGGACCGGCGCCGTCCTGAACCTGCCGGCCGCTCTGATCATCGCCCTGATCACGGCCCTCCTTGTGCGCGGCATCCGCGAATCGGCGACGGTCAACTCCGTCATCGTCTTCCTGAAGATCAGCGTCATCCTCGTCTTCATCGGGGCGGGACTCTTCTTCATCAAGCCCGAGCTATGGAAGCCTTTCATTCCCCCCAACCAGGGGCAGCCCGGCTTCTTCGGCTGGAGCGGGATCCTGCGCGGCGCCGGAGTGATGTTCTTCGCCTACCTCGGCTTCGACGCCGTCTCGACGGCCGCCCAGGAAGCCAAGAACCCGAAACGGGACATGCCCATCGGCATCCTCGGCTCGCTCTTCGCCTGCACGGCCCTCTACATCGTCTTCTCCCTCGTCCTGACCGGCGTCGTCCCTTATACCGAGCTCAACGTCCCGGCCCCCGTGGCCGTGGCGATCGACTCCATGAGGCTTTTCTGGCTCTCGCCGCTGGTCAAGATCGCGGCGATCGTGGGATTGATTTCGGTCATGATGGTCCAGCTCATGGGCCAGCCGCGGATCTTCTACACCATGGCCAAGGACGGCCTTCTGCCGGCGGCCGCGGCCCGCGTCCATCCGAAATACGGCACCCCGTACGTCACCACGATCATCACCGGGATGGTCGTCGCCGTAGCCGCCTCGATCCTTCCCATGGGCATCGTCGGGCAGCTGGTCAGCATCGGCACGCTCTTTGCCTTCCTCATCGTCTGCGGGGGCGTCCTCGTCCTGCGCTACACGCGGCCGGACATCCCCCGGCCGTTCAAGACGCCGCTCGTCCCGTTCGTCCCCGGCCTGGGCATCCTCTCCTGCCTCTATCTGATGTCCGGCCTGCCCTGGGACACCTGGTTCCGCCTTCTCGCCTGGATGGCGATCGGTCTGATCATTTATTTCACCTACGGCATCCGCAAGAGCAAGCTCAGGAGAAGGTCATGAGCGACTTCAAGCGCGAGATGTCCCTTTTCGACGCCATGATGATCGTCATGGGGGCGATGATCGGCTCGGGCATCTTCATCGTCAGCGCCGATATCGCCCGCACCGTCGGCTCGCCCGGCCTCCTGCTCGTCGTCTGGCTCATCACGGGGGTCGTCACGGTCATCGGCGCCCTGAGCTACGGCGAGCTGGCCGGGATGATGCCCCACGCCGGCGGACTCTACGTCTATCTGCGCGAAGCCTACAGCCCTCTCATCGGCTTCCTCTACGGCTGGACGACCTTCCTCGTCATCCAGACCGGGACGATCGCGGCCGTCGGCGTCGCCTTCGCCAAGTTCACCGGCCTCATCATCCCCTGGTTCAGCGAGAAGCACATCCTCTGGACGGTCCTGGGGCTGAAGATCTCGGCGGCCCAGCTTCTGGCCATCGCCAGCATCGTCGTCCTGACCGCCCTCAACATGCGCGGCCTGCAGACGGGAAAGACGATCCAGGGCTTCTTCACCGTGACCAAGACGGCCGCCTTGTCCGGGCTCATCCTGCTCGGCTTCATCGTCGGGGCCAACGCCGCGGCCATCAAGGCCAATTTGGCCGTTTTCTGGAAGGCCAGCTGGACCCATATGGCCGGCGGCCAGATCGCCTCCGTCGAGCCCCTGTCGGGGATCATGCTCCTGGCGGCCATCGGAGCGGCCATGGTCGGCTCGCTCTTCGCCTCGGACGCCTGGTACACCGTGACCTATATCGCCGGAGAGGTCAAGAACCCCAAGCGGAACATTCCCCTGAGCCTCGTTCTCGGGGCCGGGATCGTCATCCTCCTCTATTTCCTGGCTAACGTCGCCTACGTCGTCACCCTGCCCGTCCACGGCAGCCCCGAGGCGGCCGACGTCATCGGCCGGGGCGTCCAGTTCGCCCAGTTCGACCGCGTCGGAACAGCCGCTGCCGAAATGATCTTCGGACCCGCGGCGGCCATCATCATGGCCGTCCTGATCATGATCTCGACCTTCGGCTGCAACAACGGCCTGATCCTGTCCGGAGCCCGCGTCTATTACGCCATGGCCAAGGACGGGCTGTTCTTCAAATCGACCGGCACGCTGAACCGCCGTTCGGTGCCGGGCACGGCCCTGGTCGTCCAGTGCGTCTGGGCTTCGCTCCTGTGCCTGAGCGGCACTTACAGCGAGCTCCTGGACTATGTCATCTTCGCGGTGCTCGTCTTTTTCGTCCTGATCGTCTCGGGCATCTTCATCCTGCGCAAGAAGCACCCCGATTGGGAGCGGCCCTACAAGGCCTGGGGCTATCCGGTCGTGCCGGCGCTCTACGTCCTCGTCGCCGCGGCCATCGCGGTCGACCTGCTCATCTTCAAAGCGAAATATACCGTCCCCGGACTGCTCATCGTCCTCCTGGGCATCCCGGTTTATCTCGTGCGCAGGCGGTTCGCCCGGCCTTTCAACGAGCCGGCGGCGAAGGACTGACCGAACGACGGGGCTGCCTTTAAAGCCCCGACTGGTCCGGGATATTCCTGGGGAATTACCAAGATACTTCTCAGAAGTGAGGCTCCGAGCCGCTCCGCCTCACTTCTGATGGTCGCTGCGAGGACTTCGCTCCCTGTTGGCGGCGAGAACTCCGGCGATCATATATTCGTTCGGGGTGAACTCCTGGACCCACACCCGGATCGATTCGAGAGGGGCGCCGATCGAATCGTGCACGGCCGCTGTGACCGCCGTGAGCAGGGCCTTCTTCTGATCGTCCGTGCGGCCTTCGAGCAGGTGGATTTCGACGAGTGGCATGGGAGCTCCTTTCGCCTCTCATTCTACCCCTTCTGATTGACTTTGGGGGGGCCTTTTGATAAACAGGTAGCTTAGAAAAACGCCCATGGTCATCAAAACACGCGAGGTCGGCAGCATCGCCGTCTTTGATATCGAAGGGGAGATCCGCCGCACCGACACGCCGCAGGAGACCCTCCACAGCCTGGTCGAGGCCCAGCTCAACCGCGGCCGGAGGAACGTCCTGCTCAACCTCGCCGGCGTGGAGTTCATCGACAGCTTCGGAGTGGGCCAGATCCTGGCCAGCTACATCTCGACGCAGAACCTCGGCGGCAAGCTCAAGTTGTGCCGGATCTCCCACAAGCTCCTCCTCATCTTCCAGATCACCATGCTGCACAAGGTCCTCGAGATCCACGAGGATTGCGACAAGGCCCTGGAGAGCTTTGGCACGCCCTGAGCTCCCGGGGACCTGAGGGGGGAGGCGAGGAGTGCCCGACGCGCGGCTCGAAAAGTTCCTGAAGCGATTCGGGGACGTCCGCGGCCGCGAGGCCCGGGCCGCGCTGTCCCTGGCGGTGCTTTTCTTCCTGATCACGGCCACGTTCTACATCATCAAGCCGGTCAAGGAGAGCTTCCTGATCGGCTTCACCCGGCCCAGCTGGTGGTCGTATGCCGACCTGGCCACGGCCCTGCTCATCGGCTTTGTCGTCGCCCTCAACGCCCGCCTCCTCGACCGCCTGCCGCGGCAGACCTACCTGACGGCCTCGCTCCTGTTCTTCGTCGCCAGCGTTTTCGTCTTCTGGTACCTCTTCGAGCTGCGCATGAAAGGGCTGGTCGCGTCGCCCGTGGCGGACCCGTCCGGGTTCGCCTTCCTCCTCAGGGCCGAGCAGCTGATCAAAGACAATTTCTCCATCGTCGTGATCGTCTTCTGCTTCTGGGCCGACATCTTCATCTCCATGTCCGTGACCCAGTTCTGGATCTCCGTCAACGACGTTTTCGACCCGCACCAGGCGAAGAGGCTCGTCGGCCTCTTTGTCACCGGAGGCCTCTTCGGCGGCATCGCCGGCTCGGGCGCCGCCGCGCTGGCCACCTTCGCCCGGGTCATCCAGCCCGAGGATCTGCTCCTCGTCTGTCCCGTTCTGCTCGTCCTGGCGGTGGTGGCGGTCAACGTCGTCTACACCGGGCAGCGCAAGATCGACGCCGCCGCCGGGGACGTTCGCATCGCTCCGGCCTCGAAGGTCGGTTACCTGGAGAGCTTCCGGACCGTCCGGCGGGACCGCTATCTTCGGCTGCTGGCCTCGATGCTGGCGGCGGCCATGGTCGCCGGGTCCCTCATCAACTACCAGTTCAAGACGGTCATCAACTCCGTTTTCCCCAACGCCCAGGCGAGAACGTCTTCCATCGCCGTCTTCTTCCTGGTCATCCTGGTCGTTTCGACGGTCTTCCACCTCTTCACCACCGGCCGCGTGCTCAAATCGTACGGCATCCGCTGGGCCATCTCCCTCGCGCCGATCGTGCTCCTGGCCGGGTCCGCGGCCGTGTTCCTCATGCCTCTCGGGGCCATGCTGGCCTGGGCCTGGGTCGTTCGGGGGAGCGACAAGACGTTCGACAACACCCTCAGCCAGTCCGTCCGCGAGCTCCTCTATGTCCCGGTCGCCCCGGGGGTCAAATACCGGGCCAAGATCTTCATCGATATGTTCGTCAGCAAGTTCGCCACAGGCCTCGGCGCCGCGCTCTTCCTGGCCCTCTTCTATGTCCGGCACTTCGAGTACCGGATCGACCAGCCGCTGGCCATCGTCCGGGAGATCGGCCTCGTGGCCCTCTTCTTCCTCCTCCTCTGGCTGGCCCTGACCCGGCTCGTTTACAGGGAATACCCGGCGGTCCTGAAGAAAGACCTGGGGCAGCTCTGGATGGACGGCCAGCAGGTCGTCAACAGGCACATCGACGAGAAGCTCGTCCGCGAGGTCTTCGAGGCCATCCAGAGCCGCGAACGGAGCACGACCCTCTACTACATGAACGTCTTCAACCTCGTCCGGACGAACAGCCTGACCCCCGAGCTCAAGGAGCTCCTCGGCATCAAGCGGGACGAGCTCAAGGCCCGGGCCATGGATGCCCTGCTCGACGTCGGCGGCGGGGTCTTCTACCCCGGCCTCGAGGAGGCCATCACCGACACCGCGTTCCAGGAGGAGATCGGTCTCATCTATCTCCTGCCTTCCTATCAGAAGATCATGGACGAACGCCTCGGGTCCATCGCCGCCTCGGCCTCCGAGCTCGACCGGATCGAAGCCGCCAACAGCATCAGCAGGATGGTCCCGAGCCCTTCGACGCTCGACGCCCTGGCCCGCCTCCTCCAGGACCCCTCGTCCGAGGTCGCCCTCTATGCCCTGAACAGCGCCGCCGTCCATCGCCGCCCCGAACACATCCCGCTCATCCTGCGCCTTCTGGCCAATCCCATGACGGTGGCCGAGGCCCAGGCGGCCCTCGCCTCGTACGGGCCCGGCATCGAAAGCCTCCTCGCCCCGGTGCTCGGCTCGGCCGACGAGCCCCTGGAGGTCCGCCGGGCCATCCCGGAAGTCCTGGCCCGGATCGGGACCCAGAAGGCGGCCGACATCCTCGTCGAGGAGCTCGCCCGCCGCGACGACGACCTGGAGTCCTGCCTCGTCGACGCCCTCTACAAGATCCGGACCGACCAGCGCCAGGTCGGGTTCCGCGAGAGGGACCTCCGGCCGGAGCTCCATGTCCTGATCCGGAAAGCCTGCGACGTCGTCCTGGACCCCCCCGGCTCCGCCGACGCACTCAAGGCCCGGCTGGACATCCGGATCAAGCGCGTCTTCGACCTGCTGACGCTCATGTACCCCCGCGAGGACGTCGTCAACGACTATCAGAATATCCTCCAGGGCACCCCCAAATCCGTCGACTACGCCCTGGAGCACCTCGACAACCTCCTCGACCGGGAGGACAAGGAGCTTCTCTTCCCGCTCATCGAGGACCTCCCCGCCGGGGAGCGGGCGCTGCGCCTGAGGAAGGCGCTGAAGTTGAAATGATGCCGGACCTCATTTAGAATGAAGGCGGACAGCACGCCCATGGCCAATCTTTACATCTACCCGAAGACCGGAGAATCTTCGACCTTTCCCCTGACCGGGCAGCGGGTGGCCATCGGCCGGGCGTCGGCCAACGACATCGTCCTGTCCGACCAGTTCAGCTCCAGCTGCCATGCCGTCGTCGTCCCGACCGAGCGCGGCTACGCGCTCGTCGACCAGGGCAGCAAGAACGGGACCTTCGTCAACGGCCGGCGTGTCAGCGGCGAGATCGACCTCGCTCGCGGCGACGAGATCCTCATCGGCTCGACCCGATTCTACTTCGACCGGGACTACCAGCCTTCCGTCGAGACGGTCGAAGGCACGACCTTCACCCACAGCTCGAACACGATCATCCAGGTCAAGGACCTTCTCAAGAAGCCCGCGGCGGCCGGCGTGATCGTCAAGACGCCGGGCGGCGGGCTCGACCTCGAGCGCTTCCAGCACGACCAGAAGATCATCGCGGTCGTGGCCGAGGTCAGCCAGGCCCTGATCTATCACATGCCCCTGGACAAGCTCCTCGACCACGTCATGGACGTTCTCATCCAGCATCTGCCGATGGACCGGGGCGTCCTGATGATCAAGAACGAGGCCAGCCAGGCCCTCGAGCCCAAGGTCGTCCGGGTCCAGAACGCGGCCCTGCGCACCCAGAGCATCTTCGTCAGCCAGACGATCGTCAGGACCGCCCTGGAGCGCAACTCGGCCATCCTCATCTCGGACATCCAGGCCGACGAAGGGCTTCGGGCCCAGGTCAGCGTCGTCCAGGCCCGGATCCATTCGGCCATGTGCGTGCCGCTCTGGAACAACCAGGACATCATCGGCCTCATCTACTGCGACCGGGCCTCGCTCCTCGAACAGTTCACGGAAGACGACCTCCGCCTCCTGACCCTTCTGGCCAACCTGGCCGCCGTCAAGATCGAGAACGCCCGCCTTTACGAAGTGTCCCTGAAGAACGCCCAGCTCGAGCGGGAGATGGCCCTGGCCGTCCAGATCCAGAAGAACTTCCTGCCCCGGGCCGATCCGGATTTCGCGCCCTACGAGATCAGCGGCAGCGCCCGGGCCTGCCGCCGCGTCGGCGGAGACTACTACGATTACATCGCCGTCGATCCGAACCGCCTGGCCATCGTCATCGCCGACGTCTCGGGCGTCGGGGTCAGCGCCTCGCTGCTCATGGCCTCGCTGCGGGGGGCCCTGCACGAGAAGTTCCCCGGGTCCGTCGACCTCGGCGACCTCGCGGCCAAGCTCAACGACTTCGTCTACTCGAGCTCCGACAGCCACCTGTTCATCTCGTTCTTCCTGACCATCATCGACCGGCGCACGGACGAAGCGGCCTATATCAACGCCGGCCACAACCCGCCCGTCCTCCAGCCGCGCAACGGGCCGGCCCGCCTCCTCGAAAGCACGGGACTTTGCCTGGGGATGTTCCCCGACCAGTCCTACGACGAGCGCAAGGTCGTCCTCGGTCCCGGCGATATCCTCTGCCTCTACACCGACGGGATCGTGGAGAGCCGGCAAGGCGAGCGGGAGGAGTACGGGGACGAGCGCCTGGCCGAAAGGCTCCGGGACCTCGGCTCGCTCCCGGCCCGGGTCATCAGGGACAGGATCTTCGAAGATGTCTTCGCCTTCAGCGGCTGCGCGGAAGCGGGCGACGACATGACGCTCGTCGTCGTCAAGCGGAATCCCTGAGGGCCGGGAGCATGGAGCGAACCGGGACCGACGGGCAGGATCAGAGGGAGCTCCGCGTCACCGCCAACCTCAGGGAGATCGACCGCGTCCGCGGCTTCCTCAGGGAGTCCATCGCCGACCTGCCGTTCGACGAGGAGGACCGGCTCAAGATCGAGCTGGCCCTTCACGAGATCTGCGTCAATATCGCTCGGTACGCTTATCCCCGCGGGCGCAAGGGCGAGATGGTCGTGCGCATCTGGCGGGACCGCGGCTCGCTGTTCATCGAGGTCAAGGACAAGGGCATCCCGTTCAATCCGGTCAGGAAGAAAAACCCCGATCTCATGGTCAAGCTCCGCCGCGGCATCCCCGGCGGATTGGGCGTCTACTTCTTCAAGACCCTGATGGACGGCCTGACCTATCGGCGGGCGGGCGGGCAGAATATCCTGACCGTCCGCAAGGCCCTCTGATCAGTAGAAGACCTTCTCCTCCCCGTTGACCTTGACCAGCCGGCCGATCTCCGCCAGGATGAGGTCCCGGCGGATGAGGACGGCCTGGATCTCCTCGTCCGTGAGATACGGACCGACCACCGATCTGACCGCGGCGAAATCGAGGGCCCTGACCTTGTCGACGACGGCCCGGGGCAATTCGCTCATGAGCATCGGCCCCTCCGCGTTCTTGGCCGAATACAGGAGGCCCTTGACGAACTTGCCGGCCGTGCGGAACGACCGGGAGTGATCGATGATCACCATCCGCCAGTCGGGCGTGATCAGGATCTGGTTCTTGTGCCGGTCCTCGTTGGCGATGAGGTTGTCGAAGAGACGCTGGAGATAGGTGGCCCGGTTCCAGCCGAAGACCTTGGCAGGGGGCATCTTGATCCCCTTCGCGTCCCGGTCCTTCAGCGACATGCAGTCGTCGATCCAGTACTGGAGGGAGCCGCGGTCTTCGCGGAACCGGCGCTCGACCGTCGGAGGAACGAGGCCCACGCCGAGATACTTGTCGAGGCGGTAGGCGGCGATCTCGTAGGTCCAGCCCTCCCAGTATCCGGCCATGCGGCCCTGGGCGTTCTTCCACAGGCCCCGATGCGTGACCTCGCCCAGCTTGAGCGTCAGCACCCAGGGGGAGGTCACGGACTCCGCCCCGACCATCTGCCTGCTCCCGACGATCTCGGCGGTTTCGAGGAATTTTTCCCATTGCTCACGCTGGGTCAGCTCACCGGGCAGGAACTGGAGCGGGGAGACCGCCGCCGGCGGCCCGCCCGGGTCCTTGCCTTCGGGGGCGCCGGTATCGGCGCAGGCCAGGACGAGTCCCGGCAGAAGCAGAAGCGGCGCCAGAGCCCCGAGGAGGACCTTCCTCTTCAATAGAGCACTTCCGTTTCGCCCTGCTCTTTGACCATCTCGGAGATCTCGCGGAGAAGGAGGTCGCGCCGGGTCAAGACGGCCTTGATCTCCTTGTCGCTGAGGGTCGATCCGACGGCGTCGCGGATATTCTCGAAGGTCAGGGTCTTGATCCCGTCGACGAACCAGCGGGGCAGGCGTCTGAAGAGGAAGGGCTCGCCCGAGGCGCTCTTTTTGATGCCGTCGCGGCCGTACATCAGCCGGTTGGAGAATTCGCCGCCCGAGCGGAAGGCCCGGGAGTGGTCGAAGATGA
The DNA here is from genome assembly GCA_963742235.1 of Candidatus Aminicenantota bacterium. Lineage (GTDB taxonomy): Bacteria > Acidobacteriota > Aminicenantia > Aminicenantales > Saccharicenantaceae > RBG-16-66-30. The sequence continues at coordinate 29,138 of CAVULT010000010.1, read as the reverse complement.
TCGTCCGCCAATCCGCGGTGTACAGGACGTTCTGCTGGGTCCTGTCCTCGTTGGCGATGAGGCTGTCCCAGGCCCGGGTCAGCCATTTCATCTTATCGGTCCGGTCCCTGGCCTCGTCGGGGATGCGGATGCCGCCCTCGACGACTTTGAGAAGGCTGTACGCGTTGTCGGCCCAAAGGACGAGGGCGCCCGGCTTGCCCTGGAAATCGCGCTCGACGGCCGGGGGGACCATGTTCAACCCGAGGAGCTTGTCCAGGCGGTAGGCCGCGATCTCGTACTGCCAGCCCTCGAGGTAGCCGAACTGCATGCCCTTGGGATTCTTCCAGGCGGCCTTGAGCTCGACCCCGTCCTTCTTGAGATAGAGCCTGTACGGCTTGGTCACGCCCTCGCCGATCTCCTCGAAACGGACGATCTCGGCCATCCGCAGGAATTCCTCCTGGGCGGGTCTCCGGGCGATCTCTTCCGGCAGGAACTGGCCCCGGGCGGCGAGCGGTCCGGCGACCGCCGCCAAAGCCAATGAGAAGAGAACGGCCAAGCGTTTCATGACTTCCTCCCCTTGACCGGGCGGGCCGGGACGATCATAGTCTCCGGGCCGGCCGATTTCAAGGCCGCGCGACGGCCCCCGCGGCGGCGGCAAGAGTCGCGTCCATCGCGGCCTTCCGTTTCCTGTAAGCGGCGATGATCCTCAAGCAGATGGCCAGCAGGGCGACGACCACGACGACATTGAGAAGCGCGTAGCGCTCGATGCGGAGCCCGAGGAGCTCTGTGCCGACCAGGACGGCAACGGCCGAGAGCGTATCGCCGCCCCGAACGAAGAACGTATCGATGGCCGCCTTGGCCTTGTATTTCTCTTCCCGCTTCGTGACCAGAAACAGCGCGGCCTTGGTCGTGTTCTGAAGGGAGTAGTCCGTGCCGTTCTCCAGGGCTTTGACCCAGCGGACCAGGACCAGGACGGCGCCGAACGAGATCAGCGCGTATCCGCCCAAAGCCAGGAGAGGCAGGAACAGAAGGGCCCCGCCGACGCCGACCCACTTGAAGATCCTGGATACGAAAATGAGCTGGATGACCAGGGCGATGAGGTTCGTCAGGAACTGGTAGTCCATGAAGGTATTGTGGATGGCCTTGCTTTCCGTTTGCCTCGGCAGGGAAGGGGACCGAGCGGGCAGGGATTCTCCGGACTGCGCCCCTGCGGCCGTCGCGCTCTCGATCGATTGATTGACCGCGACGGTGGTGATGATGAATTCCCCGGTCGCGTTGACGAAATTGTAGAGGCCGATCATGAGCGCGATGAGCAGGAGATAGCGGCTCTTGAAGACCAGCCGGAAGCCGCCGCCGGCCTTGAGCGGCTGCTCCTGGACCCGAGCTTTTTCGGCCGCCCCGGCCAGGCCCTTCTCCCGGTCCTCGCGGGTCTTCCGGACCTCCCTGTGGTGGATCATCCGGGCCAGGACGATGCACAGGACGAGCACGATCCCGGCGATGAGCATGAGCTTGAATTCCCAATTCGCCCCCAGGAGGTCCCTCAGCCTCTTCATGAAGGGAAGGGTGGCGATAAGACCGCCCAGGGTCGCGCCCAGGGCGACCAGGGGAAAGGTCCGCTTGCCGACCTCATCGGAATAGAGGTCGTTGGCGAATCCCCAGAACTGGGCGATGACGAAGTAGTTGAAGATGCCGACCCAGACGAAGAACAGGATGCCCATCGGCCTGACGGCCATGCCGCCCTGGTGGAGGAAGAAGAAGACGACGAGATTGGAGATGAAGAACGAGGTCGTCCAGGTGATGAGGACATGGCGGGGGACCTTGGAGGCCAGCCGGCTGAAGCCCTTGACGACGAAGACGAACAGAACCGCCTGGGCCCCGCCGAGCAGGCTCTTGACGACAGCGGAGTCCTTGTCGACGAGCAGGAGGGATTCACGCAGGGGCTTGAGGATGTAATAGGCGAGGAGCAGGAGGAAGACGTTCAGCGCCAGGAGGAGGGCCTTGGACGCCTCGCCGGGCCGGATGTCGGCGAAGACCCGCAGGAGCCTGTAGCCGAGGTTGTACGACGATCCGCCCGCGGGCGCGGGGACCGTCGTCGAAGAGTCGGGCATCTTTCCTCCCGGTCAGAACAGGACGTTCGACTCGCCGAGGCTCTTGATCATCATCCGGATCCGCCGGACGATGAGACTCCGGCGCGTGTTGAGCGCGCCGATCTCGTCCCCGGAGAGGTAACGGCCCAGGTAGTCGGCGACGGTCTTGTCCTCCCAGGCGAGGAGCCTCCGGTAGAGAAGGTTGGAGCACCTGCGGATGGCGCAGCCCGGAGCGTCCCCCGTGTTCGGGGCGAAGGCCTCGGAGAAATCGACCCGGTAGATCCGGAAGTCCGGAACGCTGACCAGCGTGTCTTTCTCGTTGCGGCAGTCGTCGAAGACAAGGGCCTGGAAGACGACGAGGTCGGCCAAGGCCCGTTCGAAGGCTTCGGGCTCCGCGGGGGTGATCTTCCGTTCCCGAAGATCGGGGATCGACCTGGCATTCGGGACAAACGCCTGCAACGCGCCGGGAACGCCTTCGACGGACCGCTCGACGACCGGCGGGACGTTGGAGAGGCCGAGGTATTTGCTCAGCGCGTAAGCGGCCAGATCGTACTTGTAGCTGTCGGCCAGCGGATCGGGTCTCCGCCGGTCGATGTACCTGAACAAGGCGGGAAGAACCGTATCCCCCGACTGCAGCTCGAGCCTCCAGGCGTCGGTCCGGCCGCCCGGCCCGGGGCCGCGGCCGATGACGGCGGCCGTCCGGAGGAACTTCTCCATCTCCTTGGGGCTCAGGGGCTTCGGGGGCGGCGGCTTGATGCCGCTGCGGGCGGCCACCTCTTCGGTCTCGCCCCAGACCTTGAATTCGCCGTGGTCGTAGATGAGGGCCGAAGGGACGCCGTTGTAGCTCCCGGAGATGCCCGTGTCCATGATCCAGATCTTGTCGTGGAACCGGGCCACAAGGGCCTTGGTGACGACGGGGCTCGCGCCGCCGGGGCGGCTGAAATAATTGTGACCGACGACCATGGCCCGGGCGCCGAGGTTGGCCAGCGTCCGGTCGATCTCGCCCTCGGCCGAGGCCTCGTTCTTCGTGGCCAGCCCCCTGAACCAGAGCGGGCTGTCGGGATCGTAGACGAGCCGGGGGTGGAACGGCCTGGCGAACTGCTGGGGGTTGCGCATGCGCCCCTGGAAGAACTCGAGCTCCTGGCGCATGACCTGGTTGATCTCCCGGATGGGCCACTTGGAGAAGGCCTCGCTGATGCCGCCGTGGACGTAGACGACGTCGTTGATCTTGATGACCGCGTTCTGCTTGACGAGCCAGTTCCCATAGACGTCGTTGAATCCCAGGACGTAGGCGCGCACGGCCTGGGGATCCTTGGCGGCCATGATCTTCCGCCAATAGGACGCATAACCCTCGTCGACATGGACGTCCAGGCCCTCCATCTCGGCCCGCTCCCTCTCCTCGGGCGGGAGCGTCTTGATATATTCGGCGTCCTTGGCCCTGCGGAAATCCTCGCGCAGGAACGCGACGAACTGCTCGACCTGGACATAGCCCGGGTAGTCGAGGGCGATGCCGGTGATGTTCATCTCTTCATGGTTGCCAAGGAGCATGTGGACCATGCCGCCGGCGGCCTCGGCTTCCTTTTCGAGGCGCATGATGAGATCGAGGATCTCCTTGGCCCGGGGGCCCCGGTCGAGGACGTCGCCGAGCTGGACGAGGTGGGTTTTGCCGCCGGTCCAATGGAGGTCCGCGTCGACGAGGCCGACCTGGGGGTGGGCGAGGATGAAGATAAAACGGTCGTAGTCGCCGTGGAGGTCGGCGACGGACACGACTCGCTCGACGCCCGACCACTCGAAGGGGATGTCGGCGGCGGGGGAGAGGCGGGCGGACGAAACGAAGGCCAGCAACAGGAGGACGGGACCGAGCCCCCGGCGGCCATATCTGCGGGTCGACATCTGCGTCGCTTTCCCTTATAGCGGTTTCCCGGGGACGAATCAAGGGCCGTCCCCGAATTGACTCCGCGGCGCCGGTGCTGTTATCCTGAGCGGGCGGACGAATCCGGAGGGAAAGGACTGATCACCATGAGCGGACGAGCGACTTTCGCGACGATCGCGTCACGGCGGAGGGCCCTGACCGTCCCGGCCTTGCTCGGACTGGTCCTGGCCACGGGTTTGATCCTCGCGGGATGCGCCGGGCCCAAGCGGCCGGAGGCGCCGCCGCAGACGGCCGCCGCCAGGGTCAAGCTCGGGGTCGAGGTCTTCCTCGAGAAGCATCTCGATCTCGTCAAGGGCAAGCGGGTCGGCCTGATCACCAATCCCACGGGAACGGACGCGAGCCTGCGCTCCACGATCGACCTGTTCCGCTCGAACCCGGCCATCGAGCTCGTCGCCCTCTACGGCCCCGAGCACGGCGTCCGAGGGAACGCCCAGGCGGGCGAATACGTGCCGTTCTATTACGACGAGAAATTCAAGCTGCCCGTGTTCAGCCTCTACGGGCAGTCCTTCAAGCCCGAACCGGGAATGCTCAAGAACATCGACGAGTACATGCGCTCGTTCGACACCCGGCAGACCGGCAAGGTGCCGGAGACGGGCATGGTCAAAGGGATCGACGTCCTCGTCTTCGACATCCAGGATGTCGGGACCCGCGTTTACACGTACATCGCGACGATGGCCAACGCCATGCAGGCCGCGGCCGAGAACGGCATCGACTTCATCGTCCTCGACAGGCCCGCCCCCATCAACGGCATGGATATGGAGGGGGCCATCCTCGAGTACCCGGAGCTCAGCTCGTTCATCGGGCTGTTCCCGATCCCGCTGAGGTTCGGCATGACGGTCGGCGAGCTGGCCCGTCTGTTCAACGACAAGTTCCTGGCCCGCACGGCCAAGCTGACGGTCATCCCCATGGAAGGCTGGACGCGGACGATGTGGTTCGACGAGACGGGGCTGCCGTGGGTCGTTCCTTCGCCCAACATGCCGACGCTCGACACGGCGACCGTCTACCCCGGGCTCGTGGCCCTCGAAGGGACGAACGTGTCCGAGGGCCGCGGCACGACCCGGCCGTTCGAGTTCTTCGGGGCGCCGTGGATCGACGGCAACGAGCTGGCGGCCAAGCTCAATGCGCTGGGTCTGCCGGGGGCCCGCTTCCGCGAGGCCTGGTTCACGCCGTCCTTCTCCAAGTTCCAGGGCGAGCTCTGCGGCGGCTGTCAGCTCCACGTCACCGACCGGGCGGCTTTCCGCTCCGTGGCCGCGATCCTCCACATCATCACGACCGTGCGGGGGATGTACCCGGACAAGTTCGCCTTCCACGCCGAATACTTCGACAAGGTCATGGGCACGGCCTCGGTCCGCAAGTCCCTCGAGGCGGGGACCGATGTGGCCACGATCCTGGCCAACATCCAGCCCGGCCTCGACGCCTTCGCCGCCTTGCGCAAAGCGTATTTGCTCTATTAATGATAAAATAGATTTTCCCTTTTCGGGACGATCATCCGGCAAGGAGATTGACGCGATGGCGATGAAGACTCCCCGCTACGCCCTGACCAATCCCGTTTCGCTCCTCCTCGACAAGCCCGCCGCGGAGTTCACTCGGGCCGACCTCCTCAAGGTCATCGAGACGAAACAGATCGAACGGATCACTTTCCACTACACGGCCATCGACGGCAAGCTCAAGGAGCTGACCATCCCGGCCGCCGACCGCTATCACCTCGAGGCCGTCCTGGCCGAAGGCGAGCGCGTCGACGGGTCGTCGCTCTTCAAGGGCATGGTGGACATGTCCCTGTCCGACCTCTACGTCCTTCCCAAGTACAGCTCGGCCTTTTTCAATCCCTTCGACGAGGGCAGCCTGGACGTCATCTGCCGCTACCTGACGAAGGAGGGCACCCCGGCGCCGTTCACGCCGGACAGCATCCTGGCCCGGGCGGCGGCCCTTTTCCGCAAGTCGTCCGGGCTCGAGCTCAACGCGCTCGGCGAGATCGAGTTCTTCCTCCTGACGTCGCCGGCCGACCGCTCCTACCCGATCGAGCCCCACCGCGGCTATCACGGCTCGGCGCCGTTCACCAAGAGCGGCCCGATCCTGCACGAGATGGTCGCGCACATCGCCCGGGTGACCGGGGCCGTCAAGTACGCCCACAGCGAGAACGGTTTTATCGACTGCGTCCGCAGCGACGTCCCGGAGATCGCCGGCCGCCTGGCCGAGCAGCTCGAGATCGAATACCTGCCGCGCCCGATCGAGGACATGGCCGACGACCTCGTCCTCGGACGTTGGATCATCCGCAACACCGCCTTCCGCCATGGGGCCGTGGCCACGTTCACCCCCAAGCTCGAGGAGGGCGTCGCCGGCAATGGACTGCACTTTCACCTGGAGCTGGCCAAGGCCGGCCGGAGCGCCATGCGCGGCCAGGACGGCAAGCTCTCGATCGAAGCCCGCAAGCTCATCGGCGGCCTATGCGAATACGCCGATTCCCTGACCGCCTTCGGCAACACCGTTTCCTCGGCCTATCTCCGCCTCGTCCCCAACCAGGAGGCCCCGACCCGGATCTGCTGGAGCGACCTCAACCGCAGCGCCCTCATCCGCGTTCCCCTCGCTTGGGGCAATGTCGCCGGCCTGGGCCGGCGGGTCAATCCCGCGGACACAGCGGAGTTCGTCGACGAGCGAGGCGGCCGCCAGACCGTCGAGATCCGCAGCCCCGACGGCAGCGCCATGATCCACCTGGCCCTGGCCGGGATCGCCATGGCCGCCAACTGGGCCTTCCGCAGCGACCTGACGCTGTTCAAGGACTACGGCCCCCTCGAGCTCGCCGATAACCTCTATGTCAAGGGCAACATCTTCGCCGACAAGGAGCTCCTCAAGCGCCTGCCGGTCCTGCCGGCGAGCTGCGTCGAATCGAGCCGCGTCCTCCTCCAGAAGCGGGGCCACTACGAGCGCGACGGCGTCTTCCCGCCGAGCGTCATCGATTACACGGCCGGGATGCTCCAAGCCGAGAACGACGAGTTCATGAACAAGAAGCTCTCGGACATCCCCGCCCACGAGCGCCTCCACGAGATCCGCCAGATCATGCACAAGGACCTGCACAAGAATTGACCAAGGGCGCCATGACCTCCCGGGAGCGCTGGCTGGCCCTTTTCGCGGGCCGGAGGCCCGACCGCGTGCCGACCGACTATTGGGCGACCCCCGAGTTCACGGCCAAGCTCATGCGTCACCTCGGCTGCCGGACCCGGCGCCGGATGCTCGACCGGCTCGGCGTCGATTACGAGGTCGCGCTCCATCCCGCCTACGTCGGCCCGCGCCTGCCCCGCATGCAGGACGAGTTCGGCCGCCGCTTCCGGAGCGTCGACTACGGCAGCGGCACTTACCGCGAATGCATCCATTTCCCGCTGGCCGGCTTCAAGTCCGTCGCCGAGATCGAGAAATCCTACGTCTGGCCCAGGGCCGACTGGTGGGATTTCGGCGACATCCCCCGGCAGGTCCGCAAGAACGAGACCCACCCCATCCGCGGCGGCGGCTCCGAGCCGTTCCTCATCTACAAGGAGCTCCGGGGCATGGAGCAGGCCTTTGTCGACCTCGTCGAGAACCCGGAGATCGTCCACTTCTGCCTGGGCAAGCTCTTCGACCTGGCCTACGAGACGGCCGTCCGGATCTACGAGGCCGTCCCCGGCCGCGTCGACATCTCCTATATCGCCGAGGACATGGGCGGCCAGACCGACCTGATGATCTCAGTCCGCCACATCCGCGAGTTCCTCCTCCCGGGGATGAAGCGAATGATCGATCTCGCCCACCAGGCCGGCGCCCACGCCTTCCACCACAACGACGGCAGCTGCTGGCGCATCATCCCCGACATGATCGGCCTCGGCATCGATCTCCTCAACCCGCTCCAGTGGCGCTGCCCCGGCATGGAAAGGGAGCGGCTCAAGACCGAGTTCGGCCCTCACGTCGTCCTTCACGGCGGCATGGACAATCAGTTCACCCTGCCGTTCGGGACCGTCGACGACATCCGGCGCGAGGTCGAGGATAACCTGAGGATCCTCAGCGCCGGCGGCGGCTACATCCTGGCGCCCTGCCACAACATCCAGGCGATGACTCCGGTCGAAAACGTGCTGGCCATGTACGAGACGGCCCAGGCGCTCGGCCGTTCATAAAAGCGTCCGGAGTTCAGGAGGAGAGGCTTTTGCGCCGATCCTCGAAATCGGGGACCGATCTCTTCCAGAGCGCGTCAAACCGGGCCTGGAGATCCGCGTAGAGGACGGCGTTCTTCGGGTCCGGCTCGGCGGCGAGCTTATCTTTGGCCACCCACTTCGAGGCGATGGCCGCGATGTCCGTCCTCTCGTCCTCAGCCAGCCGCCGGTTCCAAACGGACTGAAGGGCCGCGCCATAAGCGGCGGCCTCGGCCTCCCTCAGCGTCACGACGGGCCTCTCGAAGATGTCGGCCACGATCTGGAGCCAGAGCCGGCTCTTCGCCCCGCCCCCGGTCGCCCGGATCTCCTCCGGCTTCAGGCCGAGGTCCCTCATCCGGGCAAAACCGTAGCCAAGGTTCAGGACGGCGCCTTCCATGATGGCGCGGGCGATATGCGCCTTGTCGAAGGTTTTCCGGTCGAGTCCGAAGAGAACGGCGCTCGAAAAAGGCAGGACAGGCACGCGCTCCCCGTCGACGAACGGCAGGAAGACGAGCCCGTCCGCTCCCGGCCCGGCGCGCCGGGCCAGCCGCTCGAGATGGGCGTTGTCGAGCCCGAAGAGTGATTTGACGATCTCGGTTGTGTTGGTCACATTCATCGTGCAGAGGAGCGGCAGCCAGCCGCCCGTGCTGTCGCAGAAGGCCGCGATCTCGCCCTCGGGATCGACGAACGGCCGGTCGAAATGCGAATAGACGGTCCCCGAGGTCCCCAGGCTGAGCGTGCACACGCCGGCCGTGACGTTGCCGCTGCCGATCGCGCCCATCATGTTGTCGCCTCCGCCGCTCCCGACGAGGACGCGTCCGAACCCGAAGCGGGCCGCCACGGACTTCTTCATGAAACCGACGGGTTCGCGGGGGTGGCTGAGCGGCGGCAGCTTGGCCGCGAGGTCCGGGTCGACGGCCGCCATCGCTCCTTCGTCCCAACGGAGCCGGCGGATGTCCATGAGTCCCGTGCCCGAAGCGTCGCCGTACTCCATGTGGGCCCGCCCCGTCAGCCAGTAATTCAGGTAATTGTGGGGGAGGAGAACGGTCGCGAGCCGGGCGAAGCGCTTCGGCTCGTGCCTTTTGAGCCAGAGGATCTTCGAGGCGGTGAAGCCCACGGCGAGAGAGATGCCGAGCCGATCGATGACGGCCTTCGTCCCGCCGAGCGCGGCGACGAGATCCTCGGTCTCCCGGATGGTCGAGGTATCGTTCCAGAGCTTGGCCGGGCGGATGACACGGCCCGCGGCGTCGAGGGGGACGAAGCCGTGCTGCTGTCCGGAGACACCCATCGCGACCACGTTCCGGGCTTCGATCCGGGCGTCCTTCAACGCTCCGGCCAGCGCCTTCTCCGCCGCCCTGACCCAGACCGCGGGGTCCTGCTCGCTCGCTCCCGGCCCCAGCCCCCCGATCATGGCGTGCGGGGCTTTCCCCCGTCCGAGGACGCGCCCGGAATCGGCGTCGACGACGAGTGCTTTCGTCCCCTGCGTCCCGGAATCGATGCCGATGGCGTAATGGGGCATGTTCGACCTCGCTCGTCCCGATTCTATGGGAGCCGCGCCCGGGGTGTCAAACCCTCGTTTCCTTGACATTTCATAAAGGGTCCGTCTTAATAGACTAAATAAGAGATAAGGCAGCATATGGCCAAGTTCTTTCGAAAGGCGGCGATCCTGGGGATGCTTGGCTTGGCTGCCCTCGGCGGTCCCCGGGCCCAGGAAAACCAGGCCGAAGGCCCCCGGGCCACGGGCCTCATCCCGCTCGACGCCGCTCAGATCGACGAGATCGTCACGAACTGGCCCCGGATCAGCCGCGTCGGGGTCAATCGGCTCGGGTTCGAACGGGTCAACGAGGTCCGGGCCGGGAAGCTGAAACCGCCCCTCGACCCTCTCTCCGTCGCTCCGATCGGCGGCGAAGTCGAAAGCTCCCTCGCGGCCCATGCCGCCTCGACCCTGGCGGCGGCGCCGAACGCGGCCCTGGCCGGAGACCTGCCGGTCAGCGTCGACAACAGCCAGCTGAGGTTCTTCCCTCCGATCCGGAACCAGGGCAGCCTCGGCTCGTGCGCCAGCTTCGCCTCGACCTACGTCCAGATGTCCTATATGACGGCCTTCCAGCGCAACCTGGACATCCGCGACCCGGCCGACAACACGAACAAGTATTCGCCGAAGTGGTCCTACAACATGCTCAACGACGGGACGAACGACGGCTCGTCCCTGATTCAGAACTATGCCCTCCTCAATAAGCACGGGGCGGCCACCTGGGCCGAATTCCCTTATGACACGAATTACCTCGCCTGGTGCCTGAACCCGGCGGTCTGGAGAAACGCCCTCGGCGTCCGGACAAAGGCCACCCAGTACGTCCGCGAAGCTTCGACGGCCATCGGGATCGAGCTCACCAAGGAGCTCCTGACCGATGGCTACGTCGTGGTATTCGGGACGTACATCGACTCCTGGATCTTCAAGCCCGCCCAGGACGACCCGTCGACCACGGCCGACGACGCCGCCGTGGGCCGGTCCGTCGCTTTTTGGACCAACGGGCTCGAGGGCTCGCACGCGATGACCATCGTCGGCTACAACGACGCCATCTGGACGGATATCAACTCGAACGGCATCATCGACCCCGGAGAGAAGGGCGCCTTCCGGATCGCCAACACCTGGGGGACGGGCTTTTACGAGGGAGGATTCACCTGGCTGGCGTACGACGCCCTCAAGAGCGTCTCCGCGGTCGTGGGCGGTCCGTCGAGCAACCGCTTTATGGCCATCCAGGGCGATCTGCTCTATGTGCTGACGGCCCGGGACGGCTACACCCCGCTGATGATCGGCGAGTTCACCATCAACCTTGCCAAGAGGAGCCAGCTGGCGCTTTCCCTCGGCCGCTCGAGCACGACGTCGACCGTCCCGACGACGACGTGGACGCCGCCAGCCTTCCAGCGTCAAGGCGGGGCCTACGCTTTCGACGGTTCCTCGACGGCCGTGAGCGCGACCTTCGCGCTCGATTTCACCGACATCCTCGTCCAGGGCGCCGGGCTGCAGCGCTTCTACCTCGGGGTGAACGACCTCTATTCCGGCGATCCGGCGACGCTCAGCGCCTTCAAGATCGTGGACCTGACCGCCGACCCGGACGCGGAGAGGGCGTCCTCGCTCGTTCCCCAAACGGTCGACGCCCAGCAGGCTTATGCCTATGTCGATTACGTCTATTCCGGGCCGGCCTACAACGATCCGCCGCAGCTCACGTCCCCCGAGGTCGATCCCGGGACCGGCACGGCCGGAGCCACGTTCACGTTCAGTGTTCGATACACAGACCACGACGGGGACGTGCCCGCGGTGAAGAACCTCATCCTCGACGGCGTCCCGCGGGCGTTGAGCCTGCTCCCGGGCCAACAGGCGGCCGACGGCTTGTACGCCACGGAGGTCGTGCTCGCGGCCGGCAGCCACAGCTATGCCTTCTATTTCGAGGATGGGCAGGGCGAATCGGCCAAGGCGCCCCTGGCCGGGGCGATCAGCGGGCCAGCGGTCTACGGCCACACGCTGTCGTCCCTCGTGCCCGCGAGCGTCTCGACCGGCGACCCCGCGTTCGTCCTGGTCGTGAACGGCTCCGATTTCGTGAACGGCGCCGTCGCGACCTGGGACGGCGCCGACCTCCCGACGACGTTCGTCTCGAGCTCCCGCGTGGACGCGGCCATCCCCGCGACCGATCTCGTCCTGGGCAAGACCATCCCGATCGTCGTCCGGAACCCGAGCGGCGTCTTGAGCAACGTCCTGACGTTCATGGTCAACAACCCGCGGCCCGCCCTGACCTCGGTCAGCCCGGCCCGGGCGTCCGCGGGAGGCGCCGATCTCACCCTGATCCTCAGGGGGACCGGCTTCGTTTCCAACTCGAACGCCCTCTGGAACGGCATCGGCCTGGCGACGACCTACATCGGCCCCACCGAGATCCGGGCCTCCCTGACCGCTCAGGACCTGGCGCAGGCGGGAGAATTCGAGGCGACCGTGGCCAACCCCGCTCCGGGAGGCGGAGCCAGCGAAGGCCTCGCCTTTTCCGTGTCCGATTTCACGATGAACGTGCCCTTGGCCGAGATGTCCGTCTCGGCCGGCCGATCGGCCGCCTATTCGCTCGAGTTGACGCCCCGGTACGGCTCGTTCGATGCCGCCGTGACCTTCAGCTGCACGGGATTGCCGCACGCGTGCACGGCCTCCTTCTCGCCGCCGACCCTGACTCCCGGCCCGACGCCTGGAACGGTCACGCTGACCCTGGCGACCACGGCCCCGGGGAGCTCGGCGGGGACGAAGGCCTTCGGGCCGACCCAGCCCGTCCCGCCATCGTCCGGGCTTCTCCTTCTGGCCGCGGTCGTCGCGGCCCTGGCCCTCGTCCGTCATATGGAGGTCCGTTGGCCAGGCCGGCGCCGCGCGGCGGCTGCCGCCCTGGTCCTCCTGACCTTCTGGCTGGCCGGCTGCGGAGCGGGGGGGAACGTCGATACGCCGGATCAAGGGACCCCGCCCGGGACTTACCAAGTGGGCATCCAGGCGACTTCGGGCGGCCTGACCGTCCGGAGCTCGGTCACGCTCATCGTCAAGTGACGGTGCGCGGCGGGAGGGTGTCAATCCCGGAATTCGGGAGGCTTCCTCGTTCCCTTGACATTTCATAAATCCTGCCTCTTAATAGACTCAATGTGAGACCGGAAAAGAGATGCTCAAGATCCTCATAAAGGCCGCGTTTTTCGGGATCATCGGCCTGGTGATCCTCGGCGGCCCTCAAGCGCAGGAAAAGCAAGCCGGGGACCCCCGCGCCACGGGCCTCATCCCGCTCGACGCCGGTCAGATTGACGAGATCGTCACGAATTGGCCGCGGATCGCGCGCGTCGGCGTCAATCGGCTTGGATTCGAGCGCGTCAATGAGGTCCGGGCAGGGAAAGGGAAAGCTCCCCTCGATCCTTCGTCCGTCGCCCCTGTCGGCGCCGAAGTCGAGAGCTCCCTGGCCGCATACGGCGCCTCCCTCCAGACGGTCACAGCGAACGAGGCTCTCGCCGACGACCTGCCGGTCAGCGTCGACAACAGCCAGCTGAGGTATTTTCCTCCGATCAGGGACCAGGGCAGACTCGGCGCATGCGTCAGCTTCGCTTTGACCTATACCCAAATGTCTTACATGACGGCCTTTCAACGGAACCTGGACATCCGGGACCCGGCTGACAACACGAACAAGTATTCGCCGAAATGGACCTACAATATGCTCAGCGGCGGCCAAGACTCCGGATCGACCTTCTCCGAGAATTACGATATCCTCGAGAAGCACGGGGCCGCGACTTGGGCTGAATTTCCCTATGATGCGGATTTCCGGGGCTGGTGCATGAACCCCGCGGCCTGGCGCAACGCCCTCGGCGTCCGGACCAAGGACACGCAGTACGTGTCCGATGCCTCGACGGATGCCGGCCTCGGGCTGATCAAAGAGCTCCTCGCGGACGGCTATGTCCTCGTATTCGGGACCTATATCGGCTCCTGGGGTTTCATGACCATCGCGGACGACGTTTCGACCTCCGCCGATGATATCGCCGTGGGCAAGGGAATCGGCTATTGGCTTTCCGGGAGCCAGGGTCCGCACGCGATGACCATCGTCGGGTACAACGACGCGATCTGGACGGACGTCAACTCGAACGGGGTCATTGACGCGGGAGAGAAAGGTGCTCTCCGGATCGCCAACTCCTGGGGTACCGGATGGGGGGACGCGGGGTTCACCTGGCTGGCGTATGACGCCCTCAAATCCCATTCGGAGGTGTCTGACGGCCCTTCGGAAAACCGGATCGAAGCGTTCCAAGGCGACATGGTCTTCGTTCTGACGGCCAGGAACGACTATTCGCCGCTGATGATCGCCGAATTCACCGTCAGCCATGCCAAAAGGAATCAGATCGGGCTCAAACTCTCACTGTCGGATACGTCGAGGACGTACCCGACGACCTGGTGGACTCCCGCCGCCTTCCAGCGCCAAGGCGGGGCCTTGGCCTTCGACGGGTCCTCGACGGCCATCAGCGGCACATTCGACCTTGATTTTTCCGATATCCTGGTCGCCGGGGCCGGTCCGCAACGCTACTATCTCAGCCTCGATGACAACACGGAGGGGGACCCGGCGACCCTGAGCGCTTTTAAGATCGTCGACTTCACGACCGACCCTCCCACCGAAGTGGCGTCCTCCTTCGTTCCCCAAACAGCCGACCACGAGACGATGTTCCCCTATGTCGAGTATTCCTATGCGGGTCCGGATCACAACGACCCTCCCAAGCTCTCCTCACTCGAAGTCTTTCCCCCGAGCGGCGGGCCAGGGGACACGTTCAGGTTCGATGTCCACTACTCCGATCCGGAAGGTGACGTGCCGTCAGTCAAGAGCGTCGTTATCGACGGGACTCCCCAGCCGATGACGCTCGTTTCCGGCTATCAACCTGCCAACGGCATGTATCGCTTCGTTGGCGGTCTCCCCGTCGGCGCTCATAGCTTCTATTGCCATTTTGAGGATGGCCGCGGCGAATCCGTGCGGGCGCCTCTCGCCGGCTCTGAAAGCGGCCCGTGCGTCTACTCCTATCTAATCTCCGGGCTCGTGCCGGGGTTCGCGATGGCGGGCGGCCCGTCGTTCGTCCTGACCGTGAACGGCTCCGATTTTCCAAGCGGCTCCGTCGTGACTTGGGACGGAAGCGACCGTCCGACGACATTCGTCTCGAGCTCCCGAGTGGACGCCGAGATCGGCGCCGATGACCTCGTCCCGGGACGGATGAGCGTGATCGCCGTTTGGGATCCCACCGGCGGCTATAGCAGGGGCCAATCGTTCACGGTCAGCAACCCATTCCCGTCGCTGAGATCGCTTAGTCCGCGCGGAGCGACGGGGGGCGGCTCCGGCCTCGACCTGACCCTGCAGGGATCGGGGTTTGTTTCCAACTCGGTCGCCCTCTGGAATGGCCTTAGAAAGATAACGACCTATGTCAGCTCCACAGAGCTCCGGACCTCCCTTTCGGCCTTTGATCTCGGGATTGGCGGTCAGAACCAGGTGACCGTCATCAATCCCGAACCGAATGGGGGGACGTCCTCAAGCATCGCTTTCTCCGTATCCGATTTCACGATCTACATAGGGGCTACGCGTTTGAATACCTCGGCCGGCCAACCCGTGAGCTGTGGGGTTCAGGTGGGGGTCAGGAACGGTTCGTTCGATTCCGCCATTTCGTTCGGGTGTTCCGGCCTGCCGCGCGGCTGCACGGCGTCCTTTTCGCCGGCGACCTTGACCCCTGGCCACTTCGGTGGGTCAACCACGCTGACTATCGTCACGACGTCCCGGAACAGCTCCATGGGCGCCGCGGGCCTTGGAACGGCCGGCTTTGTCCCGCCGGCCCTGGCTATGGTCATAATTCTCTCGCTTTTATCAGCGCTGGCCGTCCCCGCCTTCTTCCGCGGGACGGCTCTCGGCATCCGAATCCGCCGCCGGCTGGCGACAGCCATATTGATCCTGCTGATGGTCTGGCTCGCCGGCTGCGGCGCGGGCGGGAATGGCGGTTCCGCCGATCAGGGGACACCCGCGGGGGTCTACCAGCTCCTTATCCAGGCCTACTCGGGGAGCCTGACGCAAATGACCTATCTCACCCTTGCCGTCCAATGATCGTAGGCCGGGTCGAACGAGAGACGCCACGATAAGTCCTATCATGAATAAACTGATCTTCACGATCGTCTTCGCCCTGGCCGTTTTAGTATTCGCCGGAACCGTCCTGGGCGCGGATTCTTCCGTGACCATCAAAGCGGGCTTGTTTCTTCCGGCCGACAAGCTCTTTCGCCAGATCTATTCCGGGGGGCTTTCCTTCGGGGTCGATGTTGCGGTTCCTCTCGCCGGGGCGCTCCATCTTTGGGCGGGGGGAGAATTTTACAGCAAGAGAGGCCTCATTCCGGTTTCCGAGGAGGCGACCAGGGCCCGGATCATCCCTCTGTACGCGGGATTGCGCGCCCAGTTCGGCCGGAAAAAACTCCGGCCCTACGTCGGCGCCGCGACCGGCTATTTTTTTCTCCATGAGGAGAACCCGCTCGGCACGGCGGACGACGGCGGCTTGGGCTTTCTCTCCCAGGCGGGGATCCAGGCCGGGCTCGCCGGCGCGTTCCGGCTCGACATCTTCGTCGGCTATCGCGCCTGCACCGTGCGGTCCGGCGGCGACGATCCTCTGGAGGCCAAGCTCGGCGGCTTCTCCACCGGTCTGGGCCTGGCCTACCGGTTCTGACGGGAAAATGGGGACGTTTCTGTTTTTCGTGGCGAAAAACAGAAACGTCCCCATTTTCCTCCCAGGTCCCTATCTTCGTTCCCTTGAAATTACGCCCTCGGACGGCTAAACTGGGTGTCATGAAAACGCTCGCAAAGATCCTCGGCGCATCCGTCGTCGCCCTCCTCCTGTCCGCCCCGTCGTTCGCCGTGATGAAGCCGGGCGAGAAGCTCATCCCGTTTTCCCTGAAAAATATCGACGGCAAGGACTACACCGTCACCACCGAGAACGGCAGGCTGACCCTGATCGTCGCCGAGACCGTCGCCGGGGAAACGAAGGTCGTCAAATCCCATCCGGCCGGGATCCTCATCGATTTCTGGGCGACCTGGTGCGTGCCCTGCCGCAAAGCCATGCCTCACATGCAGAAGCTCAACGAAACCTACAAGCCCGCCGAGGGCCAGTCGGACGGCGGCCTCCGCGTCCTCGGCATCGCGCTCGACGACGCCGGCGGCAAAGTCGTCAAGCCCTTCTACGCCAAGCTCAAGATCACCTATCCGATGCTGGCCGACGCGCCGTCCGGGCCCGCCGCGCCCGGCGTCGCCGCGACGGCCAAGGACATGAAGAAGCGATACGGCGTCCAGGAGATCCCCGTCGTCTATCTGATCGACTCGACCGGAACCATTACCCACGCCCACGTCGGCTTCAAGGAAGAGTTCGTCCCCGAGCTCGAGGCCGCCGTCAAGGCCCTGGTAGGAGGAGCAGCCCGGTGAGGCGCCGGCTGCCCTGGATCCTGCTGGCCGTTTCCCTCGGCGTCATGGCCGCGGGACTCCTCCTCGGCGAGTATCGGACCGTCCTCGAGAAGGCGATCACCGTCTGCCTCGACTGCATCGGGATCGGCTGAGCGCGACCATGGGCCCCAAGAACAACGCCGTGGCCCCGCGCAAGCCCCGCGACCGGAGGCCCTGGTACCAGGCCGCCTTCGCTCTCGGCCTCAACGCCTGGATCCCGTCATGGTTCAAGGGCGAGATCTTCCAGGGCGGCATCAAGGGTGTCTGCGTTCCGGCCCTCAACTGCTATTCCTGCCCCTCGGCCCTGGGCGCCTGCCCCATCGGGGCCATGCAGACGTTCTTCGGCGGACTGCGCTTCAACCTGTCGGTCGCCGAGAAGAAGTTCGGCCTCTATGTCGCCGGCTTCCTCGCCGTCGTCGGCAGCGCCGTCGGCCGGATGCCCTGCGGCTGGGTCTGCCCGTTCGGCTTCCTCCAGGAGCTCATCTACAAGGTCCCGACGCCCAAGCTCCGGCTGCCCCACTTCATGACCTATTTCCGCTATGTGGTCCTGGTGACCATGGTCGTCGCCCTGCCTCTTCTCATCGTCGACCAGTTCGGCTACGGCCAGACCTGGTTCTGCAAATGGATCTGCCCGGCCGGGACGTTCGAAGCCGGCATCCCTCTCATCCTCATCAAGGCGGACCTTCGGCCCCTCGTCGGTTTCATGTACTACTGGAAGATCGGGCTGCTCGTCATCTTCCTCGGCTGGTTCGTCGTGACCCAGCGGGCCTTCTGCCGGACCGTCTGTCCGCTCGGCGCTTTCTGGGGGCTGTTCAACAAGGTCAGCCTTTTCCGCATGACCGTCGACGACGAGAAATGCACGCTCTGCGACAAGTGCCGGAAGGATTGTCCGGTCGATATCAAGATCTACGAGTCGGCCAACTCGCCCGACTGCGTGCGCTGCCTGAGGTGCGTCTCGTCCTGCAAGTTCGGGGCCATCAGTTACGAGTTCCTGGGAAAGAAGGAAGTCGCCCCCGACCTGCGGGTCAAGGACCGGCAGAGAGCGGAATCTTCGTAGCGACTATTAAATCGTGGCGAAGCGGCTCGGAGCCGCACTCTTAAGGAATATCTGAAAAAAACGATTTCCCGCCGCGCAGGGGGTATCATTCTTTTCTAAAGCTCAGAATGTCGCCGGGTTGACAGTCCAGGACCTCGCAGATCTTTTCGAGAGTCGAAAACCTGATCGCCCTGGCGTGACCCTGCTTGAGGATCGAGAGGTTGGCCATGGTGATGCCCACCTTCTCCGAGAGTTCGGTCAGCGACATCTTCCGCTTGACCATCATCAGGTCGAGATTGACTTCGATTGGCATCTTATTCACTCAAATCGTAAGCTTTTCGGCTTCCTTCAGCCTGAGACCTTCCTCAAAGACCCTGGCTATGACGAGGAACGCAAGGCCAAAAAAGGCGGCCCACATGGGAATCCCCATCAGATTGTAGAGCAATAGCCTGAGCTGGGCAGCAGGCATCAGAAGATAATCGAAAACCGTGGATAGAAGGTGGACTGAGGCGAGAAATAACGCTCCGTAAGCGATTTGTCTGACACGACGCGGATTCCCAATTTCGAAGGGTGCTTCTTTCGAGATGGACCTTATTAAATGATAGATATGGATAAGCAGCCATATCAGGACCCCGATCGTTAAGAACCAAGAGGTCCTGGCTACAATAATATAAGCCGCCGAAGATCTTTCTTCAGAAATCAACCGCACCGCACCCGGCAACGTTAAGACGCCATGTCCATAATAGACCAGGTTAGCCAAACAAATAAGGCCGAATGCTATATAGAAGACGCGGATCTCGCAGCTACGCCTTTTGCTTTTATTGTCTGTCAATTCGTCCTCCTTATTATTCATTCTTGAGCAGAGACAACTAACGGAATGCCATGATTAAGCTCAAACAGTCAGGTTCTGATCCTGCTGGAGTTGGACGCCAACTTCAATAACTTTGGCGATAACGAGGAATCCGAATCCTAGAAGCAGGGTGCTCAGGCCGTTGAGTATCATCCCTATTATGGCCTTTGAAAGGAGACCCACTGGCACGGGGTACTCAAGGGGGAACGCGGAGAAGGCATTGACGACCGCATTGATGGCTGCCAGGCAAAGAACAGCGTAGCCGATCCTCCGGATATAGCGAGGGCTTTTGGGGCTAAAGGGCTCGCCTCGAGAAATAAGGCTGATGAGCTTAAAGATATTGTAGGCTATGAAAAAATAGATCGCCCCGGGCCCGAGGCGGTCAAAAATAAAGCGAATAACGCCCATGAAAGATAATCCGGAAGGCAGATCGGCGAGAGAAGGAAACACCCGAGCCATGAAGACGAGGGTCACCGCTACCATAACGCCGTAAAGCAGGAACAACGTGATGAGCACTACCCGAGCCGCCTTGACCTCGGAGTCTGTCCGCGGAATCGAATTTCCGGTCATTTTGGCCTCCTTGATTATCGCTTATCAATAATCATTATAGGAGATATTTAATGAATGTCAATAAATTTATATCGTATTACAATATATTTTTTCCCCCAGTAAAAGCCGTGTTTCAGCGGTATTGGAAGGCCGAAAATGCCCCCAACCGACCTACATCCCCGCCGGAGCCGCCACCAGCCCTAATGAGGGCCGCGCGTGCAAGCTTCAGAGCGTCTTGACCAGCGCGCCCCAGCGCTTGTCCAGCTTGAAGCCGTGCCTCAGGAAGAACCCCGGCAGATAGAGGTGGGTCATGACCAGGGGCACGCCCTGACTGGCCATGCGGGCGCAGAAATCCTCCAGGGCCGCGCCGCCGAGCCCCGATGATTTCAGCTGTGCCGTGACGGCGATGACGTCGATCCAGGCCACCCGGTTCGACAGCATCCGGTAGCAAAGGCCGCCGACGATCCTCTCCTGGGCGTCCTTGAGAACGAAATGGCGGTCCTGCTGGGAGACGATCTTGGGATAATTCTCTCTGAAATAGAGCCGGTAGGCCTGGCCGATCTCGGCCGGGTCGAGGGTCTCGCTGAACGCATAGGACCGGCCCGACCGGTCGGTGAGGAACGACTTGACGATGACCCGCCGGTCGCCCTCGTCCCCCTGCGTCACGACGCCCAGGCGACGGTCGGGGTCGATGCGCGGGAAGACCATCCGGCTGAAGACCAGCCGGTCGCGCTCGTCGCGAAGCGCCGCTTGGAGGTCGGAGAGCTCGACTTGCTGGACGGCCGGTTCATCGAGGGCGGCGTTCATCCGGGCCAGGAGGCGGTCGAAGAGGGCGTCGATCCGCTCGCTCCGGCCGGCGAAATAGGTGTGCCGGTAGAGATAGTAGCGGACGATCTCCGGGTACCGTTCGAGCGCATAGCGGCGGTGAACGTCGAGGACCTTGCGCTCCCGGTCGAGCGGCGGGGCCATCGGGTTGGCCTGCCGCCATTCCTGGAAGGCCTCGACCGCCGTCTCGGCCGGGAGGGGAATGGCGTAGGTGCTGTCGAACCCGGCGCGGTAGCGGCGCAGTCTCCCGGCCAGGTCCTCTCCCGGCGCGACGGAGGCCGCAGTCCTGTCGAGCGCGGCCTGGAGGTCGGCGAAAAAGGCCGAGGCCTTGTCCCGTCCCATGGCCTCGTAGGCGGCGTCGAAGACCCAATCGAGGTCGAGATGGTCCTTCGACCACGGGTAGTTGGCCGCCGTCCGGCGGTAGAAGCCGTCGATCATCGGCCGGACGATGGCCAGGGGGCCCGACGAGGGCCGCCAGCCGTCGATCGAGGCGAGGAAGGTGTCGTCGCGGAATTCGAGCTCGGGGACGACCACGTTGACCGGAGAGACGCGGCCGGGCAGGATGCGGCGGCCGCTCGTCTGCCAGGCCCGGAAGAGGGCCGACATCGCTTCGACGTAGAGCTTTCTCCAGGCCGAGGGGGCGGGGAGAGGCGCCTCCGCCGCGCGCCGGCCCGAGAACTCGCGGATCTTCTCCCAGACCGTCAGGTCGCCGAGGTGGCGCCACGTGACGGCCCCCGTTTTCTCGTCCGTGGCCCCGAGCGGAGGCAGGACCCGCGGCCCGACCGGCTGATCGGACAAAGCGGCGGACCAGAGGCGTGTCTCGCGTTCCGCCGCGCCGCGGCGACCCTCGGGCAGGACGAGCTTGAGATCGTAATGCCGCCCGCCCGAGGTGTTGACGCTGACCCGGTAGGTCGTGCGGCGCGGGGCGCTGTAGATGCGCGAAACCCAGATGCCGTCCGGAGCGACGGCCGCGGTTTCGAAGTCCTCCGCGCCGCAGGCGAGCCGTACGGAATCGCGGAGGAACGCAGGAAGGTCGAGAACGGCCCTGATGCGGCGGGCCTCGGCCGGCGTGACGCTGTCGTCGCAGACAGGCCGGGGAGGCGAAGTCCGGCGGCCCGGCGTCGGCTTCCCGTAACAACGGCTCATCCGGTCGAGCTCGCGCTCGGCCTCTCGCGCGAGCTTCGGGTCCGACCTGTGGAGGACCCAGCTTGCGAGCTCCGCCCGGACCGAGCTGAAGAAGGCCGGCTCCCTGACGGCCAGGTCGGCGAGCAGACGGAAGATGCGCTCGAACTGCTGCCGTCCGGCCTCGTCGGCCGGCCAGGGAAGCGTTTCGCGATAGGCGCGGAGCCGGACGCGGAAGGCGTCGAGGCGGCCGCGGCCGAGGCTCGTCGAGACGATCTCGTCGATGCTCTCCCGGTTGAGGAAGGGCAGACCCGAGCGGACAAAATCCGCCGCGCCCTGGCCGTAGTCGATGTCCGGATCGAAGAGGAGCAGGATCCTGATAGGCCCAGCAGCGGAGCTCCTCCCGGGGATGGCGGGCCAGCGCCCGCAGCCGGGCCCGGACGAGCTCCTCCGTCCGCAGCGGCGATTCGTAAAAGATGCGCTCGACCTCCGACCGCAGGGAGGCCGAGGGCGGCTCGGCGGAGAAGAGGAGCTCCGAAAGCAGTCCGTGCAGCCGGACGAGGCCGGGGTCGCCGAGCTTGGGCGGCGCGACGATCTCCGCGGCCGCATAGGTCCGGGCCCGGCGCCGCGGCAGGGAGACCCATCCCGTCGCCGGCTCGAGCGGCAGATCCCAGCCTTCCTTGACCGGCGAGAAGGCGGCCAGCGAGGGATTGCCGGCCCAGAGGACGGGCTGGCGGGCGAAGACGCCGAGATCGAGGACGCCGCCGGCGATCTCGTACTCGAGGTCCCCGACAAGCCAGGTCCGCTCATCCGCGCCGCGCCTCAGGGGCAGACGCAGGCCGCGGTTGAGGTCCCGCAGTCCGCCGCGGTCGCGGACGATCTCGTCGTCGAGGATGCCGAGATCGCGGAAGAACCAGAGCGGGATGCGGATGAGGATCCCCGGGCCCGGAAGGTCGACCGTCCGGCGCCGGTAGAGGTCCTCGATCTCCGCGGCGAACGACGTCGCGATGCGCTTGCGGTTGAAGGAGCTCTTGGTCGTGAGCTCGCCCCGCTCGAGGCTGAAATCGCGCTCCAGGACGGCGAAGTTGATGACCCGCTCGTAGGGGGCCAGGCCGTCGTTGGCCGCGGTGACGATGCGGCGGTAATACTCGCGGGCGTTCTCCTGGCCGAGCCCGGCGGCCAGGACCGGGTCGCCGTAGTCCGGGACGATGAACAGGACGTTGTACGGGCGGCCGTCGCCGACGAGGAAGGTCCGCTTGATGCCGGGCACGCCGACGAACTTTTCCTCGACCTTGCGCGGC
Organism: Candidatus Aminicenantota bacterium; assembly: GCA_963742235.1. GTDB lineage: Bacteria > Acidobacteriota > Aminicenantia > Aminicenantales > Saccharicenantaceae > RBG-16-66-30. Next base: position 6,309 of record CAVULT010000010.1, on the reverse strand, counting down.
GCGATGGTCTGGCCGCGGTTGTTCTTGTAGATGTCCTTGATCCGGTCGACGATCTGGTAGTAGCCGTTCGGCTGGCGCTCGAAGACGTCGCCGGTCGCGAGCCAGTAGTCGCGCTCCGGATCGCCCGAGGGGTAGGGGATCGTGTCGCCGGGACCCTTATCCTCGAGATAGCGGGCGACATAATGCCCGCTGACCTGGAGCTCGCCCTGCGGCCCGAGGCGGGCCTTCAAGCCCGGCAGAGGCAGGCCGTGCGAGCCGTCGACATATCCGCCCGGAGGCGTCATGGTGATCCCCCCGGTCCCCTCGGTCATGCCGAAGCCGCTCATGAGATCGACGCCGTGGGCGGTGAAGAAGCGGAAGACGCGCGGGTCGAGATACCCCGCGGCGGACAGGCCCCATTTCAGGCGCGGCCCCACGACTTCCCTGACGACCGCCGTCGGGTCGGTCCCGGCCGGGGCGGCGTCGATCCGCTCCAGGCATTTCTCGTGGAGCTGGGCCCAGCGGACGGGGACGCTGATGAAGCCGGTCGGCCGGACCTTGGGAAGAAGACTGAAAAGGGTCTCGGCCGAGGGGTTGCCGGCGAAGACATAGGTGCCGCGCCAGAAGATCGCTCCCAGCATCTCGAGATAGCGGCCGAAGGTATGGAAGAGCGGCAGGAAGCTCAGGAAGACCTCGTCGGGTCCCACGGCCGGCAGGGCCGCCGCCCGGGCGAAGCGCTTGGAGACGAGGTTGTAGATGGAGAAGGACACGCCCTTGGGGCGGCCCGTCGAGCCCGAGGTGAACATGACCGTCGCGACCTCGTCGAGCCGGAAACGGCGCCGCCTGGCCAGGCGGGCCTCGATGTCCTTGGCGCCGAGCTGCTTGCAGAGCTCGGGCAGAAAGACGACGCAGTCGTCGTCGCCGCGAAGCGCCGCGTCGGTGACGAGGATGAGGAAGGGCTTGGCCGTCCGGCGCCGGGCCTCCTTCAGGAGCGAGATCCGCTCGCGGTCGTTGGCCAGGACGAGGCTGATGGACAGGGCGTCGAAGACGCCGACGATGTTGTCCAGGCTGAAGTGCGGGTTGAGCGGTGTATCCAGGATGTCATAAAAGAGGCAGGCAAGGTCCGCGAAAGCGCCCTCGGCATGGTTCTCGGCATAGATCGCCAGCCGCGGCTCGACGCCTTCCCGGTCGGACAGGGCGAAGAGCGCGGCGGCTGTCTCGAGGATGTGACGGTTCGCCGCTTCATAGCTCCAGAGGCGCGGCGGAGAGACCGACATGTCCTGGAAAAGAACCCGGTTCGGGTCTTCCCGGATCCGGTCCTCGAACATATCCCTGAGACCGTAGCCGGTCCGCTGGATCATGAGGAACGACGCTTCGGCCCAGCGCTCGAGGAGGTCCGGCCGGCCGAGCTCGCGCAGGAACCGGGGATCCGAGGTTATCCTGAGAAATTCCCGAGCCTGCTTGTCGTCCGGTCCTTTCCCCGAAGAGAGGCTCCGCTCGGCCTTCTCCAGGAGCGATAGTGCCGGACGGTCAAGGTCCTGACGGGGTGAAGGTCTCGACCTTTTCATGATGGTTCAGCAGTATTATACGATATCTCCGGTATCGATCTCAAGTGGTTCTATCATGGACCAGACCTTTTTTTATCCTGTCTTCTTGACAACTGATATAAACTGGTATATATAAGGTATAGTCCATTATGATTACGGTACAGACCACAAGGAGCGATCATGGACAAGATCAAGCTTGAAAAGTCCCCTGGCGCCAAGCCGGCCTACCAACAGATCATATCGGCCTTCGAGAAAGAGATCCAATCGGGCCGTCTGAAACCGGGCGAGAAGCTGCCTGCCGAGCGCGATCTGGCCGGAGAGCTCGGGACCGCCCGCGGTACCGTCAAGAAGGCCTACGAAGACCTTGTCCGGCGCCGTCTCATCGAGGCCGCCCCCGGCCGGGGCAGCTTCGTCGCCCCGGAGCGCCACGGCCCGGCCGAGAGCCGCAAGGACAAGGCCCTGCGCCTCATCGACGAGCTCATCGACGAGCTGGCCCGCCTCAAGTTCAGCGCCAACGACATCCGCATCTTTTTCGATCTGCGCCTCCTCGGACGGGAGGAAGAGCTCCAGAACCTGAGTGTCGCCGCCATCGACTGCAATCCCGAGGCCCTGGCCATCTTCGAGCGGCAGTTCCTCATCCTGCCCCACGTCAACCTGGCCAAGATCCTCATCGACGAGATCATCGACGATCCCTCCGGGGCCGACCGCCTGGGCGCGTTCGATCTCGTCCTGACGACGACGACGCACTATCAGGAAGTCCTGGAGCGTTTTCCCGAACTGAGAGCCAAGCTCGTCCAGGCCGCCGTGGCCCCGACCCGGAGCTCCATCATCGCCCTGGCCCGGCTGGGCCCGTCCCAGAAGATCGGCATCGTCTGCGAATCCAAGCGCTTCCTGGACATCGTCCTCGACCACCTCAAGGCCTTCGACATCCCGGCCTCGTCCGTCGCGCCGCTCTTCTGGTCGGAGATCGACCGGCTCGACAAATTCATCGCCGGCCTCGACGCCGTCATCATCCCGGCCGGCTATTCCTTGCAGAAGAACCACGAGCATCTCGCGGCCATCCAGGAGTTCACCGAGCGGGGCGGGGCGATCATCACCTTCGACTACCAGATCGAGCGCGGCTCCCTCCTGAACGTCGAAGAGCGATTGCGGACGCTCCTCGAAGAGAGCCGGCGGGTGATCTAGTGGACGCCCCGCGGATCGTCCTCGGCGTCATCGGGGCCGATTGCCATTCGGTCGGCAACAAGATCCTCGACGCCTACTTCACCGAGGCCGGATTCCACGTCGTCAACCTGGGCGTCATGGTCAGCCAGGACGAGTTCCTCGACGCCGCCGTCGAATCGAACGCCGGGGCCATCCTCGTCTCCTCGCTCTACGGTCACGGTCTGATCGACTGCGAGGGCCTGCGGCAGAGGGCCCTCGAGCGCGGCCTCGACAGGATCCTCCTCTACGTCGGCGGCAATCTCGTCATCGGCAAGACCCCCCTGGACGAGGTCGAGCGGAAGTTCAAGGCCATGGGCTTCGACCGCGTCTTCTCGTCCCATGTCGATCTCGACGAGGTCGTCAAGATGCTGCGGCAGGACCTCGAGGACAGGAAAGTCTGATGTCCGGAAAGCTCCTTCTCTCCGTCGACATCGGGTCGACCTATACCAAGGGAGGCCTGTTCGCGCTGGAGGGGGAGGAGCTGCGCCTCGTCGGGCGGGAGGTCCTGCCCACGACGGTCGACGACCTCGGACGCGGCTTCTCCCGGGTCCGCGAGGCCGTCCTCGCTCGTCACGCCGGCGGCGCGTCGGCAGCGGCGATCCCGGTCTATTGGTCGTCCTCGGCCCGCGGCGGGCTCAAGATCGCGGCGGTCGGACTGACGCCGGACCTGACGCTCTCGGTCGCCCGCATGGCCGCGACCTCGTCCGGCGGCAAGGTCGTCCGGGCCTATTCCTATGAGCTCGCCCCGGAAGACCTCGACGACCTGAGGGCCGCCGAGCCCGATATCATCCTGTTCACCGGCGGCACGGACGGAGGCAACTCCCGCGTTGTTCTGCTGAACGCGGCCCGGCTGGCCGGGCTCGCTTCGCCGGCGATCATCCTCTACGCCGGGAACCGCAAAGTCCGGGATCAGGTCGTCGACATCCTCCGCGGCCGCGAGGTCGCGACGGCCGCCAACGTCATGCCCGAGGTCGGGACGATCGATATCGAGCCGGCCCGCGACGTCATCCGCCGCGTCTTCCTCGAGCGCATCGTCGACGGCAAGGGCCTGTCGTCGGTCGTCGCCGAGGCCGGCCGCGAGCCCCTGCCGACGCCCCTGGCCGTGTTCGAGCTCGTCCGGACGATCGCCGCTCGGGTCCCGGGCTGGGAGGATTTCGCGGTCATCGACATGGGCGGGGCGACGACGGATTTCTATTCCCACACGAAGTCGTTCCACGGCGGCGACGCGGTCATCCTGCGCGGCCTGCTGGAGCCGACGCTCAAGCGGACCGTCGAGGGCGACCTCGGTTTGCGGGTCTCGGCCGAGGCCCTGTTCCGCTCCGAGGCCTCCTTCCTCGAGGGACGCCTGTGTCAGGCCGGGGATGACATCGCCGCGCTCCGGAGCTACGTCGCCGAGGTCAGCCATCGCACCGAGTACCTGCCCGCTGACGACGAGGGACGGCGCTTCGACCGCCTCTTGGCCGCCGCCTGCGTCCGGGCCGCCGCCCTCCGGCATGCCGGCATCCTCCAGCGCGTCTTCACCCCGCAAGGGGGCTTCCTCGTCCAACGAGGAAAGGACCTTCGGCGGGTCGGCCGGCTCATCGGCTCGGGAGGCTATCTTGCCGGCGAGACCCGCCCCGACGTCCTCCTCGAAGCCTGCGCCCTCGGCGCGGACGACCCCGATATCCGGCATCTCGTGCCCGAAGCGCCGGCCTGCTACGCCGACGCCGATTATCTCATTCCCCTGCTGGGGAACCTGGCGGCGGACTTTCCCGGCGCGGCCGCCCGCGCCGCCGTCGCCGGCCTCGTGCCGCTCAGGCCGCAGACGAACGGAGAATGAAGAGGACCATCATGAAATCGCAACGCCTGCCCTGGAAGGACTTCCTGGCCCAGCGCCAGGCCGTCCTCGACTCCTGGCCGACCGGCCGGGACGTCGCCGCGATCGAGGAGGGACTGCGCTATCAGCGCGGCATCCCCGAGGACAAGAACTTCGCCAAAGCCATGAGCAAGGCCAAGGCCGCCGGCCGGACCCTGCTCCAGCCCCGCGCCGGCGTCGCCCTGATCGACGACCACATCCGGCTCCTCCGATATCTCGAGACGGAGGGCACGGCCGATCTCCTGCCGACGACGATCGACGCCTACACCCGGCAGAACCGCTACGAGGAGGCCGCCCGCGGCATCGAGAGATCCCGGGCCGCGGGAACGTCGCTCCTCAACGGCTTCCCGGCCGTCAACCACGGCCGCGACGGCTGCCGCATGGTCACCGAGGCCGTCACCAAGCCGGTCCAGGTGCGGCACGGCACGCCCGACGCGCGGCTCCTGGCCGAGATCTCGCTCGCCGGCGGCTTCACCTCCTACGAGGGCGGCGGCATCTCCTACAATATCCCCTACGCCAAGAAGGTCGAGGTGGGCAAGTGCCTCCGCGACTGGCAATACGTCGACCGCCTGACGGGCTACTACCAGGACAACGGCGTGACCATCAATCGCGAGCCCTTCGGCCCGCTCACCGGCACCCTCGTCCCGCCCTTTATCTCCCATACCGTGGCCATCCTCGAGGGTCTGCTGGCCCTCGAACAGGGAGTCAAGTCGCTGACCCTCGGCTATGGCCAGGGAGGGAACGTTCTCCAGGACCTGGCCGCCGTGGCCTCGCTCCGGGAGCTGGCCGACGAGTACTTCCACAGGGCCGGCTTCGACGGCTACGATCTGACGCTCGTCTTCCACCAGTGGATGGGCGGATTCCCGGAGGACGAGGCCAAAGCCTTCGCCGTCATCAGTCTCGGCGCCTTCGTCGCCGCCGCCGGCCGGGTCGAGAAGACCATCGTCAAGTCGCCGCACGAGGCCATGGGCATCCCGACGAAGGAGGCCAACGCGGCCGGGCTCAAGGCCACACGGCAGGTCCTGAGCATGATGTCCGACCAGCAGATCTGCACCGACAACGCCGTCGTCCGGCGGGAGATGGACCTCATCCGCCGCGAGGTCGACGCGCTCATGTCGGCCGTGCTCGCCGCGTCCGATGACGGCGACCTCGTCCAGGGGATCGTCCGGGCCTTCGCCGGCGGCCTCCTCGACGTGCCCTTCGCGCCCTCCATCTACAATCGGGGCAAGGTCCTGCCCGTCCGCGACAACGAAGGCTATATCCGTCTCTTCGCCAAGGGGAACCTGCCCCTCGGCGACGACATCATGGCCTTCCACAAAGAGCGCCTCCAGGAACGGTCCCAGGCCGAGGGGCGCCCGGTCACCTTCCAGATGGTGAGCGACGACATCTACGCCATCAGCAAAGGCAAGCTCATCGGGAGACCCAAATGAAGATCGTCAAAGCCCTGTTCGTCCCCGGGTCGTCGGCCTTCTACTTCGACGACCAGAAGGCCGTCAAGTCCGGGGCGCCGCACGACGGCGCCGTGTACGGGGGCAAGCCGGAAACGCCGGGATTCCGGGCCGTCCGCGTCGCCGGCGAGGCCCTGTCCATCCTGCTCCTGCTCGAGGACGGCAGCTGGGCCCTCGGCGACTGCGCCGCCGTCCAATATTCCGGCGCGGGCGGGCGCGACCCGCTCTTCCTGGCCGCCGACTATCTGCCCCTCCTCGAGCGCCGCATCCGCCCGCT
>CAVULT010000009.1:0-55733 GCA_963742235.1 Candidatus Aminicenantota bacterium | reverse complement strand
GGAACGGCCTTGCGGGCCTTTTCAGGGAAGGGCCTGAGGAGGAAGGCGACGACGCGCCTGGCCCGTTCCCTGTAGAAATAGAGAAGCAGGATGATGACCAGGACGGCCGCGGCGATCCCGATGCCGATGATCCCGAGAACGCCGAGGCGCCGGCCGACCTCCTCACCGATGGGCCAGGACGCGGCGAAGAGCAGCCGGGAGACGAGGAAGAGTCCCAGGAGGAAGCACATCGTGGTGATGTCGAAAAAGCGCTCGACGACGACCGTCCCCACGGCGAAGCCGGGCCTCAGATCCTCCTTGCGGGCCAGGTATAGGGGCTTGACCAGCTCGCCGAGGCGGCCCGGGAAGATGAAGCTGACGGTGAAGCCGACGATGTTGGCCGCGACGAGGTTCCGGAAGCGCACGTCGATCTTCTCGCGGACGACGAGGACGTGCCAGCGGAGGGCCCGGGTGACGAAGCTGAGCACGAAGAGGGGGATGGCGAGGAGGAAGAGCGGCACGCTGACGTCGGCGATCTGGGCCGGGACGTCCTTCCAGTTGACGGTCCGCCCGAAAAAGTAGAGCAGGACGAGCGTCAAGACGACGACGAAGGCGATCTTCGGGACCTTCGATTTCATCGGCGCCCATCTTACCATGAAGCCCCGGGTGCCTCAACCGGGGCGGCGGGGGAAATCGGGGCCCCGATTCGCTTGAATTCCGGCCTCTTTTTGTTTAAGATAGTCGTCCCTGCTGGGAAGTCGTCCAACGGCAGGACTCATGACTCTGGATCATGCAATCAAGGTTCGAATCCTTGCTTCCCAGCCATCTCCCCTTCTCCCTTTTTTCCCGAGAATTCAGCGATTCGCGATAAGACCCGACTCTCTTTTCGTTTTCAGTCCGAAACCGTAAATAACCGGCGCTTTCACCCTATTTGGACACGCCTCTAACAAATGCGTCGAGAATCTCCTCCCCATCGGCGCTGTACATTGCAAAAGAGTACTTCCAATGCCGCATGCCCATTTCAACCAACATGTCAGCGGGGATTTCAAATCCCTCATTCCAACTATGAAGATATACTGTACAGCGCAACTCTATCCGGTGTGTCGCAGCCAGTTTATCCCAGTTTTCAGTGATTTGAGCGCGTAGTAGCTTTAATCAGATAGGAAACCTGGTCGGGAAATGATAAATCCCGTGGAGCTTCAAGACACCAAAGACCAATAGCGGCGGGTCGTCTTTTCTCTATGACATCGCCTTTTCTATGCGCTTCAGTTGGTTCAATTCCCAAGAGGGCTGTAACTACCCGATCGTCCATCATTTCGGCATAAATGCAGAGACTCGTCATGGAGTCGGTCGGCTCACCGCCAACATTTAGCGTCTTAGGATGAACTAACCGTTTATCTCTCTTTAAGTCTTCTTCTTTCATATTTTTAAATTATAAACTTTAAAGTACAATATTCAAAGGGAATACTATTCAAGCATGAAACCCTATGCTCAGGAAGCCGAGAATCTGCGACTGCTCTTCATCGCCGCCATCGCTTCGGCTGAGGATGTCGTGGCTTGGGCGGACCGGACCATCTTGACGCTCCCCGAATATGACAATGACCTTACGGAAGTTTCGCTCGGCGCGAAGGTTCCCATGGCCGAAATGAATTCGAGGCTCCACCGCGTGGATTTGTGGCGCCGATCATTTTCAAGCGATCAGGACCTCGCCGGACGGATGCACCGCAGGCTTCAGTCAGACAGGGCAAGAGCCCGTGATTTCGCGCGCGTGCTTGAAAGCCTCTGGGTTGACTGTGGCTACGAGGTTCCCGAGGGACCTGGCCTTCATGGCTGGGATCGACGACACTTTTTATCTTGCGGAATCGGCGGCCTCCGGATCGCTCGAAGAAGTTATCGACGGGTTGATCGCTACGACCGCACGATTCGACGACAGCGACGGCGAACAGGATGAAGGTGTCAGAGAATGGCCACGTAGGTTCCTCCCCGAAGGGGTCCTGAACTTGAGGCCCGTCTGTTACACAGCTGTGACACGGATGTCACAGAAAAGTCATGTGTCCAGGCAATCGATTCATCCACCGTCAATTAGAGGAGTTTGATGATGGCTGGCATTCCGACTCTGGATCATGCAATCAAGGTTCGAATCCTTGCTTCCCAGCCATCTGATTCCCCATATGTTCCCCTGATGTCCCAATCTCGCCTGTGACACGAGGGTTCTCCCTCCAAATTGGCCGCCCGCATACAACTTGTCTTCCGGCGGAGCTTCCTTAAAAGACCACAGGGGTGATAAAATGAGAAGCAAGAGGATATCCCAAAAGCGGAGGCATCCATGAGGCTGAGACTACGACCTTTCTTGCTCTCATGCTCTTGGGAGGCGCGAGTCGGGCACTCTGGGGTCAGTTCACTCCCGCGGAGCTGGCGGAGAGGCCCAACTGGAGGAGTCCCTGGCGACGGCGGCCATCGTCGGGGAAGAGCAGTTGTCAGGCCCGGGAGCGAGTCACCGACCCCTGGAAGCTCACCCTGCAAAAAGACGGAATCAAAAGATACGCTCTCTGGAAGAACGCTCAGGGCATTATGAACGGCTACCTGGAGGGCTGGACCTACGAGGTCGCCGCCTATCGATTGGACCAGCCTCTGGGATTGAACATGGTCCCTCCCACCATAGAACGACGATTCAAAGGAGATCGAGGATCCTGCCAGCTTTGGATCGAAGACGTGACGAGCCTAAAAGAGTTCGAAAAAAACAAGGAGCGGAAACCGCCGGCGGCATCGGCGCGTGGGACAGGGCCATCTATTTGGAGAGGGCCTTCGATAACCTGATTGCCAACGAGGACCGGAATCAGGGGGAATTCTGATCACCCGGGATCGGAGGGTGATCCTGATCGATCATTCCCGCGCCTTTCAGATCCAAGGAATTCACAACGAGCCTCATCTTCTCCGAAAAGAGCCCGGGCGGACCACAGCTCATGAAAGAGCTGCCGCGCGCCTTCGTGGAAAAGATCAAAGCTCTTGATTACGGAATGATCAGGACGGCGGTCGGGGGTATCTGAAGGACAAGGAGATCCAGACCATGCTCGCACGGAAGCCTCTCATCCTTCAGGAAATCGATAGCCTGATCGCCCGGCAGGGCGAGAGCAACGTTCTCTATGAGTGAGCCAAGGCCACTCGCCTATATCTAGCTCGGATCGGCAGGCCTACGAGCTCTGGTTGGGCTTATCGTAGAGATCGTTCTTGACCGAAGCCAACCTCTTCTCCTCCACCCTGACGCCTTTGAAATGACCCCAGTTCATGGCCAGGTAGACCAGGGCATGGCGCGCGTTCGCCGGAAGCCGCATCAGGATCGACCAGGGGCTGTAGAACGCCTTCCTTGCTTTGATCTTGCCGACCATCAATTCGTAAGGCGACATGTTCTTCGGCCGAAAGACCACCGTGCTGTGGTCATAGTATTTCCAGTCGTCGGTGAGCAGCCGGCCTTCCTCCTTCATCTTTCGGAACGTCTTCGTCCCCGGGTACGGCGTCAGAACATTGAAGGCGACCGAGTGGACCTTGTTCTTGAGAAGGAACTTGACCGTATCGTCAAAAACGTCTTTCGTGTCTTCGTCAAAACCGAAGATCATCGAGGCCAGGACGAATATTCCCGCCCGATGCACTTTTTTCAGGCCGTCTTCCAGTCCCTGAAGCGAGCTGAACGACTTCCGCATGGAGCTCATCTGGGTTTCCTTGACGCTCTCGAGCCCGACGAACAGGCCGGCGCAGCCGCTTTCGGCGGCCAGCTTCAGAAGCTCGTTGTCCTTGACCAGGAGGGAGATGGATGACTGTCCGACCCAGGAGATCTTGAGCGGCTTGAGGGCGGTGAAGAGCTCCTTGGCATAGCCCGGATGCCCGATGATATTGTCGTCCAGGAACATGAAGATCTTCTTGCCCGACTCTTTGATATCCCTGACGACATTTTCGACGGGGATATGGCGGATCTCCTTGCCGAAAAGATCCGTGACGCAGCAGAAATCACAATGGTAAGGACATCCGCGGGTCGTCATGATCGGCACCATGCCGAAAAGGTGGCGCTTGGTGATCTTGCTGAAGTCCTTGGGCACGTATCCCGAGAGGTCGGGCCGCGGATCATGATAGATCTTCTTGAGGCGGCCGTGTTGATGGTCTTCGAGCAGCCCGGCCCATACGCCTTCGGCTTCGCCGATCACGACGGCGTCGCCATAGGACGATGCTTCATCGGGAAGCAGGGTCGGATGCACCCCGCCCAGAACAACCGTCTTCCCTCGTTTCTTGAACTCCCGGGCAAGCCAATAAGCGCGGGAGGCATTGGACGTCATGAAGCTGATCCCGACCAGATCGCAGTCCTGCTCGAGATCGATATCTTCCGCTTCTTCATCGAGCAAAATGACCTGGTGCTCTTTGGGTGTCAGGCCCTGGAGGATGAATAATGCCAGCTGCGGCATCAACATCTGCTTATTGGTCTTTTCGTCCGGATTGACCGATGGGGCTATGAGCAGGATCTTCATGCGTCCTCTCTCCGCCACCACCTCGCCGGGCGAGCCCCGTTCAATGGAGGACGGGGGTTTTATAAGGGCGGCGCGGCCTCTTCGCCAGGAGCAGGTTATCGATCTGCGTCTTCCAGCGATAGCCGAAGTGAAAGGGCAAGGGCGCGACCGGGGAGGCGCCGTCCTCGTAGGCCTTGCGCAAGTCCGGCTGCTCGACGTTGGTGAAATCCTTGACCGGCGTCGCGTACCGGCCGAAGAGCCTGACCTGCCATCCGCCGTCCTTGAAAAACCGGTAAGGCACGGCCGTATCGTCCTCGAGGACGAAGAGACTGCGGTCGAGGATGAAGCGGCGCACCGTCGAAAAGTCGTTCCAGTGGAGAAGATAGGACCCCGACTTGACGAAGGTCGTCATCCGCTCGAGACGGGCCAGCAGGCGATAGAGGGACGAGCCCGGCTCGAAGGTCTTGTTCGCGACGTCGCAGGAGAAATAGCTGACGCTCTTTGGGGCGGTATCGCCGGGTTTCAGGTAGAGGATCTTTACGCCGTACGGCCGGTGGGGACGAGTCGCCATCTTCTCATAAGGGGACTCGATCCAGTCGCCCGCCGCGTTCGGCGTGAGCCTCCGGACATCGACCACCGCATACCCTCCCCTGCCGAGGAAGAAGGCGATGACCGGCAGGGCCCCGTCGACCCGGCCTCGGGAATAGATGTCGTTCATCTCCCTGGTGATGAAATATCCGCGCCGGAGAAATCCCGAGACGAGCTCGCCGAGGTCGGCGAAGAACGACTTCCGCCAAGCGGCCGTGGAGTGGTCGAGATCGGGCAGGTTGCCGACCGGCTCGAGCCCCATGAGAATGGTCTCTCCGGCCTCGGGAAAAAGAGAATCGGAGGTGACGAAATCGGGCCCTCCGAACGCATAGATCAAGGTCTCTGTGGCTCGCCTGGCCTCGCGCAGCTCGACTTTGGCCCAGACCTTCATCGGCTCGAGGACGGTCGTGTCGAAGCCCCTCCAGTCCACTCCGGCCAAGTCGGCGAAGTCCTTCCAAGAGGTCTCCGCTTCCCAGGCGGCGGCCGGCGAACCCGGCAGCCCGGCGATGCGGGCGAACAGAAGGTCGAGGGCGGGGTCGGCCCGCCGGGGCGCCGCGGTCGTCGCCGCGCCGGACGTCGACGAGGCGGCCGGAGAGCCGCCGGGGACCGAGCTTCTCCGGCAGCCCGGAAAAGCTATGGTGATAAAAAGAAGGAGGAGGGTGACCGCCCCTCCCATCGGAACCCGCCTGCTGTGCCGTGTGCCCATTGGTAATGGGCTATTATCGCCGTTTTTCGGTCAAAATGAAAGAGCGCCTCAGGCGTGAGCGGCCGTTCGCCTCTGAACGAACCTGGCGTTCAGGCAGTCGCTGCAGAGCCGGTTGAACTCGGCCGTGCGCCGGCGGGGAAATCCGGACCCGCCGGAATTCAAGACCTCGCGGACATCCTCGAGGCAGCTCTTCGGATCGATCATCGATGTCGAGCAGATCTCGAAGAGCCGGACGACTTCCTCGCCCGAGTCGGCCCAGTACCATTTCTCGCATTCGGCGCATTCCATCAGCCTTCGCGACGCGAACGGGCCCCCCTGTCCCGCCCCCGGTTGGCCGACGGCCGTCACATTCCGGCTCCAGCAGAACGGGCATTTTCCATCCACGGCACCCTCCTCCTTATTTATCGGTCGTAAATTTCGTCAGGACAGTCTTTCTCCCCAGGAAGAACCCCAAGGCCAGAGACAACAGGATCAGGATTCTCATGCCGTTCTTATTCATGGCTCTCGTTCCTCCTATGGCCTGACTGGCTGCGAACGCTCCTGGAATTACAAGAAACGTGCCAGCTCAGCCATGGAGGGGCCTGATCGACGGGCCGGGAAACATGAGGGGGGAACACCTCCAGGTGGCGTCGCGGGGAGCCCCTGAATCCGGGCCAGCAAGAATGCGTCCTGTCGGGCGGGAATCGTCCGCAGAAACCTAAAGAGGCGGTTGGAGGACCCGGCGGATGACTTGGGCGATCTCCCTCAGGGAGAACGGCTTCCAGATGAAGGCTTTGATGCCCAGGTTGGCCGCCTGCTCTTCGTTCAGGCCTTCGCTGAAGCCGGTGCAGAGGATGATCGGTAGCCCCGGCCTGATCTTCAGGATGGCCGCGGCCAATTCTCCCCCGGTCATCCGCGGCATGGTCTGGTCCAAGATCACCAGGTCGAAGGCATCCGGGTCCTTTCGGAAGAGCTCCAGGGCCTCGGCGGGATCCGTCTTGGCCGAGACCTTGTATCCGAGATGATCGAGGAGCCGGGTCATGGCCTTGGATTGAAGGATCTCGTCATCGACGAAGAGAACCCGTTCGCTTCCTCTGGGAACATCGGCTCCGCTCTCCGGCCCGGCGCCGACCGGTTCGACGATCCGGGGCAGCAGGATGGTGAATTCCGTCCCTTTGCAGGTCTCGCTCGAAACGGTTATGGCCCCGTCGTGGGACTTGACGATCCCATGGACGACGCTCAGCCCGAGGCCCGACCCTTCTCCCGGCTTCTTGGTCGTGAAGAACGGCTCGAAGATCCGCTCCTGGACGTCCGGCGGCATGCCGGGCCCCGTATCGCGGGCCGTAAGACGAAGATAGGCGCCGGGCTTGAGGCCGATGAACCGCGAGGCCTCCTCGGCGTCGAGAGTGACCTCGGCCAGCCGGACCTCGAACGTGCCGCAGCGGTCGCGCATGGCATAAGCGGCGTTGCTCCCGAGGTTCATCAGGATCTGGCCGATCTGCGTCGGATCGGCCTGGGCGATGGCCGACGGGACCTCGAACGATTCGGAGATAGTGATCGTTTTGGGCATCGAGATGCGCAGGAGCTTCAATGATTCCTTGACCACGGCGGCGATGTCGACGGGCTGGCGGTACTGGTCCTTGTGACGGGCGAAGGCGAGGATCTGTCCGACCATGTCCCGGCCCCGGCGCGTGGCATCCAGGATCTGGGCCAGGCGCCGGTCCTCGGCGCTGCCAGGCTTGACCGAGGCCCGCATCAGCTCGGTATTGATCTGGATCGGCAGGAGGATGTTGTTGAAATCATGGGCGATGCCGCCGGCGAGAGTTCCCAGGGACTCCATCCTTTGCCACTGTCGGAGCCGGCCCTCGACGAGCGCCTCGCGGGTGACGTCCCTCTCCACGGCGACGGCTCCGACGAGCCGGCCCGCGGCGTTGTGGAGAGAATAGACGGTCAGGGCCAGCTCACGGACCATATCCCCGGCGGCGGCAGTCGAGATCTTCCAGCTCCATGACCGGCCTGACACGAGCGCTTCGCCCAAGCGCGCCCTTTGTTCCGGGTCGTCGATCCGAAGGATGTCCGGCAGGGGCCGCATCGCCATCTCCTCCGGGCTGAGCCCATGGTGGGAGGAAAAGGCCCGGTTGGCAAAAAGGATCCGGCCTTGGATGTCCAGGATCGCCAGGCCCTCGGCGATCTGTTCGACGGCCTGGTCCAGGCGCATGGCCTCGTCGAGAGATCCCCTCATCCCGGAAGCGGTCTCTCTGAGGTCGGCCACGCCGCTCAACGCTCTCCCTCGCGGACGCGGGCGTCCTTGATCAGCTGCTTCAACACGGAGACGACTCCGGACGTGCCGTCTTCGAGCTCGCTGATATAGGTCGGCAGGACGCGATGGGCCAGGGTGATGGTCTCGTCGCTCTCGTCGCCGAGAACGAGCAGGACCCGGATGTCCTTGAGGAAGTCCCTGAGAGAGATGATCCGCCTCAGATCCTCGTGCGAGGGTCCGAGGACGAGCAGCGCGCAGAAGGGATCATGGGGCTTTCTGAGCCTCTCGGCCAAGGCGGGAAGGCCGAGGAGAACCTCCAATTTGTCCTTCGGGACGAGCGGGGTCACCGCTTCGACGAATGGACCGCCCGTGCCGCCCTCTTCGGCGATCAGGACGAACAGGTTCACGACGAACTCCTGCGACTCTGAAGTGACTCTCCGGCCTCAATGAACCAAGATTCGTGCCAATTCCTGGAGTCCCCGGAGGGAATAAAGGCGGAAAGGCCGTCCCGGACCTATGCGGAAGTCTTGAGCCCGTATTTTTTCAGCAGGGTATAGAGGCGCGACCGGGATAGTCCCGAGACCCGGCAGGCTTCGCCGACCTCGCCGTTCGTCCGGCGCATCAGGGAGGACAGGTAATCCTTTTCGATCCTGGCGAGCTCGGCCTCGCGGTAATCCTTGAGATTCAAGGCCAGGTCGGTAGCGGCCGGTTCCGCCCCCGGTCCGGGCGCGGGAGTCCGCTTCTGGAGGACGGCGGCCCGGGCCAGATGGATGCGGATGTGGTCAGGCAGATGCTTCGGGAACAGGACGGGCTCCTCTTTGGCGCTGATGATGGCCTTTTCCAGGGCCTGGATGAGCTCGCGGATGTTCCCAGGCCAGTCGTAGGCCAGCAGGACGTCGAGGAAGTCGGGGGAATAGACCTTCATGGGCAGGTCGTACTGCTCGCAGAAGCGGACGAGGTAGTGGAGCATGAGCTCCTTGATGTCCTCTTTCATCTCCCGCAAAGGAGGCAGCTCGAGGACCACGGTCCGGAGCCGGAAGAGCAGGTCCTCGCGGAAGCCGCCGGAGCGGCTGAGGTCCTCGAGATGCCTGTTCGTGGCCGCGACCAGCCGGAAATCGCTGCTGACCTCCTGGCCTCCGCCGACCGGACGGAACCTCTTCTCCTGGAGGACGCGAAGGAAGGCCTTCTGGATGGAGATGGAGAGCTCGCCGATCTCGTCGAGGAAGAGGGTTCCTCCGTCGGCCTGGCGGACGAGCCCGTCGCGGGGCTTGTCCGCGCCCGTGAAGGCGCCGCGGACATGGCCGAAGAGCGTGCTCTCGACGAGGGTCTCGGGCAGGGCGGCGCAGTCGACGACGACGAAATTCCGGTCGGACCGGCCGCTGTTCCGGTGAATGGCCCAGGCGAAAAGCTCCTTGCCGGTGCCCGTCTCGCCGGTGATCAGGACATTGGCCTCGCTCGAAGCCGCCTGGGCCAGTGTGTCGAGACAGGCCCTGAGCTTGGGGCTCGCGCCGACGATGCCCTCCACATTGAGCGCGACCGGCTGGGGGGCGGCCCGCTTCTTGTCCCGGTACTGGAGGGCCCGTTCGACGCAGAGCATGACGGCCTTGACCGAGAGCGGCTTCTCGATGTAATCCCAGGCGCCTTTTTTGATGGCCAGCTCGGCGCCGTCGGGGTCCCCGAAGCCGGTGACGATGATGACCTCGGGAGCGGAGGAGGAAGCCCGGATCTCGGGCAGGATGTCCAGGCCGGAGCCATCCGGCATCCTGACGTCGCAGAAGACGAGATCGAAGGCCTGCTCTGGCAGCTTCTCACGGGCGGAGCCGAGGGAGCCGGCTTCGAAGGGCTCGTGGTTCATCTTCTTGACGACCCGGGCAAGGGCATCCCTTGCAAGCGGGTCGTCGTCGACGATCAGGATCTTGGCCATTGGTTGGCGGGCTCAGCGGATTATAGTTGAGCGCCCGGCGAGCTGTCAAATCGTGTCAGCCCAACTCGACGGCGTGCGTCCCCGCCTCGATCCGGACGACGTGGATCTTGGGGGCACGGCCGGTTTCGGCCTCGTAATCCCGGCTGACCCGGGTCTCGAACTCGGGGACGGCGTCGGCCTCGACCAGGCTGATGGTGCAGCCGCCGAAGCCCGCGCCCATCATCCGGGAGCCGAGGACTCCCGGGACGCGGCGGGCCGCTTCGACGAGCGCGTTGAGCTCGGCCGAGGAGACCTCATAATCGTCGCGGAGTCCGGCGTGGGACAGGTTCATCAGGCCCCCGAAGACCGCGAAATCGTTCCGGGCCAGCGCGGCCGAGGCGTCGGCGACGCGGATATTCTCGCGGACGACATACTCGCAACGGCGGTAGACGACGGGGTCGAGCTCGGACCTGTGGTCCCGGAGAAGGTCCAGGGTCACGTCCCTCAGGGAGCCGATCGACGGATCATAGATCCTGAGGGCCTGGACGCCGGTCTCACATTGGCCTCGGCGGACATTGTATTCCGAGGAGGCCAGCTCGCGCCGCACGAGGGTATCGGAGATGACGACGCGAAGGTCCTCGCGCTCGAACGGGATGCGCTCGAACTCGAGCGAACGGCAATCGATCTTGAGGACGCTCTTGGCCTGGCCGAAGATGTTGATGAACTGGTCCATGATGCCGCAGCGCACGCCGACGAACTCGTTCTCGGCTTTCTGGGCCAGCTTGACCAGGTCCAGGCTGTCGAGCTGGAGGCCGAACAGGGCGTTGAGGGCGAAGGCCAGGCCGCCTTCGACCGCGGCCGACGAGGACATGCCCGCCCCGATGGGGATGTCGCCGCCGAAGACGCAGCTGACGCCGCCGATGCGCTGCCCGGCCTTGAGGAACTGGTCGAGGACCCCCTGGAGATAGTCGGGCCAGCGGAGGGGAGAGCGGTGGAATTGGCCGAGCTCGCAGCGGTATTCCTGATCGAAATCGCGGGAGACGAAGTGGCACAGCCCGTCGGCCCGAGGGGCGACGGCGAAGACCACAACCTTGTCCGTGGCGCCCGGAAGAACGAACCCTTCGTTGTAATCGGTGTGCTCGCCGATGAGGTTGACCCGGCCGGGAGAGACGACGAGGATGGGCTTTCCCGGAAAAATGCTTGCTGAATTTATCGGCGATGTCGGACACGAGCGGGTTCATGGTCTCTTCTCCGGAGCGGAGTCTATCATGAGTCCGAACCAGAGGGGAAGCGCGAAATGGGCCTCAGACGCCGAAGCTCATCTTTTGCCGGATCTCGGCCGCCCTCTGCTCGGCGGCGGCGACGACCTCGGGGCCGAACCGCGCGGCCAGGTCCTCCGGGTCGCGGAAGCCCCAGAAGGGCAGGACCGAGCGGTACTTGAGGTAGTGGCTGTCGAGGAGGGACTCTTCCTTCCCGTCCCGGCCGACCGGCTGGATGGGCGTCGAAGGCAGGAAGTGCACGACCGCGTCGAGCGTCTCGGCGATGCGGCGGTCTTCGGTCAGGTCGGCGACGATGAACCGGGACATCCGGCCGAGCGTCTTGACGATCTCGGCCTTGTCGCCTGATCCGGGCAGGTTAAAGTCGAGGACGATCGGCGAGTATTCGCCGCGCCGGAGCCCCTCTTTGACGGCCGCGAGGACGGGCTGGCGCTCGTCGGGGAAGCGGCCGATGACAAGGACCGTGTTGAGGGTGATGGAGAAGACGTCGTCGCGCGCTCGGGCGTGGTGAAGGAGCAGGCCGACGAGCTGGGCCGTCTCGAGGCTGTCGACCGAAAGGACCGGCTCCTGGGCCGGCATGATGTCGAGGTCGCGCTGGCTCGAGCCGGTCAGGTTGGCCTCCCAGAGCGAGAGGCCGTACACGGCGCAGTGATCGAGGACCGCGTCCTCCAGGTTCGTCCGGAGCATCATCGCGAAACAGAGATTGGCCTTGGCGGCCTTGGCGGCGCGGAGGTTGGTCTGCTCGAGGATGGCCTCCTGCAGGTTGGCCCCTTCGAGATCGGCTTCGCTGAGATCGGCCTCGGTCAGGTCGGACTTGAAGAACGAGGCGTCGCGAAGGACCGCCTTGACGAGCTTGGTCCGGAAAAGGGAGGCTTGGCCGAGGTTGGCGCCCTTGAGACAGGCGCCCCCGAGCGTCGCCCCGCTGAGGTTCGACCGGACGAGGAAGGCCCCGCTCGCGTCCGCGCCGTTGAGATTGGCGCCGGACAGGTCGGCCTGGCTGAGGTTGGCTTTGAACAGGCTCGCCCGGCTGAGGTCGGTCTGGCTCAGGTCGGCGCGGAAGAGCTTGGCCCGAGCCAGGTTGGCCCCGCTGAGGTTGGTCCCGGAGAGCCGGGCCCCGGAGAGATCGGCCTTGGCCAGATTGGCCCCGGCGAGATTGAGCTCGGCGAGATCGGCCCCCGCCAGATCAGGCAGGATGCGGCTGTTCTTCCGGCGCCAATCGTTCCAGTGCTCGATCCCGTCCCGGACGAGGTCGATGTGCCCCGCGTTCACCATCGGCGACATTCTAGGGGCATTCGCGGCTCCGTGTCAAACGCGGCCGCGGCTCAGGCGCCGTCGCGGAACGCGATGCGGATGACCATGATCTCGGAAGCCCCCACGGTCCGCACGGGAGGCCCCCACCCCTGGACGCCGCTGGTGACGAAAAGGTGGGCCCCTTCCCTCTCGAGGTGGCCCCAGCTCAAGTCGTATTCCCGGCGGGTGATGAGATTCACCGGGAAAAGCTGGCCGTGATGGGTGTGGCCGGAGAGCTGGATGTCGATCCCGGCGGCCCGAGCCTCGTCGAAGCCCGTCGGCCGGTGCGCGAGCAGGATGAGCGGCAGGTCGCGGCGAGCCGAAATCAGCAGCTCGGCCAGGGTCTTCCGCTCCCCCGCCCGGGAATCTTTCCGGCCGACCAGGGTCAGGACGTCGTCGATCGGCGCGACCTCGTCCTGGAGAAACGTGATGCCGGCCCGGTCGAGGAATCCGCCGGTCCCGGCGCGGCTGAAGTGCTCGTGATTGCCCGGAACGCCGTAGATCCCGTACTTGGAGGTCATGCCCCGAAAGGCCCGCTCGTAACGGCCGGTATCCTCGCCGCGGCGGTCGCCTTCGAGCATGTCGCCGCCGATGAGGATGAGGTCGGGCTTCCGGGCGTTGACCTTGGCCGTCAGCTCCTTCAGGAACCGGTCCGACGTCAGGTCGCGGAAATGGAGGTCGGCCATGAAGACGACCGTCAGCTCCCGGACCGCCGAAGAACGGCGCGGCACTTCGATGCGGTATTCGTGGACCCGGAGGACACGGTGATTGATCGCGCCGAAGGCGACGACGAGGATCGGGACGCCGAGCGAGACGGCCAGCCGCCACGTCCTGAACCGCGGGGAGCGCACGGTCTCCCGCGAAGCGACTCCGGCGAGCCGCAGGAGGCCGACGGCCGCATCGACCGGAATGACGGTCAGGACGAGGTAGAGCAGCAGCGGCAGGGCGTAGTAGCCGGCCAGAGTGAGGGCGTGGGTCCAGCGGTTCCCGCTCCGGTGGGACAGCGTCTCCGCGACCGGATAGGCCGCGGAGATGAGCACGAACAGGGCGATCCACAGGTTCTTGAGGAGCCGGGGCCCCAGGAGGGACCGGATGCGGAGGCAGACGTAGAGGGCCAGCGGGGCCGACAGCAGGAGCTCGTTCTGAAGGTACATGCCCCGCTATTATAGCGGCTTTTCGCCGGGCCCGTCACTTCTTCCGGAGCTTGAGGACGCCCTTGAGGCTGTCGAGGTCGACCTGGAAATGCTGGAGAAAGTCGTTGCCGAGCAAGCCGGCGTTTTCCCCGTTGCCGATGTCGTAGACGATGGCCCGGACGTCGAAGACCGCCAGGCCTTCGATCTCGATCGATTCGATGGGGACCTGGAAGGCGAGATCGGCCCCGGCAATACCCTGAAAGCCCACGACCGGGGTCGAGTCGTCGATCCGGATGCCCAGGGCCCCCATGGCCGACGTCGGGATGACGGTCGTCGTCGCGCCGGTGTCGATGTAGAACTTCTGGCGAAGCCTCTTATTGACGAAGGCATAGACGGGGATGAGCTTGTCGCCGGGATTGAAACGGATCGTGACCGAATCCTCGTCGCGCCGGCCCTCTTCGACGAGCCGCTGGAGGGTCCGGGCCTTGTCCGAAAACTCGGTCGGATACGGTTGGTCCCCGAGGAGATCCTCCGCCCTGGCCCATTTCTTTTCCAGGACGGCGGCCTCGACGCCGAGCAGCCGGAGATCGAGGTCCTCGGGGGCAAGGGAGCTGGCTTCGTCGAAGATCTCGAGACCGCCGAAGCCGCGGTCGTTGAGGATCGTGTGGAGGGACGACTTGGCCAGCTCGACCTCGACGGCGTCGAGCTCCTTGAAGGCGGGGGCGACCTGGATGACGGGGTCGCGCCGGAGATCGCCGAGGAGGCGGTGGGCGGCGTCGAAGCCGCCTGCCGCGCCGTAAGCGGCGGCCGCGGCCTTGATGAGAGGGATGTCCGCGGCGGCGGAGAGGACGTCGGGATCGAGGATCCGTACGACCTCATCGGACTGACCCTGCCCGGCCATGAGCGTGGCCAGGCCGGCCATGCGCGACGCGACCGCGGCCGGCTTGAGGTGGAGAGGCAGGTCATCAGGCGAAAGCAGGGCCCGGGCGCGGAAGCCGGCGGCGAATGCCGCCAGCCGGGCATCGGCAGCGACCGCGTCCGTCATGCTCAGGGCCTGGGCGAAGGCCGCTTCCCGGGAGCTCTGGCCCAACGCGGAGGCCAGATCGGCCCTCGAAAGAAGAGGCTTCGGACCGGCGCCGTCGGGAGGGGCCCACAGGTATCCGTTGGTGACCTCGTGGCCGAAGGTCCAGCCGACGATCCGGCCCTCTTGGAGGAGGACGCCCGGCGCCTCGATGCCCCTGAAAAGAGCGAAGGTCCTGAACGACCCGGCCGAGCGGAGAGGGCCCGTCTCGATGGTCAGGGAGGTCCGTTCTCCGCTCAACGGCCGCCATTCGAGGACCTTGGTGTCGTCGAAGGGAGCGAGCTCGCGAGTCTTCAGGGGATCGCCGAGATCGAAGCGGCAGAGGACGACGGGAGCGGGAGGGGTCCAGTCGACCCAGGATGGAACGGTCCCCGCTGGGCCTGGGCTCTCGAGCTGGGGCCCGGTCGCTCCCATGAAGGTCCAGAGCGGGAGGGCCGCCCAGACGCCGTCGAAGAAAACGGCTTCGACCGAGGACGAAGCCGCCGGGGAGGCGCTCTCGATGGCGAATCGTCCGGCCACGAGCGCGAGCGCCGGTGGGGCCGCGGCGGATTCGATGGCGGCGGAAACGGGAGCCGACGCGGCCGGCTCCACGGCCACAGGGGCCTCGGAAGCGGCGCCCCTTGACGACGTCCGGAGGCCGGGCAGGAGAAGATACACGGCGGCGAGCACGGCCAGGAGACCTGCCCCGGCGAACGCGTACCACGGGATAGCGGCGCGCTTCGGCTTGGTCAGGGATGCCGTCAGCAGAGCTCCGCAAGTCGAGCAATACCGCGATGTTTCGGGATTCTCAGTTTTGCAGCGTCGGCATGTCATGGCTTGCCCCCGATCTTTTCTGAGAATAATTGAGTCGGAGCGCGAAGTCAAACGGAGGGAGCGCGCTCGAACGAATAGGGCCGCCTGACCAGATAGACGTTCCCATCCGCGTCGGAGCGGGAGAAATACATCGCGTCGAGCTCGCGGCCCAGGCGGTCGGGCCAGCTCTTGGACTTGACGAAATCGGCGAGTCCGCGTTCGAGGAAGTCTCTTTCCCCGGCGCTGATCTTCCGGGGCTTGACGTCCCGTTCGATGATTTTCACGGTGCGGCCCAGCTCATCGAGGAGAGCGATCTCGTACCGGTCGCTGATGCCGACGGCGCTGAGACCCCCCGCGTGGGCGTAGAGGGATTGCGGGACATAAGCCTCGTTGTCGTAATTGAACATCACCGACCGGCCCGTTTCATCCGGAAGGACCATCAGAAACGCATATCACTTTATCGTGGGTTTATCCCATTTATACCTCTCAAGGGGCATGAAAGTTAACCCTGCTAGGCAATTTGCACTTGACAAAACTGCTCTACTATACTATATCAGTATAGCAATGAAGGAAACCGAGATCCCCCCCCAAATCAGGATCGACCCTAAATCCGCCGTCCCCGCTTATGAGCAGATCAAGCAGGCCATCAAATTGGCTATCCTGTCCGGGCGCCTGGAAGACGGCGAGAAGCTCATGACTCTCAGAGAAATGGCTCTCAAGCTCATGGTCAATCCCAACACGATCATCAAGGTCTATGGCCAATTGGAGAACGAGGGTTTCATCTATTCACGGCCCGGAGCCGGGTACTACGTCCGGGTCGATCCCGCGAAATTCAGTCAAAGCAGCCGGGCGCTTTTCAAGGAGGTTACGCAGAGATACGTTTCTGAAGCTCTGCGGCTCGGCTACTCAGCGGAACAGATCATGCAGGAGGTCGCGGCGTTGACCAATATCGACGTCCCAACGGCCGGAAGAAAGGACCACGGAAATGATTGAAGTCAGAGCGCTATCCTTTAGCTATGGAAAGACGAGTGTCTTCAAGGATTTCGACCTCAGCATTCCCGAGGGTCAAGTCTGTCTGGTCACCGGCATCAACGGCGTCGGAAAGAGCACGCTCTTGCGGCTCATTGCGGGAGTCCTGAGGCCGGACAAGGGTGAGATCCGGTACGACGCCCGATTGGGTGTCGATCCGCGACGGAAGCTCGGCTTCGTCTCGGACGCTTTGAGCCTTTACGAGAGTTTGACTGTCGCCGATGCCATCGCCTTTCATAAGTCGGTTTACGGTCTCTCCTCATTTGATGATTCACTCGTCCGGCACACGAAGATCGGTAACGGCCAAAAGGTCCGCGAGCTTTCGATCGGCCAGAGAACCATCCTTCATCTCAGCCTCATTCTGTCCTTGGAGCCCGAGGTCCTGTTGGTCGATGAGATCATCCACTCGATCGATGCCTATCTGCGCAGGATCTTCCTCGAGCAGATCGTCCGGCTCCTTTCCACGCGCCGCCTGACGGTCATCATGGCCAACGTGAATTTCCACGATATCGAACACCTCGTCGAACGGGTCATTCTTTTGAAATCCGGCGAGATCGCCGTCGATGAGAATATCGAGGACCTTAAGGCCAAGGTGAAAAAGATCGTTTCTCAAGAGCCGCCGGCCGCCATAAATGTTCTCTCCCGGATCGATTATGCGGATCACTCCGAGTTCTTCGTCTATCCTTTTCAGGACAATCTCCGAGAGACGATCGAAGGTGACATAATCGATCTCAATTTGACGGAGATCGTATCGGCCTTCATAGGGGGCGAATATGCTTAGAAAAGAAATCCGTGATGCCCTTAAAAGGTTCGTTGAGAGCCTGGTGGTCCTCGCCGTTATTCCCTTTATGTATTTATGGGACAAGCTGTTTATGAAAAGGGGCCTTGATTACGCCAGTCTGGTCGATACGGGCTTTGTTATCACGTTGGTCATCTACGCCGTCTATGCCGGGGCGACGGTCTTTCAAGCCGAGAGAAAAGACAGGGCGTTCGAATATCTGTTCTCTTTGCCGCTGACCCGGAGGAAGATCATCCTGGCCAAGATCCTGCCCCGCCTCGGACTCCTCTTGATTCTGGGCGGAGCCGCCACTCTTGCCGTCGGCCGCGATCTTCCGTCTGAAATCGGGGTCACCGTTTTTGTCCTTTTCTTCAGCTCGCTCGTTCTAAGCCTCGGCGTATCGTCGATTGTCATCAACCTTTTCGGCGTTATGCTCATGTATCTCATCTTTTTCCAGGGAGGGCATGTCTTCGGCTTCTTCCTTCTCAGGCTCGGGGGCAACTTCGCAAGTCACCTGGGCTGGTTGGTCACGCAGCTCATTCCCGCCGCGGTCCTTCTCGTTCCCTTCGGCCTGGCTTTCTGGTTGACCTTCAAGAAGATGGACGCGAGACCATTCAAGCTCCAGATGAAAACCTATTATGCCATCACGCTGCCGACCCTATTTGTTCTTGTTTTGCTGATCGCCCTCTTTTCCAAGAGGTCATTGGCCGGATTCTAGTGCGACTGGGCTGTAAGCCCGCGGAAGATAAGAATCTTACTTGGCAGGGCCACGGGGATTCGAACCCCGGTCTGATGGCTGAGAACCACCTGTCCTGGGCCTCTAGACGATGGCCCCGCAAGGGGCCACAAAAATAGCAGAATCACCCCGAGGTGTCAACCGGGTGGTCTCGTCCACTACATTAGTGACACCGTGGACTGAGGATGAGTATTCAGCCAGGCCTGATAGTATTCGGCCGGCGTCTGGTATGCAAGCGATTGGTGAGGGCGGATCGTGTTATAGGTCCTGTCCCAAGCCTCCAGCTGCCTGTTATGTTCCTCCATGCTCAGGGCGATATCTTCGACCTCATAAAACTCGACCCGATGGGTCTTGTTGGCGCTCTCGACATACCCCTGCAGCTTCGGGGTGCGGGGAGGGATGATGAAGAGCCGGATCCCCCGGATCCGGCAGGCCTCTTCGAAGTGCTTCTTGAACTCCGAGCCGCCATCGATCTGGATGGCCCGGACCGGGAAGGGGAACTTCCTCTCCATATATTCCAGGAACAGGGCCGCGGCGAAGCTCGAGGCGTTCCGATAAGCCCGGGAGACATCCCAGCGCGAGATGAGATCTCGGGAGCTGAACTGCCAGCGCCGGCCACACCCCTGGAGATGGACCTGAAGGGTATCGACCTGAACAAGATCCCCGGGAGCCGTGACCCGATATCCTTCAGGCTTAAGGATGGCATAGCGTGGACGGCGCCGGCGCTTCCGGGCCTCTTTGGCCTGGCGGACATTGACCGGTTCAACCAGCACCCCGCGGTCCTTCAGCCGTTTCATGACCCGGCCGACTGTCGAGGTAGAGACAGGGATCCCCTTCTTCCTCAAGAGGACGACCAGCTTGTCTTTCCCCCAACGGGGATACTTCGTCCTGAGCTCGAGGATTTGGTCCTGGACCGGGGCCGGGGTCAAGGGCTTGCGGACATGGTGGGGCCGACGGCTCGATGCCTCCAGCGTGGTCAGATCATAGGGGTCCAACCGATTCTTCCAGCGGTAAAAGGTCTGGGGAGAGATGCCAAAATGGCGGCAGGTCAGCCGGGCATCCTCACACCGGTTATAAAAATCGAACCACTTGAGGCGCCTGGCGGCCTCAGGGGAGATCGTCCCCTGGCGGACCAGGGACCGGATGTACTCCGCCCCCGGGATAATCGACCCATAAACCCTTGATGATCTCAGATACATAGTGCCACCTATCATAGCCCATAGTGTCACCTATGTATCTGAACGAGCCCACCGGGAACAGCCGCTCCCCTACCTCCGCCCGGCCAGGAGCATCTTGGCCGCCGTCTCGCCGCCGTTGATGCGGTAGAGCATCGGCAGGGGCCGGTCGAGGCCCTCGACGTACTCAGGCGAGTTCTCCCAACGGTAGTTGAGGATCCCGGCGTAGTCCGAGAAATGCTGCCAGCGGCGGCGCGCGAGGCCCGTGACCATGTGGATGTGGTTGGCCGGCATACCCATCTTGGCCTGGCTCGCGGGGACGTGATCGAAGGTCAGGAGCGTATGCGGCCAGGTGTAGTCCGAAGCGTGGCAAACCCTCTCGGCGAGGGCCGCGGGGAGCTCGACGCTTTGGGCCTCGTCCTGGACCATGGTGAAAAGGCCCGAGAGGTCGGAGAAGCCGAGGCGGCCGACGAGGCCTTTGATGCCCTTGGGCGAGAGGTAGCCGACGGAGAAGCCCAGCCCGGGGAAATAGAATTCGACGGCCTTGAAAAGGAACCACTTGTCGGCGTATTCGAGCGACGCGGCGCCGGAGTTGTTGCCGTCGATGAAGCCGCGCTCGATCCAGGGTTCATTCTTGAATTTCCAGATATCCAAACCGAGCGCCTTGGCGTTGACTTCGACCTCCCAGGGCTCGTAGACCTTACGGAAGTCCATGAAAAGAGTTGGCTTGCCGCCGGAGAGGTAACAGTAGGCGATCATCGTCAGAAGGGCCTGGATATCGTTCTCCGTGGCGAAGGGGACGACCGGCTTCTTGCCCGTGTGGTCCTCGGTCGAGTTGAAAAGTGACTCGGCGATGTCGGCCGTGGTCATCGGCAGGCCGCGCCGGTCCGAGCCCCAGGCCAGCTGGTTCGTCCAGCCGCCGGCGATGGCGTTGACGTCGCGCATGTAGTTGCGGATGATGAGGTAAAGGGCCAGGCCTTCGTCGAGCTTCCGCCTGTCGGCCGCGGCGAGCGAGGGCGCTTTGGTCGTCTTGTCTGTGTAGATGTTCTTGCGGAGCCGGGTGATGTCCTCGGAGTTCGTGAAGATGCGGTCCTTGAACTTGACGTTGACGATCCAATCGTGGAGGGCCTTGAGCTCCTCGGGGTCATAGCCGCCTTTTTTCCGGAGCATGTCGGCGAAAAGCTTCATCGATTCGCGCGTGCTCTCCAGGCCGAAGAAGCGACGGGCGGCATGGACATGGTTGAGGGCGGTCTCCATCTGCATGGAGTCGGTGTCGACGGCGACGTAGCGCCTGCCCCGAAGGGCGATGCGGGCGAGCATGGCGTAAGCCAAGTCGACGATCTCCTCCTGGGTCCTGGCGTCGTACTGCGGGTCGAGCCCGGTCTCGGGCATGTTGCCGATGACCATGGGGCAGAGACGGCCGGTCTGGGCATAGGCGCCGACCAGCGCGTCGATGCCCACGACGCCCGGCTTGGGCGCGTTGTTGCCGCCGACGCAGGCCAGGGGGATCGTGGGCGGGAAATGAGCCGTCAGGGCCATGGCCGTCTTCCCCGGGAAGAACCAGGTGTCGGGGACGATGACGATGGCCTCGACGCCAGCCTCTTTCATCTCCCGGGCCCCCAGGTCGGCCGTGGCTTCGCTGTCGACGAGCCGCGAGCAGGTGAAGAGGTTGGGAGCGGCGCCGTCGGGAAGGCGCAGGCGCCGGGCCAGCAGGCCGGCCGTCATTCGGCCGATGTTGAAAGCCCGGGTCCGGGCCTGCTCATCGATGCGCGGGTCACAAGGCACGAAGAGGCCCAAAGTGGGCGCGCCGGTTCTTTTCTTTCCCGTAAAGGGCATGACTCCCTCCGATGGCGATGAACTCAGATGTATTCGATGGTAGCCGGAGGCTTCGCCGTGAGCTCGTAGGCGACTCGCGTGACTTGGGGAAGATCCGTGGTGATCCGCTTCGAGATCTTCATCAGCGTCGCCCACGGCAGGGGCGACGGTTCGGCCGTCATGGCGTCACGGCTCTCGACGGAGCGGACGATGATGATGTGGCCGAAGGAACGCTCCCCGCCGACGATGCCGGTGCCCTTGTCTTCGAGAAGGACGGCGAAGGCCTGGAAGGGCTTGTGGGCCGCGACCTCTTCCTCGACGATGACCGTGGCGGCGCGGACGAGGTCGACCCGCTCGGGCGTCACCTCGCCGATGATGCGCGTGGCCAGGGCCGGGCCGGGGAAGGGCATGCGGTTCCAGATGAGCTCGGGCAGGCCGAGCTCTTTGGCCACCAGGCGGACCTCGTGCTTGAAGAGCTCTTTGAGCGGCTCGATGACCTTGAAGCCGAAGCCTTTCTCCGGGTCGATGCCGATCTGTTCGAGGATGTTGTGCTGGGTCTTGACGCCCTTCTGGGTCTCGATGATGTCGGCGGCGATCGTGCCCTGGATCAGGAAGCGGGCCTTGCTCTTGAGGACCTCCTTGCCGAAGGAGCTGTAAAAAGCGTAGCGGAAGGCCTTGCGCTTTTCCTCCGGGTCGGCCTTGCCCTTGAGAGCGGCGAAGTATTCCTTCTTCTTGTCGGCGATGTCGACCGTGATGCCGAGGCCGGCGAAGATCTTGGCGATCTCCTGAGGCTCCCCGGCGCGCATCAGGCCGTGGTCGATGAAGACCGATTTGAGCTGGGGACCGAGGGCCCGGTGGGCCAGGACCGTGCAGGCGGAGCTGTCGACGCCGCCGGACAGGGCCGAGATGGCCTTGCCGGAGCCGACCGTCTTCTTGATCTCTTCGATCTGGGTTTCGATGAATTTCTTGACGTTCATGGGACCTCCCTCCGTTGTTTCGCCTCATCATACTTTTTTACAAAGAAGGGGTCAAACCTATGGTCTCGTCCACTACATTAGTGACACCGTGGACTGAGGATGAGTATTCAGCCAGGCCTGATAGTATTCGGCCGGCGTCTGGTATGCAAGCGATTGGTGAGGGCGGATCGTGTTATAGGTCCTGTCCCAAGCCTCCAGCTGCCTGTTATGTTCCTCCATGCTCAGGGCGATATCTTCGACCTCATAAAACTCGACCCGATGGGTCTTGTTGGCGCTCTCGACATACCCCTGCAGCTTCGGGGTGCGGGGAGGGATGATGAAGAGCCGGATCCCCCGGATCCGGCAGGCCTCTTCGAAGTGCTTCTTGAACTCCGAGCCGCCATCGATCTGGATGGCCCGGACCGGGAAGGGGAACTTCCTCTCCATATATTCCAGGAACAGGGCCGCGGCGAAGCTCGAGGCGTTCCGATAAGCCCGGGAGACATCCCAGCGCGAGATGAGATCTCGGGAGCTGAACTGCCAGCGCCGGCCACACCCCTGGAGATGGACCTGAAGGGTATCGACCTGAACAAGATCCCCGGGAGCCGTGACCCGATATCCTTCAGGCTTAAGGATGGCATAGCGTGGACGGCGCCGGCGCTTCCGGGCCTCTTTGGCCTGGCGGACATTGACCGGTTCAACCAGCACCCCGCGGTCCTTCAGCCGTTTCATGACCCGGCCGACTGTCGAGGTAGAGACAGGGATCCCCTTCTTCCTCAAGAGGACGACCAGCTTGTCTTTCCCCCAACGGGGATACTTCGTCCTGAGCTCGAGGATTTGGTCCTGGACCGGGGCCGGGGTCAAGGGCTTGCGGACATGGTGGGGCCGACGGCTCGATGCCTCCAGCGTGGTCAGATCATAGGGGTCCAACCGATTCTTCCAGCGGTAAAAGGTCTGGGGAGAGATGCCAAAATGGCGGCAGGTCAGCCGGGCATCCTCACACCGGTTATAAAAATCGAACCACTTGAGGCGCCTGGCGGCCTCAGGGGAGATCGTCCCCTGGCGGACCAGGGACCGGATGTACTCCGCCCCCGGGATAATCGACCCATAAACCCTTGATGATCTCAGATACATAGTGCCACCTATCATAGCCCATAGTGTCACCTATGTATCTGAACGAGCCCAACCTACGCGATGCCAGTAAAAACTGGCATCGCGTAGGTTTGACCCCTTCTGATTCTTTGCATGGCCGGCCCCGTTCGGATACCATAGGCTTCCGTGTCCGAGGAGGTATCCATGACCAAACGTTCCATGGCCGTCCAGGCCTGCGCTCTCGCGCTCTTCGTCTTCGCGTCCACACTTCCGGCCGCCCCGCGTCCCTTGACGCCCCTCGAGAAAAAGGTCAAGGCCGAGACCGACAAGCTCGCCCCCGAGCTCATCGCCATTCGCCAGGACATCCACTGCCACCCCGAGCTCGGTCTCCAGGAGACGCGCACCTCCGGCATCGTGGCCGACTACTTCCGCAAGCTCGGCCTGGAGGTCCGGACGGGCTACGCCAAGACGGGCGTCATCGGCATCCTCAAGGGCGGCAAGCCCGGCCCCGTCACGGCCATGCGCGGCGACATGGACGCCCTGCCGATCACCGAGGAAACCGATCTTCCCTTCGCCTCGAAAGACAAGGCGGTCGTCGAAGGCCGCGAGACCGGCGTCATGCACGCCTGCGGTCACGACATCCACACGACCATGCTTCTCGGGGTGGCCGCCGTCCTGGCCTCCGTGAAGGCGGAAGTTCCGGGCACGATCGTCTTCGTCGCCCAGCCGGCCGAGGAGTGCTGCGGCGGAGCCGATCTCATGATCAAGGACGGCGCGTTCAAGGACGTCGTCCCGTCGGCTTTCTTCGCCTACCACGTCGACGACACGCTCAAGGCCGGCCGGATCGGCTACGCCTCCGGCTTCATGTCGGCCAACGTCGACGGTTTCTCGCTCGAGATCAAGTCCGAGGGCTGCCACGGGGCCAGCCCCTGGTCCTGCGTCGATCCGATCGTCGTCGGGGCCCAGGTCGTCACCGCCCTCCAGACCATCGTCTCCCGGGAGACGAACGTCCAGAACAACACGGTCATCACCGTCGGTTCCTTCCATTCCGGAACGGCTCCCAACATCATCCCCCGCTCGGCCCGGCTCGAAGCCACCGTCCGCAACTACGGCGAGGACCAGCGCCGGATCCTCAAGGACAAGATCACCCGCCTGGTGACGGGGATCTGCCAGTCCGCCGGCGCCGAGTTCGACCTGGCCTACGAATTCGGCACGATGTCGGTCTACAACGACCCCGCTCTCGTCAGCGGCTGCCTGGCCACGGCCGAGCGGGTCCTGGGCTCGAAGACGGCGCTCGTCGAGCAGAAGCCCGAGATGGGCGGTGAGGACTTCAGCGCTTACGGAACGATCGCGCCGGCCGTGATGCTCAACCTCGGCGTCGTCCCCGCCGACCGCGAGTCGACGGCCGTGCACTCGCCGACGTTCATGGCCGACCAAGCGGCCATCCCCATCGGCGTCAACCTGATGGCCAATATCATCCTCGACCATCAGGCCAAGGCGGCCAAGGCCGCGCCGAAGCCGGTGAAATAGGCCTAAGCGCGGGGCGACGGCTCCTCGCTGACGATCTTCTCGATCTCGGTCATGGCATTCTTCAAGACCGCTCCGATCCGCGGCAGCTTGTCGCTGGACATTCGCCTGACCTTCTGTCCGAGGACCCGCCCGATCTCGCCGTATTCCAGCATCACTTCGCGGAACTGCGCCCCGAACTCGGATCCGCATTCGTGCCAATGGCTGCGCATGTGGTCTTTGATATCGTCCACCGTATGGGCCTGCTCCTCGAGGAACTTGAGACCTTCGGCGGTGATGGTATAGACGCGCTTGCCGTCCTGCTCCTTGGACGTGACATATCCCATGTCTTCGAGATACTGAAGCGTGGGATAAACGGTCCCTGGGCTGGGGGAATAGAAGCCGTGGGATTTCCCCTCGAGCTCGCGGATGATCTCATAGCCGTGCTTGGGCTTGTCCTTGAGCAGATGGAGGATGAGGTACTTGAAGTCACCCTTGTGGAACATCCGTTCCGGCCCCCAATTCATGAAATTCTGTCTGTGGAACATGAAAGAACCTCCTACTAAATAATATCACGATATATCTAAGTAATATCATAATAGGTCGCCATTATGTTGTCAATCCCCCCAGGCTTCAGGGTTGTCGAAATACCCACGGGCCCCGGATTTGTGGTAATCTCCTCCTCGAGATCTCCGCAGGAGGATGGCCATGAAGATCGCCGGAGCCTCATGGATATTCGTCGCCGGGCTGGCTTTGGCCGCGCTTGCGGTCTCCGCGGCCGCCCAGGCCCCCGAAGCCGAGCGCGAAACCGACCCCCTCGTCCTGGCCCGCCTCGCCAAGTGGCAGGACTGGAAGTTCGGCCTCATGATGCACTGGGGGCCCTACAGCCAGTGGGGCGTCGTCGAGTCCTGGACCCTCTGCTCCGAGGACGAACCCTGGTGCCGGCGCACCATGGACGACTACTGCGCCTACAAGAAGGCCTACGAGGCCCTTCCCCGCACCTTCAATCCGATGAAATTCGATCCATCCGCCTGGGCGGCGGCGGCCAAGGCCGCCGGCATGCGCTATGTCGTCTTCACGACCAAGCACCACGATGGGTTCTCCATGTTCGACACCCGGCAGACGGACTATCGCGTCACCTCGCCCGAGGTCCCCTTCCACACCAATCCCAAGGCCGATATCGCCAAGGCCGTTTTCGAGGCCTTCCGGGCCCGGGGGATGGGCGTCGGGGCCTACTTCTCCAAGCCCGACTGGCACCATCATGACTTCTGGGCACCCGAGTGGGCGACGCCCGACCGGAACGTCAACTACAGCATCCTCAAATACCCCGAGCGCTGGCAGCGCTTCCGCGATTTCACCTACCGGCAGATCGAGGAGCTCGCCTCCGGGTACGGCCCGCTCGACGTCCTCTGGCTCGACGGCGGCTGGGTCCGTCCCCTCCCCGAGATCGAAGTCGCCCCCGGCTGTTTCGTCAAGAACGCGAAGAATATGGATATCGACATGCCCCGGATCGCGGCTATGGCCCGACGCCTCCAGCCCGGGATCCTCATCGTCGACCGGACCGTCAGCGGGCGCTACGAGAACTACCGGACGCCCGAGCAGGAGGTCCCGGACGAGCCTCTCCCCTATCCCTGGGAAACCTGCATGACCATGGGCGACCAGTGGTCGTACAAGCCGAATGACACCTATAAGAGCCCGCGGCGGCTCGTCCACCTTCTCGTCGACATCGTCTCCAAGGGCGGCAATTTCCTGCTCAATATCGGCCCCAGCCCCGAGGGCGAGCTGCCGCCCGAATCCCTCGACCGGCTCCGGGCGATCGGCGAGTGGATGAAGGTCAACGCCGAGGCCATCTACGGGACGAGGCCCATCGCCCCATACAAAGAAGGGCGCGTTTGCTACACCTCGCTCGCGGACGGCACGGTCTACGCCATCTACCTCGCCGCCGACGGCGAGTCGGTTCCTCCTGCCACAATCGCGCTCGACCGCATCGTCCCGGAAAAAGGGAGCGTCGTCCGCATGCTCGGCGTCAAGGAGCCTGTGCGCTGGGAACGGAGCGCGGCCGGCGCCGTTCTGACCGTCCCGGCCGGGGCGGTCGCCGATCCGCCCTGTCGCGACGCCTGGGTCTTCAAGATCAAGCCGGCCGGAGCGCGCCGAGGCGGCCGTCCGTGACCATGCGGCGACCCGGCGTCGTCCTGGCCCTCGTGGCGGCGGCCACGGCGCCCGCTGGAGCCGAGTGGCTCCGGGGCTACGGGCGGACCCTCTCGGGCGCCGGGATGTCCTATCATTCGCCCTATCCCGATATCTCGTCCGCGTTGATCAGCCGGGCCTCGGATGGGGCCATGGCCGTCGAATGGGAGACCGAGGCCGTCCCCGCCGGATGGAAGGGCGGGCCGGCGACATTCGTCTGGCTGGCCGGCCACGCCACAGGCAAGGGCGGGCACCGTTTCGATCTCATCGTCGATGAAGAAGAAAAGCTGAGCTTCCAGACATCGGCCGACTCCTCGCGGCGGGAGTGGCGGGAGACCGGCGCCGGGGGCCTTTCGCTCTCGTTCAAGACGGTCGTGGTCGACCAGTTCGATGAGCTCTTCGGCTTCATGTGGCTGGAGGTGCCGGAGGCCCTTCTCCATCCGGGCCGGCCCCTCAGGCTCCGGATCACGGGAGAACGGGCGGAGTCGAACGATTGGGTCATGGTGTTCCGCGACGATCTGCGGCGCGACGTCTGGGCCCGGAGCGAGCAGGCTCTGGTCCGCAGGGACGGACGTCTCTGCCAGATCGTCCGGGTCGAAGTCAGCCACCTCGCCCCGCCCGCGGGGGCTCTCGTCTCCTGCGGCGGGGAGAAGGCCCGGCTCGAGCTCAAGCTCGGCTACAACGCGCTTGAGTTCCTCCTGCCGGCCGTCGATCGCGAGCGGCGGGTCACGATCGAGGCGGCCCTCGACGACGGCTCGGTCCGGCGCGGCGAGCTCCTGGTCGAGCCGGTCGTTCCGCGGGAGATCTGGCTCCTCCCCCACTCGCATGTCGACATCGGCTTCTCCGACCCGCAGCCTGTCGTCGAGAGGAACCATTGGCGATACTACCCTGAAGCGATCGCGCTCGCGGCCAAGACAGCCGGCTACCCGGAGGGTGCGCGCTTCAAATGGAACACCGAACAGGCCTGGGCCGTCGAAACTTATTTCCGTCAGGCGGACGAAGCCGAGAAGTCGGACTTCGTCAGCGCGCTGCGACGAGGCGTGATCGGCCTCCAGGCCACCCTGGCGGGAGTCCTGACCGGGCTATGTCATCCCGAAGAGCTCTTCCAACTGACCTCGTTTGCCCGGGGCCTCGGGGCGCTCGCCGGGACGCCCGTGGACTCGGTCATGGTCACGGACATCCCCAGCCAGTCCTGGTCCCTGGTCCCGGCGCTGGCCCTGGCCGGGATCAAATACATCTCGAGCGGGCCGAACTACATGCCGAGCTTGTTCGACGGCGGAGACCGCGTCGGCTGGGCGCTGAAAACGTGGGGCGACAAGCCTTTCTACTGGCTCTCGCCGTCGGGAAAAGAGAGGGTCCTTTTCTGGATGGCCGGCCGCGGCTATTCCTGGTTCCACGGCCTCAACATGGGTTCCCTGGCCAAAGCCCCTGACTACCGGATCATCGAATACATGGACGAGCTGGCCGAAAAGCGCTACCCGTATTCGATGGTCCAGGTGCGATACACCGTCGGCGGAGATAACGGACCGCCCGATCCGGACCTGGCCGACCGCGTCCGGAGCTGGAACGAGAAGTACGCGTCGCCGCGGATGGTCATCGCCACGGCCTCCGAGATGTTCGCCGAGTTTGAACGGCGGCATGGCGCGTCGATCCCGGAGGTCCGGGGCGACTTCACGGGCTATTGGGAGGACGGAGCGGCGTCCACGGCGAGAGAAACGGCCCGGAGCCGCGCCGCGGCCGGGCGGCTGGTGCAAGCCGAGGCGCTTTGGTCCATTCTGGGCAAGTCCGGTTTTCCGGAGGGCAAGGACGACGAGGCCTGGCGGCAGATCGTTCTCTTCAGCGAGCACACCTGGGGGGCGTCCGACAGCGTTACCGACCCCGACGGCGAGGAGCCGCGGGCCCAATGGGAATACAAGAAGGCCTTCGCGTCCGGGGCCGAGCGGCTTTCCCGCGCGATCCTCGACGAAGCGGCCGCGGGAACAAGCGGCGCGACCGATGCGGGAGGGGCCGGGCAGATGATCGACGTCGTCAATACGTGCTCGTGGGAGCGGACGGACCTCGTCCTCGTCCCGGCCGGGCTGAGCCGCGCCGGCGACCTCGTCCGCGATTCCGGGGGCGCGGCCGTGCCCTCGCAGAGGCTCCGCGCGGGCGAACTGGCGTTTCTAGCGTCGGCTGTGCCGGGCTTGGGCGCCAAGCGCTTCTCTATCCACGCCGGTCGGGGCCCGACAGGCGGGTCGGCCCGCGCGGGCGCAGGCAAGCTCGAGAACGGACGGCTCGCGGCATCCGTCGATCCCCGCTCGGGAGCCGTCAGCAGCCTTCGCTGGGCCGGCGACGGCGGACAAGAGCTCGTCGAGTCCGGCGAGCTTCCCGGACTGGCCCATTATCTCTATGTCCCCGGGCTCGATCCGAAGGCGGCCCGGACCGTTGCCACGGTCAAGATCAGCCGGGGCGAGCCGGGCCCTCTCGTCGGCTCGCTCATCGTCGAGTCGGATGCGCCCGGAGCGAAAGGACTCGTCCGCGAGTACCGGGTCGTCGATGGCCTGTCGCGTCTCGACATCGCCGTGACCGTGGACAAGAAAAGGGTCAGGGATAAAGAAAGCGTTCACATCGCTTTCCCTCTCTCCGTCCCCGGCGGAGCCGCACGGGTCGACGTCGGCTGGGGCTTTGTCCGGCCCGAGATCGACCAGATCGCCGGGGCCTGCCGCGATTTCTTCGGCGTCCGCGACAGCGTCGATGTCTCCAACGCGGACTACGGCCTGACCTGGACGTCGCTCGACGCGCCGCTCGTCGAAATCGGCGCTCTCACCGACGAAGTCCCGCGGCGGGGAGAACGACGGGTCTGGCTTCAGGAGCTCGCTCCATCGACCCGGCTTTTCTCGTATGTCATGAACAACTACTGGCACACCAACTACAAAGCCGACCAGGAAGGCCCCGTGACCCTGCGGTACGTCCTGGCCCCGCACCGCGGCTCGGACACGGCGGCGGCGAAAAGGCTCGGCCTGGAAGCCGCAAATCCGCTCATCCCGGTCGCGGCCGGCCGGAACTCGCAGGTGCCCCGATTTCCCCTGGACGTCCGATCGCCGGGCTTCGTCGCGACCCGGCTCAAACCCTCCTTGGACGGCAAGGCCTGGGTTTTGCGCCTCTTCAACGCTTCGTCGGTGCCCGCCAAGCTCGTCCTCTCTGGCGCGGCTTTCGACCGGGGCCGCGTTTTCCTTAGCGACCTCAGCGAAACCCAGGGCCCCCCGCTCTCTTCGCCGCTCGAAGCGCCCGCCTTCGGCATCCTGACCCTCCGCATCAGCCGCCTGAAAGGGCGGTGATGCAACGGCGAAAAAGAAGGGGTCAAACCTACGCGATGCCAGTTTTCCACTGGCATCGCGTAGGTTTGACCCCCTCTGGACGTAACCGTTTGGCCGGGCCGGGGAGTTTCCGATATAATGGACCTATTCTCGATACCGGAGGCGTCATGACCATCCATCGCACTCGTCCCCTTCGAGCCGCCAAGCTGGCCTCGGCCATTGCCCTTCTGACCGTTCTGGGCGGACTCCCCTCGCCCGTTTTGGCCCAATACATGAACCCGACGCAGGACCGGCCCGAGCCGCGGGCCAAGATGGGAATGCCCTTCGAGCACAGCGTCAACCTCAACGACCTCTGGACGATCCAGTCCTCCGTAAAGGCCAAGGGGACGGGCGAGCAGATCTCGGTCGCGGGCTTCAAGATCGACGGCTGGTACCCGGCCATCGTGCCCTCGACGGTCCTCGGGACTCTCGTCGAGAACAACGTCTATCGGGACATCTTCTTCGGCAAGAACCTGGAGAAAGTCCCCACGGCGCCCTTCGACGTCTCCTGGTGGTACCGCAGGGAGTTCACCGTGCCCATCGGCCCCGGCCTGACCCGGACCCGGCTCGAGTTCGACGGCATCAACTACCGGGCCAACATCTGGCTCAACGGCAAGAAGATCGGCGACGCGGCCGCGATCTACGGCGCCTACCGGCGTTTCGTCATCGACGTGACCGCAGACGTCAAGATGTCGGAGAAGAACGTCCTGGCCGTCGAGGTTTTCCCGCCCAAGCCCGGCGAACCGACGATCGGCTGGGTCGATTGGAACCCGGCGCCGCCCGACAAGGCCATGGGCCTCTTCCGCGAGGTCAGGGTCCGGGCGATGGGCGACGTCTCGATCGAGAACCCCTTTGTCATTACCAAGCTGGACCTCGCGGCCTTCAAAGAAGCCCGACTCACGGTTTCGGCTGAGCTCGTGAACCACGCCGACGTCGATATCGCCGGGACCCTCGAAGGCCGCATCGACGGCGCGCGCTTTTCCCGCGAGCTGACCCTCCGCCCCCATGAGACGAAGCCGATCGAGCTCACGCCCGAAACGACCCCCGACCTGGTCATCAAGAATCCGCGGGTCTGGTGGACGCACGACCTCGGCAAGCCCGAGCTCTATCTGCTCTCGCTCGCCTTCACTCAGAAAAAAGAAAAGGGAGCCGCCGGTGAGGCCCCCGAAACGCCGCCGGCCAAGGAGGAAGTCCGGGAAAAGCCCAAGGACAAAGAGCTCCGCCGCATGCCGGGCATGCCCCGCGTCCTGCCGTCCGACTCCCGGATCGTCCGCTTCGGCATCCGCGAAGTCGCCGACTACCGCACCCCCGAGGGCTACCGGGGATTCACGCTCAACGGCCGCAAGATCCTCATCCGCGGCGGCGGCTGGGCCGACGAGCTCCTTCTCGACGTCAAGCCCCGGAAGCTCCAGGCCGAGGTCCGCTACGCCCGCCACATGAACCTCAACGCCCTCCGGCTGGAGGGCTTCTGGGGCACGAGCCAGGACCTCTACAACCTTTGCGACGAGAACGGCATCCTGATGATGGTCGGCTGGAGCTGCCAGTGGGAGTGGACCGATTACCTCGGCCAGCCGGCCGACGAGCCCTACGGCGGGATCGTCACGCCCGCGCTCATGGACCTCGTCGCCGCGTCCTGGAAGGATCAGATCCTCTGGCTCCGCAATCACCCGTCGATCTTCGTTTGGGCGGAGGGGAGCGACATGATCCCCCACCCCGATCTCGAGCGGCGCTACATCGCCATCCTGAAGGAGATCGACCCGACCCGGCCGACCCTCATCTCGACCAAGGGCAAGACGAGCGAGATCACCGGGCCGTCCGGGGTCAAGATGCTCGGCCCCTACGATTACGTCCCGCCGGTCTACTGGTATGTCGACACGACAAACGGCGGCGCCTACGGCTTCAACACCGAGACGGGCCCGGGGCCGCAGGTCCCGCCGCTCGAAAGCCTGCGGAAGATGATCCCGGAGGATAAGCTCTGGCCCATCAACGACTTCTGGGACTTCCATTGCAGCCGCGGCATGTTCAAGGACCTCGGCCGCTATAACGAGGCCATGGACCGGCGTCTCGGCCCGGCCAAGGACCTCGAGGACTATCTGCGCAAGGCCCAGTTCCTGAACTACGAAGCCATGCGGGCCATGTTCGAGGCCTTCGTCGCCAACAAGTACAAATCGACCGGCGTCATCCAGTGGATGTACAACTCCGCCTGGCCCAAGCTCTGGTGGCAGCTCTACGATTACTATCTCCAGCCGAACGGCGCGTTCTACGGCGCCCGCGAGGCCGGCGAGCCCGTCCACATCCTCTACAATTACGGCAACCAGGAGATCGCGGCCGTCAACAGCTCGGCGACGCCGTCGCCCAAGCTCAAGGCCGTGATCCGTGTCCTCGATTTCGGCCTCAAGGAGATCGTCGCGAAATCGGTCGACTTCGGGCTCCTGGCCGACGAGGTCAAGACGATCGACGTCCTCCGTCTGCCGTCGGGGCTCAGCCCGACCTACTTCCTCGACCTGCGGATCTTCAAGGATAAGGACCAGCTCGTCGACGCCAACTTCTACTGCCTGTCGGCCAAGCCCGAGACGCTCGACGAGGCGAACTCGACCTGGTACGTGACCCCGATCAAGGATTTCGCCGACCTCACGGCCCTGAACGGCCTCAAGCCGGTGACCCTCAAGGTCAAAGACAAGACGTCGAAGGAAGGCCCGATGACCAGGGTCACGATCGAGCTCGAGAACCCGTCCGCCGACCTGGCCCTGATGGTCGAGATCCGTGTCGTCCGGGACACGTCGGGCGAGGTGGTCCTGCCGATCTATCTCGACGATAACTACGTCACGCTCCTGCCGAACGAGACGCGCAAGATCTCGGGCGTCTTCAGCACCGAGGACCTGGGCGGCGAGCTCCCCCTGGTCAAGATCAGGGGATGGAACGTCCTGGCCGCGGAGAAATGACGGCGACCTTCAGGTCCCGTCCGGCGGCTCCTGCCCGGGGCCGGACCTTCGCGGCCCTGGCCTTCGCCGGGGCCTTTCTCGCCGTTTCGTGGCCCAGCGGCCCAGCGGCCGGCGCCGCCGACCCCTGCCAGATCTTCCTCTGCGACCACGACGGCATCGTCCGGGGCGATACATCCCAGCGCCGGATGTCCCTCGTTTTTACCGGCGGGTCTTTCGGTGACGGCGGCGAGCACATCCGCCGGGCCCTTCGCGAGGCCGGCGTCAAGGCCGGCTTCTTCTTCACCGGAGGTTTCTACCGGACTCCGGAATTCGAGCCCGTCATCCGCGGGCTCGTCTCGGACGGCCATTACCTGGGGCCCCACTCGGACCGGCACCTTCTCTATTGCCCCTGGGACGACCGCGAAAAGACGCTGCTGAGCCGGGCGGAGTTCCGGGCCGACATCGAAGCGAACTTCCGCGAGATGGCCCGCTTGGGCATCTCCCGCGGGCCTCGGGAACTGTTCATCCCGCCTTACGAGTGGTACAACCGCGACATCGCCGCCTGGTCGCGCGAGATCGGCCTCGTCCTCTTCAATTTCACCCCCGGCACGTCCTCCAACGCCGATTACACGACGCCGTCGATGCCGGAATACCTGTCGTCACAGACGATCTACGACCGGATCCTCGACTATGAGAAGAAAGACCCCGCGGGCCTCAACGGCTTCATCCTGCTCATCCACATCGGGACGGACCCCGAGCGCACCGACAAGTTCTACAATCGGCTCAGCAGTCTGATCAAGGAATTGGAGAAGCGAGGCTACTCCCTCGTCCGCATCGACGAGCTTCTTCGCTCGAATTAGACTCCCATTTTCCCGGACATCCCTCTCGAGGCGGCGATGGGTGTTGCCTCGAAGATCCCCGTGGTGGAGGGGGGACCCGCGAAGCGGGGGGAACCGCACGAACTGGTTCCCGGGGCCGGGGAGCTAGAGGCAATACCCTGAGCCAAGCCGGAGAGAGGGATCCCTCGAACCGGGAGCAGATCCTCTATTTTTTCTTGATCGAGTCGACGAGCGCCCGGAGCTTCTCCTGATTCGGGTTGAGCTCGAGCGATTTCGTCCAGGCCTTGAGCGCCTCGGCCGTATTCCCGAGCTGGAACTGGCAGGCGCCCAAATAGTTCAGGATGTCGATGTTCGCTCCGAACCGGGCCAGATAGGACGCGTAGTAGGCCGCGGCCTCCTGGTATTCACCCAAGGCTTGGCAGGCCTGCCCGAGCAGTGCCGGGACCTCCGCGGCCGGGGTTTCCTCACCCGCCCAGGGCAGGAGGACATCCTTGACCCGGCGATAGTCCTTCGATCGGAAGAGAAGCTGGGCGTAGGCCACGGCCACGTCGGCGCGCTGGGGGGAGCGGGCGTAGGCCTCGGCCAGACGGGTTTTGGCCGTCTCGACATCGCCCAGGTTGAGCGCCTGGAGGCCGGTCGCATAGAGGTCGTCCTCTCTCGCCGAGCCCTTGGTGACTTTGGAGATGATGAGAGGCCTGGGCACGGCCGCCGCGGGCGAGACTTCGAAGTTCTCCTTCGTCACAGCGACCTCTTTGCCTTGCCCGTCGAGGAGGGTCACCCGGGCTTGATAGTAGCCGGGGCGAAAGTCCTTGAGCGGTTGGACATCGATCACGGTATCTCCGGCCGCGCCGGGCGCAAGGCGGGACGTCCGCGTCAGGAAGTCCTTGTCCTCCTGCAGGAAATCATAGCGGAGCGTCCCCGAGCTCTTGAGCGTCTCGGTCAGACCGAAGAGCTGGAAAAAGAGGACGAGCGAATCTTTGGCGCTGAACATCTTCCGCGTTTGACAGAGGAGTTGCGCGTTCCCGACCTTGAAGGGAACGCGCTCTCCCGGAGGCGACACTCTGTGTTCGGCGCCGTAGGCCAGAAGAAGGGAGCTCATGCGGACGGCCCCGCCGGGACCGGGAACGACCACCGGCTTCCCGGCGCCCGTGAACTCCTTGGACAGGGTGTTCTTCAGCAGAATGTCGAAATTGTAGCTGCCGGGGACAAGGGGGAACGCGTCCTGGATCGACAAGGACTTGGCCCGGACGTCCTCGAGCTCGCCGGCCGTCAGGCTGAAGGGAAAGTCTTTGTCGAACTGATAGATGGTTTTTCCCGCCGCGTCCGAAACGCGCCCCGTCAGCCGGAAGCGGACCTCGTATTTCCCCTCGGTCTCCTCCGTGGAGATCTTGGCCGGCTCGATCGCATAATGGACGCAGAAGACGCCCGTATCGTCCTGGATGACCTCGAGGAGGACGTCGCTCGCAATATAGTTGGCCGTATATTCGACTTCGATGGAATCCTTGAATTTCAGGATCGCGTCGGCGTAGGCGGCATCGACCTTCTTCTGAGGAGAGGCGAAGATGGTGGCCATCAGCCTGCTCGAAGCCAGGGAAATGGACCCGAAAGCGAGAGACTCGCCGGGAATCAGGCTGAGCGTCTGCCCGGCCAGATTCGGCTCGAGCTTCTTGAGGGCTTGATAGGCCTGCCGTTCGTCCCGGTAACCGCCCATGGAATCGGCGATCAGGCTTTGAGGGCCATCATCGGTCGGGGAATACAGAACGTAATCCCCGGTGCCCATCTTCTTGAAAAAGATGACGTTGAAGCCGGTCGGGAGCCCGAGGTCCGGGTCTCCCAGATAGAACCAGATCTCGGTCGGGAAAACGTTCGTGACCTGATCATAGGATTCGATATTCTTGGGCGGCCCGAGGATGATGTAGATCCGGCCGCGGTCCGTCTTCCACCCCGGAAGCGGCGAGCTTCGGCCGTAGAAGGTGTTGGCATACTCGAGCCGGCGGTAATGCTCCTCCTTGAATTCGTTCCGCTCCGTTCCCGGGGAGGGATCCCTCTGCTTCCAGAAGGCTTCGATGAAGATGTCCCGCTCCCGATCGGTCTGAAGCGCCAGGAAAACAACCCGCTCCCGGGGCGTGATGATGTAGGCCACATCTTCGGCAAGCCATTGCTGATAGCGCGCCGGGAGCGTTGAGCGAGTTTCCGTTCCGGCAGGGAGACACATGAGGATGGCGGCCAGGGCGATGAATCCGCGACTCTTGATGGTCATTTCGTTCTTGATTTCCACTCTAGTCCAACTCGGGACCACGGTCAAACCCGCGCGCGGCATGAGCGGACAGCGGCGTGATAACAGGTATCGTCCCGAGCCTGGCCGCGACGTTCGTAAAAAAAAGGGGGGAGTGCCGGCACTCCCCCCGACGAGCGGTCTCTCTTCTAGAACACGAACTCGATCCCTCCCCGATACTTGCGGGGAGCGACGATGCCGGTGATCTGGCCGATCGTATCGATGCCCTCGGTCTTCTTGGTATAGGCGTTGGTCACATCCTGGGAATTGAAGAGATTGAAGACATCGAAAATGAAGGACAGTTTCCCGGGGCCCATTCGAAAGCCCTTTTCGAGGCGCATGTCCAGGATCTTGAGGGCCGGCATGTAAAGCGGCTTCGTGGGATCCTGAGCGACGATCTGAGTCCCGCCGGTCGTCAGCACGGCGTGGGCCATGAGCTCCGCGTCGCTGAAATCGGTGTTGGTCGTGATCCGTTGCCCGATCTCCTGGAGAATCCAGACGGGACGGCCGGTGTGCAGTCGGAAGCGCAAGGCGAAGTCGGCTTCGATCACGGGGATGGTGTAGTTGCCGTTGAGCTTGAACTCGAAGCGCGGCGTAAAGGGCAGAGGGCCGACCATGTTGTTGACGAGCTGGTTGACCCCGGCGACCCAGCGATCACTCCAAATATCGCTGCCTTCCAGGTTGTAATCCTGGTCCTGGCGCTTGTTGCGGCCCGCCGGGCCGCTGGAATAATTCCAGAGCAGAGACCCCATCAACTGCCAGCGGTTGGAGTAACGTTTGTTGAACGTCATCTGGACGCCCTGGAACAGGCGATTGGCCTTATGGCCTTCCCAAGCGGGCAGGTTGCGCCACTCCGTATCCATGTTTTGGTTGACCCACTGGACATCGCCGCCGGGGCCATTGGTGATGACGCCGTCGCCGTTGTAATCCCTCAGGACGATGCTGTAAAGATTGACGGTCTGGCCGTTGACGACCTGCGTCTTCACTTCATAGTCCCACGGCTCGCCGGTCACCTTGTTGATGGGCCATTCCACGATCATGTCTCTCGTATCGCGGTGGATATAGGTGAGCGCCATGGAGAAATTCTTGAACATTTCGCGTTCCAGGCTGACGGTGAACTGGTCGGTATGCTGGTTTTTCATGCCGGCATGGATCTTCAGCTCCCAGGGGGTCAGGGAAGGATCATAGATCGAGAAGGTATTTCGATAGTCTAAATTTCCCCCATTATTCGCGGTGAACTCCCCGTTGAGCGGGGTCAAAGTCCCGTTCTGCACTCCCTCCAGCATTCTCCGGGTGGCGTTCATGGTTTCGCTGTCGAAAATGATGCCGTCGCCGTTGGCGTCCAGGCCTTCCCAGGGGACCAGAAAGTACTGCGTTGTGCTATAGGTCCGATCTTGATCCGGGCCGCCTGAACCGAAGCTCTCCACGCCGAGCGGCGTGAAATATCTGCCATAACTGGCGCGCAGGGCGGTCTTTCCGTCCTTGGTCAACTGGTAGGTCACGCCCAGGCGCGGAGAGAAACATTTGAAGTCGAACAGGTTGTTCGAGCCCTGGCGGACGCGGAGGACGTCGAGCGTGCCGGCAAACCCGTCGGGACTGGTCGGCTGCGCCAGGATCTGCCCCTTGCCGAATTTGGCGGTCATGAGGTCGTAACGCACGCCGAGGTTGAAGGTCAGCCGCTTGCTCGGGGTCCACTGGTCGTCGAAAAAGAAGCCCGTGGAATCGGACGTGCGGACCGTCTTGCGAGGAGTCGAGTAATACGTGTTGATATTCATGACCAGGCCGTCCTGGCCGGCGATGCCGTAATAATAGTTCTGAGCGGCGATGCTGTAATAGTAGTAGCCGGTGATGTAGCCGGTCTGGTAA
The DNA here is from genome assembly GCA_963742235.1 of Candidatus Aminicenantota bacterium. Taxonomy (GTDB): domain Bacteria; phylum Acidobacteriota; class Aminicenantia; order Aminicenantales; family Saccharicenantaceae; genus RBG-16-66-30. The sequence goes on along the minus strand of CAVULT010000009.1, from coordinate 17,742 downwards.
TAGCCCATAAGGCCGAGATCCTCGTCGGTGTTCGGGTTCGTCAGATGTTTCGAGAAGAAATCCCCGGTGGTGCCGTTCTTGCGGCCGCGGGTGTACTGCACCCCGAACTTGATATCGTGCTCACCCAGGAAGTTTTCGGCATAGTGCGACACGTCGGCCTGGATGGTGGAGCGGCTGGTCAGATTCCCGTTCCAGGCCTCAAAAGCGCCGCCGACGGCGCCGTCGGTGGGCAGGGCTTTCCACCAGTTGATCAATCCCGCATAGTCGGCATGGCCGCTGGGGAGCGCGGATCGACTATCGACCATGAAACCCAGGAACTTCACCGAAAGGAACGTCGTCGTGCTGGGGAACCATTGCCACTGAGAGGAGATGGATTGGCTTTTGGTCTTGTTGTCGTAGGCGAGGCTGGGGTCCCAATTCAGGGTTCCGTCGGTCGTGCCGCCGCCGGCGTTCTTTTCATAGTGATAGGCCACCCAGGCCCGATGGTTTTTCAAGGGATTTGCGGAGATCTTGATATCGCCGTAACGTCCGGTCCAATGCGAGAGCGGCGTCCAATTCAGCACCTTTTCTTTGGAACCCAGAAGGTTCCCGGCCGCGAAGAACCACACCTTGTCGGAGACGATAGGGCCGCCGACGGTCAGGTCCAGCTCCCAGTCTCTCTTGGGATAGAAATCAAAATTGGTGCCCGGGGCGATGGTCAGCCAGCTGCGGCCCAGCTCGTCGGCCGACGGAACTCCGGTTTTCGGGATGCCCAGTTGGCTGTAATAGCTCAGAGAGCCCCGCAGGGTGTTGGAGCCGGACTTGGTGATAACGTCGATGGCCGCGCCCGAGAAATTGCCGTATTCCGCCTTGGAACCCAGGGAGATGACGCGGACCTCCTGGATGGTGTTGTAGTTGACGTTGATCATCGAGCCAAAGCCCGCTCCGGAGGGGTCGGTCGTATCGACGCCGTTCACCAGGAAGATATTGCCCTGCCCGGATTCCCCGTAGGCCGTGGGACTCGACTGCATGGCCGCGCCCGTGTCGAACATGCCCGGTGTCGTGAGCGACAGGTCGTACCACGAATCGCGGCTCGTCGGCAGCTTGTCCAGCATCTCCTGGCTGATCTTGGCGTCGGTCGTCGAGGTCTTGACATCGACCACCGGCGCGGCGCCGATGACCGTTACGGTCTCTTCGATCGTTCCCAACGGCAAAACCAGGTTGACGGTGACCGTTTCGCCGGCCGTCAGATCGATATTGTCCTGCTTGACCGTCTTGAAACTGGGCATCGTCGCCGTGAGGCTGTATCGTCCGGCGGGAACCGCGAGGAAGGCGAACGTCCCTTTCGCCGTCGTGACGACGGCCTTCTTGCCCATGAGAGAGGGACTGGTGATTTCGACGGCTACGCCCGGAAGGGCTTCCCCCTTGTCATCCGTGATCATGCCCGTGATCTTTCCCTCGAGGATGGATTGGGCCCGGACCACGGCCACATTGACGAAAGCGAGACACGCTATAAAGACGAGTGTGCCCGCCAGGATCTTCTTTCGCATCTTCTTTCCTCCTCTTCCCTTCGCCGCTTGTCCCGAAGCCCTGTTTCTCCCGGAAGAGCCAGCAGAAACGACTCCTAGCCTCGTTTTGAATACAGTCCTAGGCCCACCTTCCTTTCATCATATTGTTCCGGCCCGAAAGAGCGCTGGGATGAATGAACGTTATTCAAGGACTAGCCTTGAACCGTTTATAATAATTTTCGACTCCCTTTGTCAAGCCTCCGGATCAACGACCGCACCAGGGGTCGGCGCGGAGGAGCCTATTTTTTGATCTGCTCCTTCAGTTTGGCGATCAGGTCGTCCAAAAATTTGACCTTTTCCGGGTCAGCGGCATAACCGGCCTTGGCCTTATCCAGGTAATCGATCGCCTTCTCGAAATTGGCCCGGTTGATATAGCAGCGGCCGGCCATTTCGAGGGCCGCCGGGTCCCCGGGTTTCATGCTCAGGGTTTTTTCAAAACAGGCCAGGGCCTCATCCACGCGGTTCAGTTCAAAGAGAACCAGGCCGGTATTATAGGGGGTATCAGGGTTGGAGGGATCCAGATCCATGGCTTTCTGGTCGTATTCAAGCGCTTTTTGCAGCTCTCTCTGCTGCTGGTAGCAGACCCCCAGCTGATAATAGGCGGCCGCGAACTTGGGGCTCAGATCGACGACCTGGAGGAAAGACTGAACGGCCTCCGGCCACATCTTCTTTTTGAGGTAGGCCATCCCGACGATATAAAGGGCATTGGAATCCTCGGGATTCTTGTCCAGGACGGCCTTGAGCATGGAGATGGCTGAGTCATAATCTCCCGACTTGACCTTTTCGGCCGCGTCTTTGACGCCGGCGGCGGCCTCTTTCATCCGCTCGGATTCCTGAACGAATTCCTGCGTGGCCAGGACGACGGGCGGGACCTCGAATTTTTGCATCCTATCCTGAGGTCTTTCGAACTTCCATTGGTCCTTTTTCACGGCGTAGCCGTCTTTTTTATAAACGACCGAGTAAGTTCCATGCGGCAGCCCGGGGAACTTGAACAGGCCGTCCTTCTTCGTTTTCTGGGTGAAGCTGAGGTCCGTATGGGTCTCCGTGATCGTGACCTCGACCCCTTCCAGGGGCGCTTTCTGGACATCGACGATCTTTCCGTAGGCATAATACTCGCGGTACTGGCCGAAGCCCGGGAAGACCATGAGCGTCCCGAAGACAACGGCGAAAGCTCCCAGCCATCGAAAGGTGCGGCATCTCATGACCTACTCCTTTTTGGACTTGTATGAGTTGGCTTTCTTCAAGGCCTCGTTCATTTTACCCGTTTCGCCGCTGCGGCTATAGACATCGGCAAGGAGAAAATAGCCGAGGGCCTTGAGTTCGGACGTCCGGGCGAGGGAAAGTCCCTTTTCGACCATAACCCGGACTTCATCAAGCGGAGCCTGCTCGAGGAACAGGCCCCGGGCAAGGAACAAATACCCTTCGGCCCGCTGGGGGGCCACCTCGACGACCTTGCGCATATTGTCCATGTACCCGGCGCGGTCGCCAAGCTGAAGGAGGATCTTGCCCAGATTGAAGCAGGCCTGAAATTCCTGGGGAAACTCCGTGACTTCCAAGGTATAAGCCGCTCGCGCCTCCTCGAGCCTTCCCTGGTCCTCATAAAGAAGTCCCAGGTTGTAGTTGGCTCGGGGGAATTTCGGGGATTCCCGGATGATGTCCTTCAAGAGAGTTTCGGCCCGGTCATATTGCTTCACCCCCAGCAAACTGGCGGCCAGGTTGAAACGGTTCCGGGTCAGCTTCGGTTGGAGATCGACCGCTTTTTCGAAATAAGGGAGGGCGCTGGCCGGATTGTCTTCTTCGATATAGATCTCGCCGATCAGCATACAAGCCTCGACATTCTTCTCATCGACGGAAAGCGCCCGTTTGCAGAGGGCGATGGCGTCTTCGTTCTTCCCGTCACCGACCAGGATATCCGCCAGGGCGATCAAGCCCTGGATGTTTTCCGGGTCCTCTTTCAAGATGACATCGAGATTGGCTTTCGCCTCGTCCCTCCTTCCCAAATGCACGTCGCAGGTCGCGAGGAGAAGCAGGCCCTGGGTGATCGCCGGATCTTCCCTGAGCGCGGATTCAAGAAGTTCTCTGGCCGCGTCATACCGCTCGTTCATGATCAATCCGCCGGCTCGCGTGACGGCCTCGAAGACCCCGAGCTTATCCTTGGGGTCGGCGAGGGGCCTCGAGCGATCATCTGCCGATTTCTTACGGGTGACCGGGGCGCCGATGTAACCCAGAGCGGACAGCCTTTCCATCGTATCCTTGTCCAGATTCGCGGCCTGCGGGCTCGGAGCATCCTTGCCCGTCTCGGTCCTGAGCCGGTCCAGCTCGGCTTTCATCTTCCGGGCGACATCCGAAGACCGGGCATAGATATTCGTCTGTTCGTCCGGGTCCTCGCGGATGTCGTACAGCTCGGCCTGCGGAGCGTCGATATACTTGTAGCGCGCCGTGTGCAAAGAGTAGAGAGGGCTCCAGCCGAACTGGAGATCCGGAACCGTGGATTCCGAATAGGCAGAGCTCTCCCCCGCGCTCCCCGGCCGGAACATTGCGGGAAGAAGGGAGCGGCCTTGCGTTCGAGACGGGACTTCGACATGGGCGAGATCCAGAAGGGTCGGGAAGACGTCGACGGAGCTGACCTGGGAGGAAACCCGTTTCCCCTGGAGATCGGGAAACGGCGTAACGACGAGAAACGGCACGTGGACCACGGAGTCATAAATGAAGAAGCCATGGTTCTCTTCGCCATGGCTTCCCAGCCCTTCGCCATGGTCGCCGATGAGAATGATGATCGTCTTCTGATCCAAACCGTTCTTCGCCAGCCAAGCCAGGCACCGGCCGATTTGTTCGTCCATAAAAGCGATCTCGCCGTCATAGAGGCCGGTGCGGCCGCGCGAGCCGTACTCGCTCAAATAGGGCTCGGGCGGGGCATAAGGAATATGGGGGTCGTAGAGATGGATCCAGGCGAAAAAGGAACTCTTCTTCTGTTGCTCGAGCCAGGCCAGCGCGGCATCCATGACCTGATTGCCGGGCCTCTGGATCGCGCCAAGGTCGAGATGTTTGTATTTCTTCAGGTCAAACTGGTCGTCGTAATGCTGGAAGCCCTGCTTCAATCCCCATCGCCCGTCCAGGACGAACGCGCCGATAAAGGCCCCCGTCTGGTATCCTCGGGCCGAAAGCACTTCGGCGACCGTTGTCTGCTCGTCGCCGAGAGCGGTATTGCCGTTGACGTGGACGCCGTGATAGGTCGGGTACATGCCGGTCATGATCGTGCAGTGCGCGGGCAGGGTCAACGGCGCCGCGGTCGCGGCCTGCTCGAAAAGGACCCCCCGCCCGGCGAGAGCGTCCAAGTTCGGGGTCCTGATGTCCGGATAGCCGTAGCAGGCCAGATGGTCCGCCCGGGTCGTGTCCATGGTTATAAGGATCACGTTGGGCTTCTCGACGCCTCGCGCCGCCCAAAGGGACGAGACCCGGGAGGCCGGGGCCCTGGGGACGAGTCTGAAGACGAGGAAGACGGCCGCGGCGAGAACGAGCGGCAGGACGATCCAGGGCCAGCGCGGCCGGCCCTTCCGCCGCCCTGGCGCGCTAATCGCTCTGTCCCGTCTTTCCCGCATTTTTCCTGATCGCCTCATAGAGAGCCCAAATGGCTCCGGGACGCATGTACTTCATCGCCCGGAACGTCTTCTCGCCGTACTTGGCGGCGGGATCGTTCCAGAGGGTCTCGTCCGGGTCGAGGTACGCTTCGGGCGTCTTGAAGAAGTAGCCCTGCCCGAAGGGACTGTAAACGACGTGATAAAGCCCGTAGGCCGTGTGCATCCCTTCCGCGGCGAGACCGTTGAGAACAAGATCGGCAGCGAAGGCGTAAGCCGTCCCGACCCAGACCTCGTCGCCCTGCTGGCTCCGAAGCTGCGTCCCGTCGGCCTTGCGGCCGTTGACCGCTCCCATGACGCCGTCCCCGAAGCCGAGGACGTTTTTCTCGTAGATCGTCCGCAGGGCCCGCTGGACGTCGACCGGGGGGACGATCGGGTCACGGCCGTCGGCCTCGAGGCCGAGCATGCCGGCGTACCAGACGCCGAAGAGCTGGTCGGTCATGATGTCGTCCTTCGTCGCGTCAATATGAAAGTAGCCGGCCCCCTCGTCCCAGAGCCTGCGCAGGGAGGACCGGCCCGATTCGAGCCAACCCTTATATTTTACTATGTTCTCGCCAATATCCAAGTCCCCGGCCCGGGTGAGCCCGCGCGAGGCCAGGGTCTCGCCCATGCGGACCGTCGCTTTGAGGCCGGCCAGCCAGAGCAGCCCGACATAGGCGCTCTCACCGTTCATCCTCCAGGTGTCATAGGTCTGGTCGGGGATGCCTTCGTTGAGAGGGACGTGGGTCACGCGGTCGCCGAAACGGGCCTCGAGCGTGTCCATGGCGGCGACGGAGGCCTGGAACATCTTCATGAGGAAGCCGATGTCGACGCCGCCCGTGGCCAGGAAGTCCCGGTAGGCCCGCAGCGGGAACTTCGGATTGATGTCTTTCCAGAAGTTCGCGTTCTGCCAATCGAACGCGTTCAGAATGACCCAGGGCCGCTGGCGCGGCGAGCCGACGTCGTGGGGAACCATGCCGGGGGCCTTGACCGTGTTCCAATAATAGTCCAGCTTGTCCGCGGGGACCTCGTTGGGAAATTGGACGGCATACTGGAAGGCTCGATAGGACGCGTCCTCGAGCGGGATGGTGCCCGCGAGGTAGCTCATGTGGGTCGTCTCGAGCTCGGGCCAAAGCCGCAGCACGTGCCAGCAGTAGGAATCGACGTCGGTCGTCCCGTACATGAGGTAATCGGCGCTCTCGAGGTAGGAGTGGAGGTTGGTCGTCGCGTCCCAGATGCTCGTTTCGGTGAGGACGTAGAGCTCGTTGAGCAGGGCCTGGCGGAACCAGTCCGGAAGGCGGGGATTCGTCAGGCTGGGCTTCTGCCAGGCGTCGATAGCCTGCTCCCACTCCCCGGCCCGGACCAGCGCCTCGGCGGCGATCCGGAACGCGTTGCTGCCCGCATCGCCGAAGAAGGCCGTGTATTTCTTCTTGTGCTTGGCCCCGGCCCCGAACTCGTAATAGGGCAGGTCCCAGGCGATGGCGAAGGGCACCTCGAGGCGCTCCCCGGGCTTGAGCGTGAAAGTAACGGCGATGGCGGCCCCCGTTCCCTGACCGGGCGCGGCGGGCGCGGACTTGCGGGCGGTATCGAGCGTTCCATCGCGGAGAAGCTCGTCCAGATGTCGGCGCCGTCGCCTCGGGGGTCGAAGGCCGCCTGAACGGCGATCCGCGACTTGCCCGGACTTTCGAGGGCCGCGATGGCCATCGACCCCGACATGGCGTTCCCCGCTCTCACGTTCTGGCCCTGCTTGCGGAAGAGGATGCCCTTGGCCCGGCCGTCCTCGGCGAGCTCGTTGAAGTTCCCGGCGCTCAGCCGGTCCCAGACGGACGAGGCCTGAGGCGTTTCGCCGGCCGCGGCGCGGGCCCCGACGGCTTCCCAGCCGATCATGTTCTCCCACGTGAGCAGGATCGTGACCTCAGCCGGGAGCCTGGCCGGATTGTACGCGACCCACTTGTACACGGCGACGGGGTAGCTCGTCTCCTTGTAGTTGCCGGAGATGATCGGCGAGAACTGGACGACGGCCAGCTTGACCGGAAGGTCCGCGTTCTCCTCGTAAGAAAAGCCGGACTTGGGGTAAAGGGCGAAATAATCGCCTTGGCCGACGGGGTAATTCCAGGCCCAGGCGCCGAGGCCCGCCCCGGGCGGCGGCGCCGTGGTGGACAGGGTCCTGGCGACGGTCCGGCCGCCGGACTTGATGAAGACGTGGAACTGGTCGGCCCAAACCGTGTCCTCGACCATCCAGCCGAGCTTGAGGAACCAGGTCGAGAAGTTGCCGTTCATGAGCCGTTCGAACCCGCCGGCGCCGATGCCGCCGACGGGACAGGCGCTGCCTTCGGCCCGGGCCTCGATGTCCCCCGGAGCGATGGTCTGGCCGAACTTTTCGAGCCGTGTCCCGATCGGCCTGTCGAAGGCGGCCTGGGGAAAGCCGGCCAGGTTGGAGGCGGAGTAATTGAGGGCGCCGAGGGCCGCCCGGACAACGTCCTTCGCCGTCAGCGCGCCGGCGGAGCGGGCCGCGGCGACAAGCGACTCGAGACGACCGTCGATCTCCCGGCCGGTGTCGTCCGTGATGCCCTTCTCGGCCAGAAGCTGGGGGTATTTGGCGGCCAGCTCTTTCCGCGCGGCCGCCGCCGCGGCGTCCTGGGCCGGTCCGGCCGCCAGCCAGGCCGCGGCCGCGAGGCCCATCAAGGCGACGTTCAGGAGCTTCTTCTTCATGACGCCCTCTCTTCCTTGATCGCGTTTCCCCTTTTCATCCTGACCAGGACGGTCAGGATGACGATCATGGCGCAGTCGACGACGGGGATGATGAATCCCCGCCGCAGGCTCGAGGCTTCGGCGATCCGACCCGCGAGCCAGGGGGCCAGCAGGCCGCCGACGAGGCCCATGGCGATGACGACGCTGAAGGCCGTTCCGCTGAACGCGGCGAAGCTCGCCCCGACGATGGCCAGCGTCGTCGGGTAGATGGCGGCGAAGCCGGCGCCGATGAGGACGGCGCCCAAGGCCGCCGCGGCGCCCGACGGGGCCAGAGCCATGAGCAGGGCCGCGGCCAGGGCCAGGACGGCGCTCCCGAGAATGAGCGTCTCGTTCCGGACCGCGCGGACGAGGCGGCTCGAAACGAGCCGGCCGGCCATGATGGCCGCCCAGTATCCGGCCAGGACGAGGGCCGCCGCGCCGGCACTCGTCCCGAATGTCTTCTCGAGGTGGGTCGAGATCCAACCGCCGACCATGAACTCGTTGGCGGATTCGAAGAACAGAATGAACCCGGTCAGCCAGAGGAGCGGGTTGCGGGCGAGTCCGGCCGCCTCCTTGATGGGGAAGCCCTGGGCGTGCTTGGCCCGGGGGAACTTGAGGATGACATAGACGATGAACGGCACCAGGCTGAGGAAGGCGGCCAGGGCGAGGATCCTGGCGACGCCGAGGACTTCTTTCAGCGTGCCGATGAGGAAGGGCACGGACAGGGCGCCGAAGCCGAAGAAGATGCCCAGGACGTTCAGGGCCGCGCCGCGCTTGCCGCCTTCGTGGAGATCGCTCGTCAGGGCGTTGGTCCCGCCGTTGAGCGCGCCGCCGCCGAGGCCGAGGACGACCGCCGCGCCGAGGACGGCGCCGTAGGTCGAGGCCCGCGAAAGGACGAGGAAGGCCGCGGCGACGAGCGCGGCCGAGACGGCCAGGATGGCCTTGAAGCCGAAACGGTCGACGACGGGCCCGAAAAAGAGCGTCGCGACGAGCATGGCGAAATTCATGGTCAGAAAGAGGTTTCCGGCCGCCCCGGGTCCGAAGCCGATGCGCTCGAAGAGCGACGGCAGGATGGCCCCCAGGATGGCCATGACGATGCCGAAGACGAACATCCCGGCCCAGGCCGAGAACTGGAGCCTGGCGACGCCGGAAGCGGCGGCCCGGCCGGACGGGTTCGCGGCGCCCATCGCCGGCCTCAAGCCTTGCGCCGGGCCTTGAACGGCCGGGCGTAATAGAACTCGGTGAAGGCCTGGTAGACGCCGGCCATGTGGCCGGGCGGGACGCCGTGGACGTTGGGCGAAACGAAGGTCGGGGGGACCTTGCCCGTCCGGGCCAGGACCGCGGCCGTCTCGGCCACGAGGGCCATGGCGATCGAGACCGCGGCCACCGTCGAACCTGCGGCCACGCGCTCGAGCTGCCCGACGTCGACAAGGGCGTCCTCGGGCGGGACGTGATTGTCGATGGCCACGTCGGCGACCTCGGAGAGGATCTTCCCCGACGAGTGGGAGCGCTTGCCGATCTTGACGTTGGCGTGCGAGGACACGGTGACGACTTTGAGCCCGCGGGCCTTGGCCTCCAGGGCCATGTCGATCCCCGCGGCGTTCAGTCCTCCGTGGGAGAAGACAAGCATGACGTCGCGCTTTTCGAGGGGATAGCTTTGGAGAAAGACCTTGGCGTAGCCCTCCTGGCGCTCGAGCCAGAGGAGCTCCCGGGCGCCGCCCGGGCCGATGACGTTCGTCCACATCAGCCGGGGTCGTAGAGCGGAAAGAAGCCGACGAAGCTGCCGTAGCGGGGAAAGATATCCAGGACGGGAATGACCGAATGGCCGCTGCCGAACATGTAGACCCGGCCTTTCTTCCGGATCGCCGCGGCCATGATCCTGGCCGCGGCCCTGATGGACTTCATCTCTTTGGATTTGATTTCGTCGAGGATCCTCTGGACGCTGTCGAGATACGCTTGAGCCGACATGTCACTTCTCCTTAACGGGGACATGTACCTCAGGTACGTGTCCCCGTTTTCTTTTACCATTCGCCTTCGACCGCATTCCACGCCAGCCAGCCGCAGCCGTAGAGGCCGGCGTCCTCGCCGAGCTTGGAGGGCTCGATCCTGACCGAGCGGGCGGCCAGGGGCTGGGCCCAGCGCTTGAACTCGCGGCGCACGGGCTCGAGGAACAGGTCCGCGGCCTGGAAGAGCCCGCCGCCCACGACCACCACCTCGGGGTTGAGGATGCTGACGATGTTGGCGACGCCCATGGCCAGATACGTCACGACGTCCGCGACGACCTCCATGGCCAGGGGGTCCTTCCGTCGGGCCGCCGCGGCGACGGTTTCGGCGGTGACGGCCTCGATGACGCCGCCGGCCAGGTCGAGCAGGACCGAGGGCCTGCCCTCGGCCAGCCGCTCGCGCGCCTTGCGGGCCACGGAATTTCCCGACGCCTCGGCCTCGAAGGAACCCATTGACGCGTATTCCGGCTTGAAGTCGGGATCGAGCCCGAACCAGCCGACGGCGCCGGCGATGTCCTCGTGCCCGTGGAGGATCCGGCCGCCGGAGATGATCCCGGCGCCGATGCCCGTCCCGACGGCGAGAAAAACCGCGTCGCGCGCGCCCGCCGCGGCGCCTCGCCAGGCCTCCCCGGCGACGTAGGCGCTCCGGTCGGACTCGAGCACAAGCGGGACATGTACCGAAGGTACGTGTCCCGATTCTTTGTTCCCTGATCCTCTCTAATAGCGGGTACTGGTCCCAGCCGGGGATGTTGGGGGCCCAGACTTTGCCGCTCGCGGAATAGGCGATGCCGGGAACGCATACGCCGACCGCGGCCAGGCGCCCGCCGGCCCGGCGCGCGGCCTCGGCCAACGCGGCCATCTCGTCCCTCACCTGAGACGCGGCGGCGTCCCCCCCGGCTTTGTCGATGGCGATCTTCTTCCCCGCGGAGATCTCCCCCTCCGGCGTGAACAGGGCCGAGGCGATCTTGGTCCCGCCGATGTCGACGGCCCCGCAGAAGTCGGTCATCTTTCGGCGACCCGGACGACCCAGACTTCCCCCGGCTGGAGGGCTTTTTCCAGGACCGCCCGGCCCTCCTCGAGGACGAGGGGAACGGCTTGCCCCGTTTCCAGGTCGATCGCCGCCGGCCGGGCCGCGCCGGTGCGGACGCCGAACCTGGCGGTGACGGCCTTGTCGCCCCGGTTGAACCCGAAGAGAAGCGAGTAGCCGTCGCCTTTGAGGAGCCGCCCTTCGAGCAAGGCGTCGGGAACGGAGGAGCCGACCCTGACCGGCGCCGTGACCTTGAGCCAATCGGCCAGGCCGGCGAAGAACTTCCCGTTGTTGGGGTTCTTGAAATGGTGATAGGCCGAACCGGGGAAGGAGCCGACGATGATGGCCCTCCCCTGTCCGAACGGCGCGGCCACGACGGCCGGCCGCCCGTCCGGGAACGCGGCCACGACCCGGCTCGCCTTCCCGAAGACGTCCAAGCTCTCCTCGAAGAAGAGGCTGTCGAGCTTGTCGCCGGGCTTGAGCAGCGGGAACGCTTCGTCGGCGGCCTTGATCTCGATGACACCCGTCTTGGCGAGGGGCGTCAGCTCGAGCTCGCGGCAGCCGAAGACCTGGTCGAGACCGCCGCCGGGAACGATCGGGCTGGAGGCGCCCTTCTCGTCGACCCAGCCGCAGCGGGCCTCGGTCAGGAGCGCCCCGCCGCCGCGGACGTACTCGACGAGGGCCTTGACGTGCGGCTGGGACATCATGACCGGGTAGGGCGCGATGATGAGCTTGTAGCCGGCCGCGCGGGGCGTCCCGAGGTCGCGGACGTGCAGGAAATCGACCGGGATGTTGCGCTCGAAAAAGGCCCGGTGGACGCCCTGCAGGGATTCGCTCAGGTTGTTGACGCCGACGGTCTGGCCTTCGCCGGTGAAAGCCTGCTGGCCCCCGACCATGTGCGAGAGCGGATTATAGAGGATGGCGATCTCGGCCTTGGCCGGCAGGGCCTTGAGGAAGAGGTCCTGGTTGGCCGTGATGACGCGGGCGATCCGGCCCCCGGCCTCGGCCCTCTCGGTGACCTTGCCGTCGAGCTCGACGAGACCGTAGCCTCCGGCCTCGTAGCCCGTGCTCATGGGTAGTAGGCGTAGATGTTGACGGCCCGGGCGCCGTAGGCGACGGCGCTCCACATCCAGTCGCGGGTGTCCGCGCCGACGACGGGAGAGCTCATCTTCATGCCGAAGACGCCGTAGCCGGCCTGGAGCTCGCCGATAGTGAACCCGCCGTTGCCGAGGCCCATGGACCGGACGAAGTCGAGGCCCGAGGAGCGGTAGAAGGGCGACCAGGGCTTGATCGTCCAGGCGTGCTTGGGGTAGATCGAGGCGCCGTAGAAATCGACGCTGTCGGACATCTTCCGGTCGTCGGGGGTCCCCGACCAGTCCGGCCGGGTGAAGATCCCCGGCCCGGCGGAGTGGCTGGTGACGACGGTCCCGGGCAGGACGGACTTGACCGCCGCCGCCTTGAGGGCCAGATCCTCGGCCAGCTTGTCGGAGATGAACTCCTTCCAGTCGATGTAATCGGTGAAGGTCAGGATGGTGCCGAAGCGCGGCGGCTGGACCTCGTCAAAGGACGTGAGCGTCCGGTACCAGGCCTTGTTCAGGGCCTCGATCGTGCCGTACTTCTTCCGGAGCCATTCCCGGAAGCGGGCCTGGGTCGAGTGGCAATAGCAGAATTGGACCGACGCGAGGTCGCCGACGTAATAGACCTCGGCCCAGTTGATGATGTGGGGCTCGCTCCAGAGGTCCCAGCCGTAGAACGCGGGCTTGCCCTTGACGGCCCGGGCGGCGGCCTTGAAGAAGTCGAGGATCTTCCCCTGGACGCCGGCGTGGTCGAAGCAGAAGCCGGGCGAGGCCTGCGACTCGACGGCGACGCCGTTCGAGGAGACGAACTTGGAATCGGGGAACGAGACGCCGACCCAGTCGGGCGCCGAGTCGATGTAGACCTGGACGATGACCCGCAGGCCCGCTTCGCCGGCCAGGTCGGTGAGGAGCTCGAGGGCCGAGAAATCGTACGTCCCCTCGGTCTTCTCGCAGGCCGTCCACTCGATCCACGTCCGGACCGTGTTGAAGCCCAGCCGCTTGATCTGGTCGATGTCCTTCTTCCAGACCTCCCGTGATTTCGGCGTCACGGTCTCGAGCATGGGCGCCCGGGCCTTGCCGCCCGAATACCAGACGGACACGGGAAAGAAGCCTTGGGTCTTGTCCGGAGCGGCGGCCGACCCGGTCGTCGCGGACGCCGGGGTTGTCGCGCCGAGGAGGAGGGGCATCGCGGCCGCCAGGAGGGCCAGCGCCCTCGCGCAAGGACCTGCGTTTCTCATCATGATCACCTCTCGGAGATCCGCCGTCAATCGCGGCGGGAGCCGGCCCCGAAGGACTTGCCGATGACTTCGAGGAGCTCGGACTGGCCCGAGCGGAAGTCCCCGCTCAGCTCCCAGATGATGACCCCGGCCGAGGCCTTGTCCTTGACATACTGGCACTTGAGCCCGACCGAGCTCATGTCGTCATAGGAGATGACCTTGGTGCCGTCGATCCGGCGCATGTACGGGACCTGGGCTTCGCCGTCCCAGACGCGGGTCCACTCCGAGCCGGGCAGAGCCATGATGGCCGTGTAGTCCCAGCCCTCGCTCGTCGTGAACGGCAGACCCATGGCGCCGCAGTCGAAGGACCGGCCGAAGAACGGCACCCCGACCAGCAGCCTGCCCAGGGGGACCTGGCGGCTGCGGGCATAGGCGAAGGTTTCGTCGAGGGAGCCGCAGGCATCCCCGGACGGCGTATAAAGGGGAGAATTGTGGCCGGAGTGATCGGACCATTCCCCATGATAGTCATAGGTCATGAAGCCGATGAAATCGAAGTCGTCGGCCAGCCGCTCATAATCGATCCAGCGGCCATAATAATTTCCGGACGTGGTCGCCGTGGTCAGAAGGAGGGGCGGCGTCTGGGACTTGAGGGCGGCGCCGAGTGCTTCGATGAACAGCGTGAAGTCGGCTTTCTCTTGTTCGTTGGAGACGAACTCCCAGTCGATATCGACGCCGTCGTAGGCGTTGGTCTTGCAGAAATCGACGAGCTGGCCGATGAACCGGCTGCGGTTGGCCGCCGTCGAGGCCATGCCGGGGAAGCCGGCGCAGTTGCCCCAGCCGCCGAGGCTGACGATCATCTTGACGCCGTTCGCGTGGGCGGCGGCGTTGAGCTCGGGATAGAGATAATCGGACGGCACGACGAGGTTCCCCGAAGCGTCGGGCCAGGCGAAGGCGTTGGCGATGTGGGTCAGGTACTCGTAGGCGATCTGGGTGTGGTCGAGCTGGGCCCTGTTCGACGTGCGATAATAGCCCATGACGACCTTCGACGGCCGGGAGGGTCCGGGAGGGACCTGGGAAACCTCGCAGGCGGCGGAAGCGAGGAGGACGAGCGCCACGGCAAGCGCCGATCGGGAGGCCACCGCAAGCAATCCACGTCGGGGGCGGATCATGTCACACTCCAGACGTCCATTCTTATCTTATCGGCGCGTTTTTTTCAATGGACAAGGCGTTTCAGAATGGCCTGTTTCTCCGGGGACTTCGACAAGGCATCCCAGGACCAGAAGACGACGCCGATCGAGGGCGGCTTCAAGGCTTCCTGGGTCGCGGCGCGAAACTCGTCCGGAGGGAGGGTCTGTTCGACGTAGGCTTCGGAGACTTGAGTGCTGGCCAGGACCGCCGCGCCGGTGCGGCTGGAAATGTCCGCGACGACGTCATGAACCCAAGCGGGCGTCCGCCGGACCATGTGGTGATAGCACATCGGAGAAATGAGATCGACCAGAGGCGCGAGCCGGACAAAGTCCTGGCCGGCCACGGACCGGATGGCCCCGCCGAAATCGTCCTGCCGCCAGGGCACGGCGTGGAGGTTGACTTTGACCGAAGGCTTGACTTCGCGGGCGGCCTGGGCCAGGCGCTCGACGGCCCGGGCGATCATCCGGCACTTCCATTCCGTCCATTCGGAGGCATGCGTTCCGAGGATCCAGGAGGACTTTTCGGCCGTCGATGCCAGGTCCGGAGGGAAGGGCAACCCCCATCTCTTTTTGGAAGCCAGCGAGACAGACGGGGCAAAAGCACGTCTGGGGCAGGGACGCGGGAGAGCGGTCGGGGGCGACCTTCTCCCAGAAGACGAAGTAGCGGATGAAGTCGAGGCTGACCGCGTAGGGATCGCAGTCGCGGACGAGGCCTTTCAGCTGATCGACCTTGCGCTGGAGATATCCTTCCCGGGACGGGCAGACGAACTCGACCCATTCGTCGCGGGCCGGAGCGCCGGAGGCGGTGATCGCGGCGAGCCCCGGGTCGTCTTTGATCGCCTCGGGGCTCTGAAAGACGGGATAGATCAGGAAGAGCGGCAGGCCGTTCGCTCGGGCCTGGGCCCGGAAATCCGAGTTCTTGAGGAGAGCTTCGCTGACGAACAGGGTGTTGATGCCGAGCTCGCGCCACTCGCCGAAGAAGACGTCATAAGGCGCTGCCGCTTCATAGAGTTTGACTCCGACGATGGGACGCGAGGCGGGGTCGCGGCCGGCGGCGGGAGCAAGGACCAGGAGCGGAACGAGGACGGCGAACACGGAAACGGCAACGATCGACGAATGTTTCAAGATCCCTCCTTGGAGAGCGCCTGTCAGCCCATTTCCGGGAGGCAGAAAGAGATCGAGCGCCGCTCGCCGCAGGCGGCGCAGCGAAGCAAGGCGTCGAGCTTCTCGCACTTGAGCCCTTTTTCGGTCCGGAATTCGGTCTCCCATTTGCCGCCGCAGGAGCCGCAGGAAACGGGCAGGACGAGCGAGACCTTGGCCTTCCGGGCCCGGCCTGCGGCGGTGGGGACTTCGACGGCCCTGATGCGGAAGTCCATGCCGTGGGCCTCTTTGAGCTCGCCGAGGTAGGCCCGGTAGAAGCGCAGGGTGTCGGCCGATTTCTTGACGGCCAGCCGGCGGGCGGTCCCGGTTCGCATGTTCGCCGGAAGGACGGCCGCATAGGTCAGCTCCTTGCTCAGGCAATCCATCGCCGCGGACTCGAGGTTCCGTCCCCTGAGCGTCGACTTGACGAAGAAGTTGGCCACGCCGAGGTAGCCGAACTTGGACAGGAAATCGGCGTCGTGGACGATGTCCGCGAGCCGGTTGCGGCTCGCGCCGGACTGATAGAGCGAGCGCAGGGCCCGGACGACATGACCGATGTCGGCCATCTTCAAGCCGGTCTCCTCCAAGGTGGCCCGGGCCAGTCGGGCCGCTTCTTCCTCCTCGGGCTTGTCGTCAGCGTGATAACGGCCGCCGGCGAACTTGCCCGAATCGTGGAAAAGGGCGACCAGGGCGGTCAGGTCAGGGTTCTCTTTCTCGGCCTTGGCCAGGCGAAAGGCCTGGGAGGCGACGAGGACCGTGTGCTCCCAAAGAAAACCCGCCTTGGCATCCTTTTTCCCCGAGAACTTCTTCTCCGCCTCCTCGATCATCCGGCGGATCCGCTCGACGAGCCCGGGCGAAAGCGCGGTCAGGGAACGGTAGAATTCCTGCTGTTTGAGAAGCATGGGAATGTGTGCCCGCTCATTATCCGGCCCGTAAATCCGGAAGTCAAGCGGGCCTTCGGGACGTTCCTCTCACGGCGTTTCCCCCATCCGTGCTCGCCGCTCTAAAGCGCTCATCGGCATCAGCGGCTCCGCGCGGGTGGGGGCCCCCACGCCGTTACGTCTCGTCCCTCGGCCTGAACAGCCGACTGGTTCCGAGGACCATGTGCCTCAGGCAAGCGTCGGCTGTTTGAAAAGGGCCGGGCGAGGATTTATGATGGGCACCGTGAGAAAGAAGATCCGGTGCGGGGGAAGCCGATGACGGCCATCGTCCTGGCCGGAGGCCGCAGCCGGCGGATGAAGGCCGACAAGGCCGGGTTGGACGTCGGAGGCAAAACGCTTCTCGAATATGTCCTCGGCCAGATCGAGCCCTATTTTGATGAGGTCCTGGTCAGCCTATCGCCGGGACAAAAGCCGGCGCTTGCGGCCGGTGCCGCAGAACCGCGGCGGCCCGTGTCAGAGACGCGTTCGGGCCGTTCGCCTTCGGCGCCCCGATTCATCGAGGACGAAACGCCGGACCTCGGACCGCTCGGCGGCATCCTGTCCGGATTGAAGTCGGCGGCGAACGAGGCCTGCGCGGTCATCGCCTGCGATATTCCGGACGTCGATATCGCCTTTCTTCGCTCGCTCGGGCGGGCGGCGCAGGGTTGCGAGATCGCCGTCCCCGTCGGCCCCTCCGGCCTGCATGAGCCGCTCTTTGCCGTCTATCGGAAATCGATCGTTCCCGAGATCGAGGCGCTTCTCGCGAGCGGAGAGCGCAGCATTCTTCCTCTTTATGAGACCTGCCGGACGGCCATCGTCCTGTTCGAAGACCCCGGCCGGTTCCGCAACCTCAACACTCGGGCTGATTATGAATCCTACCTGAGCACGATCCCGCGGCAAGGGGCGGACAGATCCAGAGGCCGAGGCGGGCGTCGAGGGAAAGACGGTTCTAAGGGCGATATCCGAAGCGCTCAGTCCCCGGGCCGAGGGGCGAAGCTATAGAAGAGAAAGCGACCCGCGATCTCACTCGCCAGGACCAGGGCGAGCGCTGAGGACAACAGGAGCCCGGAGCCCGTCCCGCCGCCCGCAAAAGGATCGTCCCCGGCCATCGCCGAGATCAGAACGATGAAGCCGGCGGCCAAAAGGCCCAGTCTTCCGAAGAACAGGAAGCGGGAGACCCGGGCCGGCGGTCGAAGCGACGGAGTCGGACGGCATCCGACGATTCCGTAAACGGGGGTTACAAAGATGGAAAAAAGGACGTCTGCGGCGATGAAATAGAGC
>CAVULT010000008.1:0-40352 GCA_963742235.1 Candidatus Aminicenantota bacterium | reverse complement strand
TATAATACCGGCACGCCGTCATGAAGGAGTCCCCGCCGATGAGCCGAAGAACCCGCGCCCTGATCCTGACCGTCGCCGCGATGTCACTTGCCCTCGCGGCCTCCCTCGCCGCGGGCGCGGACGAGCCGAAGATCGTCCTCACGCCCAAGCCCGGCCCCGAGCCGCGCATCAACGGCGCCCGCGTCTTCGGCGTCCGCCCCGGATCGCCTTTCCTGTTCACCGATCCCGGCGACCGGCGAGCGCCCGATGACCTTCGCCGTCAAGGACCTTCCCGAGGGCCTCACGCTCGACGCCGCGACCGGCCGGATCACCGGCGCCCTGGCCGCCCCCGGCGCCTACGCCGTCACCTTCACCGCCACCAACCGCCTCGGCGCGGACTCGCGCCCGTTCAGGATCGTCTGCGGCGACACCCTGGCCCTGACGCCGCACATGGGCTGGAACAGCTGGTACGTCTGGGAGAACCGCGTCACCGACGAGATCATGCGCCGCGCCGCGGACGCCATGGTCTCGACCGGCATGATCGACCACGGCTACCAGTACGTCAACATCGACGACTGCTGGACGATCAGCCCGGACGCCACAGACCCGCCCTCCGCGGCGAGCCCCGCGACGCGCGCGGCATGATCAACGCCAACGGCCGCTTCCCCGACATGAAGGCCATGACCGACTACATCCACGCGAAGGGCCTCAAGGCCGGCATCTATACCTCGCCCGGCCCGACGACCTGCGCCGGCTACGTCGCCGCGTGGCAGCACGAGGAGCTCGACGTCAGGCGCTTCGTCGAGTGGGGCTTCGATTTCCTGAAGTACGACTGGTGCTCCTACGGCCGCATCGCCACGGACGAGAAAGACCGCGCCGAGCTCCAGAAGCCCTACCGCCTCATGGGCGCCATCCTGGCCAGGCAGCCGCGCGACATCGTCCTCAACCTCTGCCAGTACGGCATGGGCAATGTCTGGGAATGGGGACGCGAGGTCGGCGGCAACAGCTGGCGCACGGCCGGCGATCTCGGCCACGACGTCGTCGGCAACCTCTTCCGCGACGGCTTCGACGTCTACTCCACGAACGAGCTCCATCGCTACGGCGGCCCGGGCGGCTGGAACGATCCCGACTACCTGCTCATCGGCATCCTCAGCTCCGTCTTCGTCGACGACAAGGAGGGCGGCAGCGAAGCCTCGCCCCTCTCGCCGAACGAGCAATACACCCACGTCTCGCTCTGGGCGCTCGTCGCGGCGCCGCTCATCTTCAGCGGCGACATCACCCGCCTCGACGACTTCACCCTCGGCCTGCTCACAAACGATGACATCATCGACGTCGACCAGGACCCGCTCGGCAAGCCCGGCCGCCGCGTCTCCAAGACCGGCGACACCGAGGTCTGGGTGCGCGAGCTCGAGGACGGCTCGAAGGCGGTCGGGCTCTTCAACCGCGGCCCGGGGCCGGCCGAGATCACCGCCCGCTGGTCCGACCTCGGCGTCTCCGGTCCGCAAAAGGTCCGGGACCTCTGGCGCCGGAAGGACATCGGCGTCTTCGACGGCTCCTTCAGCGCTTACGTCGCCCGCCACGGCGTCGTCATGCTCCGCCTAATGGGGTCGGACCACAGGAATTAACATATTTTTCAATAACTTGACCTTAAAATTCGTCTGCAATTGGGCTTAAAAAGGAGCTTTTTGCCGGCAAAAATGTGAAGAAGCTTGCCATGAGCTCTTATAGGGGTTGACTTAAAAATCAGACTGGGCCAGGCACCTCAAGACTTCATTCGCCCATCACTCCGTTTTTGGGGGCAAAAGTGCCATAGTTAAGGCCAAACACGGGCAAATAAGTCATGGGATAATCAATCGAACCTTTTCTCCGAGAAGAGCACGCGCCGGCGGATGGGATCTTTGACGTCCGGCAGAAGCCATCTCGCCGACACCGGTTCGAGGGGGCTTATCGCCAGGCCCGACGGATCGAGGACCAGCGGGCGTCCGGCGGGGTCGAGCTGCGGACGGCCGTAGGCGTCGGCCAGCACCGGCCAGGGCAGGCTCACATCGCCGGCGTCGGACGGAAGTCCCAGGCAGAGCGGGCCATCGAAGATCCCGACGCCGGCCGGCTTATCCGGCGGCCACGGGACGAGGCGCACTCTTGACCGGAACTCGATCTCGACGTCGGTCTCCCCCTTCCAGGCGCGACGGATGAGCACCCGCTTCCCTTTCTCCGACGCCGTCACCAGCTCCCCGGCGCACCTGATTTCGGCCGCATCCACCCACGCGGGGATTCTCAGGGCGAGTGTGAACGCGCGTTTCTCCCCGCTGGTCACGACGCGGATCCTGATCTTGCTCGACCGCGGGAAATCGCCGGAGATCTCGAGCCGCGCGCCTTTGTCCGGCAACGCGACGACGGCATCGGCATAGAGATTGACGAAAGCCGTGTCCCCGCTCTCGGTCACGGCGAAGCGTCCGGCCTGACCGAAGGCCCACGCCCCCCAGATCGAACAGCACCCGGGGTTCTCGCTGCCGAACCGGCCGTCCCAGCCCTGCCAGGACTTGCCGCCGACGATGTCCTGGGCGAAGCTCGTATGTCCGAAACCGCCGGTATGGAATTGGTTCATGAAGAAGTGATTGACCAGGGTGTGCTCGGCATCGTCGATATAGCGGTCCTCGCCCGTGGCCGCGGCCATCATCATGTTGACGACGATCCAGTCGGCCAGGCCGCAGCCTTCGTCCTGCTCCGAGACGGGCATCGATTCGGGCAGGCCCCCGGTGACGGAGCGGCTCTCCCGGCACCAGGCCAGATAATCCTCGGCCTTGGCCAGGTACCGGCGCTTGCCCGTCGCCAGGGCCAGGTCGACGAGGCCGCGGCAGAGCGATAGCGAGTGATGGGTGTGCGGCGTGCGTCCCGCGTGGACGGCCATCGCTTCGGCGGCTTTGAGGGCCCAGCGGTCGACACCTTGCGCGGAGAGGGCCACCAGCCCGTCGATGCAGTGGCCGAAATATTCGTGGAGGAAGCCGTCCCGCTTCGTCTCCCAGGCCGGGGCGATCTTGACGAGATAGCGGCCGAGTCGGCGGGCGGCCTCGAGGAAGCGGACGTCGCGGGTATCCTCGTACGCGTCCATGAGCCCGCGCAGGGCGAAGGCGTTTCCCGAAAGCATCCGGACATCCATGGCGGCGCCCGAGCCCGGCGGCCCGAAATTGCCGTCGCCGGTCTGGTACCGGAGAAGGATATCGGCCAGGAGGCGAGGCCGCCAGGCGTGCGTCGACCAGCCATACCCCTGGGCGACGCGCATGAGGGACAGCCAGCGCCCGAGCTGGTCGCCCGGCCAGTCATACCACAGCCCCCCGGGGACGCCGGAGGTCGTGGCGACGAAGCTCTCGAGGGTGTAGAGATCGGTCCACGTCAGCACGTGCCTGGTCGCGGCGTCAAAGCGAGCGCCGTATTCGCCGGCGAAACTGACCTGGGAGAAGGACAGCGGCCGCCGGCTCGACGGCATCGCGGCCTTTGCGGGGCCGTTTTCGCGCGCTCGCCCGCGGCAGGCCCACCCGGCCGCGAGAAGGACCGAGCAGACGATCACGGGAACGACGCGCCCGGTTCGAACGACTTTCATGAGAGGGCTCCTGGCCGGATCGTGATCGGCTTCACGTCCAGTATAGGAGTCCGTTCGCGCGGCTTCAAGGCCGATTGACAATCGGCGCCGGGCCTCACTATAATCACGCCAACAAAAACCGGAGCCAGAGGAGGGCGCCATGAGTTCCTGCCCCGCCTGCAAGATCGAAAACCCGCCCGGCAGCAAGTTCTGCGCCGGATGCGGCGCGGCGCTCCCCAAAACGCCCGTCGCCATCCGCTGCGCCGCGTGCGGGGCCGAAAGCCCGGAGGGCAGCCGGTTCTGCAAGGGCTGCGGCCGGCCCGCCGGCGCGGCCGCGACCCCGGGCGGATCATCCACGCCCGGCGGCGGCTCCGTCGCCGCGCGGCCGAAAGCGCCGAGCCAAACCAGCCAGCGGATCAAGATGCTCCTCGGCGGCGGCGCGGCGCTCTACGCGCTCGGCATCTTCCTGATGTACTCGGAGCTCTCGAAGATCAGGACGGTCTATGGCCCCTACGCGAGCCAGGTCCCCGGCACGGGGCTCCAGTGGTTCCTGATCGTCCTCGACGCCGCGCTGGCCTGCCTCAACGTCTACGCCATCTCTCTCATCGCCAAGGGCGACCACAAGTACGCCAAGTGGCTCTTTGTCGCCATGGCCGTCCTCGGAGCGATCTTCCTCCTCAGGGGACTCTCCGGTCCGGTCATCTTCATACTCATCAATGCCGGGCTCCTGACCGGGGGCGTCTGGGGCTGGATGCTCGTCTCGCGCCAAGCGAAAGGCCTTCCGGCCTGAAGGGAATGCCATGATCAAATGCCCGTCCTGTTCGTTCGAGAATCCCGACGACGGCAAGTTCTGCACGGCCTGCGGCCGGACGCTCGACCCGCCGACGGCCTCCCCGGCGGGTCCGGCGAGGTTCTGCACGGAGTGCGGCGCGAAGATCCCGGCCGACTCGAAATTCTGCACGGCCTGCGGCAAAGGGTTTGACTCGGCCGGCGCCCCGACATCGGTTGCCGGTCCATCGTCCGCGTCAGGCTATCTGGCCGTCCTCGACGCCCGGCTGGCCGAGAGCGGCTTCGAGAAGATCGATCCGCCCGCCGTGCTCGCGCTGGACCGCTTCCTGCGCCGGAAGAAATTCGAGCTGGCCCAGATCGGCATGGTCACGGCGGTCTGCGGCGTCAAGACGCTGGCGGAGCCGGCGACGACGCCCTATGTCAAGGATTTCAGCAAGGCCGTTTTCGATTTCGCCGTCTCGAAAAAGGGCTTCTTCGCCAGGAACGCCTTTCAGCAGCTGCTCGTCTACCCCGTCCTCATCGCCCCCGCGGCCGAGGCCGGGGTCGGGGCGTTCCTCGATTCCCATTGGCCGAAGCACTGGATGGCCTTCGAGTTCCCGGTCGTCGTGTCGCTCGGGACGCGGGAGCTTCTGATGCACAGGTCCACGCCTCTCTATCAGCCGCTCTCGCACTCGGGATTCAAGAAGCAGGCCGAAAGTCTGTTCGCCCTGTGACGGACAGGCGCCCGGCCGAGGCCCGGATCCGCTAGACTGGATCGTCGCCGCCCGACGAGCTGCCGCTGTCGGAGCCGCCGCCGGTGTCGACGGAGCTTCCCGCGTCGCTTCCCGTGTCTCCGCTCGTCGAGGACCCGGCGTCGTAATCGGACCCCGAGGCGATGCCGTCGTCCGCGCCGGCGTCGTCGACCGGGGCCGAGGAGGCGGCCGCCGCCGCGTCGTCGTCCTCGCCCGGCGTGTCGACGAGATGATCCGAGCCGGGCTCGACGACCTGCTCCGCGCCGACCGTGTCCGTCGACGACCCCCGGCCGGTCGTATCCACGGTGTCGATCCGGCCGTCCGCGTCGAGGTCGGTGGCCACGTCCTCGGAATAGCCGTCCTTGTTGATATCGCCGTAGTACGTGCCGGTGCTCGTTTTCTCGATCCGGGCCTCGGAGTCGGCCAGCCCGTCCGCGTCCTCGTCGACCTTGGCCCAGAGGCTCGAGCCGTCTCCCCCGCTGCGGTCCTCGATCTCGACGATCCTGGGGACGACTTCGGGCGGCTCGGCGCCGTCGCTTTCGCTATCGCCGGCCTGGGCGCTTGCCGAAGCGGGTTCGGCCGGGGAGCCTGCCCCCGCGTCCGTCCCCCCGGCCGCGCCGTCCTCCCCGGCTTCGGTCACGCGCAGGTCCGAGACCTCCGCCGGCTCGTCCTCGGGCTCGGGCGCAGGGGCCACCTCCGGGACATCCTCTCCGAAGCTCCCGTAGGTCTCCATGATGTAGGGATCCTCGAACGACGTGAACAGGGCTTCTTCCGGGGACGCGAGGTCGGCCAGCCCGAGCGAGCCGAGGATCTCGTCGAAGGCGCCGGGCTCTTCGTAGACGACGTCGAGATCTCCCGTCGCCGGGTCAACCCGGCCGATCGAGTCGACCTTGCCGTCCTGGCCGAACTGGATGAAAGTGTCGTTGATCCCGTCGCCGTCGGCGTCGACGGCCCGGACGACGCCGTCCACGGAGCCGTCGCCGTCGAGGTCGACGAGGTAGAGGTCGGGACGGCCGTCGCCGTCGGCGTCGATCGACCGCGAGCCGATCGCCGCGGCGCCCTCCTCGGCCGGGTCGATGTCGTTGAGCTTGGCCAGCGCTTGAAGGTCGAGTCCCCCGGGGTAGGCCATGGCAGCCCTCCTTGATGAACTAGGATCGATGGCGTCGAGCCTGAGGCGGAATTTCCGGCCGCACGATTTGCAGGGGATGTCGAGCCAGGGCTTGGCCGGAAGCGCGACCAGGCGGAAGGAGAACGCCGCCCGGCACCTGGGGCAGGTCCCGTCGAGCATCCTGGCCTTGCGGGGCGGCGGCGGAGGCGCGGCCGTCGGAGGCGCGGCCGGCGTTTTCTTCTGCGCCTTGAGCTTCTTCAGGTATCCCTTTTCGTCGAAGAGGCCGTCGAGGACGGCGCCGCTGCCGCTCTCCACTTTCCGCCGCAGGGCTTCGTATTGGGGCGACGCGGCGAAGTTCCTCAGCTCGACCAGCCGCACGCCCAGGTACGGCGTCGCCGAGGTTATCATCTGGCTGAGCTTGCTCATCGTCTGGTCCTGGGCCTCGACCTGCCGGACCCACTCGTCGATGTCCATCTCGTCGAGCTCGCGCCGCGACCTCAGGTGAAGAAGAAAGATGGCCCGCTTGGCCTTTTCGAAGCTGCCGACGGCCAGGAGCGCGGCCCGGTCGGCGGTGAAATCGGCCACCCGCATCCAGTTCGTGACGATCGACTCGACCCCGCCCTCGATGAGCTTGAGCGGGTTGGAGAGGAAGCCCATGACGCCCTCGGCCATGAGGTTCTGCCGCTGCTGGCCCACGAGGAACATGCTGACCGTCGTCCACAGGGCGTGCTGGCTGACGAGATGCCCCATCTCGTGGCCCAGGACGAAGAGGAGCTCTTCGTCGTTGAGGAAGCGCGGCAGGAAGGCGCCGACGTTGACGAAGGCGCCGTCCTCCGAGCCGTAGGTGGCTGACTGATAACCCCGGTCGAGCTCGATGTAGAAGGAGGGCATCTGGCGGGCCCCCAGGCGCCGGGCCGCCAGGAGGCCGGCCTCGAGGACGCGTGGGTACTGCTTGTCCGTGGCCAGGATGCTGTTGAACGTCGACTCGTACCAGGGCTTGCCGACTTTCCGCGACAGGCTCTCGGCGGACTTGCGGAGAACGACCGAGCCGCGGAAGAACTGGTTCATCTTTTGCATCGAGGGATGCTCGAATTCGCGGGGGTCGAGCGCGTAGCCTGTGGCCGGCCCCTGCCCGGACGACGCGCCCGGCCCGGGGCGGCCGGTGGCGTCGTCCCCGAAGCCGGCGCCGACCGCGAAACCGCAGCGGCCGCAGAAGCGGCCGCCGGGAGGGACGGGCGAGCCGCAATTGTTGCAGAACATGTTTCCCTTGTGATCGGATGGATTAGCATACGGCCGCTCCGGAAGTCAAGCCGATTGACGGAGGGAAGGGCGAAGGTTGCGCCCCCGGCGCGTTGCTGGTATAAGAAAACGAAGGGACCAGGACGATGAAGATCACCATGGCCCAGCTGAACCCCGTCGTGGGGGATCTCGCCGGGAACAAGTCCGCGATCGCGTCGACCTACGCGGCCGCGGCGAAGACCGGGTCGGACCTGGTCGTCTTCCCCGAGCTTTTCCTGACCGGCTATCCGCCCTGGGACCTCCTCGAGCGGCCGTGGTTCATCGAAAGGGCGTCGAGCGCGGTCAAGGAGCTCGCCGCGATGACGGCGGCCCATCCGGAGACGGGCCTTCTTTTCGGGGCGCCGCGGCCGGCCCTCACGGGCGAGGGGAAGCCCCTCTACAACTCCGCGATCTTCGCCTGCGGCGGGCGGGTCCTTCTCGAGCAGCACAAGTCGCTCCTGCCGACCTACGACGTCTTCGACGAGACGCGCTACTTCGCCCCGGCGCCGGAGATCCGGACGCTCGCGTTCAAAGGCGAGGTCCTGGGCATCACCATCTGTGAGGACGCCTGGACCGATCCTGGGCTGTGGCCGAAGGGGATGCTCTACGACGTCGATCCGGTCAGCGTGCTCGCGGGCCGGGGCGCGACCCTGTTCGTCAACATCTCGGCCTCGCCTTTCCACGCGGGGAAAGAGGAGATCCGGTTCGGCCTCATCCGGGGGCACGCGCGAAAGCACGGCCGGCCGTTCGTCTTCGTCAACCAGGTCGGCGCGAACGACGAGCTCGTTTTCGACGGCCGCAGCTTCGCCTTCGACGGACGGGGCGAGCCGGTAGCGGTCGGCGCGGCCTTCGGGGAGGACGTGCGGACGGTCGAGACGAAGCGGGCCGGGACGCCGGGACTGTACACGCCGCTCGGCACGATCGAATCGATCCACGAGGCGCTCGTCCTGGGCCTTCGCGACTATATGCGCAAGTGCGGCTTCGGCCGGGCGGTCATCGGGCTTTCGGGGGGCATCGATTCGGCGGTGACGTGCTGCCTGGCCGCGGCGGCGATCGGGCCGGAGAACGTGCTGGCCGTGACGATGCCGATGCCGTTCTCGTCGGCGGGGAGCGTCGACGACTCGATCGCGCTGGCCGGGCGGATCGGCATCCGCTGCGTCAAGCTGCCGATCGGCGCCGTCTACGAGGCCTATATCACGGCTCTGGCGCCGCACTTCGCCGGGCGCGCGGCCGACACGACCGAGGAGAATCTCCAGGCCCGCATCCGGGGCAATGTCCTGATGGCCTTCTCCAACAAATACGGCTCCCTCGTGCTGTCGACGGGGAACAAGAGCGAGCTGGCCGTCGGGTACTGCACGCTCTACGGGGACATGAGCGGCGGGCTGGCCATCCTGTCCGACGTGCCCAAGACCATGGTCTACGAGATCGCGGCCTACATCAACCGGAAGGATGAGCGCATCCCCCGGGCCGTCATCGACAAGCCGCCGAGCGCCGAGCTGAAGCCGGGACAGCTCGACTCGGACGCGCTGCCGCCGTATCCTGTCCTCGACGGCATCCTGCACGAGTACGTTGAGGAGTTGCGCTCGGTCGACGAGATCGTCGGGATGGGATTCGCGGCGGATGTCGTGCGCAAGGTCGCGACCATGGTCGACCGGAACGAGTACAAACGGGCCCAGGCGGCGCTGGGGATCAAGGTCACGACCAAGGCCTTCGGCGTCGGGCGGCGCATGCCGATCGCGGCCAAAGTGACCTGGTAGTCATGATGCTAGGAGGAGAGCTTGACTAAAAGAACTTACGCCGGGATTGTGGGCGCCATCATTCTCGCAACGGGCATGGCGCTTTCGCCGGACTGGGTTTTGGCCGAGGGCTCCAGGCAGGAAGCGTGCACGGTCATCGGGGTCGGGCGCCTGGCCACGGCCGATGGCTCGGTCATCACGTCGCACACCGACTGCTGCAGCGAATGCCGCATCCAGATCATCCCCGGCCGAACCTACCCCAAGGGATCGATGGCCCCGGTCCATTGGGGCATGGTCTATTTCGGCGCCGAAGACGACCGCCACGCCCTTCCCCTCGGCGACTTCGGCACGGTCATCGGCCGCATCCCTCAGGTCGAGCGGACGTTCACTTATTTCCACACCGGCTACTCCCAGATGAACGAGAAGCAGCTGGCGATCGGCGAGAGCACATGCTCGCAACGGGCCGATCTCGACGTCCCCTATGTCGAGGGCCTGACCCGGCAGATCATGACCATCGAGCAGGCCCAGGTCTTCGCGTTGGAGCGGTGCGTGACGGCGCGCGAGGCGGTCAAGCTCATCGGCGGATTGGTCGAGAAATACGGCTTCCTCCCCTCGTGCGGCGGATCCGAAGCGCTCTGCATCGCCGACCCGCGCGAGCTTTGGACGATGGAGATCTGCAGCGTCGGGCCGGAATGGACCTCCGAGAGCGGCAAGCCGGGCGCCATCTGGGCCGCGCGCCGTGTCCCGGACGACCACGTCGTCGTTATCGCCAACTACTTCCGCATCCGCGAGATCGACCCCAAGAGCCCCGACGTCCTGACCTCGCCAAACTATCTGAAGGAGGCCGTCGACCGCGGTTGGTATGATCCGAAGAGCGGCCGGCCCTTCGTCTGGCAGGAGGCTTACGCGCCGCCCGTCATGGAGGGAAACCTGAGCCGGATGTGGCTCATCACCAGCACGCTCGCTCCGGCGCTCAAGGCGTGGCCCAGGCGCGCTCTCGCGGACGCCTCGGGACCGCGAACGCTCTACGCCCAGCCCTCCGAAGGCGCCGCGTTCTATCCCTACTCGTTCAAGCCCGAAAAGAAGCTGACGGTCCAGGATATCATCGCCTTCCAGCGCTCCGCCTTCGAGAACACGATCTACGACATGACCTGGGACCCGGCCTGGATGGTGCCGGGAGGGAGCGGCCGGCTCGAGAAGAGCCCGATGGCCTCGCCCTATATCTCCGGGGAGATGGAAAAGGTCCTGCGCCTCCGCCATCATCGGACGATCGCCGGCCAAGGCTACGGAATGGTCGCCCAGCTCCGGTCATGGCTCCCCGACGCGGTCGGCGGGATCTATTGGTTCTACGTCGATAATCCCATGGTCGGCCCCTACGTGCCCATCTACGCGGGCGCCACGGACGTCTCCCCTCTCTACAGGACCTACGATTTCCGGGAATTCAGCGAGGACTCGGCCCGCTGGGCCTACGATTTCGTGGAGAAGCTGATGCTGCTGCGCTGGCAGCCGGCCATGAAGGACGTCCGGGCGGTCCGCGACCCGGTCGAGAGCGGCTTCTTCGCCGAGCAGGCCGATGTCGACGCCAAGGCTGCGGCGATGCTCAAAGCCGACCCGTCCGGCGCGGCGAAATACCTGACCGAGCTAACGGTCAAGCGGATGGAAAAGCTCGTCGACCTCTATCGCGCGCTCCGCAAGACGCTTCTGACGAAATACACCGGCGACGGCGTCTGATCCAATGGGGTCGGACCCCAATGGTCAATTCTTGAAGGCCTTGACTTTTTTATATCCAGCGGGGACGTCATAGGTGCCGGCCGGGGCGGCCTTGTCCGTGGCTTCGAGGAGCTCGGTGGTTGAAGTGACCTCGGCGCCCATCATCTTGACCTTGGTCGTCTGGTAGACGACGACGCCTTTGATCTTCTTCATCTCCTGGATGATCTTCTCGAAGCCCGGCATGCTGGCCATCATGGCATTTGTGGCCGTAAAGGCCATCGTGTAATCGATCTTGAGGTCTTCCGTGGCCCAGGCCTCGGACGTCGTCGTCCCGCCCATGCCCAGGTTCATTTCGATGAGGTACTTGCGGCAGTTCCAGTTCCCGATCTTCTTCGTTTCGTTGGTCTCGGTCACCTTGGCCGACATGTTGCCCATCATGTTCTTCATGAAGCCGGGCATCTTCTTCATGGCCTCGGCCTTTTCCGGATCGTCCCCCGCATTGGCGCCCGCCGCCGCTTCGAACATCTTGTCGAAGTCGAGCGGCATCTCCGCATACTGCATCTTGTTATGGTCGATCATATAGAGGATCTTCTTATCGGCGAGAAGGATCGAAGTGGTCTTAGCACCCTCCTGGTCAGTCCGGGCTTTGTTCTCCCCCAGCCAGATGATCATGATATCGTCCTTCGCGGGCTGGCTCTGGCCCATCATCTGCATCGCATCCGTGTGCGTCTTCTGCTTCATGTAGACGTCGGCCCGCGCCTGCGTTGCGGCGAAGACGAAGCAGACGATGATCGTGAGCAGCAAGATCTGAAGGATACGTGATTTTTTCATAATTCCCCTCTCCTATCTCCAATCGTGATGGCTCGGCGCCCGTCGCGCCCCATTCGTTGTATAACATCCATACGGTTCCCAGTCAAGCCGTCCGAACAATGGGGTCGGACCACAGCAATCGCCATATTATTCTTTTAGTTAGATCGACTTTTGGGGCCCGAAAGAGCCTTAACTGGCGCTTTCTGACCCCAAAAACGAAGACGTGGCCCTGTGCATTTTTGCCCCAAAAAATGCATGCTTTAAGCCATTTTGACCGCCAAAATCAGGTCTATATTGCTGATTATTATGGCAATTGCTGTGGTCCGACCCCAAATCAAAATCTGTTGAAGTGGGCGACGGAGGCCAAGGGGCGCTTGGGAACGTGAAGGCGTCCCGCCGCGTCTTTCCAATAGCGGCACGAATCGCCCATGACTTCCGACGCCGGCTCCTCCGCCGGATAACCGAGCGCCAGCACCGAATCGATGCGATACTGCTCCGGAACGCTCAGGATCGCCCTCAGCTTGTCCCGGTCGATCGACAGCAGCCAGCAGCTCCCGACGCCTTGCTCGAGCGCCGCCAGGATCATGTTCTCCATGGCCGCGCCCACGTCGTATTCGAACATCTTTTCCCTGATCTTCGTGTTGACCAGGGTGACGACGTAGGCCGCCGGCTCCTCCCCCGGCCGGGGATCGCCCGCCGGACTGATGTAGGCCGCCCACTTCAAGCACGGAAAGACCTCTGCCTTCGGGCCCCCGCCGTCGACGACCATGAACTCGAGCGGCTGGACGTTGGCCGCGGACGGCGCGAGCCGCCCCGCGTCGACAAGCCGCTCGAGAAGCTCCCTGGCCACCGGCTCCGGCTTGAACCGGCGGATCGTCCTCCGCCCCGCGATCGTTTCGTACAGGTTCTTGTCACCTTCGCACATTACGAATCTCCTTTCTGGTTTGCCGTTAAGCCCGGCCTCGCGCGCGCCGGCCTTCCGTCACCGGCGCCTTGATCATGAACACGACCGTCGAAACGAGCAAAAGGATCCCCGCGAGGCGATACATCCAGCGGTACCCGGCCATGTCCGAGATCCAGCCGAAAAGAGGCGAGCCCAGTCCCATGCCGACGTCGAAGAGCGAATTGTACAGGCTGATGGCCAGCCCCTTGTTCCCGCGTCCCATGAAATCGATGATGTAGGTGCTGAGCGCCGGGAAGATCAGCCCCTGGCCGAGCCCTCCGACGAATCCGGTCACCATGAGCAGCGGGAAGCTCTTCACCTGGGCGATCACGAAGAGATTGCCGACGATGATCAGCGCCGCCGGCAGAATGACCGTCTTCCTGCCGAGACGGTCCGAGAGATCGCCGAGCCTGAACCGGGTCAGGATCGCGGCCAGCGAGAAGACGAGGAAGAACGGTCCGATCCGGCTGATCCCGATCGAGTTGCCGAAGACGGCGATGAAATAGATCATCGCCCCGCGGATCGCGCCGTGGAAAACCGGCACGGACGCGACGACGGCCGCGAGCGCCCAGGGCACGACCTTGAGCGCCTTCATTCCCCCGGCCTGCGCGCCGTCGCACTCGGCCTTGGGGAACTCGCGCGCCGCCAGGACGCAGCCCACGGAGGCCGCCAGGAACAGAAGGCTGACGTTGTACAGCCGCCCGGCGCCCCCGTCCCGGATCAGCTCCTCCGCGAGCAGCGGCCCGAGCGCGTTGGCGACCAGCCCGGCGACGCCGATGACGCCCATGGACTTGGCCAGGCGGTCGATCGGCGCCAGGTCGGAGCACATGGCGATCGTCGCCGTCATGCTGACGCCCCAGCCGAGCCCGGTCAGCGCCCTCAGCAGGAAAGGCAGCCAGCCCGCGTCGTCGACGAAGTGGAAGAACGGCACGGAGACGATGAGCAGGAACAGCCCCAGGAGCGCGATGCGCCGTCCGCCGCTCACGTCGATCATCCGCCCGAAGAACGGCCGGACGGCGATGGCCACGACGCTGAAGATGCCCATGATCAGGCCGATGCGGCTCTGGCGCGGGCCGAACTTCTCCAGGATGACCGGCAGGAGGAAGAAGAGCGAGACCGACATGAACAGGAAGAAATATCCCGCCAGAGCCAGCAGGAAATCCCTGTTCCAGAACGACCGGGCGCGCTCCTCCGACATGGGTCCGTTAGTATAGCAGATTAAGGAGAAAGGCTGGCTGTTTTATTCTGGGGAATCACAAGCTTATGGGGATATTGAAGGAGGGGAGCTTGTTGCCTTGCACAGCCAGTGAAGCAAAGCGTTATTCTTATTATAGCAGATAACTCGCGATGCGCAAGTTCACCGGCCGCGCGACGCGCCCGACCCGCCCGGCCCCGAAGATCCGGCCTGCCCGAACGACGTGAGCGAGGCCGTGAGCCGCCGCGCCCTCGCCTCGAGCGCCGCCCAATCGCCCGCCTCGACCTCCTTCCGATCGACGAGGGCCGCGCCGATCCCGACGCAGCAGGCGCCGGCCGCGAGGAAGCCGCTCGCGTTCTCGACCGTCACCCCGCCCGTGGGCATGAGCCGGATCTGAGGCAGCGGCCCGCGCACGTCGCGCAGGAACTGCGGCCCGAGCGATGTCGCCGGAAAGACCTTGACGATGTCGGCCCCGGCCCTCCACGCCGAGAAGATCTCGGTCGGCGTGAAAGCGCCCGGCGCGACCAGGACCCCGGCGGCGCGGCAGGCCTGGATCATATCCTGGTCGGTGATCGGCGAGACGACGAAGTCGGCCCCGGCGCCGACGACGTCGGCGGCCATCCCCGCATCGAACACGGTCCCCGCTCCGACGAGCATCCCCGGGGCCTTGGCGCGGGCCATCTCGCGGATGATGTCGACCGCGCCGGGCACGGTCATGGTGATCTCGATCGCGGTGACGCCGCCCTTGCGGAGCGCCTCCGCCGTCCCGGCCAGCCGGGCCGCATCTTTCATGCGCATGACCGCGACCACCCTGCCGGCCAGGAGCGCGTCAAGAACCTGGTCTCTCGTCATGGCACCTCCGCTTCCTCCCCGGTTCCTCTATCTCCGGACCCGGCCGGAGCGGTCGCCTTTGGCCAGGGCCAGGATGTCCTTTTCGGTCGACAGGTTCCAATCGCCCGGAATCGAATGCTTGAGCGCGGCGGCGGCGACGGCGAAGCCGAGCGCCTCCTCGTCCGTCTTGAAGGCCGTGAGGCCATGGATGAGGCCGGCGGCGAAGGCGTCGCCCGTGCCGATGCGGTCGACGATGGCCCGGATCTCATAGGTCGGGCCGGCGATGAAGCCCGAGCGGCTCCTCAGCCCGGCCGACCAGCTGTTCCAATCGGCGCCCCGGCTCTCGCGCAGGGTGATAGCCACGCGCTCGAGATTCGGGAACGCGCGCCATGACCTCGGCCGTCAGGCGCTCATAGGCCGCGGCGTCAAGCTTGCCCGCCGCGGCGTCGACCGCCGGGCCGATGCCGAGCGCCTTTTGACAGTCCTCCTCGTTCCCGATGAGCGTGTCCACGCGGCCGGCGATCCCGGGCATGACCTCGGGCGCGGGACGGCCGTATCTCCAGAGCTTGGCCCGGTGGTTGAGGTCGAGCGAAACGCCCATCCCTTTCGCCCGGGCGGCCTCGACCGCCTCGAGCGTCAGCGCCGCGGCCGAGGCGCTGAGGGCGGGCGTGATGCCGCTGACGTGGAGGCGGTCCATGCCCTCGAGCGCCGCCGCCCAATCGATGACGCCCGGCTTCGCTTCGGCGATGCCGGAGCCGTCCCGATCATAGACGACCTGCGAGGGCCGCTCGTTCGCCCCCGTCTCGGCGAAATAGATGCCGAGGCGCCGGCCTCCCCTGGCCACGGCTCCGATGTCGACGCCGTATCTCCGGAGCTCCCTGAGCGCCGCCTCCCCCACCGGGTTCGCCGGCACGACCGAGATCCAGCACGACCGGTGTCCGAGAACGGCCAGCGACACGGCCACGTTGGCCTCGGCCCCGCCGAACGTCGCCCCGAGCCGCGGCGACTGAAAGAGCAGCTCCTTCCCCGGCGTCGACAGCCTGAGCATGATCTCGCCGAACGTCGCGATATTGGCCATCCCGTGCCTCCTACGGC
The DNA here is from genome assembly GCA_963742235.1 of Candidatus Aminicenantota bacterium. Lineage (GTDB taxonomy): Bacteria > Acidobacteriota > Aminicenantia > Aminicenantales > Saccharicenantaceae > RBG-16-66-30. Next base: position 24,570 of record CAVULT010000008.1, on the reverse strand, counting down.
CTCACCATATCACAGCTTGATTTAGGCGGGCAACGGAGTAGAATAACCGCCTGAACGTCCGGAGAAACCCATGGAAAAAGCGAAGAACGCCCTGCTCATCCTCTTCGGCTGCGTCATCACCGGCCTGGCTTACGCCCTGTTCCTCATCCCACACCACTTCGTTCCCGGCGGCGTGTCCGGCATCGCCATCATCCTGAACTATTTCGCCGCGCTGCCCGTCGGCGCGCTCATCATCGTCCTCAACGTGCCCGTCTTCCTCCTGGGCCTGAAGACGATGGGCAAGAAGTACGTCCTCAACAGCCTGGCCGGCATGGTCGTCTCGTCCGTGTTCATCGACATCTTCAACAAGGTCCTCAAGCCCCTCGGCCACCGGGAATCCCGGCCTGACCTCGAACCAGGGCGAGGTCATGCTCGGCATCGGCCTGGGCATCGTCTTCCGCGGCCGGGCCTCGACCGGCGGCTCCGACATCATCGGCATGATCCTCAGCAAACACACGGGCATGTCGCTGGCTACGGCATCATGGTCACCGACTTCGTCATCATCTCGGCCTCGGGCTTCGCCCTCCACAGCCTCGAGGCGCCGCTCTACGGCTACCTCGTCCTGTTCCTCTCGACCAAGGTCATCGACATGGTCCTCGAGGGCTGGAATTACTCGAAGCTCGTCATCATCACCTCGGCGCGGACCGACGAGATTGCCGACTACATCCTCCGCGGCCTCGACCGCAGCGGCACGGCCCTGCGCTCGCGGTCCCTCTACCTCAATCGCGAAGGCGAGCTCATCCTGACGGTCATCCACCGCAAGCAGCTGGCCGACCTGCGGAACTTCATCAAGAAGACCGATCCCGAAGCCTTCGTCATCATCAACGACACTTACGACGTGCTCGGCAAGGGCTTCAAGTCCCACCTCATCACCTGAGGCCCTATTTGCCCTGGAAATGGAGTAATATAGGTCCCGGATTCCCGCCCGGAAAGGAGACCCCGCCGATGCGCCAGGAAACGGATTCCCGAAGACGCCCCATCGCCGTCCTCGTCTTCGTCGCCGCGGCCGCCCTCGCGGCCGGCGAGGCCGCCGCCCAGTCCGCGGGCCCCGAGGTCCTCGGCTTCACCAAGCACTTCGCCGTCGAGATCACCAACCCCACGACCCGGCTTCTCGAGAATCAGGCCATCGTCATCAACGTCGCCGAGATCCGGGCCACGGTCGCCGCGGATTTCAACACCTATATGTACGCCCTCTTCGACGCCACGGGCGGCGAATACGCCCTGGTCGTCTCCCAGGCCGACGACCTCGACAGGGACCGTTACCATGACGAGATCGTCTTCGTCCGGACCCTGCCGCCTTCGTCGACGACGCGGCTCCTCTGCTACTACACCCCCAACCGCAGCTTCCAGCTCATGCCGACCTCGAAGGCCTTCGCCCGCGGCGCCTGGGAAGCCGGCGGCGCCGAGGCCGGCTGGGAATCGAACCTGGCCGCCTACAAGTTCGTCAACGGCCGGATCGGCTTCTTCGGCAAGCTCCAGCCGTTTTCTACCCCAAAAGGTTTCCGTTCGCGGAAACCAAGCCCCGGTACCCCGGCATGGACGTGCTCGATCCCGGCGATTCGGCCGGCCTCGGAGGCCTCTGCGTGTGGGACGGCGCGAAGCGCATCCCGCTCTTCGGACCCGGCGCGGCCAAGGCCGAGATCGTCGTCATCTCGCCCGGCCCGGTCCGGGGCCTGGTCAGAGCGAGCTTCCCGGCCGTGAAGACATCGCGCGGCGACATCACCCTGACCGTCTTCTTCTCGGCTTTCGCCGACAATGCCTACTCCCGGCAGGACGTCGTCATCGCCTCGAGCTCGGAGGAGGCCCCGGTCGTCCTCGGACCGGCGATCCAGAAGCTGCCCGACGAGACCTGGGCCTTCGACAGGGCCAAGGGCTCTCTGGCGGTCTGGGGCAAGGGAGCGGGCAAGGCCGGCGAGATCGGCCTGGCCGCGATCGTCGCCCCGGCCGATCTCTCGGGCACGGACTACGCCGGCCTCGACCGCGCCATCAAGCTCACCGGCCGGGCCGGCCGGAATCTCACCTATTGGACGGCCGGCGCCTGGGAGCGCGGCGTCACGGCCCCGGATGTCCCCGACGCCAAAGGCTGGGCCCGCCGAGTCGACGAGCTGGCCGCCAGGCTCCTCGTACCGGTGAAAGTCGAGTTCAAGGCCAAGTGATCTACGACCCGGGCTACAGGCCCATCTATCCCGCCTGGCTCGCCTACCTCGAAAGGGCCAGGTCTTCGGGCGAGACGCCGCTCCGCGTGGCCATCGAGCGCGAGGACGGGCTCGTCTCGGTCTTCCAGGCCGTCGCCCCGGCCAAGGACGCCGATCCCGAAGCGACCTACCGGATCGTCGAGCGCTCTGGTCAAATTCCTGCTCTGGTCGCGCGGCGGCTGGCGCATCCACTTCCAGGGCCCGGCCGCGGTCGGCCGGCGCCTCAAGACCGATTACTCCGAGACCGGCGCCCGGGCCTTCGACGCCCAGACGATGGGGGGCGTCTACGAACAGCCCTTCGAAGTCGCCCTGCACAGCGCCGCCACCTTTCCCGAGGCCCGCGGCAAGCTGTCCATTTCCCGGGCGGCTACCTCGACGGTTTCCGCATCGGCTTCGATCTCGGCGCGAGCGACTACAAGGTCGCCGCCGTCATCGACGGCCTGCCCGTCTGGAGCGAGGAGATCCCCTGGTCCCCTGGCTGAGCAGGCGGACCCCGAGTATCACTACGAGCGCATCCAGGCCGGCCTGAAGAAGGCCGCCTCCCATCTCCCCCGCGTCGACGCCATCGGCGGCTCGTCGGCCGGCATCCTCATCCGCCGGCAGGTCCGGATCGCGCTGCTCTTCCGCGCCGTGCCCGAAGCGGCCTTCGAATCCAAGGTCAAGGGCCTCTTCGACCGGCTGGCCGAAGAGTGGGGGGTGCCGTTCGAGGTCATCAACGACGGCGAGGTCACCGCGCTCGCCGGCCAGCTCTCGCTCGGCGAGCCCGGCGTCCTCGGCGTCGCCATGGGCTCGAGCGAGGCGGCCGGCTTTCTCGACAACGAAGGTCACATCCCCGGCTGGCTCGACGAGCCCGCCTTCGCCCCGGTCGACCTCAATCCCGAGGCGGCCAGGGACGAATGGTCCCGCGACCGCGGCGTCGGGGCCAAGGATTTTTCCCAGCAGGCCGTCGACCGGCTGGCCGCTGGCGGCGGCCGGGCTGTCCTTCCCGGCCGGGATGAAGCCGCCCGAGCGCCTCAAGGAAGTCCAGGGGCTGGCCGCCCGCGGCGACATTCCGGCGGTCCGCGTCTTCGAGCGGATCGGCGCCTATCTCGGCTCGACGATCCCCTGGTACGAGGTCTTCTACAGCTTCAAGCACCTGCTCGTCCTCGGCCGGGTGATGTCCGGCCCTGGCGGCAAGATCATCGTCGACAAGGCGACCGAGGTCCTGGCCGCCGAATTTCCCGCGACCGCGGCCCGGGTCCGCATCCACCTGCTCGACGAGAAGAGCCGGAGGGTGGGGCAGGCCGTCGCCGCGGCCAGCCTTCCCGAGATCACAGGAGCCCGCCCATGAAATTCTTCAAAGCCGGCGCCTCGGTGTTCATCCCCGACGGTCTGGCCGAGGACGACGCCTTCTGCCGCGTCAGCCACCTCGGCATCGGCGCCCACCAGGACGACCTCGAGATCATGGCCTTCCACGGCATCCAGAAGTGCTTCACCAGCAAGAAGCTCTGGTTGGTGCGGCGACGGCGATGGGATGGGGCCGGCTCGCCCCGGACCGGCGAATACGGCGCGTATAGCGACGCCGACATGGCCGCGCTCCGGCGCCGCGAGCAGGAAAAGGCGGCCGTCCTCGGCAACTACGGCGCCCTCGTCCAGCTCAACTACACCAGCGCCGAGGTCAAGGACGTCGGCACGGGCCGCCTGAAGGCCGATCTGGTCAAGATCCTCAAGCTGGCCCGTCCCGAGGTCGTCTACACGCACAACCCGGCCGACAAGCATGACACCCACGCGGCCGTCGCCTTCACGGCGCTCGCGGCCATGCGCGAGCTCTACCTGGCCGAGCGCCCGACGACGGTCTACGGCTGCGAGGTCTGGCGCGGCCTCGACTGGATGGACGACGAGGACAAGGTCCCGCTCGACGTCGGCCGCCGCGAGGCCCTGTCCACCGGCCTCATCGGCGTCTACACCACTCCCAGGTCGAGGGCGGCAAACGCTACGACCTGGCGACCACCGGACGACGCCGGGCCAACGCCGTCTATTTTCAATCGCACGCGACCGACGAGGCCGAAGAACTTTGGTTCGCCATGGACCTGACGCCGCTCGTCCGCAACGCCAAGCTCGACGTCGGGCACTTCGTGCTCGGCCACATCGACAAGTTCCGGGCCAGCGTCGACCAGAAGATCAAGAAATACTGCGTCGTGACGGCTGCCACCGCGGCGGCGCCACGGAGAGCCAGGACCGAGAAGGAGGACACCCGATGGAGATCATCATCCAGCCCGACAGCCAGCAGGCCAGCGAACTCGCCGCCCGCATCACCGCCCGGACCGTCCGCGAGAAGCCGCACGCCGTGCTCGGCTTCGCCACCGGCAACACGCCGCTCCAGCTCGACCCGTACCTTGTCCGCATGCACCGGGAGTCGGGGCTCGATTTCAGCGACGTCACCAGCTTCAATCTCGACGAGTACGTCGGCATCCGCCGGCCCACCCGTCGTCGTTCCACAGCTACATGTGGGCCCACCTCTTCAGCAGCATCAACATGCCCCGGGAGCGGATCAACATCCCCGACGGCATGACCGCCGACATCCCCGCGGCCTGCCGCAAGTACGAGCAGGCCGTCCGCTCGGCCGGCGGCATCGACGTCCAGGTCCTGGGCATCGGCACGAACGGCCATATCGGCTTCAACGAGCCCTCGTCGTCGCTCTCGTCGCGGACCCGCATCAAGACCCTGACCGAGGAGACCCGCCTCGACGCCGCGGCCGCGTTCGGCGGCGCGGAGTGGGTTCCGACCCACGTCATCACCATGGGCCTGGGCACGATCATGGACAGCAAGATGTGCCTGCTCCTCGCTTTCGGCAAGAAGAAGGCCCGGGCCGTCTCGCTCGCGGCCGAGGGGGGTTTCACGGCCATGGTCCCGGGGTCGATCCTCCAGATGCACCCGCGGGCCGTCCTCGTCCTCGACAAGGAGACCGCCTCGGAGCTGAAGATGGCCGATTACTATCTCTGGGTCAACGAGCACAAGCCGGACTGGCAGAAGTACTGAGGGCCACCCCCTGCTTGCCGGAAAGCCCCCGGTTCGGTTACCAGATCTTTTTCCACTTTTCCGTCTTGATGTCGAGCCGCCAGAGGGATTGATGCCCCTCATCGGTCAGGAGGATCGTCCCGCCCCCGAAATCCGGAACAAACGGGCCTTTTCCGATCACGCCGGGCACGGCGATCGCCTTCTCCTCCGAGAGGTCGGGCGCCAGGAACCTCAGAGCGCCAGCTTTTGGATCGTACCAGCAAAGACGGCCCCGATCGCCGATCCCAGCCGGCCGCGGCCCGAGGGAACTCTCCCTCGGTCCTCATCAGCTCCCGGGATTCGGTGATTCGACGCGCCTCGAGCGAGTCTGCGCCACGGAAAGCCTCCCGACCCCGGTTCCGGCTCGTGGAAGGATCGCCAGCCGGTCGCCCGCGCGATTCCAGCACATCCGGAGAACCGAGGCCCGCGGCCTATCCAGGATCTCGGTCGTGGCCATGGTCTTCAGATCCAGCAGGCCCAGCCGGCTGGGACCTTCGGGCCAGGGCCAATAGACGACGGCCGCGAACTCCCCATTGGACGAAACTTGGCTTGACTGGAACCACGAGGACTCGAAAAGAGCCCGGACCGCTCCGGAAGAAGGATCGTATGTCCAGAGCGAATTGGCGCCTCGCCCGGAGGGCACATAAAGGTCCAAAAGGATCGTCGTGCCGCCCCGCGGCCAAGCGGCCAGCGTGAACCAACCCTCCAACTTATCGGCCCATGCGGGGTCCAGGGGGAGCTCTTTGAGTCCGGAGCCGTCGCTCCCCACGGACCAGATCGAATACAGGACGCTTTCCGGCCCGCGTCGTTCTCGGATGGTCGGCGGAGAAGATGACGGATTTCCCGTCAGGCGAGAGCAGACCGGAGAAGAGCATCGATTCGTAGAGCGGAGACTCCCTGGCGAACCCCACGCGGACGATGCGCCGTTTCCCCGAGCCGTCTCCGTTCATCGTTCCAGGGCTCGGTCCGCGCCGCCGTATCCAGATAGAGGACCTTCCCCGCTTCGGAAGGAGCGTCCGCAAGTTCGCTGAAACGGGACCTCGTCAGCCTTCTCATCCTGTCGCGGCCGGCGTCATAACGAAAGATTCCTTTGTTGCTGGAGAAAAAGGCCTTATCCCCGGCAAAGACCATCCCGGAGTGGATCATCCTGTCGCCCCCGGAGAAGACGAGAGGCCCCGCGAAGGCGACGACCCAGGACAGAGCCACGAGGACGAGAGCGCTTGCCGTGAGCATCGCGGCCTTCCTCTTCGGCTGCGAAAAATCCGCCTTCCGGAAGGTCCGGAGCGAGGCTCCGAGAAAAGCCAGGGCCATGAGAGCCAGGCCCAGTGTAATGAGAGGGAAGCCAAAGGGATCGTCTGATCGTGAACAGGAAACCCCTATATTCCAGAGCCAAAGAGACGGAGGTCAGGAGAGCCTGGAGGATGAACCCGACGAAAAGCGCGCCGAAGAGCACGCTGAAGTGCCTTTCGGAGACGAGCGACAGGGAGAAGGCAATAGAAAAATAGAACAGGCAGGAGACGATCGCCAGGGGAACGAAGGACGCTTCGAGCTGGAACCCGGCCGGCAGGGAAAAATCCGAGAGCACCTTTCCGAGCCGGGGAAGGGATTTCACCAGGATGAGGAAGACGACCCAGAGGCCGGCCAGATAGACCAGGGGGGCGGAGGAGCTTGGCCAGCCAGATCGTCTCTTTACGGACGGGTCGGGAGAGGAGGTAAGCCCAGGCCCCGTCACGGAACTCCGTCTCGAACGCCCCGGCGCCGAGAAGCACCCCGATAAAGGGAAAAACGAGGCAGGAACCCGACGGGGATGAGATCACGGAGGTCGGGGTTGTCCCCGAGGATGAGAAAGGCGGTCAGGAAGACCACCTTCAGGCCCAGCCCGAACGCGGCGATGGGGGCCTTGTCCTTGCACTCCTTGACGAGCAGAGCCTTAAACATGGACCGGTCCCTTATGCTGATTCGCTGGCGTTGTGAAGCCCGTGAAAATGTCCTCGAGGGTGAGGGGCCCGACGTCGAGGCGGGCCGCGTCGACGGCCCCGAGCGCCCTCTCCCCGGCCTCTTCCCGGGGTAAACGACGAGCTCCAGCTCCCGCCCCGACCTCTGCCCGTGAGAGGTTCGTCGAGAGGTCCGGGACGCGGGCGGGTCGCGGTCGAACCCCAGGACGACTCGGCGGGCCAGATCTTCGACTTTTTCGAAGGGATCGTCGAGAACGAGCCGCCCGCGGTTGAGGATGAAGATCTGGTCGACGATGCGCTCGAGCTCGTGGACGAGGTGCGTCGCGAAGAGGACCGCCGTCCCGCCGTCCGCCAGCTCCCGGATGACGTCGCGAAGGAAGTCCCGCCGCGTCGGAACGTCGAGGCCCGAAGTCGGATCGTCAAGGACCAGGAGCTCGGGTCCGGCGGCCAGGGCGGCGGCGAAGGCCAGCTTGAGGTGCTGGCCCCGCGAAAGAGTCCGGATCTTCGCGGCCGGATCGAGCGCGAGCCGCCGAGGTCGGCGGCCGCCCGGCCGGCGTCACTTCCGGGTAGAATCGGCCGTTGAACGCGAGGAGGCCCCGGACAGTCATCCCGCCGTAAAAGAAGGGGTCCTCGGGAATATAGCCGATCCTCTGTTTGTAATGGGCGGCGCCGAAAGTAACCGGGCGGCCCTTGAACGAAATGACGCCGCTGTCATGAGGGATGACGCCCATGAGCGTCCGGATCAGGGTCGTCTTTCCTTCGCCGTTCCGGCCCAAGAGCCCGTAGACCTTGCCCGGTTCGAGCGCGAAGCCGAGGTCGCGGAGGACCGGCCGGCGCCCGAAAGATTTGGAGAGATGTTCGATCCGAACGAGCTCACTCATCCTGGCCTCCCTTCCGTTCGCGCTGCTCGGCGCGCCGCAGCCGTTCTTCGAAGCGTTTCCGGATCTCCGGCGCGCCCACCCCGAACTTGCGGAATTCCCTGATGGCCTCGTCCAGTTTCCGGACCAGGTGGGCCTCGAGGAGCCTGTCCGTGTCCTGGACCCCGCGGGCGGCCAGGAAAGAGCCGCGGCCTTTTTGGGTAAAGATCAGGCCTTCCTGTTCGAGCTCGCGATAGGCTCGGGCCACCGTGTTGGGATTGACCAGGACTTCGGCCGCCAGCTCGCGGATCGAGGGCAGCGGGTCGTGCGGCTTGACCGCCCCGACGGCGGCCAGCCTCCGGATCTCCGATTTGACCTGTTCATAGAGCGGCACGAAATCTCGCGCGTCAACTTTGATCAGCACCGTCGCCTCCGTATCACTGTATTATTAATATAGTACAGTAACGCGTTTGTCAAGCCCTTTTTTGGGAAGCGGCCGCCTCTTCCCTTTTGCCCCGTCCTGTGTAAACTGGGGACATATCGCGACGGGGCTCCTGGAGACCGCCGACTGCAAACCAAGGAGAGAACGCTCATGACCAAACCCATCACGCACATCCTCTGGGCCACGGACTTTTCCGACGAGTCGAAGGAAGCCCTGGCCTACGCCGATTTCTTCGCCAAGACCTTCAAGGCCAGGCTGACCGCGCTCCACGTCGTCCCCGATTTCGCGCCGGCCCTCTACGAGGCCTGGCCGGAAGTCCAGGCGGAGCTGACCGGGCAGATCGAGGCCAGCAAGGTCAACGCCAAGATCAAGCTCGACCAGATGTGCGGGACCCAGGGCGTCTGCCCGAACAAGACCATCGTCGCCGAGGGTTCGGCCGCCGCCGTCGTCCTCCAGACGGCCCGGAAGGAAGGGGCGGACCTCATCGTCGTCGGCCGCCGGGGGGTCTCCGGGCACGAGCAGAACCTCATCGGCAGCGTGACCCACCGCATCCTGAGGGGCTCGCGCGTCCCGGTGCTCGTGACCAAGGGGACCACGGCCAAGCCCCAGGCCATCAAGAAGATCCTCGTCCCGACCGATTTTACGGCCACCGAGGATGTCGAGCGCGACCACGCCTGGCGGCTGGCCAAGACGCTCGGCGCGAGCCTGACCTTCCTCTACGTCCTCGAATTCTTCGGCCACGACTTCCGCCTGACCGACGAGATGTTCAAAGCGGTCCTCAAGAAGCTCGAAGCCCGCAGGAAGCGGGAGCACAAGGCCGTCGAGATGACCGAGGACGTGGCCAAAGCCGTGCGCGGCTGGGAAGGCATCATCGACTACGCCGAGACGAAGGGCTTCGAGCTCATCGTCATGTCGACGACGGTGCGGCGGCTGGCCCGGCTCTTCCTGGGCAGCACGACCGAGAAGGTCATCGCCCACAGCAAGATCCCCGTCTACGCCATCCCCCGCGAAAAGTAGGCCGGATCCTCTTCGGCCAACTCGCGGCGGGTCGATTGGGAGGGACAATGAAAAAAATGGGGACGTTTCTATTTTTCGCGGGCGTCGTGGGCTTGGCGAGCTTGGCGCTGATGAGCTGCGGAAAGGCGCCCAACGGCACGGGAGCGGACGGCCCCGCCGCCAACGCGGCCTCCGCGACCGCCCCCTCCCCCGAGTCCCCGGCGACCGGAACGCAATTCGGCTATCCGGTCGAGGGCGAGCCCTGGTACTTCGTCAAGGCCGCTTTCGTCATGCCGGAGATCCCGGCCGGGCTCGAGGCGGCGGCCTGGAGCGTCGACCGGGTCGAGGTCGATGGGGTCAGGGCGCGGGACTTCCTCGTCTATCAGGGCGGACGCGATGTCGACAAGCTCGGCCTCAGGTCCGAGGGCGGGAGCTCGCGCTCGAAGTCAAGGCCCGTCACATCTGGCGCCCCGAGGGGACGACGGAGTGAAGGTCCAGCTCGTCGAGCCGAAGTCGGGCGACATCCGGATCCTGACGAGCTCGGGGACGGCCCCGGCCGGGAAGGGATATTGGGACCCGTCTTGGAAGAGCTACATGGCGCTCGTGGTGTCCGAAGATCACGGCTTCGCGCGGACAGGGTACCCCATCCACGCCACGATCGGGGTCCTGGCGGATTACCTGCGCTCGCCGGGCGAAGTGCGGGTGGTCAGGGCGGAGAGGAACGGCAAGGACGTCGTCTACCGGGAAGTCCCCAGCCAGGTCTACGACGTCGTCACCTGGAACGACCCGAAGATCCTGGCCGTCGAGGAGAAGGATGCCAAGACGGGCGAGAGGGTCGTCCGCTACCATCCGACGACATCGTTCAGCGTCGCCTTTCTGGCCGACGTCGAGGCCCACGCGAAGGCCACGTATCTTGTCTTCTACAATAATCCGGCGGCGCCGAAGCCCGCCTATGTGACCGATCTCGCCGTGACCAAGGGCCAAGGGCTCGGCCGGACGATCGAGAACGGTTTCTACAGGATCACGCTCCAGGAGAAAAGCGGCGTCATCTACGAGATCGTCGAGAAATCGACGGGCATCAAGCTCGAGCACAAGCTCGAGACGAACGGCGCCATCCACTGGAACCCGGACGTCTACGCGCCGCCCCACGCCTGGTATCACAGCTCCGACTGGACGAACCCGGAGGCGACGGAGGTCGTGGGGCCGGTTTTCTACTCGCTCAACCTCAAGGGGAAGCTGCCGCAGCCCGAGGGCATCGACATCGGCATCAGGTACCATTTCTACGCCGGGTCGCCGGTCGTGATGGTCGAGTCGGTCACGACGGTCGGCAAGGACACGTTCGTCATGGCCCTGCGCGACGCCGAGGTCGTGTTCAACAAGGCCGTCTTCACCAAGGCGGCGTTCAAAGAGGGAGGCAGGACGGAGATCCTGGATTTCGCCACGGCCAAGGTGCACCCGGACCACGCGGCCGTGCTCCGGCCGGACACGCCTTGGGTCAGCTTCTTCGACGAGGCGAAGGGGATCGGCTTCGCGGCCCTCTACCTGGACCTCGCGACCCCGAACCTCAACGGCGGGCTGGCCTCGCTCGAGCAGCCGTTCATCTACATCCAGAACGGGCCGTGGTACTACGTGTCGAGAGGCTACGTCTATTCGTTCGCCACCAACAATCAGACGCGGATGCTGCCGGTCAAGGCCGGGAGCGTCTATTACGACCGCAGCGCCTGGCTCACGTTCCCCTATCCGAAGATCGAGGGGATCGGCGCCTATCTCGACAAGCGGTTCGACGCGCTGAAATACCCTCTGGCCGTGAAGGAAGACATCGAAACCTACAAGGAGAGCCCCGAGGGCTGGGTCGTGCCCATCCTGACCGAGCCGTTCGAAGAGGGCGTCAAGGGCGCGACCGGCGGCAAGGCCAGGCGTTGACAAAACGCGGGCAAACGTTTCTAATTGACAGCGAGGTTTTTAATGCGGAGATTCCCGTCAAGCACGTTCCGGATCCGCGGCGCGGCGCTCATTTTCGTGGCCGCGGCGTTGATACTCATGCCCGCCCTGGCCGCCCAGACTGACGACCAGGTGGTCGAGGCCAAAACGCTCATCTCCCGTGATGCCGTGCGTCCCGGCGAGACCTTCAAGGCGGCCGTCATCCTCAAGGTCCAATCGGGCTATCACATCAACGACAACGCTCCCCTCGACGAGTTCTTGATCCCGACCGCCCTCGTGATCGACGAGAATCCCGATTTCGAGGTCCTCGAGATCTCCTACCCGAAGGGCCGGCGGGCCCGCTTCGCCTATTCGGAAGCCGAGCTCGTGGTCTATGAAGGCGAGGTCTTTTTGGGCGCGCTCCTCAAAGCCAAAGAGGGCCTCGGCGCCGGCCCCCGGACCGTCAAGGGCGCCCTGAGCTATCAAGCCTGCAACAACGAATCCTGCCTGCCGCCGAAGGAGCTGAGGTTCGAGATCGCCGTGCCCGTGGCGGCGTCCGGCGCGGGCGCCGACGTCCATCCCGAGATCTTCGGCAAGATCCGTTTCAGGACCCTCCAGAAATAAGAGGATCGCGGTCCCCTCGCCCATGACCGACACGACGAAAACGACGGCCTATCGACTCATCCCCTCCCTCGACTCCTTTCTGTCCGAGCCCGGCGTCGACCCCCTCGTCGACAGGTTCGGACGCGAGGCCGTGACGGCCTCCGCCCGTGACGCCCTCGACGACGTCCGGGCGGCGATCGCGGCGGCCGCCGCGTCCGGCGGCCACCGCCCTGAAGGCGCCGGCGGCCCTCACGCTCCCGACGTCTCGGTCCCGGCCCTCATCGACCGGCTGCGCTTCCGCCTCGAGAAAAAGTTCGCCCCCTCGCTCGCCCCGGCCGTCAATGCCACGGGCGTGATCATGCACTCGGGTCTCGGCCGGGCCGTCCTGCCCGCCGCCGCCGGCGACGCGCTGGCCGCCGTCGCCTCGGGCTATTCGACCCTGGCCCTCGATCTCGAATCGGGCCAGCGCGTCTCCCGCGACCGGCACGTCGAAGCGCTCCTGTGCGAGCTCACCGGCGCCGAAGCCGCGACCGTGGCCAACAACAACGCCGCCGCGACCGTGCTCATCCTCAACACGCTCGCCCGGGGCAAGGAGGTCGTCGTCTCCCGGGGCCAGCTCGTCGAGATCGGCGGCTCCTTCCGCATGCCCGACGTCATGGCCACGAGCGGCGCCGTTCTTCGCGAGGTCGGGACGACCAACAAGACCCACCTCCGCGACTACGAGGAGGCCGTCACCGGATCGACCGGGGCCATCCTCCGCGTCCATCACAGCAACTACCGCATCGTCGGCTTCGCCGAGGAGCCGGCGATCGAGGAGCTGGCCGCCCTGGGCCGCGCCCGCGGCGTTCCCGTCGTCGACGACCTCGGCAGCGGCGCCCTCGTCGACCTGGCCCGCTTCGGCCTGGCCACCGAGCCCCTGGTCGCGGCGAGCGTCCGCGCCGGGGCCGACGTCATCTGCTTCAGCGGCGACAAGCTCATCGGCGGCCCTCAGAGCGGCATCATCGTCGGCCAGTCCGCCTGGATCCAGAAGATCCGCAAGAACCCGCTCGCCCGGGCCTTCCGCTGCGGCAAGCTCACTCTCGCGGCGCTCGAATCGACGCTCAAGCTCTTCCTCGCCCCCGACAAGCTCACCGAGCGCCATCCCATCTACCGGATGCTCGCTTTGACCCCCGACGAGCTCGGCCGCCGGGCCAAGAAGCTGGCGGCCTCCCTTCGCAAATCCCTCCCCGTCTCCGTGGCTGTTTCCGTCGAGGACGGCGCCTCGCAGGTCGGAAGCGGCGCGGTCCCGGTCGAGACGCTGCCGACGAAGGTCCTGGCCGTCCGCTCGTCCGGCCTCGCCCCCGAGGACCTTTCCCGCCGACTCCGTCTATCCACGCCGCCCGTCTTCGCCCGCATCCACAAGGACGCCGTCCTCTTCGACCTCCGGACGATCCTGCCCGGCGAGGACGCCCTCGTCGAGCGAGCCCTTCTCGAGGCCCTGCGATGAAAGAAACAGAAACGTCCCCATTTTTCGCCCGGCGCAGACGCATCATGGGCCGGTCGATCGCGCTCGGCCACTGCATCTGCAACCCCAAGAACCCCTGCCCCTGCGACCTCTTCAAGCGCAAGAACGTCTGCCTCTGCGCCGGCGAGCGCGAGGAGGACGCTCCCGAGGATGTGGCCCTGACGACCCTCGTCGAGAACGCCGGCTGCGCCTCGAAGATCAGCCAGGAGGACCTCAAGCGGGCCCTCTCCGGCCTGCCCCGCATCCGCGACCGGCGCGTCCTCGTCTCCTCCGAGACCTGCGACGACGCCGGCGTCTTCCGGCTGACCCCCCGCACCGCCCTCGTCCAGTCGGTCGACGTCTTCACGCCCGTCGTCGACGACCCCTACGCCTTCGGCGAGATCGCCGCGGCCAACTCCGTCAGCGACATCTACGCCATGGGCGGCAAGCCCCTGACCGCGCTCTCCATCGTCGCCTTCCCGATCGAATCGCTCTCCCCCCGGATCATGAACCGGATGCTCCAGGGCGGGGTCGACAAGCTCCGCGAGGCCGGCGTCGCTCTCCTCGGCGGCCACAGCATCAAGGACCGCGAGATCAAGCTCGGCTTCGCCGTGACCGGCGTCGTCGACCCCCGCCAGATGACGGTCAACAGCAAGGCCCGGCCCGGCGACCTCCTCATCCTGACCAAGCCCATCGGCACCGGCACGCTGAGCTTCGCCCGCCAGATCGGCCGCGCCCCCGCCGACGGCCTGGCCGCCGCCGAGCTGTCCATGCGCGCCCTCAACCGCGTCGCCGCCGGGCTCATGACCGCGGCCGGCGTCACGACGGCGACCGACATCACCGGCTTCGGACTGGCCGGCCACCTCTCCGAGATGGCCGCGCAGAGCGGCGTCGAGATCGAGATCTACGGCGCTTCCATCCCCGTCTTCCCCGGCGTTCTCGATCTCATCCGCGACGACGTCATCTCCGGGGCCGTCGAGCGCAACCGCGAGTACGCCGCGCCCTTCGTCCGTCGCGATAAGGCCGCCGGGGAAGACCTCGAGACGCTCCTCTACGATCCCCAGACCTCGGGCGGGCTGCTCATCGCCGTGCGCAAGTCCAAGGCCCCGGCCCTCCTGGCCGCTCTCCACAAGAAAGGCATTTCCTCGGCCGCGGTCATCGGCCGCGTCGTGCGCAAGGCCAAGCCCCGCATCCTCCTCCGCGCCCGTCCGCCCCGCCCCTGACCATGCCCGACCTCGATCACGTCATCATCGGCACGGCCGGGCACATCGACCACGGCAAGAGCGCTCTCGTCAGGGCCCTGACCGGGACCGACCCGGACACCCTGCCCGAGGAGAAAGCCCGCGGCATGACCATCGAGCTGGGCTTCGTCTTCCTCGACGATCCGGCCTATCCGAAACAGCTCGTCTTCATCGACGTCCCCGGCCACGAGAAGTTCGTCAAGACCATGGCCGCCGGGGCGAGCAACATCGACGCCGCCCTTCTCGTCGTCGCGGCCGACGAGGGCATCGCCGTCCAGACGCGCGAGCACTTCGACATCCTCAAGCTCCTCGATATCAAGCTCGGCGCGATCGCCCTGACCAAGTGCGACCTCGTCGACGAGGCCCGCCTGGCCGAGCTCACCGCCGCCGTCCGCCGCTTCGTCCACGGCTCGTTCCTGGCCGAAGCGCCGATCCTCCCTGTTTCGGCGCTGACCGGGGCCGGCATCCCCGAGCTCAAGGCCTGTTTGCGCGCGATCGGCCTCCGCGTCGGCCCGCGCCCCGACAGCGGCATCTTCCGCATGCCCATCGACCGGGTCTTCACCATGCACGGCTTCGGGACGGTCGTCGCCGGCACCATCCTGGGCGGCGCCGTCCGCGCCGGCGACCGCGTCGCCGTCTACCCCGAGGGCCTCGAGACCCGCGTCCGCGGCCTCCAGGTCCACGGATCGAAGGCGGACCATTCCGGGATCGGCCGGCGCACGGCCCTCAACCTCCAGGACATCGCCAAAGAGGACCTCCGCCGGGGCCAGGTCGCCGCGGCGCCGGGGTCGCTCGCCCCGACGGCGCGCCTCGACGCCCGCCTCGACGTCCTCGCCTCCGCCCCGCGCGAGATCAAGCACCGCGACCGCGTCCGGCTCCACATCGGCACCGACGAGGTCATGGCCCGCCTCTCGATCATCGGCGCCCAAACGATCGCCCCCGGCGCCTCGGCCGCCGTCCAGCTCGTCCTCGAGCGGCCCGCCGTCGCCCTCCCCGGCGACCGGTTCGTCATCCGCTCCTTCTCCCCCGTCGTGACGATCGGCGGCGGCCGGGTCCTCGACGCCGCCCCCGAAAAGCACAAGCGCTTCAGCGGCGGCGTCCTGGAGGGCCTCGAGAAGCTCGGGGGCTCGTCCCGCGACGCCGTCGAACAGATGGCGGCCCAGGCCGGCGGCTCGCCGCAGGCTGTCCAGGACATCGCCCGAAAGCTCGGGCGCGGCGAGCCCGAAGTCGCCGCGGCCGTCACGGCGCTCGTCGCCGAGGGCCGCCTTGTGGCCATCGCCGGAGAGAAACCGGAACGGTACCTCCACCGATCGGTTTAGGCGCGGCTCTCCGACGGGCTCGTCGAAGCGGTCCGGGCCTATTTCGCCAAAAACCCGTTCCGCCCGTCCATGCCCTACTCGGACCTCCGGGCGGAGTTCCTCGAGACGGGCGACGCCGCGACCCTCAAGGTCGTCCTCGACGCCCTCGTCGCCGGCGGCGTTCTCTTCCGAAAGGACGCCGAGATCGGGCTCGCCGGCCGGGAGCCCAAGGCCGACCCGGTCCAAGCGGAGCTCCGCGCCCGGATCGAAGACGCCTTCCGGACGGCCCGCTTCTCCGCGCCGCTCGAAGACGAAGTCCGGACGAGGCTGGGGCTGAATCCGTCCGTATTCAATCCCCTCCTGAGCGGACTCGTTCGTTCCGGCGATCTCGTCCGGCTCGCTCCCAAGGTGATCTACCACCGCGAGACGCTCGAAGCGGCGCGCGCCGCCGTCGCCGGCCTCGTCGAGCGCCACGGCAGCGTCACCATCGCCGAGCTCCGCGACCGCCTCGACCTCTCCCGCAAGTACGCCCAAGCCATCCTCGAGTACTTCGACAAGACCGGATTCACGAAGCGCGTCGAAGACCGCCATGTCCTGGTCAACCGTCCCGGCGGATGACGCCGCGCGGGATTCCGCCCTGATCCCGCGCCCGAGCTCCGATTTTCCCTTCCAGTTCCGTTCTTGGCAGGATTCTTGCAATCACGGTCATCGAGGAGGCGCAAATGAATCGCATCGTTCATTTCGATATCTACGCCGACGACCCGGACCGGGCCGCCAACTTCTACCAGAACGTCTTCGGCTGGAAGGCCGAGAAGTGGACCGGGGGAATGGATTATTGGCTGATCACGACGGGCCCCGACAACGAGCCCGGGATCAACGGAGGCCTCGGCAAGAGGCGGGACCCGACCGACCACACGACGAACACCGTCGACGTCGCCTCGCTCAGGGAGTTCGAAGCCAAGATCACCGCGGCCGGCGGCAAGGTGGTGGAGCCCCGCATGCCCATCCCGGGCGTGGGCTGGTTCGCTCTCTGTGTCGATACGGAGGGGAACAGGCTCGGCCTGATGCAATCCGATCCCAAGGCCCAGTAGCCCGGGTCCGCCGTTCCCTTCTGACAGGAAGCCGTCCTACGGCGCGGGATTTTTCCGCCTCCCCGCGGCGCCGGTCGCCATCACGGCCCCGGCCGTCAGGCCGACCCCCGGCTCCCCCGGGCCATGGCACTTGGCAAGTTTCTTGCCGTTTCTCTCGATGTCGCTGAACGCCTATCGAGGGAGGGAACATCATGGACCCCATGGACCGCGAATCATTGACCAGCCCGCCGCCCGGCTCGATCCTCATCATCGAACGCGTCTTCGACGCGCCGCGCGAGCGCGTCTGGACGGCCTGGACGGACCCGGACCTCGTTAAGCGCTGGTGGGGCCCCGAGGGCTTCACCGCGCCTGTCTGCCGGATCTCGCTCCGCGTCGGGGGCGCCTATTTTCTCTGCATGCGATCGCCGCAGGGCAAAGACTACTGCAACACCGGCTTCTACCGCGAGATCGTGCCTCTCGAGCGGATCGTGGCCACGAGCAGCTTCGCCGACGATAAGGGCAACATCGTATCGGCGACCTCCTACGGGATGGGCCCGGGCTTCGCCCGGGAGATGCTGCAGACCGTGACCTTCGAAGAGCGTAACGGGAAGACGAAGATGACCTTGAGCCACGCCGGCATCCCGCCCGGCAAAGACATGACGAGCGCCCGGGAGGGCTGGAGCCAGTCGTTCGACAAGCTCGCCGACCTGCTCGCCGCCGGGAAATGAGGCCGCATCAGGGCCGGACTCAGCCGGAAAATTGACACCCCGCCATGTTTGACGGATAATTGCCCTAACATTCCGGATGGTTTTTCCACCCGCTGACCTGGAGAAACCGGGGCGCCGGCCTCTGCGGAAGCCCCCGTAGCCCGGCTGCAAGGAGGCCCGATGATGGAAGGCAGGATGGCCAAGCGCAGGCGCGTCCGCAAAGCGCCCGTTCGCGGGAATTCGGGTCGGCCGGGCACCCCGCCCGCCGGAACGGCAGCCGTCCCGGATTCGCCCGAGGCCTCATCCCAGTACGCCAGGAGCCTGATCGAGGCCAGCCTGGATCCGTTCGTGACCATCAGCCCCGAGGGCAAGATCACGGACCTCAACGAAGCCACGGTGAAAGTCACCGGCATCCCGCGCTCAAAGCTCATCGGAACGGATTTCTCGGACTACTTCACCGAACCGGACGACGCCCGCCGCAGCTATAAGCAGGTCTTCGCCAAAGGCTACGTCACCGATTATCCGCTGACCATGCGCCATAAGGAAGGCCGGCTGACGTCGGTCCTCTACAACGCCTCGGTCTACAAGGATGCGCAGGGCCATGTCCTGGGCGTTTTCGCCGCGGCCCGCGACATCACCGCCCAGCGCCAGGCCGCCCAGTATGCCCGGAGCCTGATCGAGGCCAGCCTCGATCCCTTCGTCACGATCAGCCCGGAAGGCAAGATCACCGACGTCAACGAGGCGACGATCAAGGTCACCGGGGTGCCGCGCGACGAGCTCATCGGCACGGACTTCTCCGACTACTTCACCGAGCCGGACGACGCCCGCCGCGGCTACGAGCGGGTCTTCGCCAAAAGCTACGTCACCGATTACCCGCTGACGATCCGCCACAGGGACGGCCGGCTGACGTCGGTCCTCTACAACGCCTCCGTCTACCTGGACCCGCAGGGCCGGGTCCTGGGCGTTTTCGCCGCCGCGCGCGACATCACCGCCCAGAGGCAGGCCGAGGCCAAGGTCGCCGAGCAGAGGTCCCGCGAGGAGCAGCAGGCCCGTGAGCTTGAGCGGCTGGCGGAGCTCGAGCGCTTCCAGAAGCTGACCGTCGGCCGCGAGCTGAAAATGATCGAGCTCAAGAAGGAGATCGACGAGCTGCGCCAAGAAGTCGAGAAACTTCGCCAGGGCGGTCCGGGAGGCCGGGCAACGTCATGACCGACGGCCTGACGCGCCTCCCCGAAGCCTCAGGGTTTCGCAACCGGGACGATTATGCCGCGGCGCTCCTCAACGTCGTCGGGGACCTTTCGACGGAGAAGTCACGACTCGAAGAGCTCCAGCGGGCCTCCCTCAATATCCTCGAGGATTTCGCCGGGGAGAAGGTCCGGTTCGAGGAGACGCAGCGGGCCATGCTGAACCTCCTCGACGACTTCGCCAGCGAGCGGGAGAAATCCGAGGCCGCCAACCGCGGGCTCCGCGATGCCCTCGAATCGCTGCGCCTGGCCAAGGAGGCCGTCGACTCGGCGAACCGCGAGCTCGAGGCCTTCGCCTACTCCGTCTCCCACGACCTCAGGGCCCCGCTGAGGACGATCGGCGGATTCAGCCAGGTCCTGGTCGAGGACTGCGACGCCGAGCTCAACGATCAGGGCCGGGACTCCCTGCACCGCATCGTGGCCGCGGTCGAGAAGATGGGCCAGCTCATCGACGATCTCTTGAACCTCTCGCGGGTCACGCGGGTCGAGATGCTCCGGGGCCGCGTCGACCTGAGCCGCATGGTCCGCAAGATCCTCGAGGAGCTCCGGAAATCCCACCCGGAGAGGCGGGCTGAGCTGGTCGTGGCCGATGGCCTCGTCGGCGCGGGCGACGAGCGCCTGCTGAGCGTCGTCCTCAGGAATCTTATCGACAACGCCTGGAAGTTCACGTCCCATTGCGAGAAGACCCGGATCGAATTCGGGACGACGACGGCGGGGGGCGGCCCGGCCTATTTCGTCAAGGACAACGGCACCGGGTTCGACATGGCCTATGCCGGCAAGCTCTTCCAGCCTTTCCAGAGGCTGCACGCCATGGGCGAGTTCCCCGGCACGGGGGTCGGCCTGGCGACGGTCAAGCGCATCATCGAGCGCCACGGGGGCCGGGTCTGGATCGAGGCCCGTCCCGGCCAGGGCGCGACGGTCTATTTCACGCTCGCCGGCGAGCCGGAAGAAAGAGAGGTCCGATGAATACGAAAAGCATCCTCCTGGTCGAGGACAATCCCGACGACGTCGAGCTGACGATGCGGGCCCTGGCGAAGAGCCACGTCGCCAACTCGGTCGATCTGGCCGTCGACGGCGTCGAGGCCCTGGAGTACCTGGCCTGCACGGGCAAGTTCGCCGGCCGCGACCCGTGCATTTCGCCGCAGGTCATCCTCCTCGACCTCAAGATGCCGCGCATGGACGGGCTCGAAGTGCTTCGGCGCATCAGGTCCGACGAAAAGACCCGGCTGCTCCCCGTCGTCATCCTCACGACTTCGAGCGAGGAACGGGACAAGGTCGAAAGCTACAAGCTCGGCGCCAACAGCTATATCCGCAAGCCCGTCGATTTCGCCCAGTTCGCCGAGTCCGTGCGCCAGCTGGGGCTGTACTGGCTGGTCCTGAACGAGGCGCCCTGACCTGGAGGGTCAAAGCGGGGAGAAAACGGGCTGAAGGCTCGATGATAACGCAGAGAAAGCCGGGAAAGCGAGGCGGAGGATCATGGCGACGACCCTGAATGTCCTGATCGTCGAGGACTCCGAAGACGACGCCTTGCTCGTCGTCAACGGGCTCCGCCGGGGCGGCTACGACCCGCGCTGGGAACGCGTCGATTCCCCGGAAGGCATGCGGGAGGCCCTGGCCCGGCGGACCTGGGACCTCGTCATCTCGGACTATCTCATGCCCCAGTTCGACGGCTTCGCCGCGCTCGACAGCTTCAAGACGAGCGGCCAGGATGCGCCGTTCATCATCGTCTCGGGAAACATCGGCGAGGACATCGCGGTCGACGCCATGCGCGCGGGCGCCCACGACTACATCATGAAGGACAACCTGAGGCGCCTGGTTCCCGCGGTCGACCGGGAGCTCCGCGAGGTCGAGGTGAGGCGGGCCCGGAAGGCGGCCCAGGACGAGCTCATCGAGGCCACGGCCCTGCTCGAGAAGGTCTTTTCCATCACCCAGGTCATGGTCGCCTACATGGACGCGTCGTTCGACTTCTTCCGGGTCAATCCCGCCTACGCCCAGGCCTACGGCCGGGAGCCGCAGGACTTCCAGGGCAAGAACTACTTCGCCTTGTTCCCTGACCCGGCGGACGAGACGGTTTTCCGGGACGTCATCGAAACGGGCCGGCCCTCCTTCGGTCACGCCATGCCCCTCACCTGCGGGGCCGTCCCCGGGAACGGGGCTGTCTACGTCAACCGGAGCGTTCATCGCCTGACCGGACCCGACGGCCGCGTCAAGGGGATCATCCTGATCCTCCTCGACGTCACCCGCGAGGTCCTTCTCGACGAGCACGCCCGCCAGGCTCAGAAGATGGAGGCCCTGGGCACGCTGGCCGGCGGCATCGCCCACGACTTCAACAATATCCTGGCGGCCATCGTCATCAATGCCGAGCTCGCGCTTGACGACGGACAGGAGCCGGGGGCGGCGCGGCAGTACCTGCCGCTTGTGCTCGACGCCGCCGAGCGGGGCAAGGATCTGGTCAAGCAGGTCCTGGCGTTCAGCCGGAAAAGGAGCCGGGAACCGAAGCCGATCCGGCTGGCCCCGGTCGTCACCGAGGCCCTGCGCTTCCTGCGGGCCTCGCTGCCGGCCACGATCGAGATCAGGGACACGCTCACGGCGGAGGACGCCGTGACGCTGTCCGACGCGACGGAGATCCACCAGGTCCTCATCAACCTTGGCAGCAACGCCGCCTACGCCATGCGCGAGGCGGGAGGGATCCTGGCCGTCAGGCTCGACGCGGTCGATATCGGCGCGGAAGCCGCCGCGCGGCTGCCGGGCCTCAAGGCCGGTCCCTACGTCAGACTGACCGTAGAGGACACGGGAACCGGCATCCCCGCGGACATGCTCCCCCGGATCTTCGATCCGTTCTTCACGACCAAGGGGCAGGCGGAGGGCACCGGCATGGGCCTGGCCGTCGTCCACGGGATCGTCACCGGCAGCGGGGGGGCCATCTCGGTCGAGAGCAAGATCGGCAAAGGAAGCGTTTTCCAGGTCTTTCTCCCGCGCGTGAAGAGCGAGCCCGCGCCCGTCGAGGACCATTCCGGTCCCATTCCCGGAGGGTGCGAGAGGATCCTCGTCGTCGACGACGAAAGAAGCCAGGCCGAGAGCCTCCATGACATCCTGAAACGTCTCGGCTACGAGGTGACCTTCGAAACGGACAGCGTCAAGGCCCTCGCGCTCATCCGCTCCCGTCCCGAGGCCTTCGACCTCGTCGTCACCGACCAGACCATGCCCCACCTGGTCGGCACGAGGCTCGCGGAGGAGGCGATGAGGGTCCACCCGGACCTTCCGTTCGTCCTGTGCACCGGGTTCAGCGACTGCGTCAGCGAGAGGACGGCCGCCGGCCTGGGGATCCGCGAGCTGGTGATGAAGCCCTTCACCATCCGTGAGATGGCCGCCGCGATCCGCCGCGCCCTCGACCGGGCCTGAGAGGCGGCGCTTCGAGGGTTATTTCTTGGCCTGGGCCAGCTTTTCGGCCTTCGCCAGCCATTCCGCGGCGACGGGATCGCCGGGCTTGAGGGCCAGCGCCTTCTTCAGCGGTTCGAGCGCCTCCCGTCCATCGCCTTGCCCGACCAACCCCTTCCCAAGGGCGAGATTGCAAGGGACGGAGTCCGGGTACTCGGCGACCGCGCGACGGAGGATGCCGACCGCGTCGTCCGGATTCTTTTCCGTGAATAGGAAATCAGCCAGGGCCAGGAGTGTGTCCTCGGTCCGGACCGCGGCGGTATCCGGGGAATTCCGGTACTTGTAATAGCGGGAAGCTGCGGTGCGTATACCTCCCCACCTGAGCCTCTCTTTGAGCTGATCGAGAAGCGAATCCGGAGCATGATAGGACAGAGCCGCTTCAAGGGCCGGGTCCCGGCCGGCCGCATAGTCCGCCCAGGCGAGGCCGACGGCGATATCAGGGGCCACCCAGGGTCTTCTCTCATCGACTTCCGCATCGCGCCAATACACCGACGAGAGGCGGACGGTCAGGCCGCTGTGAGGCAGCTGGTAGCGCCGGGAATCGCCGTACTGGCTCGGGGCATTGCCCGTGGGCTCTCCGACGAAGATCGTCTCAGACCAGCGCTCGAGAGCGGAGACGACGCTGACGGCGGCTGAGAACGTGTTGCGGCCGATGATGGTGAACAGACGGCCGTAGCGGTTGATGTTCTTGACGCCGATCAGGGCCAGGACCAGTCCGCGGCCGAGGTAGTTATCGCCGCCGTCGTTCAGGCGAAGGTCGAGGACGATCCTCTCCGCCCCGGCGGCCTCGGCCGCGGCGATCATCCGGGCCGAAAAGGCGGCCAGAGTCTCGGCCGTATCGTCCCGGATGGCATTGACCTGAGCATAGACGGCTTTCCGGCCGGGCAGGATCTCGAACCAGAAAGGCTTGTCTATGTTCCTCAGATAGAGAGGCTTGGGCGCGCCGGACGTATCACTCCAAACGACCCAGGCCGGCTCGGGACCGGAGGGCAGCGGCTCCAGGACGACTGTTTCTATCCCACCGTCCTTGTCCAAGGTCAGAGGCGTCCGCTCGACGGTCCCGGTGACCCCGCAGGCCTGAAGGATCTCGGGGACCGTGAGGAACTGGGGGCCCTCCAGCTTGAACCACATCTCGGAATCGTAGTGGACCGCGGGGCGGACCGCCTCCAGGGCAGCTTCGGCCGTCATCGTCCCTATCCGCACGACCCGGGCCCCGACGAGGCCGCGGCGGTCGGGTGTCGTGGCCTGGACGTAGAGTCCGTCGCTGAAGAGATACAGCTTGAGGGGCAGGACATGGAAGGTCAGCCCGGGCTTGGGAGCGGCCGTCGGCGTGTGGCTCTGGGTGTCGACGGCTGCTTCGGCAGGCAAAGTCAGGCGGCTATGTCCGTCACGGAGCATGGCCACGAGCTTGATCATGCCGACCACGATTTCGTGATCGGCCAACGTCGGGACGCGCTCACGGAGCGCGGCGACGGCCTGGTCAAAATCGGCCCGCGATAGGGTGTCGAACGGATGGCGGTGCTTTTCGGCCACAGTCTTCGCCAGAAAATCGACATCCTCCCGCCACTCGTCGTCAGTCAATCCGCTCGGGCGGATCGCCGAGGACCGGGGGGCCGGACTCGAAACAACCCCGGCCTGGGCGAGGATCAGGGGGGGCAGGGCTAAGGAGGCGAGGATCGAGAGGGCGGCGGTCACGTCTTGGCTCGGATCATCTTGGTCCCTTTCCCAACGCGGGCATATGTAGTTCTGAGACAGGACTCCGGCGTCGGACATAAGAATGACGCACGGGACTGCCCAAAAGTTCCATTCTAGACGCCTCCGGGGCGGCTAATTCGGAAAATGGTATTGTGTCCCCGACTTGGAGCGAGCCCGCGCCCGTCGAGGACGCCCTTCACCATCCGTGAGATGGCCGTCGCGATCCGCCGCGCCCTCGACCGGCCGGCGGGCTAGCATCATTCGTTCGGCAGACCACGAACTCCCGGCGGATGACAAGACGGAGGAAGACGCCGTTGTGAAGAATCTATCGGCCTACGAGATGACGGAGGCCTG
>CAVULT010000007.1:0-45771 GCA_963742235.1 Candidatus Aminicenantota bacterium | reverse complement strand
AGACGGCGCTCACTTCGGCGTCTCCTCGAAAAAGCGATGATGGGGCGTCTCCCGCCGGCTTCCCAGATGAAAGGCCCCGACGACGGCGGCCAGCAGGAGCATGGCGGCCAGCTCGACGCCCAGGACGTAGGTGCTGAAGAGCGAGATCCCGACGGCCTCGGGCGGAACGGCGCCGGGTCCGAGGCCGCGCCTTCCTCGCGCGGCGATGACGACCAGGAACTCGCCGAGAAGGACGAGCGACAGGGCGGCCGGGCCGGCCCAGGCCCGGAGGCTTGTCCACGGGCTCTGCCGGGATCGCTCCGGCTGGAGGTTGGCCATCATGACGACGAAGACGAACAGGACCACCACGGCCCCGGCATAGATGATCACCTCGAGCGCGGCGGCGAGCGGCGCGCCGAGCGTGAAGAACATGACCGCGGCCGCGAGGAACGAGACGACGAGGTAGAGCAGGGCGTGGACCGCGTTCGAGCGGGTGATGACCAGGACCGTCGAGATGACGGCGACGGCCGCCGCGGCGTAGAACATCATGGCAGCAGGCTCCTCAGGTCCACCGGCGGCTCCTCATCCCCGCCCCCCTCCTTTTTCTTGCCGGGGATGGATACGCCGGCGGCCTTGTAGAAATCGTAGCCCGGGTACTTGCCCTGGCCGTCGACCAGAAGATGCTCCTTTTCGTAGACCATGTTCTGCCGGTCGTACTCGGACATCTCATAGTCCGGGACGAGCTGGATGGCGCAGGTCGGGCAGGCGTCCTCGCAGAGGCCGCAGAAGATGCAGCGGGAGAAGTTGATCCGGAAGAAGGCCGGGAAGCGCCGGCCGTTCTCGTCCTCGTCGGCCTGGAGGGCGATGCAGCCCACGGGGCAGGCGACGGCGCAGAGATAGCAGGCGACGCAGCGCTCGCCGCCGTCGGGATCGCGGCTGAGGATGATGCGGCCCCGCCAGCGCGCCGGGAGCGCGAGCCTTTCCTCGGGATAGCGGACCGTGACCTTCCTCCGGAAGAGATGGCCGAAGGTCAGGCCGATGCTGCGCAGGATGCTGAACATGTCATGACCTCACGGACCCGCCTTGCCTGCGGCCAGGAGCACGACCGCCGCCGTCACGACCAGGTTCAGGACGGCGAGCGGCAGGAGGACCTTCCAGCCGAAGGCCATGAGCTGGTCGTAGCGGGGCCGCGGCAGCGAGCCGCGCACGAGGATGAAGAAGGCGATCAGGACGCCGGTCTTCAGGAAGAACCAGACCGGCGGAGGCAGGAACGCCGGGCCCAGCCAGCCGCCGAAGAACAGGGTCACGATCAGGGCCGAGATGAGGGTCAGGCCGAGATACTCGCCGACGTAGAACATGCCGAACTTCATGCCCGAATATTCGGAATGGTATCCGGCCACGAGCTCGTTCTCGGCCTCGGGCAGGTCGAACGGCAGGCGGCGCATCTCGGCCGCCCCGGCGACGAGGAAGACGGCGAACCCGGCGAACTGAGGCAGGACGAACCAGGTCCTCTGCTGGGCCAGGACGATGTCGCGCAGGCTGAACGAGCCCGCGAGCATCACCACACCCATGAGCGAGAGGCCCATGAAGACCTCGTAGCTCATCATCTGGGCGGCCGCCCGCAGGCCCCCGAGGAGCGCGTACTTGTTGTTCGAGGCCCAGGCGCCGAGGATGACGCTGTAGACCGCGAGCGACGACATGGCCAGGAAGAAGAGCAGCCCGATGTTCAGGTCGGCCACGAAGAGCCCGGGGGCGAAGGGGATGACGGCGAACGACATCAGGACCGCGGCGATGATGATCGCCGGAGCCAGGACGAAGACCGGCCTGTCGGCGAAGGGCGGGACCCAGTCCTCCTTCAGGAAGAGCTTGATCATGTCGGCCAGGACCTGGAAGACGCCGAAAGGGCCGACCCGGTTGGGTCCGTACCGTTCCTGCCAGAACCCGAGCAGCCGCCGCTCGAGCCAGACGAGACCCGCGGCCGATCCGAGGGCGAAGGCCAAAACGCCGGCGATGATCAGGACCATCTTCAGGGTGAGGCTCATGGCTTCACCACCGTCAGGATCCTGCCGCGGGCCGGCAGGTCGAGACCGAGGGCGGCGGACGAGGCCACGGGGAGGCCTGCGGCGCCGCGGCACATCTCGGCCGTGATCTTCGCGGGAAGCGACAGGGTTTCGCCTTGGACTTCGAGCTCGACCCTGTCGCCGGGCCCGATCCCGTGCGTTCCGGCGTCGTCGGGATGAAGGAGAAGGACCGGCTCCGGGATGAGCGAGGCGACGGCCGGGGCGCGGGCGCTCAGCTCCTCCGAGCCGAAGATCTGATGGACCGGGACGAAAAGAAACCCTTCGCCTGCCCCCGCCGTCTCCGCCCGAGGGCCGTCCACGGAGGATCCGGGAGACGTCGATTCCGGGGGCTCGATGAGCCTCCGCCCCGGGTCTCCGCCCCGCAGAGGGCCTCCGATCCCGGCCTGGTACTTATTGACCGACTGGACCGAATTCCAGCCCGGTCTCCAGAACCGGGCGATGAGAGGCGACGGCGGGATCCCGGGCGCGCCTTCCATGGAAAAAGCCAGGGGGGAATCGAGGTCGAGCGCGGGCGCGCCCTCCCTGACCTCCGCCTCGGCGTGGATCGAGGTCCGGCCGCTCGATCGCTGCGACTCCCTCGCGACCTTCGAGCCATGGATCCGGAAGTCCGCCGGAGGCGCGGCCTCGCGGATCCCGGCCAGGTCCGGGTATTCGGCCGCGATGGCCAGGATGAGATCGTCCAGGTTCCGGAGACCCGCGGCTTCCCGGCGTCCCGCGGCGCGGGCGAAATCGCAGAGCCAGCGCCAGCTCTCCCGCACCCCGCGCGGCGGCGGACAGACCTTGAAGAACCGCTGGGCCCGGCCCTCGTTGTTGACGAGCGTGCCTTCGGATTCGGCGAAGGTCGCGACCGGGACGACGATGCCGGCCCGCCCGGCGGTCCCGTGATCGAGATGGTCGAGGAGGATGACATTGCGGCACTGGTCGAAGAAGCTGTCGGCGATCCCCGCGGGCAGCCTGCGATAGAGGTCGTTTTCCAGGATGATGGCCGTCCCGGCCTCTCCGCTCCGGACCCTGTCCATCCCATCCTTCAGGCCGCCGGCGCCCAGCAGCGCCAGACCGACGGAGTTCGACTCCGGAAATACGAGACACAGCCCGGCTCTCCGCCGGCCGTTCGACAGGACCCGGGCGACGGCCGCCGCGGCCCTGAGGACGGCCGGATTTCCCCCGCCGACCCCGGCGACCACGAGAGGCCTGGCGGCCGCCATGAGGGCCGGGGCGATCCGTCCGGCCGCCGACTCGAGCTCTGGCGCCAGGTCTTCGGGAGAGGCTTCAGCCGCGATCCGCCGGGCGATCGCGAACCCGAGACGCGCCGTCTCGTCAGGGGTCAGGAGGAATTCTCCGGCCACGGCCGAGAGAGCCGTACGGTGCGTGGCGGCGATGAAGACCGGACCCTTGGCATCCTGGACGAGGTCCGCGACGGCCAGGGCATGCCATTCGGGGATCCCGGCCTTGACCGCGGCCTCGACGGGTCCGCGCCGGGCCGCCTGCCGCAACGCCAGGTCGAGAAGAGGCGCCGTGTTGGTCACATCCTCGCCCAGGACCAGGACGGCGTCCGCCAGCCGGACGTCCGCGAGCGAGGCCGGCCTGGCCGGGCCGCCGCGCAGGATCTTCAGCGCGAGCTCCGTCAGACGCCATTCGTTGTCCGCGACGCCGGCGTAGAACCGGTCGGCCCCGACGAGCTCACGGAGGGCGAAGTTGGCTTCGAGCGAGGCCCGGGGCGAGCCGATGCCGATCGCCGGATGCGCCCCGGCCACGGCCTCGGCCGCGCGGCGGAGCAGGAGCTGGCGCGTTTCGTCGTCGCCGTCCGTCGAGCCCTGGCCGGCCAGCCGGGCCTTTCGGATCCTCCTCGCGTCGTTGACGAATTCGTAGCCGAAGCGGCCGCGGTCGCAGAGGAAATAGCCGTTGACCTGGCCGTTGTAGCGGTTGCGGATGCGGCGCAGCATGCCGTATCGCTCGCCCGGAATGGTATTGCAGCCGAGGCTGCAGTGGACGCAGACCGAGGGCGCGGTCGCCAGGTCCCACTTGCGCGTGAAATGCCGCTTGAAGGTCTTGTCCGTGAAGACGCCGGTCGGACAGACCTCGACCAGGTTGCCGCTGAAGGGGCTTTCGAGGACGCCGTCCTCGTGGCGGCCGTAAAAGAGCCGGTCGCGCGAGGCGAACTCGGCCAGATCGCCGCCCCCGGCGTAGTCCCTGTAGAAACGGGTGCACCGGTAGCACTGGATGCAGCGGTTCATCTCGTGGTTGACGAACGGCCCCAGGTCCTGGCTCCGGTGGGTCCGCTTCTTGAAACGGTACTGCCGGTAGACGTGGCCGGTCATGACGGTCATGTCCTGGAGGTGGCACTCGCCGCCCTCGTCGCACACCGGGCAGTCGTGCGGATGGCTGGCCATGAGCCATTCGAGGACGCCGGCCCGGAACTCGCGGGCCTGCGGGTCGTCGATCGAGATGCGCAGGCCGTCGACGACCGGCTCCAGGCACGACATGACGATCCGGCCCTGGGCGTCTTTTTCGTTCGCGAATTTCTTGACGGCGCACAGGCGGCAGGCCCCGGCCGAGCCGAGGGCCGGGTGCCAGCAGAAATAGGGGATGTCGAAGCCGAGCGACAGGCAGGCCTCGAGCAGGTTTGTCGTCGTCGCCGCCTCGAAAGGCTTCCCCTCGACGAAGATCGTGACCCGGCTCACTTCCACGGGCACCGTCCCTCCTTGATGTGCCGCTCGAAATCCTCCCGGAACAGTCTCAGGGCGCTCCCCAGCGGTTCGACGGCCCCGGGGGCGAGGGCGCAGAACGTGTGGCCCGGGGCAAGGTCGCGGACATGCCTGTCGAGGATCTCCAGGTCCTCGGGCCTTCCCCGGCCCTCCTCGATGGCTTCGAGGGTCTTGACGATCCAGGCCAGGCCGCTCCAGCACGGCGTGCACCAGCCGCACGATTCGCGGGCCATGAACCGCTCGATGTTGAGAACAAAGCCCACCGGGCAGGTGCGGTCATCGAGGACGATGGACGTCCCGGTGCCCAGCCGGCTTCCGACCAGAGGCTCGTGGGTGAAATCGAGGTCGACGTCGAGTTCGACCTGGAAATCCGTGGAGGCGCCGCCCGGAAGGAGCGCCCGGAACGCGTAGCCCTCCTTCATTCCTCCGGCGTGGACCTCCAGGATTTCGCGCAGCCTCGTCCCCAGCGGCAGCTCCCAGGCGCCGGGACGCTTGACCCGGCCGCTCATGCCGTAGATCTTGGTTCCGCCCTCGCCGGTCAGGCTCAGCTTGCGGAACCAGTCGGCCCCATTGTTGACGATGTGGGGGACCGAGCAGAGAGTTTCGACGTTGTCGACGAGGGTGGGCTTGCCGAAAAGCCCGCGGATGGGCGGGAAGGGCGGCTTGGCCCGGGGCGAGGCGCGGCGCCCCTCGAGGGCGTTGAGAAGGCCGGTCTCCTCGCCGCACATGTAGCGGCCCGCGCTCGAATGGACGCGGATATCGAGGTTGAACCCGGTGCCGAGGATGTTCCGGCCGGTGAGGCCGGCCTCGGCGGCTTCGGCCACGGCCTTTTCGAGGAGACGGGCCGATTTCGCATAGGCCCATCTCACGAAGACATAGCAGATCTCGGCCTGGACCGCGTAGGCGCTCAGGATCAGGGCCTCGACGAGCTGGTGCGGATCGCCTTCCATGAGCAGGCGGTCCTTGAACGTCCCGGGCTCCATCTCGTCGGCGTTGCAGCAGAGGTACTTGGGCCGCGGGGCGTCGGGCCCCATGGGCACGAACTCCCATTTCTGCCCCGTGGCGAAGCCCGCGCCGCCCCGTCCCCGCAGACCCGAGGCCTTGACCAGCGCGATCACGTCCCGCGGCGCCATCGTCAGGAGCGCCTTGCGCGCGGCCCGATAGCCACCGGCCGCGACATAGCCCTTGAGGTCCAGGGGCTCCTCGCCGGGACGGATGTTCTGCGTCAGGGGGCGTTCCATCTTTCGCCTATTTGTACCGTTCGAGGATGGCCTCGATCCCTTCGGGGGTCAGGTCGCCGTGGAGGTCGCCGTCGATCATCATCGCCGGGGCGTGGTCGCAGGCGCCGAGGCAGGGCGAGGGGAGGAGCGTGAACCGCCCTTCCCGGTCCGTCTCCCCCGGGCGGATCCCGAGCCGCGAGCACAAGCGGTCGACGATCTTCTCATATCCCTGGATCCAGCAGCAGACGCTATCGCAGAAGAGGACGACGTGCCGGCCGACCGGCTTGCGGAAGACCATGGAATAGAACGAAGCCAGGCCGTCGAGCTCGGTCACCGTCATGCCGACGAGGCCGGCCGCGGCCCGGAGGTCTTCGTCCGAGACCCAGCCGTTGCTCTTCTGGATGATCCGGAGCGCCTCGACCGCGGCCGCCCGGCGCACGGGGGCGCGGGCCGCGGCGGCCTCGATCTTTCTCCGGTCGTCCTCGGTCATCAACTCCATTCTCCTTCTTCAGCGGTCCACGTCGGACAGGACATAGTCGACGCTGCCCAGGATGGCCGTCAGGTCGGGGATGGTGTGCCCGCGGCTGATGGTCGGGACCATCTGGATGTGGGCGAACGAAGGTGTCCGGATGCGAAGCCGGTACGGCAGGACGCCGCCGTCGCTGACCAGGTAGTAGCCGTTTCCACCCTTGGTCGCCTCGATCCCGTGGAAGGCCTCGCCCGGCGGAATGACCGGGCCCCAGCCCACGCCCAGGAAATGCCCGATCAGCGTCTCGATATCGGCCAGCGTGCGCTCCTTGAGCGGGGGCGTCGCCAGCGGATGCCGCGATTTATAGTCCCCGGCGGGCATGTTCTCGACGCACTGGGCGATGATCCGCAGGCTCTGGCGGATCTCCGCGACGCGCACCAGGGCCCGGTCGTAGCAGTCGCCGTTCCGGCCGGTCGGGATATCGAAGTCGAACCGGTCATAGCCGGAATAGGGCCGCTTCTTGCGGAAATCCCATTCGAGGCCGCAGGCCCTGAGCCCCGGACCGGTGACGCCCCATTCGACCGCCTCGTCGAGGGTGTAGGCGCCGACGCCGATCGTGCGGGCCCTGAAGATGCGGTTCTTCATGACCAGGGCGTCGTATTCCTTGAGCCGGCGCGGGAACGTCCGCAGGAACTCCCGGACCGGCTCGGCCCAGCCCTGAGGCAGGTCCTGGGCCAGACCGCCGATCCTGAACCAGTTGGGATGCATGCGCGCGCCGCAGATCGCGGCCACGATGTCCAGGATCTTTTCCCTGTCGGTGAACATGTAGAAGACCGGCGAAAGCTGCCCCAGGTCCTGGGCGAAGGTGCCGTACCAGACGAGGTGGCTGGAGATGCGGAAGAGCTCGCAGAGCATGATCCGGGCCGCCTGGGCCCTGTCCGGCACGTCGATCCCGGCCAGCTTTTCGACCGCCAGGACGTAAGCCAGGTCGTTCATGACGCCGCCCAGGTACTCGACCCGGTCCGTGTAGGGGATGAACGTGTGCCAGGTCTGACGCTCGCCCATCTTTTCGACCCCGCGGTGGTGGAAGCCGATATCGCAGACGGCGTTCACGATATCCTCGCCGTCGAGCTCGAGGACGACCCTCAGGATGCCGTGCGTGCCCGGGTGCTGCGGTCCGACGTTGAGGAACATGTAATCGCTGCGCCCGCTCCGGCGCGGCAGGCCCCAGCGCTCCGGATGGAACTTGAGGGCCTTCTCCTCCTCCTCCAGCTTGTCCTCGGGGATCTCGAAGGGCGGCATATCCGTGGCCCGGGCGGGATGGTCCTTCCGGAGCGGGTGGCCCGTCCAGCCGTCGGGCATCAGCAGGCGCTCGAGATGCGGGTGGCCGTCGAAGGCGATGCCGAACATGTCGTAGATCTCGCGCTCGTACCAGTTGGCCGACGGCCAGAGCCCGGTCGCGCTGGGCAGGGCGAGATCGCCCTCCTTCAAGGCCACCTTCACCCGGATGTCGTCGTTCCTGTCGAAGGACAACAGGTGATAGACGACCGTGAAGTCCGAGTCGGGCTGTCCCTCGCGGTGTTCCCGCTCGCGCTCGTCGATCGCCGTGAGGTCGTAGAGCATGCGATACGGACGGGCCGCGCCCGACTTGAGATGCGCCAGGACGCCGAGGACGCGGTCTTTCGGGACCCAGAGGGTCGGGAAGGCGTCCCGCGTGGCCTGCGCCGCGACCGGGATCCCGCCGAATCCGGCCTTGAGCTCGTCGACGACGCCGGCCGGGCCGCCGCCCTGCTCGCGCGCGTTCATGGCCTCTCCATGGTCAGATGCCCTCGGGAGAAGGGAACGTTCCCCGCTTCTTTCGCTCGGCGGATTTCTCGTCCCTCAGCGAAGGCCGGGGCGCCCTGGCGACATCCTGGGAGCCGGCCACCCAGCTCAGCGGCCTCTTCTCCCGGCCGACGGAGTCGCGGAGCATGAGCAGCCCCTCCATGAAGGCCTCCGGCCGCGGCGGGCAGCCCGGCACATAGACGTCGACGGGCAGGATCCGGTCGACGCCCTGGACGACGCTGTAGATGTCGTACATGCCGCCCGAATTCGCGCACGAGCCCATCGAGATGACCCAGCGCGGCTCCATCATCTGGGCGTAGAGCCGCTTGATGACCGGGACCATCTTGATGAAGACCGTCCCGGCGATGATCATGACGTCGGCTTCCCGCGGCGTGCCCCGGATGACCTCGGAGCCGAAGCGGGCGATATCGTAGCGGCTGGTGAGGCTCGTGGCCATCTCGACGTAGCAGCAGGACAAGCCGAAATTGAAGGGCCAGAGGGAATTCTTCCGGCCCCACGCGGCCAGCTCCTGGAGCCGTCCGAGGAGGACGCTCTGCCGGACGGTCTCCTCGAGCGTCGGCGCCGCGCGGCGGCCGGCGCCCGCGCCCCTGTTCACGGCGCTCCCCCGGCGCCGTCCCGCTTCCGCATCCGGCGCAGGACGTCCTTGCCTTTGAGGGCGAAATCGAAGGCCCCGGCCCGTCCCTCGTAGACGAGGACGGCCAGAAGGACGGCCAGAAAGACGAGCGCGGCCAGGAATCCGGGCCAGCCGGTTTGGCGAAGCGAAACGGCCCAGACGATGATGAAAACGGCTTCGACGTCGAAGACGACGAACAGCATGGCCACGACGTAGTAGCGCGGGGAAACCCTCAGCCGGGCCGACGCCGTCGCCGGGACACCGGATTCATAGGGCTCCACGGTCGCCCGTTCGCGATGCCTCTGGCCCAGGACATAGGAGATCCCGATCATCCCGGCCACGACGACGAGGACGGCCGCGGCGTAGACGGCGAGAGGCCAGAGGAGTCCGCTCATGTTCAGATCATGTCCATGCGCGGCGGCGCTGCCAGAAGTCCGGCCGCGCCTTTGTCGGCCAGAAAGACGCTCCGTCCCTCCCGGGGCTTGACCATGGCTGCGGGCAGTCCCTCCGACGGCCCCTCGAGGACCGCTTTGAGCGCGGAGGCCTTGTCCTCGCCGGTGACGAGAAAGACGACGACGTGGGCGGCGTTGATCGTGAGCAGGGACAGAGAGACCCGGTCATGGTCGGGCGCAGGCCGGAGAGCAGGCACGGCCAGCCGGCGCCCCTCCCACAGGCCCTCCGCCCCGGGAAAGAGCGACGCGGTGTGGCCGTCCTCGCCGAGTCCGAGCAGGATCAAGTCGAACCGGGGCAGGTCCCACTCCTTCAGTCCGAAGAAAGCGCGCATCTCTTGATCGTAGACCCCCGCCGCCGCTTCGGGCTCGAGTTCGACCGGCACCGCGTGGACGTTGCCCGCGGGGATGGGCACATGATGGAGGAGCCTGGCCTCGATCATCCGCAGGTTGCTCGCCGGATGACCGGCCGGGACGAGGCGTTCGTCGGCCTGGAAGATGTGCGTCTTTTCCCAGGGCAGGTCTCTGCCGGACCCGGCCAGCCGCTCGTAAAACGAAACGGGCGTCCGGCCCCCCGATAGAGCGGCCACGAACCGGCCCGACCGCAGGACCGCCGCCTGGCTGACGGCGCTCCACTCCTCGAGCATGACGCCGTCCATCGTCCGCTTGTTCGGAAAGATGCTGACCCTTCTGTCGGGCGGTTTATTCACCGGAGAACCTCCAGGCGCGGCCCTCCCGGGCCATGAGCTCGAACGCTTCCCTCGGTCCCCAAGCGCCGGCCGCATAGTCGGGCAGACGGGCCGGTGGATGCGCCTCCCAGTATTTGATCACGGGGTCGATGACGGCCCAGGTCGCATCCTCCTCATCCTGACGGGGGAAGAGCGTCAGGTCTCCCCGGATGCAGTCGAAGAGGACGCGCTCGTAGACGGGGCGCTCTTTGACCCGGAAGCTTTCGGCGTAATCGAAGACCATGCGCGCCGGGGCGGGCCGGCTGCCCATTCCGGGATGCTTGACGGTCAGGACGAGACTGATCGTCTCCCGGGGCTGGATGCTCAGGACGAGACCGTTCGCCTCCATGAGCCCGCAGGCCTTCCCGAACAGCCGCAGAGGCAGCTTCTTGAACTCGATATAGATCTCACTCTCCCGGCGCGGCAGCCTTTTCCCGGTCCGCAGGTAGAAGGGAACGCCGGCCCAGCGCCAGTTGTCGATGTGGAACCTGCCGGCGAAAAAAGTCGCGGTCCTCGACGCCGGCGAGACGCGTGTTTCGGCCCTGTAGCCGCGGACCTTCCGGCCCCCGATCCGGCCCGGCCCGTACTGCCCCACGACCGTGAACGCCTTCGCGTACCGACCGTCCATGCGGCGGAGGCTCCTGAAGACCTTGTTCCTTTCATCCCGGATGAGATCGGCCTCGAATCCGGCCGGGGGCTCCATCGCGACCATGGCCAGGACCTGCATGAGATGGTTCTGGACGATGTCGCGGATGACGCCGACCTGCTCATAAAAGGCGCCCCGGTGCTCGACGCCGATATCTTCGGCCACCGTGATCTGGACATGGTCGATGAAGCGCGTGTTCCAGACCGGCTCAAAGAGGGCGTTGGCGAAGCGGAAAAAGAGGATGTTCTGAACGGTCTCCTTGGCCAGGTAATGATCGATGCGGAAGATCTGCCTCTCGTCGAAAGCGGCCAGGATCTCCCGGTCGAGCGCCTCCGCGGAACGGAGGTCCCGGCCGAACGGCTTTTCGACGATCAGCTTGGCTTGGGGCAGGGACCGGCAAAGCCCGACCTTGTCGAGCCCCGCAACGACGAGGGGCACGATCGCGGGCGGTACCGCGAGGTAAAAAACGATGTTGGCGTCCTTCGCCGTGCTGGACGGGGAGAGGGACGCCAGGCGCGCCCGGAGCGTTTTGTACAGGGCGTCGTCCCGCAGGTCCCCGCGGAGGAAATGGAAGCGGCGGGCGAAGTCCGCGACGCGCTCCGGCCGGGACTCCCTCGAGAGGTTCTTCCGCACGGCCGAAAGGACGTGCCTTTGGTAGGATTCGTCCGAAAGAGGACGCCTCCCCACGGCCAAGACGGTCGAGGTGCCGGCAAAGCTCCGGTCGTCATGGAGCGCGTAGAGCGCCGGGATGAGCTTCCTCGCGGCGAGGTCGCCAGTGCCGCCGAAAATGACCATGACGAAGGGGCCGACCCGGACCTCCCCGGCCCCCGGCAGGCAGGCCCCGGCGGGACCGAGGGGTTTCATAAGCTGGCCGCCTTTTTTTCGATGCTCTGCAGGAGGTCGTCGAGCGAGCGGTCGAACGCCCGGACGCCGTCCTCGAGGAGCCGGTCACAGACGTCGTCGATCGAGATGCCCAGCGTCGCCAACTCCGCCAGGATCGCCTCGGACTTGGACGCGTCGGGCGTCAAGGCTTCGGCCACGCGGCCGTGATCGAGGAACGCGGCGAACGTCTTCTCCGGCATGGTGTTGACCGTGTCCCTGGCGATGAGCTCCTCGACGTACTTGACGTCGCTGTAGGCCGGGTTCTTGGCGCTCGTGGAGCCCCAGAGCGGCCTTTGGATGTTCGCGCCCTTCGCGCCGAGCCTCCGGAAGTCCTCGGCCGCGAAGATGCTCCGGAAATCGGCGTAGCAGAGATGGGAGTTGGCGACCGCGACCCGGCCCTTGAGCGAGCCCGCCAGCTCCCTCCGCCGAGCGTCGGGCTCGCGGGCGGCGAAGGCCTCGAGCAGGGCGTCGACGGCCGTGTCGATCCGGCTGACGAAGACGCTGGCCACGGAGCGGATCTTCTCCACGTCCGTATGCCGGTCGGCCAGCCGCTTGACGCCCCGCATGTAGGCCAGGGCCGTCGCGTGGTACTGCCGGGTCGAGAAGATCAGGGTGATGTTGACGTTGATCCCCTCGGCCGTCAGCTCCTCGACGGCTTCGAACCCCGCCTCGGTCGCGGGCACCTTGAACATCACGTTGGGCCGGCCGACTTTCCGGGAGAGCCGCATCCCCTCGACGATCGTGCCGGCGGCATCGCCGGCCAGCTTGGGGTTGATCTCCAGGCTGACGAAGCCGTCGAGTCCCCCGGTCCGGTCGTAGACCGGCCTGAAGACGTCCGCGGCGTCCCTGACGTCGGTCGTCGTCAGCTCGTCGTAGATCCCGAAGGCCGACGCCCCGCCGCGCCGCAGGCTTCGGATCTGGTCGTCGTAATCGGGGCCCGAGGCGACGGCCTTGTCGAAGATCGTGGGATTGGACGTCATGCCCTTCAGGCCGAGGTCGATCAGCGACTTCAGCCGGCCCGTCTTGATCAGGGACCGGCCGATGTTGTCGAGCCAGACGCTCTGGCCGACGGCGTCGAGTTCGTGAATGGTTTCGCTTGCCATCGCGGCGCCTCCTATTCCTTTTCTTTCTTGACCTCGTGCCCGCCGAATTCGTTCCGCAGGGCGGCGATGAACTTCGCTCCGAACGATTCCTCCTCGCGGGAGCGGAAGCGGGCGAAGAGGGCCAGGCTCATCGCCGGGACGGGCACGGCCCGGTCGATGGCTTCCTGGACCGTCCAGCGGCCCTCTCCGGAATCGTCCACGTAGCCCTTGATCTCCTGCAGATGCGGGCTCCGGCCCAGGGCGGTTTCCGCCAGCTCCAGAAGCCAGGAGCGGACGACGCTTCCCCGGTTCCAAAGCCGGGCGATGGCCGCGTTATCGAGGCCGTATTCGGCCTTGGCCTCCAGGAGCTCGAAGCCTTCGGCGTAGGCCTGGAGCAGGCCGTACTCGATGCCGTTGTGGACCATCTTGACGAAGTGCCCGGCGCCGCTCGGGCCGAGATGGGCGTATCCGTCCGGAGGCGCGAGGGCGGCGAAGACCGGCTCGAGGCGCTCGAACGCGGCCTTGTCGCCGCCGATCATCAGGCAATAGCCGATCTTGAGCCCCCAGATGCCGCCGCTCGTGCCGCAATCGATGAAGATCAGCCCGTGATCCTCGAGGGCCCGGGCCCGGCGGACCGAATCGGTGTAGTGGGAATTGCCGCCGTCGATGATCACATCCCCGGCGGCGAGGACGCCCGCGAGGGACCCGACGGTTTCCTCGGTCGGCTTCCCGGCCGGCACCATGATCCAGACGGTCCGGGGCGGGTCGAGCTTGGCCGCGAGATCCTCGAGTGAGGCCGCCGTCTCCGCGCCCTGACGCGCCGCGGCCGCGACGGCCGCCGCGTTGACATCGAAAGCCACGACGGAGTGGCCGCGGACGAGCAGGCGCTCGGTCATGTTCGCCCCCATTTTGCCGAGACCCACGAAGCCGATCTTCATGTCATTCTCCTCACCGCGGGGACTGCCGGTCCCTTTTTGCGTGTGCTATGATGAAGGCGGGGGTAAACGCGATGATCCTCGTCGAAGCCGTGTTCGCGCTCGCCATCGCCTTCCTTCTGACGGTCATCTTCATCGCTCTCGGCCGGCGGGCCAGGTCCCGGCGCGGGATCATCGTCTTCTTCTCGCTCGTCTTCCTCGCCGCCTGGGCGGGCGGGGTCTGGATCACTCCGGTGGGACCCAGGTTCCTCGGCGTGTATTGGCTGTCGTTCTTCATCGCCGGCCTGATCTTCGCCCTTCTCGAGGAAGCGCTGTCGGCCTCCCGCAAGCGCGCCGTGCCGCGGGCCACGGTCGAACGCCTCGAGGCCAAAGAAGGACGGGAGATCGAGCAGGTCTTCGACATCTTCTCCTTCATCCTCCTCGTGGCCTTCATCGCCGTCATCGTCATCGGCTACATCCACCGGTCCAAGTGATCAGGGCGCCGGATTCCGGACCTTGTCCCGGCGCTTGAGCCAAACCCGGAGACCTTCCAATCCCAGCCCGACGCCTCCGAAGACCGCGGCGACGAGGATGAAGAACAGGTCCGGCGAGACTCCCGCCCGCATGATCTTCTCCCTCCGGACGCCGTTCAGCTCCAGGATGAAGGCCTCGAGGTGCGAGATCTGTTCCTGCGTCAAGGCCCCGGAGTCGCCGAAGGCCGGCATGGCGCGGGCCGGTTTCGGCCCCGCCGGGGTCGAACCGTGCTGGAGGAACGTGTCGATCTTCGAAACAAAAGCGTCCGGGTCCGGGTCGACGAGCTCTCGGTCGATAGGATTGAGCGGGGGGACCGTGCCGTCGTCAGAGCCCGGGTTGGCAACGCCGCCCCGGCCTTGAATCCCATGGCAGGGCCGGCAGCTCTGGGCGAAGAGCAGGCCGCCGTGTCCGGGATTGCCGATAAGCCGGGGCGCCAGAGCCTCCCCGGCCTTGACCCCGGCGCTCTGCGGGGTTTGAGCGGCGGAGGCCGATGTCCCGCCCTGGCCGGTCCCGGGCCTGCTGGCGCTTCCGGCGATGCTCAAGATGACGGCCGCGGCGAGAACGGCGGCGTAGAGCCCCAGGGCGAGCGGCCTCCGGCCCGGATTCCTTTCCGGCCTCCGGTCGATGAAAGGCACCCCCAGCATCAACAGGACGAACGCCAGCGGGATCCCCAGGGTCCCGATAACCTCGAGAGACCCCGGGAAGAGCTTCAGGGCCTGATAAAGAGAGAGAAAGGTCCACTCGGGCTTGGGAGTGAAGAGGGCGTCCATCGGGTCCGCGGCGCCGGTGAAGGCCGGAGGGACGAACGCCGCCAGGGCGACGAGAGCGACAAAGACAAGACACGCGGAGACGAGGTCTTTCCGGACCTGGTCCGGCCAAAACGGGCCGGTCCGCGTTCTCTTCGATTCCGTCCACGGACCCACACTCCCCCCGGCGCTCCGGAACGAGACCAGGTGAATGAGGATGAATGTCGCCAGGAGTCCGGAGAACAGGGCGACGTGGAGGATGAAGAAACGGGACAGGGTGAGCTGGCCCATCGCCTCTCCGCCCCGGAGCAGCCGTTTCGTGAAGTCGCCGACGAGCGGCACCATCCCGGCGATGCTCGTTCCGACCTCCGTGGCCCAATACCCTTTTTCGTCCCACGGCAGGGGCGAGCCCGTGAACATCATCCCCAGCGTCAGGAGAAAAAGGCCGACCCCCAGGAGCCAGGTCAGCTGCCGCGGGTTCTTGTAGGCTCCCCAGAGATACACCCGGGTCATGTGGACGAGGACGAGGACGACCATGGCGGTCGCCCCCCAATAATGAAGGTTGTGGATGAGCCAGCCGAACGGGACCTCCGTCCGCAGGAAGCTCAGGCTGATGTAGGCGTGATCGACGGTCGGGACATAGAAGAACAGCTCGCAGACCCCCGTGACGGCCTGGAGGATGAACACGAAAAGGACGCTGCTGCCGAACGAATACCAATAAGATCCCCCTCCCGGGATGTCTTCGACGATGATCGCCCGGACGACCGGGGAGACGGGCCAGCGGTCCTCGATCCATTTTCCGAGACCTCGCGTCATTTCGGCCTCCTAGACCGTCCTCTTCTGAGGGATCCCGACCTCGAACTGCTCCCATTGGACGTAGAGGATCCCTTGCCTGACCTGGGCCGGCAGAGTGTCCAGGGGGCGCGGCGCCGGGCCGGAGACGACGCGTCCGTCGACCGTGAAAACGCTCGCGTGACAGGGGCACTTGAAGAGCGAATCCGCCGCGTCCCAGCCGTAGCGGCAGCCGAGGTGAGGGCAGATCGGCGAATACACGACGACGTCCGAGTCCGAACGCTTGATGACCCAGAGATGGCGGACGGCCATCCGCTGGACGTAGGCGTCGGATCCCATCTCCTCGTAGGCGATGTCGACGGGCTTGCCGACCGGAAGCGAGGCGACGGGCCCCACCTTGGAGAACAGGCGCTTTTGGACCCGGGGTGAGCCGCCGATGACGGCTCCCAGGAACGGGATGGCCAGGGCGATCCCGATGAGCGACGTGAAGACGCCGATGAAAAGCTCGAGGAAGCGGCGACGGCTTGTGACTCCGGAATCCGTCTCCGGTACGGGTCGAATGTCCATCCTTTTTCCTTCCGCCTGGTCCTATTTGCCGGTCGTCCGACGATATTCGAGCCCGGCTAAAATTCGACTCTCCCCTTAATTAAGCAAGAACGGTGCCACCAAAACGGGGTTCCTTTCCACCCCGAAAACCCGCCAAGTCCCCCCGGGCAAGTCCCGTAAGGTGGGATAATCAAGGACCTGTCTTACGAAATAGGACTCCCCTTGGACTCTTTTGCGACCTTTTTCAGGGCCGATCCCTTGTGCATGGCCAGATGTTCGGTCTTGTCGCTTTTGATCAGGTACTGGGGCTCTTCCTTCGAGGCATGGACCGTATATCCCTTGAATTCCATGGGGGAGGTGACCTTCCTGGTGATCGTCCCCCTGACCCGCCCGGCCTCTGAGTTCCATTCGACATGATCGCCGACTTTGAATACAGTCACTGGCATATCCTCCTCCAGGGGCAAGCCGGCCTCGCCCGCCGCCATTTCATAGTTGAGCCTTCCGTCGACGAGCCGGGCCGCCGCAGTGTAAGGGTGGTCCTGAACGCTGTGCGGGCCGAGGATATGGACGACGCGGATGCCGGTCGACCTGAGGTAGTCGGCGATCAGGGACCGGTGGCACCGCCACCAGACGGCCTCGGCGCACATCATCGCCGTCCGTCCCGATCCGGCCAGCTCCAGAAGACGGTCCATGCCGCCGAGGAAGGCCGGGGTCTCCATATAATCGGCATAGCCGCGGAATGAGACATTGCGCCAGGCGAGATTGCGCGAGTCGGTCCGGACCGGCCGCCTTCCGCCGAGCTCGGCCAGATGGACATAGCGGATCCCGGCCGCGGCCAGGGCCTCACAGAGATTCTTCTCGTTGAATTGGGGAAAGCGTCGAGACCCCGGGAAGCGCCTCACGTCCGCGAGGATCTCGATACGGTTCTCGAGGAGGAGGTCCAGGAACGCGCCGGCCTCCAGGGTCGAATGGCCGACGGTCCATATTGTCGTCGCGGGCATGGCCATGTCAGGATGAGCCGCAAATATCGTGCCAATCGGACGGCCGCCCGCCTCAGTCTGGCCCATATCTTGCATGATCTCGAGAGGAGCCTCACCGTTCGGAGTCTAGGGAGGGATGAACGTGGCTGAACTCGAAGAATTCACTCTTGAAGAGCTCGCGGATTACAACGGGCGAGGCGGCAACCGCGCCTACGTCGCCTACAAAGGCAAAGTGTATGACGTCACGGAGAGCAGCTACTGGACCGACGGGGACCATCTCGGCGAGCATCAGGCCGGCCGCGACCTTACCGCTGAGATGGACGCGGCGCCGCACGGCCCGGACCACCTCGACAGTATGAAGCTCGTCGGCGTGCTCGCTCCGTGACCCGAACGCCTGGCCGGGCCCGGGACCGGCGAGAAAGGGGTGTGCCATGACCAAGTTCAGATGGCCGGCTGTGGCATTGTCGGCCGCGTCGATCCTTTTCTTTGTCTCGACCGCGGGCCGGGGTCCGGCCGCCGAATATGACAAGAATCCCCGATTCGCGCTGGCCGGCCTGAAGGAAGCCGGTCCGTCCGGCGCCGCGGGAGCCGCGGAGAAGCTCTTCGAGCCCAAGAACCCGTTCAATATCTTCATCAACTACGAGCTGGGCATGCATTGCGTGGGTTTCGACATGTCCTACTGCTGCATCATCCCGCCCTACAACTCCGTCCAGGCCCAGGCGGTCAAGGCCGCCGAGAACGGCGGGCTGCCGCGGCTCCTGTCGCCGGCGGACAAGGTCCGGCTCCGGTATTGGATCAGGGACAACAGCTACAGCGAAGGCAACAAGATGAAGTACTGGGGGGCCCTGAAGGACGTCAACGGCAACGGCCGGGCCGACGATCCGAACGAGAACATCGCCAACTACGTCTGGACCCATCTCTTCATCTACAAAGACCTGGCCGGAACTCTGCCTGCCGACTGGACCGCGGAAAAACGGCTCAGGATCGGCCTCGACATCCCCGTGCAGGTCGACGCCGGCCCGAGCGGCAAATCCGTCTCCGGCGGGACCCTGGATTACTCCGGCCCGCGCGGCGGCAACATCGTCTTCACCGACACGCTCATCCCCGCCGTGAAGAACCTCCCCCTGACCCTGACGGCCTCGCACGTCTGGGACGCGCTGGGGCTGCCGCTGACCGCCTTCAACGACAGCCGCCG
Organism: Candidatus Aminicenantota bacterium; assembly: GCA_963742235.1. GTDB lineage: Bacteria > Acidobacteriota > Aminicenantia > Aminicenantales > Saccharicenantaceae > RBG-16-66-30. The sequence continues at coordinate 27,365 of CAVULT010000007.1, read as the reverse complement.
CAAGGGGACGATCCGGACAGTCGGCCCCCGCGACTTCCAACCCTATCAGTACGCCACCGTGCGCCTCGAGGACGCGGCGGGAGCGCCGATCACGGCCGCCGGCAAACCGGTCGAATTCTTCGGAACGGACCCCGCGGACCTGCCCAACTGCTTCGCCTGCCATTCCGGCCAGGGCGTCGCCGCCGAGCTCTCCCGCAAGGACGGGCTCAAGATCTTCGACCTCGAATATGCCTACTGGAAGGGCAATTACCCCGACATCACCGAGTTCATGGCCCGCATGTCCCAGGCCCCGGTCAACATCCTGGAGCTCCACGACGCCCGCGTGAAGACCGACTTCCTGCGCGACTACCGGAAGGACGCCTCGTCGAACCGGCTCGGCGAGGTCGGCACCGTCTTCTGCGCCGACTGCCATGGGGACAACGTTTCCGGCAATCTCCAGACGCCGCGCCCCATGGTCAGCGGATACAAGCCGGTCAAGGCCCCGGCGCTCTCGGAGGCCGTCCACGCCGTCCATGCCCGCTTCATCCCGATGCCGGACAAGGCCGGCAGGACCCAGAGCTGCCAGGCCTGCCATCCGTCGCACTGGCAGAACCCGGACCGCAACGACCTGGCCTCGAACACTCTCCAGATCATCGACGATACCGGGCAGCCCCGGTTTTCGGAGGCCGACCAGAGAGCCGCCGGCGGCGGCTGCTACCTGAGACGCGACGCCATGGCCAATCCGCACGTCGAGCCGCCGTTCTTTCTGAACGAAATCGGGAAGTGGTACTTCGAGAACGTCAGCACCCGGGACGAGAACGGGGCCAAGATCCAGGGCCTCCGGGGCCTGATGTGCACGAACTGCCACAACGCCCTGAGCCAGGCGCTCTACGCCGCGGACGATCTCAAGGATGTCGTCGGCCAGGCCGGACGGACGCTGAGGAATAAGCCCATCCGGGACGTCGTCAAGGCCGTCGCGGCGGGGAATGCCGAGACGTTCGCGGCGGGCTTCGCCGATCCCCGGGTCAAGACCGCAGGGGACCCTCTGACCGCGTTCTACGCCGGCCACAAGGGAGCGACACTGGTCAAAGCCTCCAAGGACGCCAAGGGAGACCTGAGCCTGCTCGCCTGGAACGCCGCGCTTGGCGATCCCGTCCCGTACGAGGGCGCTTCAGGAGGGAGCGACTGGTGGCTGGCCGCGGCCGAACCGCACTGCGCGAATTGCCATCTCGCGCCGTTCGTGGAGAGCGAGGGAGGGGGCTACTTTCCGATCGACCAGCCGAACAAGTATTCGCTGTACCGGTTCTCCAAGGCCCACGCCAACCTCGCCTGCCAGTCGTGCCATCAGTCGATCCACGGATCCTACCCCGTGAGATACGAGGGCCCGGAAGATACCGTCGATGTGACCTCCCACGAACAGGCCCTTCAGTTCAGTCCCGACGGCAATTACGCCGGCCCGGTCTCATGCGCGGCCTGCCACCGGGTGAACGCGAAGGGCGTGCCCGTCCAGCTCAAAGGGACGGACTATTACGGCGATTACTGGGCGGCCGTCACGCTGCATGCATTTCATGCGGGCCGATGATTACAGGCTCCCGCTCGGGGACTTGGTCAAGAAGTATCCTTACGCCCGCAGCGGTGACATTGTCGCCAAGGGCTGGAAATAGGGGCGTGTTTCCACGGGCAGCCGACGCAGATATTTTTCGGGACCGGGGGGAATCCATGGGTTTGATGACGTCCCGCGTCTCCCGTCTCGGACTCATCGCCCTCCTCCTCGCCCCTTCTCTTTCTGTGGCTCTCCCCCGACCCCAGCAGCCGGCTCATGTCGGCTCCACGGCCGCCGCGGAGGGGTCGCCCCGCGCGGGCGCGGATCTCTTCTCCGGCGCCGTGCGTTTCGAGAACGGAGGCCCGCCGTGCGCGTCCTGCCACGCCGTCGCGTCGATCCCTTTCCCGAACGGCGGAAGCCTCGGGCCCGATCTCACCGGCGTCTTTGCCAAGTACGGGGCGGCCGCGCTCGGCCCGCTCCTCGCCGCCCTTCCTTTTCCGACCATGGCCCCGATCTTTCGTCAGCGCCTGCCCACCGCCTCTGAGCAGCGCGACCTGGAGGCTTTTCTCGAAGAAGCCGGGAAGAAGCCGAAGCCTGGGGGAAAAGCCGCGGCTCTGGTACTCGCCGCCTCGGCCGGATGCGTCGCCTTCCTCGGCCTTTCGGCCGTGGTCTGGCGGCGAAGACTGGGGAGCGTCCGGAAGACCATGCTCCGCGAGATGAGCGGTCCGGGAAGGCGGCGGCTGTGAGCTGGATCAAGGATATTTTGGATCCCAGAGCCGGTCTCTGGGAGGAATTCTATCGCGGCCGCTGGGAATATGACCGTGTTGTCCGGAGCACCCACGGGAACAACTGCACCGGCGGCTGTTCCTGGATGGTCTATGTCAAGGACGGCCTCGTCGCCTGGGAAATGCAGGCCCTCGATTATCCGGAGCTCGAGCCCAACCTCCCCGGGTACGAGCCGCGCGGCTGCCAGCGGGGGATCATGTTATTCCTGGTACGTTTACAGTCCTCTCCGGATCAAATACCCCTACGTCCGCGGCGTCCTCCTCGACCTGTGGCGCCAGGCCCTCGGCCGGAGCCCGGATCCCGTCGCCGCCTGGGCCTCGATCGTGGGCGACGAACGCCTCCGTCGGAGCTACCAGGAGGCCCGGGGAAAAGGCGGCTTCCGCCGCTCGACCTGGGACGAGGTCCTCGAGATCATCGCCGCCTCACTCCTCCACACGGCCAAAACCTACGGGCCCGACCGGGTGATCGGCTTCTCGCCGGTCCCCGCCATGTCCATGCTGAGCTATGCCGCGGGAACGAGGTTCCTGCACCTCTTCGGCGGCGCGACGCTGAGCTTTTACGACCTCTACGGAGATCTGCCCTCCGCTTCACCCGAAACGTGGGGCGAAAAGACGGATTCGTCCGAGAGCGCCGACTGGTTCAACAGCAAGTTCATCGCCGTCGCGGGCTCGAATCTCAACATGACCAGGACCCCGGACGCCCACTTCGCGATCGAGGCCCGGAACCGCGGCGCCAAGCTCGTCGTCTTGTCTCCCGACCTGAGCCAGGTCGCGCGGCACGCGGACTGGTGGCTGCCGGTCCGGCGGGAACGGACGCCGCGTTCTGGCTGGCCGTGAGCCGGGTCATCCTCGAGGAGTTCTACGTCGCGAGGGAGGTGCCGTACTTCGTTGATTATCTCAAGCGGTTCGCCGACGCCCCGTTCCTCGTCCGGCTCGAAAAGCGCGGCTCCGGCTATGAGGCCGGACCGGTTCCTGCGGGCCGGCTGGCTCGGCCGGTACGCCGGCGTCGAGAACGGCGACTGGAAATTCGCCGTGATCGATGCGACGACCGGCGAGGCCCGGATGCCGCGGGGATCCATCGGATTCCGCTGGGAGGACAAGACAGACGGCTGGAACCTGGGAATGAAGGACGGTCTCGACGGTTCGGACCTTCGACCCCCTGCTCAGCTTGATCGATGTTCGCGACGATGTCCTCGACGTGGCCTTCAGGGATCACGGCGGCGGCCGGACCATCGACCGCCCCGTCCCGGTCAAGCATCTGCAGACGCAGGATGGCCGGGTCCCCGTGACCACGGTGTTCGATCTCCTGGCGGCCCAGCTCGGCGCCCGCCGCGGCTTGCCGGGAGAACATGCCGGGGGGTCCGACGACGCCGACGGCCCGTTTACTCCGGCCTGGCAGGAGAAGCACACGGGGATCGGACGCGCCAGCGTTGTCGAGTTCGCCCGGCAGTGGGCCCGGACCGCGGAAATGTCGAAAGGGCGCTGCTCGGTCATCATCGGGTCCGGTTCGGCGCACTGGTACCACGGCAACCTGAGCTATCGGGGTCCCATCACAGCCCTCGTCCTCTGCGGCTGCGTCGGCGTCAGCGGGGGAGGGCTCAACCACTATACCGGTCAGGAGAAGGTCGCGCCGGCCGCCTCGCTCTCGGTCCTGTCCCAAGCCCTCGATTGGCCGGGGACTCCCACGACTCCAGAATTCCCCCTCTTTTCACTATGTTCACAGCGACCAGTGGCGCTACGAAAAAGGCGTCGCGGACTCGCGGCCGGCGTCGGGATTTTTCGCCAAAGACCACACCGTGGACATCCAAGCTGCGGCGGTCCGGTTGGGCTGGCTGCCCTTCTATCCCGCAGTTCGATCGGAATCCGCTTGCCCTCATCAAGGAAGCCGAGGAGGCCGGCGCCGAAAGCGAAGAGGAGATCGTCGCCTGGCTTGCCGCCGGTTGAAATCCGGAGAGGTCAAGTTCTCCATCCGCGACCCCGACGCCCCCGAAGAACTGGCCCCGGGTTTGGCTCATCTGGCGCGGCAACGCCCTGCTGTCGAGCGCCAAGGGTCACGAGTACTTCCTGAAGCACTATCTCGGCGCTTCCTCGAACGATATCGCCGCCGGAGGCGGCCGCCGGCTCGGTCCACGACGTGAACTGGCGGAGCCGGCTCCACGCGGAAAGCTCGATCTCGTTGTCGACGCCAATTTCCGGATGGACACGACGGCCCTTTATTCGGACATCGTCCTGCCGGCCGCCGGCCTGGTACGAAAAAGAGGACCTGAACACGACCGACCTCCACTCGTTCATCCACCCGTTCGGCGAAGCCGTCCCGCCCTGCTGGGAATCCAAGACGGACTGGGAGATCTTCAAGGCTCTGGCCCGCGAGGTGGCCCGAGCTTGCGCCCCCCCGCATTTTCCCGCGGCCTGCCGCGATATCGTCGCGGCACCGCTCCTCCACGATTCTCCCGACGAGATCGCCCAGCCGGAGGTCAAAGACTGGCAGGCCGGGGACTGCGAACCTGTTCCCGGGAAATCCATGCCCCACTTTTCGGTCGTTGAGCGCGACTACGGGACGCTCTTCGACCGGTTCGTTTCCCTTGGACCCGAGGTCAGGGATCGAGGGATCGAAGACCGGGGGGTCCGCATTCCCGTCGCCGATCTCTACGACCGACTGCGTCGAAACCGGCGCCCGTCCGCGAGTGGGGCGGCCGACGATATCCGTCCCTCGAAAAGGCCCGCGAGGCGGCCAACATCCTCCTCGAATTCGGGCCCGAGACGAACGGCGAGGTGGCCTTCCGGGGATTCGAAGTGAAAGAGCGCGGCACGGGCCTCGAGCTGACCGACCTCGCCGCGGGGCAGCGGGACGTCCGCATCGACTTCGCCGGCCTCGTCAGCCGGCCGCAGCGGATCCTGACGAGTCCGTGCTGGTCGGGGGTAACCGCCGATGGGAAGCCCTACGTTGCCTACTGCATACGAATATCAGGAGCGGCTCATCCCGTGGCGGACGCTCACGGGCCGTCAGCATCTCTATCTTGACCACGAAGCCTATCTCGCATTCGGCGAGAATCTGCCGACGTTCAAGCCTCCGCTCGACACGAGCGGGGCCCTGTCAAACCCTTGGCCGAGAAGCCGGGGAAGGTCCCTCGTCGCTGAGCCTGCCTCACGCCCCACGGCAAGTGGCACATGCACTACGACCTATCACGACAACCTGCGCATGCTGACCCTCTCCCGGGGCATCGAGCCGCTCTGGCTCAACGAGGGTGACGCCAACGCGCTCGAGGTTGCGGACAACGATTGGGTGGAGGTCCTCAACGACGACGGCGTCGTCATGACCCGGGCCGTCGTCAGCTCGCGGATCCCTCCGGGGACCTGTTTCCTTTACCACGCCCAAGAACGGACGATCCCGATGTTCCCCAATCTCGCTCACGGGGCGGCCGCCGGCGGCCGGCGGCGGACAACAGTCTGATCCGGCTGCGGCTGAACCCGGTCCTCATGGCCGGAGGCTACGGCCAGCACTGCTACCGCTTCAATGACTACGGCCCGACGACGCCCGACCGGGACACGTCACGTCCTCGTCCGGAAGCCCGACGGCCGGCCGCGTTGGGAATGAACGGAGAGATGTAGGATGAATATCCGGGCCCAGGAAGCGATGGTCTTCCATCTGGACAAGTGCATCGGCTGCCACACCTGCAGCCTGGCCTGCAAGAACATCTGGACCGACCGACGCGGCACCGGAATACATGTGGTGGAACAACGTCGAAACGAAGCCGGGGACCGGCTACCCGACGCTCTACGAGGACCAGGATCAAGTACCGGGGCGGGTGGAAGCGCGGCAAGCGCGGACCGCGGCTCCGCCTGGGCCGCCGGCGCCGGGCGTCCTGGCCGACATCTTTTTCAACCCCCGCCTGCCGGCTCTCGACGATTACTACGAGCCTTGGCTATCGGTATGAGCGATCTATCGGCGCTCCAGCAGGCGCGACCAGCCCGTTGCCCGCCCCGTATCGCTGATCACGGGAAAGAGCATCGACATCGAGGCCGGGCCCGAATTGGGATGACGACCTCGAGCGGCTCCCCGATCTACGCCGCCCAGGACCCGAACCTGCGGGACTTGGGCGAGGGAGAAAGCAGCTGTTCTTTCAGGGCCACAGCGCCTGGCCTTCTTCTATCTTCCCGCGCATCTGCAATCACTGCCTCAACCCGTCGTGCGTGGCGGCCTGCCCCGCCGGCGCGATCATCAAGCGCGGGCGAGGACGGGATCGTCCTGGTCAACCAGGCGAAGTGCCGCGGCTGGAGGATGTGCGTCTCCGGATGCCCGTACAAGAAGGTCTATTTCAACTGGGCGCACCGGAAAGTCCGAGAAGTGCATCCTCTGTTATCCCCGCCAAGAGACCGGACAGGTCCCGGCCTGCATGCATGCGTGCGTGGGCCGGATCCGGTACTCGGGGATGCTCCTCTACGATGCCGATGAGATCCCGTCCGCCGCGAATCGGCCTGAAAGCGAACTCGTCGCGGCCCAGCGGGACCTGATCCTCGACCCTGTGGACCCGGCCGTCATCGCGGGCGCGCCGCTCGGCCGGTATCCCGGACCGGATCATGGAGGCCGCCCGGGAGTCCAATGTCTATAAGTTTGTCAAGAAGTGGGGGTTGGCGCTTCCACTCCATCCCGAATATCGAACGGTCCCGATGCTCTTCTACGTGCCGCCGCTCCTGCCCTCGGCGGCCACACTTTTCAACGGACTGTATGACGTCGACCCCGAGATGTTCACCAGCATGGGGAACGCCCGACTCCCGATACGCTACCTGGCCAACCTTCTCGCGGCCGGGAACGAAGCCGAGATCCTCGCGGCCTATCGCAAGCTGATCGCCCTCCGGCTTTTCAACCGCGAGAAGACCGTCGGCGACGTCGGGCCGAACGGGCCGCCGAGGCGATGAGGACGGCCGAGACTTCGGCCCGCGAGCTCGAAGCGATCGACCGCCTGACCACGCTCGCCGGGTTCGAGGAGAGACTCCCGGTCCCCCCCTTCCTCAGGGAACAGGCGGTCGAAGCCGTCACGGACCCGGCGGCACGCCGCGCGGAAGCCGGGCGGGACGGCTCCGGCCGCCGAAGCGGGGATGGTAGCCGTGGGCGCATCGGGACGGCCCCTGCGGCTGTTCGCGAGCCTTCTCGACTATCCGGGTCCCGGCATCCGGGGATTCGCCGCGGAGCTCGACGAGGGCGTCATCCCGGTGCGGTCCGGCGCGTCACGGCCCCTGCGCGCCTTCCGTGAGTTCTTGGAGCGATCGGCCCCTGCGGATATCGAAGACGCTTATGCCCGCGCCTTCGATTTCGAACCGTCGACCTGCCTTTATGTGGGCTACCACCTGTTCGGCGACACATCCCGGCGCGGGCTGTTCCTGGTCAAGCTCAAGGGGTGCTATGGGCGGGAAGGCTTCGACGCCGGGAGGGAGCTGCCCGATCATCTTTCCGTCCTCCTGCGCTTCTTCGATACGAAACCGATTTTTGAAGAACGCCGCGAGCTCATCGACGATTGTCTCGTTCCGGCTGTCGCCGGAATTTGGGACAGGCTCACCGCGGCACGGCATCCCTATGCGCCCCTCTTCGAAGCCCTGCTTAAATACTTCGATGAGGACAGCCATGGGGAGTCCACGGGAGACAGGCGGTGAGCGAGACGATCCTTTTCGGCGTTTTTCCCTATGTGGCCCTGCTCTTTGCCTTCGGCGGCGGCCTCTTCCGTTATTTCTCGAATCCCTTTTCCTACAGCAGCCTCTCCTCGGAGCTCCTCGAAAAGCGCTGGCTTTTCTGGGGTTCCGTGTCCTGGCATTTTGCCATCAGCCCGATACTTCTGGCCCATCTCTTCGCGGGCCTTTTCCCCGGCCTGGCCGCCGCAGTCCATTCGGGCGGAGTCTTAACCTTTGTTCTGGAGACCGTGGGTCTGGCCCTGGGCCTTCTCGCGGCCATCGGGATCATCATCCTGATCGGGCAGCGCGCGTTTCACCCGCGGGCCGGAGCGGTGACCTCGGTCATGGACGGCATCCTCCTGGCCGTCCTGGCCTTCCAGGTTATAGCAGGGATCACCCTCTCCATTCTCTATCGCTGGGGATCGATCTGGTACCTGAGCACGGCCTCGCCCTGGTTCTGGTCCCTCGTCCGGCTCGATCCGGATTTCTCGACCATCAGTCCGCTTCCCTGGCTGGTCAAGTTCCACATGTTCAACGGCTTCGTGCTTATCGCCCTGTTCCCGGTCACCAGGCTGGTCCACCTGGTCAGCGCGCCGCTATCGTACCTCCGGCGTCCGTTCCAGGTCGTTGTCTGGAATCGACGCCGGAAGCCCTAGCTCGATCTTCCCGCGGACCCCGGAGCCGTCATCGCTGCCACAGGATGTGCCCGTCCTCGAGCGGCACCCGGACGCCCGGCAGGCGGGGCACGACCCGGACCGTGAAATCGGCCGCGGGGCGCGCCGCGGCGACCCGGGCGCTGTAGGAGAAGCCGTTTTCGGCCTCGAGCGGGCGGCCGCGCTCCATCGCCTCTCTCAGGGGTTCCCCGTCGCCGATCGCATCGGCGTAGACCTCGACGGAGAGCCATTCGGGGTCGAGGCTGCCGCAATGGACCTGGGCCTCGAAGACGCGCATCCCGCCCTCCTCCGTCACCTGGACGTCGCCGAGCCGGATGTCGCCCCAGCCCCGGTCCAGCGTCTGCCTCTGGTTCGCGATCTCCGACCCCAGCGCCCCCTTGCGCGCGGCGCGCTTCCGGAAGGCCGCGGCGGCCGGAAGATAATAGTCTTCGGTATACTCCCGGACCGACCGGTTGGCCGAAAACCGCGGGGTCAGCCGGGCCATGCTGTTGCGGACCCGGGCCACCCACCGGAGCGGTATCCCCGACGCGTCGCGGTCATAGAATTCGGGGATGACCTCCTTTTCGAGGAGAGTATAGAGGGCTTCGGCCTCGGCGGCATCCCAGGCCGGATCTTCGTCGTGCTCCGCGCCGTCTCCGAGCGCCCAGCCGAGATCCGGCGCGTAGGCCTCGGCCCACCAGCCGTCGAGCTCCGAGAGGTTGAGGCCGCCGTTCACGAGCACCTTCATGCCGCTCGTCCCGCAGGCCTCCCACGGCCGCCGCGGCGTGTTGATCCAGACGTCCACGCCCTGGACCAGCCGTCCCGTCAGGAGCATGTCGTAATCGCTCAGAAAGGCCACGTGGCTCTGGACCTTGTTCACCCGGATGAAGTCCGACCATTCCCGGATCATGGCCTGTCCTTCGAGGTCGGCCGGGTGGGCCTTGCCGGCGATGATGAGCTGGACCGGGCGATCCGTGTCGCGGAGAAGACCGAGCAGCCGCCCGGGATCATGAAGGAGCAGGTTGGGCCTTTTGTAAGTGGCAAAGCGGCGGGCGAAACCCAGCGTCAGGGCGTCGGGATTGAAGAGCGTCCTGGCCTGCTCGACGTCCTGAGGCATCCCTCCGGACATTTCGTGCTGGAGCGAAAGCTTCTCCCTGACGTAACCCACGAGCTGCCGCCGGGCTTCCGCGCGGAACCGCCACAGGTCGGCGTCGGGCACACGGGCCATCTGGGATTCGAGCATCTCCGTCCGATCGAGCCAGCGCTTCTTCGAGGAGGTCTTCGTCCACAGCTCGTCGGCCTCCGGCGAGTGCCAGGTGGCCATGTGCACGCCGTTGGTCACATGTCCGATGGGGACATCGGCCTCCGGCCAGCGCGGGAAGAGCACGCGGAAGATGCGCCGGCTGACTTTTTCGTGAAGCTGGCTCACGCCGTTGACCGCCCCGCTGCCGCGGACGGCCAGGTAGGCCATGTTGAAGGGTTCGCTCGCGGCATCGGCGTTCACCCGGCCCAGGGCGAGAAGATCGCGGACCGAAATGCCGAGAACGTCCTGGGCGTAACGGCCGAGGTACTGTTCGATGAGAGCCGGGGCGAAGCGGTCGAACCCGGCGGCCACGGGCGTGTGGCTGGTGAAGAGATTTCCCGCCCGCGTCGTCGCCAGGGCCGCCTCGAAGGGGCGTCCCGCCTCTTCCATGAATTCCCGGGCGCGATCGAGGGCGGCGAAAGCCGCATGCCCCTCGTTCAGGTGGCAGACCTCGGGCTTGATGCCGAGGGCCCCGAGGAGGCGCCAGCCCCCGATCCCCAGGACCAGCTCCTGGTTCAGCCGCAGCTCGGGCCCGCCGCCGTAGAGCTCGCCCGTGATCCCCCGGAAGGGCGGAGGGTTGGCCGGGTCGTTGCTGTCGAGAAGATAGAGCTTGACCCGCCCGACCTGGACCTGCCAGACGCGCAGCCAGACCTCATAGCCGGGGATGGCCAGGTTCAGCCGCAGCCATTCCCCGTTCGCCTCGCGCACGGGCGTCACCGGCAGCTGCCCGGGGTCGTTGTACGGGAAATAGGCCTGCTGGGACCCGGTTTTGTCGATGACCTGGCGAAAGTAGCCCTGCTGGTAGAGGAGCCCGACGCCGACGACCGGCAGGCCGAGCTCGCCCGCGGTCTTGAGCTGATCGCCGGCCACGTTGCCCAATCCGCCCGAATAGATCGGCAGCGCCTCGCTGAGCATGAACTCCATGCTGAAGTAGGCGATGGAGGTCAGAGGAGAGCGGGCATGGTTCCGCTGGAACCAGGCCGGCGATTCCGACTCACGGCGCTTGTCGCGCAGCAGGCCGGTGACCGTCTTGTGAAAGCCGGGGTCGGCCATGGCCCGGCGAAGCCGGTTCCGCGACACCGTCTGAAGGACGACCCAGGGACTGTTGGTCCGCTCCCAGAGCCCCGGGTCGAGCTTCTTCCAGATCTCGTCCGCGGCATGGTTCCAGGACCAGCGCATGTCGAGGGCCAGCTCGGCCAGCTTGTCGAACCCCTCGATATCGTCGGGAAAGAACGAATAGATCGGGCTGCCGACGCGCCGCGTCTTTTTCATGATCCGACTCCTTCATTTCGCGAACCGTCCGGGCTCCCGCCTCGAAGGGCCTCGTCGACCATGGCCTGGGCTTCGCTGATGATCCGGCGGAGATGGTCTTCTCCGAGGAAGCTCTCGGCGTAGATCTTATAAATGTTCTCCGTCCCCGACGGCCTGGCGGCGAACCAGCCCCTCGGAGCGATCACCTTGATCCCGCCGATCGCGGCGCCGTTTCCCGGGGCGCCCGTCAGCACGGCCGAGATCTTCTCGCCCGCGAGATCCGTCGACCGGACCTCGTGCGGCGAGAGCCCGGCCAGGGCCTTTTTCTGCTCCAGCGTGGCCGGGGCGTCGATCCGGTCGTACACCGGCTCGCCAAGATCGCGCGTGAGACCCTGATAGACTTCTCCGGGGTCGCGTCCGAGCCGGCCGGTCATCTCCGCGGCGAGAAGGGCCGGGATGAGGCCGTCCTTGTCCGTCGTCCAGACGGTCCCGTCCCGCCGGATGAAGGACGCCCCCGCGCTTTCCTCGCCGGCGAAACCCAGCGACCCGTCGAGGAGCCCCTCGACGAACCATTTGAACCCGACCGGCACCTCGAAGAGCCGCCGGCCGAGACGCGCCGCCACCAGGTCGATCATCCGGCTGCTGACCACGGTCTTTCCCACCGCGGCGTCGGGACGCCACCCCGGGCGGTGGCCGAAGAGATATTCGACGGCCGCCGACAGGTAGTGGTTGGGAGGAAGGAGGCCGGCGCTCCGGGTCACGATCCCGTGACGGTCGGCGTCCGTGTCGCAGGCGACGGCCACGTCGAAGCGGTCCTTCAGGCCGATCAGCCTCCGCATCGCGTAGGGCGACGACGGGTCCATGCGGATTCGGCCGTCCCAATCCACGGTCATGAAGCGGAATGTCGGGTCGACGACGTCGTTGACGACGCTGAGGTTCAATCCGTAGAGCTCCGCGATCCGGCCCCAATAGTGGACGGACGCGCCGCCGAGGGGATCGACCCCGACGCTGATGCGAGAGCCCCGGATGACGTCCATGTCGATCACCCGGCCGAGGTCCTCGACATAGGACCGGAGAAAATCGTGCCCGCGGGTCGTCGGCGCCTTGAGGGCGCGGTCAAAGGGCATTCGGGCCACGCCCTTGAGTCCGCTCTCGAGATAGCGGTTGGCCTTGTGCTCGATCCCGTCCGTGACGGCGGTCTCGGCCGGGCCGCCCTCCGGCGGATTGTACTTGAAGCCGCCGTCCTCGGGCGGATTGTGGGAGGGCGTGATCACGATGCCGTCGGCGAGCCCCGCGCGGCGGCCGCGGTTGTAGGTCAGGATGGCATGAGAGACGGCAGGCGTCGGGGTGAACTTCTCCCCCTCGGCCAGCCTGACCTCGACGCCGTTCGCGGCCAGCACCTCGAGGGCGCTCTGGAAAGCGGGCTCGGAAACGGCATGCGTGTCCAATCCGAGAAAGAGCGGGCCGTCGATCGACCGGCCCTTTCGATACAGGCAGATGGACTGGGAGATGGCCAGGATATGAGCTTCGTTGAAGCTCGTCTGCAGGGGCGAACCGCGGTGCCCCGACGTTCCGAAGACAACCCTTTGTTCCGGGACCGACGGGTCGGGGACTTTTTCAAAATAGGCCCTGACGAGGCGGTCCGGGTCGATCAGACGCGAAGGATCGGCCGGCTTTCCCGCAAGCGGACTTATTCGCATGTCCATATCTTCTCCACGGGGCGTATAAACCACCCTTCGATTTCCAAATGGATATCAATAAACGTGCCAAATCCGCGCCGAATCGACACTATCTTCCTGGGAGAAATCTCCGCCTGCGGAAGAAAGATCATCATTCTCGGACGCATCACGCTCCCGTTACAGGAAAATCCTGTCCCATAGGAATCCTGACGGCGTTGACTTCCATCCGGCAAAAGGATATTTTGAGCCCGCGCCCTCATAGCTCCGACGAAACCATGAAGGAGGCCGTCCATGTCAAGAAAAGACGCCAGGCGCGACGAATGGGACGCCCGGTTCGCGCCCGACAAGGTCCGCCGCCCGCGGAGGGCCGGCGCAGCCAGGGGCTCTCCTTGATGCTCCTCGCCGTAGGCATCCCGCTCGTCGTTTTTTTCGTCCAGGTGGATGGGGCGGTGAGGTTCTCGACCCAGGACAAGGTCTTCGAGCGGACCTTGACGTCCGACGAGCAGCAGGAGATCCGCGCCGCCGTCGCCGAGCATCAAGCCAAGCTCGACACCGTCCAGAAGATCGTCGAGAAGATCAAAGAGAAATACCGCGGCGAGACGGGGGCGAGCTATGACCGGGACGTCTGGGTCGTCCACGTCAAGGATGGCCTGGCCATCCCCTACAAGTACGTTCTCGCGCTCGGGGCGCTGCTCTTCCTCGTCGGATTGGGCAAGCTCATCATCTAGGATTCCCGGACCCGCTCCGAGCGGGACCGCGTCGTCGTGAGGAGGGTTCCCGTGATCATCGTCCTTTGTCTGCTCGTCCTGTCGCTGTCGCTTCCGGCCGCCGCCCAGACCCCCAAGGCGCCGGATGTCGAATCGCTCCGGGCCGGCTGGAATGCCATCGCCACGCCGGGCCACTCGGAGGCGGAAGACCGGGCCGTCCTGGCCCTGTTCAAGGGCTTGAGGGTCTCCGATGTCGTGGACGGCATGGATGCGGTCGGGCTCGTCGACACCGGCACCATGGACCCGGAGATCCATGCGCTCTGGCGCGACACGGCCAACTTCTCGCATCGTTTTGCCGGCATCGCCGTCACGGCCCGCTACGTGCCGACCCAGAGGCCGGCGGCCGGCGTCCTCGGCGTCGAGGCCTACGACGCCTGGGCCGGAGACTGGTACGACAAGCTCTCGCCGGAATCGTTCGCCCCGATCATCCGGCCGGGCACGGCCCTGGTCATCGAGGACGCCCCGGCGGCCGATGTCGGCTCGATCGGGTCCTTCAACATCCTCGAGTGGAAGAGGCTCGGCTGCGCCGGAGTGGTCACGAGCGGCACCGCCCGGGACACGGATGAGATCATCACCGAGAAGGTCCCGCTCTACCTGAAGCGGGCCGGCCGCGGCATCCGGCCGGGGCGGAACGAGCTCGAGTCCGTCAACCGGCCGATCGTCTGCGGCGGCGTCCTCGTCATTCCCGGCGATGTCATCGTGGCCGACGGGGACGGCGTCGTGGTCGTGCCCCGGGCCAAGGCCGAAGCCGTGGCCCGATACGCCCTCAAGATCATGGACGGGGACAAGGAAGGCCGGCGGGACCTCTACAAGAAGCTCGGGATCAAGCCGGACCCTTCGATCAAGAAATAAGCCGGATCTTCGTCAGCTATTTCGGCGGCGAGGAAGGCGCCGGAGCCGCGCCCTGGAACAGCCGGACCGTCTCGGGATTGAACAGGATGATCATCGAGTAGATGCCGAGCGCCGTCCCGAAGGGGACGTGGACGAGGCTCAGGAACGAGAGGACCAGGACGAGGATCCGGGCCCATTCCTTATGCCGGACGAGGCCCAGCCCCCCGATGATCTGAGGAAAGGCGATGAGCCCCAGGAACGAGCTGGCGATGATGCCGATGAGGCGCAGGATGCCGGGGCTGACGTCCTCGACGTTGGGGATCTGAGCCACGCCGAAGAAGAAGAGAAGGGCGAAAAAGGCCAGGCCGAGGCAGAACGCGCCGAAGACGACCCACAGGATCCCGATGACTTTGATGTGATCTTTCATGCGGCACCTCCAGTTTCCTTCATTATACGCAAGTCCGGTGTCGAGGGATATCCCATTGCAATTTCGCCTCCGAAGGCGGAGAATAGTCGGGGGTCGGCATGATTGCAGTCTTGGCGATGATCTTTTCCGTGGCGTCCTTCCTCCTCGCGCTCGGCGGCACGCCGGCCTACGCGGCGGCCCGCGCCCGTCCCGATACGGGCCGCGAGCTGAGCCTCACGGCGGAAGAGCGCTCCCTCCTCATCAAGGGGAAGATCGTTCTCCGGGAGATCCCCGAAGAAGGCCGCAGCGGCCGGACTTACGAGGCCATTGGCCTGGTCCAGGGCTCGCTCGACGAAGCCGCGTCCGTCCTGACGGACTTCGAACACTATCCCGAGTTCATGCCCAACGTCTCGGCCGTCACCCTCTGTGAGCGAGCCGAACCCTGTTCGGTCGTCGAGACGACGCTCCATTTGCCGCTCGGGATCAAGAAGAGATACCGCCTGCGATATACGGCCGCCCGCGTCGCCGCCGGATTCGAGCTCCTCTGGGAGAAGGTCGACTGGCCGGAGCTCAAGCCGAGCCAGACGATCGTCGACACATCGGGCTACTGGCTCGTCCGCGGCTTCGAGGAGGGGGGATTGATCGTCGTCTATCATGTCTATACCGACCCGGGCAAAGTCCCGCTGGGCATGTCGGGGATCGCCCGCGGGATGGCCAAGGCCAAGATCCCGGACGGGATCGTCAGCCTCAGGGAAAGGGTCCGGAGCGTCTTCCGCCCCGGCGGCAGGTAGCCGGAGGCCTCAGAATTCCTGCCCGTAGCGGCCGGCCGAGCCGAGGACCTCGCGGTTCTTCCTCTTGTACATCTCGATGAGCGCCGTGCGGGCCGGGCCGAGATACTTGCGCGGGTCGAATTCGCCGGGCTCATCGGCGAAGACCTGGCGGATCGTGGCCGTCAGGACCATCCGGCCGTCGGTGTCGATGTTGATCTTGCAGACGGCCGAACGGGCGGCCTGCCGCAGCTCCTCCTCGGGGACGCCGATGGCGTCCTTCATCCGGCCGCCGTACTTGTTGATCATGGCCACCGCGTCCTGGATGACCGACGACGCGCCGTGGAGGACGATGGGGAAACCGGGGATCTGCTTCTCGATCGCGGTCAGGATATCGAACCGCAGGGGCGGAGGGACGAGGATGCCGCGGTCGTCGCGGGTGCACTGCTCCGGCTTGAACTTGTAGGCGCCGTGGGAGGTCCCGATGGAGATGGCCAGCGAATCCACGGTCGTCCGCTTGACGAATTCGACGACCTGGTCGGGGTCGGTGTAGGTCGACTGCCCGGCCTGGACTTCGTCCTCGATCCCGGCCAGCCGGCCGAGCTCGCCCTCGACCGAGACGTCGCGGGCCCGGGCGTAGTCGACGACCTCGCGGGTCAGGGCGATGTTCTCGTCGAAGGGGAGGTGCGAGCCGTCGATCATGACCGACGAGAAGCCGAGGTCGATGCAGGACTTGGCCAGCTCGAACGTGTCGCCGTGGTCGAGGTGGAGGGTGATCGGGATCGGCTGCTCGGCGCCCTTGGCCCTTTCCATCTCCCGGGCCATGCGCACGGCGCCTTCGGCCATGTAGCGGAGGAGGGTCTGGTTGGCGTATTTCCGGGCGCCGCTCGAGACCTGCAGGATGACCGGCGAGCGCGTTTCGACGCAGGCCGTGATGATGGCCTGGAGCTGCTCCATGTTGTTGAAGTTATAGGCCGGGATCGCGTAGCGCCCGGCGAAGGCCCGCCGGAACGCGTCGCGCGTGTTGGACAGTCCGAGATCTTTATAGGAGACGGGCATTTTCGGGCCTCCTTCCGCGGAAAGGGGATAGGGACATCATATCTCATCGCCGGCCTCTTTTCAAAAAGAAACGCGCCGCTCCGAAGGCCCTTGGCGGCTTGTCTTTTCGGCAGGCCTCTGGTATAACCCGTGAAGACCGTGACTCCGATTCTTCCGACCGAGGAACGCCCCGCATGACCAAGCGAATGACCCTTCTCGTCGTCTCCCTCATCGTGTTGGCCGTCGCCTACGGCGCGGCCCAGGCCCGGATCGAGCTCCGCCGGGAGTCGTCGTCCACGACGCTCATCGCCGGCGGCCGGCCGGTCGCGACGCTCGTCCCGTTCGCCGAAAAGGATTTCACCGCGGAGGATGCCGTCCGGGAGGTCCGCCCCGGCCTCTTCGAATGGACCCGGACCTTCCGTTATGACGGTCAGGACTACGTCCGGCCGGCGCGACTAACGATGGAGCTCGAGGCTCTGTATGCCTCGCGCTACAGCCTCATCCCGGCCGTGATGTACGACGGCAACGCCTGGGGCGCCGGGCTCGAGCCCAAGGGCTTCGTCAAGGACGGACGAGCCTGGACGTTCGCTTATCATCGCTCCTCGATCCCCGGCGCGACCTACTCGGAATCTGAGGCCTGGTCGGTCGGCCTCTTCAGCGCGCCCGGGCAGCTCCTCGGCGGCTTTTCCTGCTCGCTCGAGCCGCGCCCGGATAAGACCGTCCATCGTCTCATCTGGCCCGAAGAGGAGACGCCCCTGGTCTATGCCATGCGCGACACTTACAGCGAGGCCTACCGCGGAGACCTGCGGGTGTCCCGCGGGCAGACGATCGCGCTCAAGGCCTGGATCGTGATCGCCGCCGTCACGACGCCCCGGCACGGCTGGCACGCCCTGGTCGACGCCGCCTGGTCGCTCAACGCCCGGCCGGTGAAGCCCCGCTTCGAGCCCGAGGAGCTCTGGGAGCTCGGCGCCCAGTACGCCGCCGACAGCCTCTGGGCCGAGGAGAAGGGCTTCAAGGGATTCTCGATCGGGCTCCGCTGGGACCCGCAGGAGCAGGGCTGGGTCCAGCGGCAGTCTTGGAAGTACGAGATCGGCTGGGCCGGCCAGAACGTCTCCCTGGCCAACTCGATGCTTCACGACTACCTCCTCTCGAACGAGCGGCGCTCGCTCGACAAGGGCATCCAGTGCCTCGACACCTGGCTCAAGAACGCCCGTCTGAAGAACGGCCTGTTCCGCTGTCACTACGATTACATCATCGGGCTCGAGGACCCCAAGGCCGAGGTCCAGGACGCCTGCAATCTCGGCCAGGCCGCCCAGGGCTACTTTGAAGCCTTCGGCCTGGCCGCGCGCTGCGGCCTGACGAAGCCCGAGTACCGGGCGGCGGCCCTCGGCGTCTGCGACTTCGCCTTGAAGGCCATGCGGGCCGACGGGCGAATCGGCAAAAGCTGGACGAACGAGGGCAAGGCCGTCGATCCCGAGGGAACGATCGGCGCCTTTCTCATCGCGCCCCTCGTCACGGCCTTCCGGGCCACCCACAAGGCCGCCTATCTCGAGGGGGCCGAGAGGGCCTACGCCTTCTACGTCGACGAGTTCGTCCGGAACGGCTTCACCACGGCGGGCGCGCTCGACACCGCCTGCATCGACAAGGAGTCGGCGACGCCGCTCCTCAAGGCCGCCCTCGAGCTCCACGACGTCACCGGCAAAGCCCAATACCTCAAGTGGGCCGAGGACGTATCCTATTACCTGGCCACGTGGCAGTGGCATTATAGCGTTCCTTTCGCCGAGGGGACGGTCCTGCGCGAGCTCGGCTACGACACCTACGGCGGCACGGCCGTTTCGACCCAACACCACCATCAGGACCCCTATGCCCTGATCATCGTCAACGACTGGATCAAGCTGGCCCAGCTCACCGGCAAGCCGGTCTGGCGCGAACGGGCCGTCGCGGCCTGGGCCAACGGCACCATCGGCATCTCGGGCGGCGACCTCGTCGTCATGGGCAAGAAAAGGCCCTATGGCAGCCAGGACGAAGGCTTCCTGCACACGCGCTGGCTCCAGCCGTTCGCCGTCAGCCAGTGGCTCGTCGCCTGGCCGACCGCCTTCCGGCTGGAAACGCTCCGCCAGAATCCCAATTGGGCCGTCTTCAACAAGGACTAGTGCTTTTTCTTATAATAGAGGCGCGATGAGGAAAAGCGCGGGCGGACGGATCCTGATCGTCACCTTGGCCTGGGCATGCCTCCTTGGCGCCGCCTGCGGCGCCCCGCCCTCGCCGGGCGCGGGAGACGCGAGTGCCGCCGGCGCCGCTCTTTCGCGATCCCGTCTTCGACGGCGCGGCGGATCCCTCCCTGATCTGGAATGACCAGGAACGGGCCTGGTGGGTCTTCTACCACGAACCGGCGGGCCAACGCGCCCGACGCCCAGGACGGCGTCCGCTGGTGCCACGGTACCGACATCGGCATCGCCTCGTCGGCCGACGGCGGCCTGACCTGGAGCTATCGCGGCACCGCCAAGGGCCTCGAGTTCGAGGCCGGGCGCAACACCTTCTGGGCGCCCTGCCTCGTCGAGCACGGCCGGACCTATCACCTCTTCGTCGCCTACATCCGGGGCGTTCCCGCCGACTGGAGCGGCGACCGGCACATCGTCCATTACACCAGCCGGGACCTCGAGAACTGGAAATTCGAAGCGATCGTCCCGCTGAGCTCGGAAAACGTCATCGACGCCTTTGTTTACGGCAAGCCCTCCGGCGGCTGGCGGATGTGGTACAAGGACGAGCCCCATGGCTCTCACATCTACGCCGCCGACAGCGAGGACCTGTTCCGATGGAAAGTCGTCGGGCCCGTGATCACGAGCGCGGCCCAGGAAGGCCCGGCCGTTTTTTGGTGGCGGGGCTCCTACTGGATGCTCGTCGACCGCTGGAAGGGGATGGGCGTCCTGCGCTCGAGCGACCTTGAAAATTGGATCGAGCAGCCGGGGACCATCCTCGGCGTTCCGGGCAAGCGTCCCGACGACGGCGATCTCGGCCGCCACGGCGAGGTCGTCGTCCAGGGCTCCGAGGCCTATCTTTTTTATTTCACCCATCCCTTCGGCCCCAAGGCCCACACGGAGCCGGGGAAGCACCGGTCTTCACTTCAGGTGGCCAGGCTCGAGCTCCGGGACGGCCGGCTCGTCTGTGACCGCGACGCGGTCTTCCCGCTCGAGCTCGGCCCGCCGAGCGGTTTCAGGCCCGCGAAAAGAGCGCAGAGCCCGCTCGAGCTCGAGACGCCGGATGCGAAGCTCGCCGCCGCATTCGCCTGGGCCAAGGGCCAGGCGCTCGAATATGTCTTTCCCGAGCCGCGGCCTGCGGCGATCCGGTCGGCGACTGGTACGAGGCCGCGCTGCCGTCGCGCTTCGCCTTCTGCATGCGCGATGTCTCCCACCAGGCCGACGGCGCCCATGTCCTCGGGCTGGCCGCGTTCAACCGCAACATGCTGGGCAAGTTCGCCCGGGGGATCTCTCCCTCGCGCGATTTCTGCTCGTATTGGGAGATCGACAAGTGGAACCGGCCGGCCCCGGTCGATTACAGGAACGACAGGGACTTCTGGTACAACCTGCCGGCCAACTTCGATGTCCTCGACGCCTGCCGGCGGCAGTACCTTTGGACGGGCGATCGAGCGTACCTCGAGGACCCGGCCTTCCTCGAGTTCTATCGCCTGACGGTCGATGATTATATCAAGGCCTGGGACAAGGACGGGGACGGAGTCCCGGAGCACCGGCCCGATTACGGGAATCGCGGGCTCGGCGGCTACGACGAGGGGCCGTTCTCGGAGAGGACCCTGTTCGGGGCCGACCTCGTCGCCGTGACGGCGAGGGCCCTTGATTCCTACGCCCAGATGGCGGGGTGGATAGGGGGTCGGGGGAAGGCCGAGGCCTCGGCGCTCCGCGAGCGCGCGGCCGCTCTGCGGGGCCGCTTCGACGCCGAGTGGTGGAACGCGTCGCGCGGCCAATACGCCGACTTCGCCCTCGTCGACGGCCGGCTGGCCTTCGAGGACCAGTTCTGGAGCGGGGTCTTCCCGCTCTACTTCGGCCTCCTCCCGCCGGGGCCTCGGCGCGAGGCCACGCTCCGGCGCATCCTGGACCGGGAGCCCGAAGGCATCGAGGTCGAATCCTACCTGCCGGAGATCTATTATCGTTACGGCGCCGACGAAGCGGCCTACGCGGAGATCCTGGCCCTCACGGACCCGGCCAAGAAGCGCCGCGAATACCCGGAGGTCCCTTTCGCCGTCATCGGGGCCGTCGCGACCGGGCTCATCGGCCTTGAACCGAACGCCGATAGCGAGGCCTTCAGATCGCTCTCACGGCTGACGCCAAAAACTCCGTGGGCCGAGCTCCGCCATGTTCCCATCGGCGGCGCCGTCATCGATATCCGTCATGATGGACGGCATCGAACGTCACTCGCCGTTCGCTCGGGCCGGATGATCAACTGGAAAGCGGCCTTCGACGGCGTTTGGGACGAGTTGATCGTCGACGGCGCGGCCCGACGAGCCCTTCATGGACAGGATGAGTCCGGCCGGCCCATCTCGTGGGCGCTCCTGTCGGGGCTTCATGCCGGCGATCACGCGACCGTCGCGACGCCGGCCCGGAGATGAGAGCCCGAGAAGATCAAGGAGGAAGCGATGACATCTCTCAGCGGCTGCACACGGATCCGGATCGGGGCCTTCCTCCTGCTCGCCCTCTTCGCCGTGTCGAATGTCCTCGCCGGCCAGGACGCGAAAACGGTCCCCGGACGCTGGACGCCGAAAGAGCGCGGGCGTGGGCCGCGGCCGCAGCCCTGGACGCTCGGCT
Source organism: Candidatus Aminicenantota bacterium (assembly GCA_963742235.1). Taxonomy (GTDB): domain Bacteria; phylum Acidobacteriota; class Aminicenantia; order Aminicenantales; family Saccharicenantaceae; genus RBG-16-66-30. Next base: position 5,882 of record CAVULT010000007.1, on the reverse strand, counting down.
GCAACTATACTCCGAGGACGGCCGTCAATACCCTGGAGATGTGGCAGGCGGCCACCTTCGATCCGGCCATCATCGACCAGGAGCTCGGCTGGGCCGAGGACCTCGGCTTCAACGCCGTCCGGGTCTTCCTCCATTATCTCGTCTGGGAGCAGGATCCCGGCGGCTTCCTGAGGCGCCTGGAGCGGTTCCTGGAGATCGCGGACCGTCATCACATCGGAACGATGTTCGTGCTCTTCGACGACTGCTGGAATCCCGACTTCAGCCTCGGCCCTCAGCCGGCGCCCCGTCCGGGCGTCCACAACTCGGGCTGGGTCCAATGCCCCGGGCCGGACCTCCTCGAGAGCCGCGGCCGCTGGGGGATCCTCGAGTCCTATACGAGCGGCGTCATCGGATTTTTCCGAAGCGATCGCCGCGTTCTCGCCTGGGATCTCTACAACGAGCCGGGCAACTCCGGCTACGGTTCGAAGTCGCTTCCTCTCCTCGAGAAGGTCTTCGACTGGGCCAGGTCGGCCGGGCCGAGCCAGCCCCTGACCGTCGGCATCTGGGACGAATCGAAAGAGCTGGCCGAGCTCAACCGGTTCCAGGCCGCGCACTCCGACATCATCACCTTCCACTCTTACCGATCGCGGGTGGACGCGGCCAAGCGGATCGCCGCGCTCAAGGCGTACGAGCGTCCGCTCATCTGCACGGAATACATGGCCCGGACGGCCGGGAGCCGGATCGAGGACATCCTGCCGCTCTTCAGGTCCGAGGACGTCGGGGCGATGAACTGGGGTCTCGTCAGCGGCAAGACGCAAACGATCTTCCCCTGGGGTTCGAAGGAGGGCAGCCCGGAGCCTCCCGTCTGGTTCCATGACCTCATTCGGCCGGACGGAGCGCCCTACCTCGAAGCTGAAGCCGCCCTCATTCGGAAGGTCGCCGGAAAGAGCCGCCCGGACGAAAACGGCAAGACCGCCGCCGTCGCCGAACCGTTCCACGCCTGGGCCCTCGCCCCGCCTCTCGGCTGGAACAGCTGGGATTCGTTCGGCCAGGCGGTGACCGAGGACGAGGTCAAGGCCAACGCCGACTTCATGGCCGCCCGGCTGGCCGCGCTCGGCTGGCGCTACATCGTCGTCGACATCGAGTGGTCGGAGCCGCAGAGACTGGGGCCCGACTACCCGGTCCGCTCGAAGTCCGAGGTGGACGCGTTCGGGCGCTTCGTCCCGGCCGCGTCGAGGTTCCCGTCCTCGGCCGGCGGGCGCGGCTTCAAGCCTCTGGCCGATGATGTCCACCGGAAGGGACTGAAGTTCGGGGTCCACATCGTCCGCGGCATCCCGCGCCTGGCCGTCGAGAGGAACACGCCCATCGAAGGCACGGCCTACCGGGCCGCCGACATCGCCGACAAGGTCGACTTCTGCGACTGGAACGAGGATCAATGGGGCGTCGACGTCAGCAAGCCCGGCGCCCAGGAATGGTACGATTCCATTTTCCGGCAGCTGGCCGCGTGGGGCGTCGACTTCGTCAAGGCCGACGACGTCTGTTATCGCGGCGAGGAGATCGCCATGTTGCGCCGGGCCATCGACCGGACCGGCCGGCCGATCGTGCTCAGCCTGTCCTACGGACCGATGCCTCTGGACCGGGCGGACGCGCTCATCGAAAAGGCCAATTCCTGGCGCCTGCTCGCCGACCTCTGGGATTACTGGGACCAGGTGCTGCCGGCCTTCCGGCGACTCCGGGATTGGGCCCCTTACGCCGGACCCGGCCATTGGCCGGATCCGGATATTCTGCCGCTCGGCCGCCTGCGGGCCCTGCCGGCGGGCTGGTCCAGGGCCGTCACCATGAACCCGGGCTATTTCGAGATGGTCTCGCACGGCGGGCAGGAAAACGTCGCCAACTTCCTGAGCCGCGACGAACAGAGGACGGTCATGACGCTTTGGGCCGTCGCCCGCGCGCCGCTCATGATCGGCGGGCATCTGCCGGAGAGCGACGCCTGGACGATGTCGCTCCTCACCAACGCCGAGGTGCTGGCCGTCAACCAGAAGGGCCGCAACAACCGGCCGCTCTTTCATGCCAACGGGCTGGCGGCCTGGACCGCCGACGACCCGAAGAGCGGCGATAAGTACGTGGCCGTGTTCAACACCTGCGACAAGGACGACAAGGGGCTCGAACCTGGGATCGCCGTCCCGGTCCGTCTGGCCGATCTCGGGATTGCCGGGCCCGTTGCCGTCACCGACGTCTGGACCGGGAAGCCGGCCGGCGTCGTCAGCGGCGAGTTCGCCCCCGTCGTGCCGTTCCACGGGGCGGGTTTCTACCGGCTGAGGCCGATCAGGCCGGATTGAGAACGGGGACATGTACCTCGGGTACGTGTCCCCATCTTTTGGAGTAAAATAGCTCCGTTATGCGCATCAAGCTGGCCTACGGGAAGACGGGCCTGCCGCTCGAGCTCGACGATTCGCTCGACGTCACGGTCGTCGAGCCCAGGTTCATTCCGGCCCTGGCCGATCCGGCGGCCGCCGTCCGGGCGGCGCTCGAAGCGCCCACCGGCTCGCCGCCTCTGCGGGAGCTCGTCCGTCCTGGGATGCGCGTCGGCGTCGTCTTCAGCGATATCACCCGGCCCGCGCCGAATCCACTGCTCCTCACGGCGGTGCTCGAGGTCCTGGATGCCGTCCCGGGCCTCGAGGTGACGCTCTTCAACGCCTTGGGCACGCACAGGCCCAACACCGAGGCCGAGCTCCGGACGATGCTGGGCGACGCCGTCTTCGAGCGCCGCCGCATCGTCCAGAACAACGCCTTCGAGCCGGCGACGCAGGTCCGGGTCGGCCTGACCTCGAAGGGTCACGAGACCTGGCTCAACGCCGAGCTCGTGCGCTGCGACCTGAAGATCCTGACCGGCTTCATCGAGCCCCATCTCTTCGCCGGGTTCTCCGGCGGCGGGAAGGCCCTCATGCCCGGCATGGCCGGCCAACGCACCGTCCTCGGGAATCACGACGCCGGCATGGTCGGCCACCCGAAAGCCATCTGGGGCGTCACCGACGGGAATCCCATCTGGGAAGAAGTGCGCGAAGTCGCCGGACAGGCCGGGCGCCTGTTCCTCCTCAACGTGACGCTCAACCGCGACAAGGCCGTGACCGGCGTCTTCGCTGGCGATCTCGACCGGGCCCACGCCGCCGGCTGCGCCTTCGTCAAGCGTTCGGCCATGGTCGAGGTCCAGCGGCTCTTCGACATTGTGGTCACGACGAATTCCGGCTACCCGCTCGACATCAACCTCTACCAGTCGGTCAAAGGCCTGCGGGCCGCGGAACCGATCGTCCGGCCCGGCGGGGCCATCATCATCGCCACGCGCTGCCGGGACGGCATCCCGGAACACGGGCTGTACGGGAAGATCCTGCGCGAATCGCGCGACCCGCGCGAGCTCCTGGCCAGGATCTCGGCGCCGGGCTTTCTCGAGCAGGACCAGTGGCAGGCCCACGTTCAGGCCCTCGTCCAGTCCAAGGCCGAGGTCTTCGTCAGGTCCGACGGCCTGACCGACGAGGAGGTCCGCTCCTCTCTGCTCCGGCCGAGCCGGCGCGTCGAGGATACGATCGGGGATCTCCTCGGCAGGTCCGGACGCGGCGCTTCGATCTGCGTCATGCCCGAGGGGCCGCAGACGGTCCCCTACATCGCCTGACGCCCGGGCAAGTGGAAATTCCCCGGCGCACCGGGTAGAATGAAATGTCGGGGCATGATGAGAACTCGGAAAACGACCATTCGCGCCGCGGCCCTCCTGGCCGTTGCGGGCATCGCCGGGACCTCGGCCTGCGCCCGGCCGCCGGCGACGGCTCCGACCGAATCGGTCCGGATCTTGTTAAAGGAAAGGGTCGGCCCGGCCGGATCCCACGGTCCCGTCTATTGCCGGCGCGACCGGGTCTGCGGCTCCGACGTTCTTCCGGATTTCTACCGGAACAGGGATTTCCGCCCGGCCTGGATCGACGACGGTCTCGCGCTCGCCGGCGCCCGCGCCTTGCTGCCCGCCCTGCGCCGTGTCGCCGCGGACGGCCTCGACCCGGACAACTACCATCTCGCGGCCGTCGAATCCCTTCTGGCCGAGATCGACGCTTCCGCTAAAAGGGGGCTTCGACACGTGCGGCCCGAATCTCTGGCCGACCTGGAGATGCTCCTGACCGACGGATTCCTCCTCTGCGGCTCGCACCTCGTCCATGGACAGGTCGACCCGGAGACGATCCAGTCCGAATGGTTCATCAAGGGACATTTCGAGGATCTCGCCGCGGCCCTGGAAAGAGGTCTGGCCGCCAAAGACGTCCCCGGCGCGCTCGACTCGCTGCGCCCGGGTTTCGCCGTCTATCAGGGGCTGCGGCGGGCCTACGGCCGGTACCGCGAGCTCCTGGCCGCGGGCGGCTGGCCGGAATTCCCGGCCGGCCCCAAGCTCGTCAAAGGGGACCGGGACGTCCGGGTGGCGGCTCTCCGGAGGTCGCTCGCGGCCATGGGCGATCTGCCGTCCGCGGAAGCGGCGAATGCCCCGGACCTCTTCGATGAGGCCCTCGAGGACGCGGTCAAGTCCTTCCAGCGCCGCCACGGCCTGGAGCCCGACGGCGTCGTCGGCGCGGGGACGGCCTCGGCCATCGGCGTGCCCGTCGCGGACCGGCTCAGGCAGATCCGGGCCAACCTCGAGCGCTGGCGCTGGATCACCCGGGACCTCGGCGAGAGATACGTCCTCGTCAACGTGGCCGGATTCCGGGTCGGGATCTACGAGGCGGGCCGCGAGGTCCTGTCCATGCCGGCCATCGTCGGCCGGACCTATCGCCAGACGCCCGACTTCAGCGGCCGGATCTCTTCGATCACCCTCAACCCCGCCTGGAACGTGCCGCCCAAGCTCGCCCGGGAGGACATCCTGCCCAAGCTCCGGACAGACCCGTCGTATCTCAAGACGAAGAGCATCCGCGTCTTCGAGAGCTGGTCGGAAGGGGCCCGGGAGATCGACCCCGCGGACGTCGACTGGAGAGGGATCAAAGAGGACAGCCTGTCCTACAAGTTCCGCCAGGATCCGGGCCCGCAGAACGCGCTCGGCCGGATCATGTTCCTGTTCCCGAACAAGTTCGACGTTTACATGCACGACACGCCCGAGCGCTGGCTCTTCGGCCGGGCCGTCCGCGACTTCAGCTCGGGCTGCATCCGGGTCGAGAAGGCCATCGACCTCGCCGGCTACATCCTGAGTGACGATCCGGACTGGACCAAGGACAAGATCGCCGAGGCGATCGACGCGGGAGAGACGAAAGTCATCCCTCTCCGCAAGCCCCTGAACATCCATATCCTCTATTGGACGGCCTGGCTCGATGAAGACGGGCGGGTCGAGTTCCGGCAGGATATCTATCTCCGGGATGCCGCCCTGGTCAGGGCTTTGGACGAACACGCCGGGACGACGGTCCGGTAGGGCGGCCTACCAGGTCCGGACGCGGCCGACGTCGACGTGGATGAAGTCCGACCCCGGGTAGATGCCCACCCCTCCGCCGCGCAGCCCGACCGCCGTCCGGTAGAGGCTCCGGAGCGCGACGCCCGGCACCCGGATGTCGATCGCCTTCCCGACGAGGTGAAGGCTGTGGGCGGCGACGCCGCCTCCGCCGGTCCTCCGCAGATAGTCGTTGGTGCTCGGAGAGCGGTAGCCGGAGATGACGTGGAAGGGCTCGCTCGTCGGGACCGCCCGGGAGAGCCGGACAAGAAGGTCGAGGAGCCCGACGTCGATCGCCTTGGTCTCGTCCGTCCGCGTGTCCCGGAGGATGTGATTGATCGCGGCCAGCGACTCGGGGACGAGGCAGCCGGACCGGCAGTACTCGACGGCCGCGGATTCCCCGGTGTGGGTGTTGAAGAACGAAAGGTCGCGATCGGGGGGAAGAGGCTCCGGAGAGGCG
>CAVULT010000006.1:0-92156 GCA_963742235.1 Candidatus Aminicenantota bacterium | reverse complement strand
GAAGTTCATCCGCGCGGTCCATCGCGGGAATCCCGGGACGAAGATCGTCGTCACGGGGTGTTACGCCGAGCGGGCGCCCGCGGAGATTGCTGGCCCTTGCTGGTGGTCCTCCGTCCTGCCCCAGAGCGCCAAGGACGGGATCGCGGACCGGGTGCTGGCTCTCGAGGGGGCTGGGAACGGTTTCGGACCGGGCCGGAACGGTCGGAGGAAGGCGCGCGCGGATCCCGCCGCCGCCGCCGCCGTCGACGGGGGGGGCGCCTCGCTCCGGGCCCGCGGCTATCTGAAGATCCAGGACGGCTGCGACAACCGGTGCGCCTACTGCATCATCCCCAGCGTCCGGGGACGGAGCCGAAGCGTTCCCCCGGATGAGGTCGCGGCGGCGGTCGGGCACCTGGCCGGCCGCGGCTTCCGGGAGATCGTCCTGGCCGGGATCCACCTTTCTTCTTACGGCGAAGACCTCACGCCGCGCGGCTCGCTCCTTGGCTTGCTTCGTAAGCTGTGCGAAGCGGCCGGTCCGGCGCGTCTCCGGCTGAGCTCCCTCGACCCGCGGAAGACGGACGCCGGGCTGATGGCTCGCATCGCCGGGGACACGAGCATCTGTCCCCATGTCCATCTGTCTCTCCAGCACGCGTCGCGGCGCGTCCTCGGCCTGATGGGCCGGAGCGTCGAGGCGGGCTCGTACGACCGGATCGTCGCTGAGATGGCCCGGCTCTCCCCCGAGGCGGCCCTCGGCGCGGACGTCATGGTCGGGTTCCCTGGCGAAACGGAAGCCGATTTCGAGGAGCTGCGGGGATTCATCGAACGGTCCGCGCTGACCTATGTCCATGTTTTTTTGTATTCGCCGCGTCCGGGGACACCGGCCGCGGCGCGTCCTGGCATCCCGTCCGCCATCGTCACGGAGCGGGCCAGGGCCCTGCGGCGCATCTCGGCCCTGAAGGGCTTTCGCTTCAGGCGGCGCTTCCTGGGCCGGGAGCTCGAGGCCGTGGTCATCGCCAGGTCCGAGACGGGCGCCGAGGTCCTGACCGGGAACTTCGTCAGCGTGCGCGTTCCCTCCTGCCCGGCCCCGGAGCGGGAGCTCGTCCGGGTTTCGATCCGAAGGGTCCTGCCGCGCCGCACGGAAGGCGAGATCGTCCCATGAAGAAGATCCATCTCCTGCCGGAGGACGTGGCCCAGAAGATCGCCGCGGGCGAGGTCATCGAGAGGCCGGTCTCCGTCGTCAAGGAGCTCGTCGAGAACTCGCTCGACGCCGGGGCGTCCGAGATCCGGATCGAGCTCGTCGACGGCGGCAAGAGCCTGATCAAGGTCCAGGACAACGGCGCGGGCATGGACCGCGAGGATGCCGCGCTCTGTTTCCGACGGCACTCGACGAGCAAGATCGCCCGGGAGGAGGACCTCGAGCGGATCGCCACCCTGGGCTTCCGGGGCGAAGCGCTGGCCAGCATCGCCGCCGTTTCGAGGCTGACCCTGCGGACCTTCGACGGCGCGGGCGACCGCGGCACGATGATCGAGAGGGAAGGGGAGCGGCTGGTCGCCGTGACGGACATCGCCTTCCCCCGCGGCACGAGCGTCGAGGTGCGCGACCTCTTCTTCAACCTGCCGGCGCGGCGGAAGTTCCTCCGTTCGGGGCAGTCCGAGCTCGGGCCGGTGGCCAAGTACGTGACCCAGGCCGCGCTCGGCGCGCCCGAGGTCCGGTTCACGCTCGTCCACGGGACGCGCGAGACGCTCGCCTGCCCGCCGGTCGGGACGCTCCGGGAACGGGTCTTCCAGATCTTCGGCAAGAAGATGGTCGACGGCCTCATGGATGTCGCCTCCGAAGAGGGCGAAGCCCGGCTCGAGGGCCTGGCCTCGCTGCCTCTGGCCGGCCGGGCCGACAAGTCGGTCCAGTACTTCTTCGTCAACGGCCGTCCGGTCAAAGACCGGATCCTCATGGCCGCCCTGAGCCAGGCCTACATGGGAATCCTCGAGCGGGGCCGGTCGCCGGAGGCCTTCCTTTTCCTGCGGATACCCCTCGGCGAGGTCGACGTCAACGTCCACCCGGCCAAGGCCGAGGTCCGGTTCAAGGACACCCAGCTCGTTTTCCGGCTCGTCCTCAGGGCCGTCGGCGAAGGCGCCGCGCGCGGACATACCATCAAAGAGGTCGTCCCGGACGGCGGACGGCGAGACGCCGGGCCCGGGTCGCGGAGAGCGAGCCCGGCTATCCGGCTCCGGGGCTCGCGTTCGGCCCGGCCGGCGCGGAGCCGCAGGGGACATGTACCCGGGGCCACGGGGGCCCCGATTGCGATAGGCGTCACCGGCGGGCCCGGGCGGCAAGGGCCCCGCGGTGCTCGGCCAGTTCGACAACATGTACATCGTCGCGGCCGGGCCGGACGGCCTTCTCGTCATCGACCAGCACAACGCCCACGAGCGCGTCCTTTTCGAAAAGTACAGGGAGATCGACAGGCTGAAGCTGTGGCCGCGGAAGGTCCTCCTCATCCCGCCCCTGATCGAGCTTCCGCCGTCGGCGGCGGCCGGTCTCGAGGAGAACGCGGTCCTTCTCGAAGAGCTGGGCTTCCGGGTCGAGGCCATGGGCGGGCGTTCCTATGCTCTCAAGGAATACCCGGACGTCTTCAAGGCGGATGAGGCCAAGGACGTCCTCCTGGGCCTGCTCGAGGAGGCGGGAGGGGCCGGGGCGGGGGACCGGCGGGAACGGATGCTCGCGACGATGGCCTGCAAGTCCGCCATCAAGGCGGGGGAGCCCTTGACGCGGGAGAAGATGGGCTACCTCGTCGAGGAGCTCTTCAAGACCTCCCAGCCGGCCCTCTGCCCTCACGGCCGCCCGATCGTCGTCCGTATCGAAAAGTCGGTCATCGATAGAGGGCTCGGCCGGAAGTAAAGTAAGGGGTCAGTACGTGCGCTTTTCACTTTTCGTGCCTTGCTTCTCGATCATGGAAAAGTGAAAAGCGCAGGTTTGACCCCTTCTTGGGACTCTGTTAAAATTCCGAAGTTGAACGGAACGGGGAGTGGCGCAGCCAGGCTAGCGCGCCTGCCTTGGGAGCAGGAGGTCGGCGGTTCAAATCCGCTCTCCCCGATTCGCCACCGCCTCGACGCGCCTGTAGCTCAGGTGGATAGAGCAGCTGCCTTCTAAGCAGCGGGTCGGGGGTTCGAGTCCCTCCAGGCGCGCCAAGTTTTAATTTCGGCCGGTTTAAGGGCCTTACGGCGCTCCTGAAAGTCCGCCTCTGCTTCCGCTATGCCTTGGATGAACCCGATCTCGTTGAGGGCCTTAAAGGGCTCATTCCAATCAAAATAGATCGGCGAGAGGGTCAAGGCAGGGTCGTCATCGACCGGCTGAACCAGGCCGCTTTTTCAGGCTAGCCGGACTGTTCTAAACATCAGTTTATTGAGCTTTTACCTTTTTTCAGGCGTAACGGCTAAATAGTTGTCCTTCAATGATTTGGATAATTCTAAAGTATCGCGGATTTCTTCGACCGAGACGGCCTGGGCGCCGGTCCGAAGCTCCTCCAGCCGCCTGGCGATCTCATCGTTCCTAGCGGTCCAATTCTTAAGACTCGTAGAATGATTGCCTGGCATTCTGGGGACTAGTTATGGATTTCAACAATCTAAAATGAAAATCCCACAAGGAGTGAGAAGGCTCTCATTTTTCGGAGTATGGAGAAGTCGCTCACCATATCTTGGAGCCCGTGATTGTAGCGTCCTTCAATGGTAATGTAGGACCCGCCTATCTGCCGGCGGAATCCCGCACCAAAGACCAAACCGTACTCGGTACGTTGGGAGGCGAGGCCGTAATTGTTAGGATCGGGCGCTTTGGCCAGGACAAAGCCGACTTCGCCGCCGCCAAGAAGGTAGGGCGAGGTTCCTGGCTTCAGGTAGATCTTAAGAAACGCGGGAAAACTCAACTCGTTCATTCGTTCGATCGAATGCCCTATGGCTTCGCCCCAGTAGTTCAGATCAATCCGAGATCCCTTCTGAACGAATAATCCGTCAACTTCCAGGGCGACTGTTCGAGACAGAGAAAACTCGATTCCGCCTCCGACGAGAACTCCAGCCGCGAGCTGGGGCACGCCGTGCGTCTCCGGGAACCATGCTCCTCCCAAGGGCGCGGTTGATCTGGAGAGACCAGCCCCAGCCATGATCTTTAACTGGGCCGAGGACGCCCAAGAAGCACAAACCGCCAAAACGAAGACGAAGACTAACAACAGTCTTTTCAATTTATTTCTCCTCTGGACGTGTTCCGATTGGATGATCGAAAGGAAGTCGCCTCATCAACGAACACTCCCACCCGATTTAAGTATGCGTTGCTAACCATGCTCTGTCAAGTCCTTTCCCCCGCTCAGCTCGTATCTACCCCGAAATTTACAAGCTACCCACTCCGTCTCCTGGTCATGAGTGCTCCGCCTCTCTCCGCCCGCTGGCTGGTCGAATGGAGGGCTTAAGGTTGGGCTGATCCTTCTTTCTGATACTCGTCCCATTGCTCGGGGAGCCAGAGCCGGGTCCAACTCCCGGGACCGAATCCCATCTTCTCCCGCTCGACTTTCAGTTCACCGCGAGCGGCGTAATAGGAACCTTTACCCACCCCTTCGGCCACGCAGAGGCTCAGCACGTCTTTCTCCGGCAACGGCCCATCCTTCAACGCCTTGAGGATAACGCGGACGGCCTTCTCCCTTCCTGATGCTTCAGCCTTCTCAGGGTTGAAGACGGACTCAGAGTCGATCGCTCGCTCTCCCACCCATTCCACTTTTGCAGTGCGGATGCTGATATCGTCGCCTTTTTCGTCCACGTCGGGGACCCAATGATCGACGAGGTTGAACTCTAGGCCCTGGTCGGTGATATAGATGTTGGCCTTCAGCATCTTGATCACCCGGCTCTTGACACCAGGGACCTCATCCTGTCAAAAGAGCGTCAAATTGAAATTTGAGATTTCATGGTTGAAATCTGCTGATTATAAGGATCGAACGTTGGATTCCGGACCAAAGGTCGGAGGTTCGAATCCTCTCAGGCTCGCCACGCCGCCGGCCACGGCCTTCCATTTAGAACGCATAGGCGTTCTTCACGAAAAAGGGATCCGTGCGCTCCCCATTCACCCAAAGACGCTTATTAAGCTGGGGGCCGTGGTCAATTGCAAGGAAAGGCTTCCTTACACACTACAGGGACCCGAGCTGATCCCGCCCTACGGCGTTGCTAGTGTACAGTGGCGTTCGCAATTTGGCATAGGAGGTAGGGCCATCGTAAACTCTCTTCGACTGCGAAATCAAAGGAGAGGAGACATTTTACTACGATGGCCAAGACGCATTATAAGGCTCTCTTGGAGAAAGTGCTATTGGGCTTCCTTACGGCCGATGACCCGGTTCAGGCCATGCTGGAGTGGGTCGCCCATCAGATGATGCTGATCGAAGCGGAGAACAAGGTCGGGGCGGAAAAAGGGAAGCACTCGAAGGAGCGGAAGACCCATTTTTCGGGCGTCCGGGTGAGGCGGATGGACACTCGCTTGGGAACGATCTATCTCTACATCCCGAAGCTGAGGAAGGGCGGGTACGTGCCCTTTTTCGTGACCGAGAGGAAGCGATCGGAGATGGCGCTGGCGACTCTGGTCCAAGAAGCCTTCATCAACGGGGTCTCTACCCGGCGGATCGAACGTCTGGCTCAAGCTCTGGGTGTTGAGAACATCTCGGCCTCGCAGGTCTCGGAGATGAATAAAGAGCTCGAGGGCCAGGTCGAATCGTTCCGATCGCGGCCGTTGGAGGAGGAGTATCCGTTCCTGATGATCGACGCCCATTACGACAAGGTCCGTGTCGAGGACCGGGTCATGACGTTGGCGTTAATGATCGCCCATGGCGTCAACAGCAACGGGATCAGGGAGATCCTGGCCGTGGAGCCGATGTTCGACGAATCGGAGGACTCCTGGCGGGCGTTCTTCCAGAAGCTGAAAAAGCGAGGCTTGCGGCGGGTCAATCTCTGCATCTCAGACGCCCATGCCGGCATCCAGGCCGCGGTGAAAAAAGAGCTCCTGGGCGCCTCCTGGCAACGCTGCAAGGTCCACTTCATGCGGAACATCTTGGCCAAGGTTCCCCACCGGGAAAAGCGACGCTTCGCGGCCCATCTGAAACAGATCTGGCTCCAACCGGATAAAAAGACGGCCAAGCGTGCTGCGGCTCAGCTGGTTCAGGAATACGGCGAGCGCTTTCCCGAGGCCACGCGCTGTCTCGAGGAAGGGCTCGAGGACTCGCTCCAGTTCTATGCTTTTCCCGAGATCGATCCCAAGAAGATCTCCTCGACGAACATGTCCGAGCGCACGATCCGGGAGGTCCGGCGCCGCAGTCGCGTGGTTGGGATCTTTCCCTCCATCCCGTCTTGGGTCCGCTTGGACACCTGTTATCTCATGGAGTACTCAGAAGACTGGCCCACCGATCGGAGCTATATCAAACGGGAGAAGGTCCAGGAAGCCCTGGAACGTGGCCGGGCCTTCCTGGCAGCTCAGGCCGCAAGCTGAAGAGAGTATAGAAATGGCCCCGAAGTTGCGAACTCAACTTGACACGACCACGGCGTTTCTTTGGTTGCCTATTAGAACAACTAAAGAACTTTAGAATTTGGCAATACTCTTTTCTGTATAGGGGGTCAGCTGCTTGACAATGATATTGAAAGAGAATGAATACTCCTTCTTGCCCCCTCCTATTTCCATGGGGAAGTAGATTGAGAATTTTTTACCATCAAAGTTCATCGCTTCACCTGGGAACAGCTCATGCGTCACCCATTCACGCGATGAATATTCGACATTATCAGCAGGAATAATTATATCCTGCAACTTCGATTTTTGCGGAATCATCGTTGGAGCCTGGGGGTTATTTTTCTCAATCAATCTCGTGCCACTATGAATGACCCTAAGCGCCCTTTGGTCTGGGGAAACAAAGGATATCTCGTCCCAGTTGATTCTCATCGTTGCATCACTCTTGTTCTGGAGTTCAAAGACGATTTGTTCTTTTGTTATTTTAAAAGCGATCTCAATATTGTCATCGGAATAGGAAAGCTTATTGGTTGAAGATGATTGCAACAAGGCAAAATCCCATTCAAATCCAGTCACGGTCACTTCATAACAAGTAGGACATGGTGTTACCCCCGGCCAGTTCTTCACGTCTCCGTATTTCGTTTTTGATTCCGTCCCTTTCTTGAACTGCCCACAGTACTTGCTATGAAAAAGGGACTGGCCGCCAAGAACAAGATAGACCTTATCGGAATCTTTGGGTGGGGTCCCGGCCAGACCTCTGGTTTTATCGGTCCATTGAGCGAATGCAGAGCAAGGCAACAGGACTATGGCCAGAAAGAAGGCAACAAGTGAACTGTTTATCTTTTTCATATTCAGTTTCCTCCTTTTGTAGAGCCGCGCATCGTTTTTCGAAAAAAATGGACCTCTAGAAAAAGAATCCTTTCCATGCATCTGATTGGCATGGTTGATAGAGCTGACTCTCCGTCAGCTTACTACTCAAGAGGTAAGGATTTCAAGCTAGTGGTCTCGTCCACTACATTAGTGACACCGTGGACTGAGGATGAGTATTCAGCCAGGCCTGATAGTATTCGGCCGGCGTCTGGTATGCAAGCGATTGGTGAGGGCGGATCGTGTTATAGGTCCTGTCCCAAGCCTCCAGCTGCCTGTTATGTTCCTCCATGCTCAGGGCGATATCTTCGACCTCATAAAACTCGACCCGATGGGTCTTGTTGGCGCTCTCGACATACCCCTGCAGCTTCGGGGTGCGGGGAGGGATGATGAAGAGCCGGATCCCCCGGATCCGGCAGGCCTCTTCGAAGTGCTTCTTGAACTCCGAGCCGCCATCGATCTGGATGGCCCGGACCGGGAAGGGGAACTTCCTCTCCATATATTCCAGGAACAGGGCCGCGGCGAAGCTCGAGGCGTTCCGATAAGCCCGGGAGACATCCCAGCGCGAGATGAGATCTCGGGAGCTGAACTGCCAGCGCCGGCCACACCCCTGGAGATGGACCTGAAGGGTATCGACCTGAACAAGATCCCCGGGAGCCGTGACCCGATATCCTTCAGGCTTAAGGATGGCATAGCGTGGACGGCGCCGGCGCTTCCGGGCCTCTTTGGCCTGGCGGACATTGACCGGTTCAACCAGCACCCCGCGGTCCTTCAGCCGTTTCATGACCCGGCCGACTGTCGAGGTAGAGACAGGGATCCCCTTCTTCCTCAAGAGGACGACCAGCTTGTCTTTCCCCCAACGGGGATACTTCGTCCTGAGCTCGAGGATTTGGTCCTGGACCGGGGCCGGGGTCAAGGGCTTGCGGACATGGTGGGGCCGACGGCTCGATGCCTCCAGCGTGGTCAGATCATAGGGGTCCAACCGATTCTTCCAGCGGTAAAAGGTCTGGGGAGAGATGCCAAAATGGCGGCAGGTCAGCCGGGCATCCTCACACCGGTTATAAAAATCGAACCACTTGAGGCGCCTGGCGGCCTCAGGGGAGATCGTCCCCTGGCGGACCAGGGACCGGATGTACTCCGCCCCCGGGATAATCGACCCATAAACCCTTGATGATCTCAGATACATAGTGCCACCTATCATAGCCCATAGTGTCACCTATGTATCTGAACGAGCCCAGCTAGGCTAACGACCAGCCCTCCGTAATCCATCCACAGCGTAATGAAGGTCACATCGGTAAGAAAAGGCTGTCGGAGACAATAGAAGAAGGGGCATTAAGGGGGAGCAGATGGGCTTGAATAGTCAGCCAGAGCACGCCAAGCAGTTTGATGAGATCGATAGCGCCGCGTCAAAGATCAAGATCGAAGGGGCGCGGTAAGGCTGGTTGCGCAGCTGTTTTCCACGCAGAGGGTCGGCCGTTTTAGGCATCTGCCGGGCATAATTTTGAGCCCACGTTCGGGCCGGGTCGACGGACTGATCATTGGAGGCCCAACCGAGGCTCTCTCGGCCAAAGAGTGCTATGATGGATGACGTTTCTCGCAGGAACAGGTCCGCGGTCTCTCAACGGAGGACGAAAATGAGAATTGCCTCAGGATTCCTTTTGTTGGTTCTGGCCGTTTCCGCCTGGGCCGGCCAGGAGGCGCGTCCCATCAGGGATGACGTCGGGTTCTGCTGGAACCCATCGAGCATGAAAACGCTGGTGGAATATCTCAGCCGGCAGGAAACCGAGGATTTCGCGGCCGAGGGTCTTGTCGCCGCGATCGCTCCGCATGACGACTATCTTTATGCCGGCCGCGTCGATTATCCCTTGTTCAAGGTCCTTCGGGCCAAAGAGGTCGTCATTTTTGGCGTGACCCACGGGACCGTGCGCACGGAGATCGGCGACCCGCACGAGATCCTCATCCTCGACGAGTTCAAGTCCTGGCCGGGATTGGGTGAACCTCTGGCCGTTTCAGGACTCCGCGAATACCTGAAGGAACGGCTGGACAAGAAATACTATATGGTCAGCGACAAGGCCCATACCCTTGAGCATTCCATCGAAGCTGAGGTGCCCTGGCTCCAGTACTTCAACCCGAAGGTCAAGATCACGCCGATCATGATCACGGGCATGCCCTTCGAGAAGATGGATGAGGTCGCCACCGAGGTCGCCGAGGTCATGGCCGCGTATATCAAGGAAAAAGGTCTCTTGGTCGGCAAGGACATCTTCTTTTTGATCTCGTCGGACGGCAATCACTACGGACGGGATTTCAGCAATTCCCCGTTCGGCGAGGGCCAGTCGGCGTGGCAGACGGCCCGTGCTCTTGACCAGCGGATCGTTCGCGATTGCCTGACCGGTGTCATGGATGAGGAAAAGATCAAAGGCCTGACCGGCGAACTTTGGGGCAAAACATACCTCGACTATAAAAATACCTATTGGTGCGGAAAATATTCGATCCCCTTCGGGCTGTTGGCAACGCAGAAGATCGTAGCCCTTGCGGTGAACAAGAGGATCAGCGGCCAGCTGTTTCGGTATTCAGATACCTACAGCGAGGGCGTCCTGCCCCTCCGCCAAACCGGCCTGGGTACGACGGCTCCCTTCTCCCTGCGTCATTGGGTCAGCTTCTGCTCCATCGGCTACTATTTGGATTAGCGGGAACCTTCTTCCTCGATCATGTCCAGACAGCTGACATGATCGGAGCTCCCTCTCCTCACTCTGTAAGCGGATTCCCGACGGCCCGCTGGAGCGTGAGCTTGCTCAGGACGAACTGATAGAGCGCCTGGAGCCTGACCAATTCCGCCTGGGCATAAGCGTCCTCGGTGTCCAGCAAATCCAGGTTCGTCACCGTGCCGGCCTCGTAGCGCGATCTTGCATACTCCAAGGCCTTCTTGGCCCGCACGACATTGATCTCCACCGAGTCAAGCTTTTGGGCGGCGGCTTTGACGTCGGCGGCGGCCTGCAGAACCTCCATCCGGATCATGCCTTCGACGTCCTTGTCCCGGTCTTGGAGCGCTCGCAGGTTGGCCT
The DNA here is from genome assembly GCA_963742235.1 of Candidatus Aminicenantota bacterium. Taxonomy (GTDB): domain Bacteria; phylum Acidobacteriota; class Aminicenantia; order Aminicenantales; family Saccharicenantaceae; genus RBG-16-66-30. The sequence goes on along the minus strand of CAVULT010000006.1, from coordinate 81,731 downwards.
CGGCCTCCGCTTTCATCGACCGGGCCAGATGGCCGGTGAAAATGGGGATATCGGCTTGCACGGCGGCCGTATAATTCAGTTTCCAAAAATTCAGATTGGGGATGTAGCCGTTTTTCCACCCGGCCAGCGCATTCAGGCTGAGGGAAGGCCGGTCCGTAAGCCCGGCCAGACGGCTCTGGATTTCGGCCGAACGGATCATGTCCCGGACGGACTTCATTTCCGGCCGATTTTGACCTGCCTCGCGGACCAATCCTTCCGGATCGAGGGCCTGAGGTTCATACTCAAACCCGCCCTGCAGCTCGAGTGGAGTCTGGTCTTCGATCCCCATCAGGCGGCGCAGGCCGAGCATCTGTTTCTCGAGGGCGTCGTTCAGATCCACGATCTGGTTTTGGGCGGTGACGAGACGGACCTGGGTATTGAGGACCTCGAGTTCTGTGGCCGTTCCGGCCTCGAGCTTTTTCCCGGCCACGGCCAGGTGATCGTCCAGAGTTTTGATCGTTTCCGTTTGAACGCGGACGGTGTCCTGGAGGAAGACGATGGAGTGGAACAATTGACAGGTCTGAAAGGCGAGGTCCCGCCGGAGGATCTCCCAGCGGTCCGCGGCGCTCTCCACCTGGGAGCGGGAAAGGTTGACGGCTTCCTTGGTCCGGTTGAAATCGTAGACGAGCTGGTTGACTCCGGCGTGGAAATCATAGTTATTCGCGGGGAAGAGCTGGAAGACTCCGAAGCCGGGGATGGCGATCTCTTCGGTCGGAGCGATCCGCGCGTAGTCGACGTCGGCCCGGACATGGGGCATCAGGCGGGTCTTGCTTTGCGCCACCCGGGCCTCGAACACGGCCACGGTGTCCTCGGCTTCTTTTAAGGTCTGGTTGCGCGCGAGAACCGTCTTAACCGCCTCTTCCAACGTCAGGGTGGATGGGGGGAGTGTCTGAGCGATCCCTCGCACAGGCGCCAAGAGTCCGGAAATTATGCTCAGGCCCACGATGATTCTTTTCATGCTCGTTCACCTTTCGAACGCGATCATTCGAGCGAGGCCTGCCCTCCTCCGCGCTTCTTCGCCGGCGTCTTGAGGATCAACAGGAAGGCGGTGCACAGGATGGTTATTCCGGCGGCGATCAGGAAGTCGTCATCGATGGCGGCCACGGTGGCTTGGTTGGCGACATGGCTGAGGATCAGGGCCTTGGCCCGGGCCGCGGCGTCGTACGCCGTGCCGCCGACGGCGTGTTGAGCGAAGCTCTGGAGACGCAAGGCGGTGTTCTTGAACACCGGGGAGTAGGCGTCGATGCCTGAGCCGAAGTTCGCCAGATGCAGGATGACCCGCCGCGTCATCAGGGTTCCGAATATGGCCACGCCGAAGCTGCCTCCGATCTGGCGGATGACATTGAACATTCCGGACGCCTGGGCCATGCGCTCCCTCGGGATCCGGGCCAGGGCGAGCGTGCTGAGAGGCGTGAAGAGAAGTCCCATTCCGATGCCGCGGAAGATGAGGGCCGAGGCGATTTGGGAGTGTTCAGAGAAAAGCGACAACAGATGGTTCTGGAAGAAGCTGAAGGCCATCAGGGTGATGCCGATAAATGCCGGGATCTTGGGGCTGAAGCGGTCGGACACGACGCCGGAAATGGGGGCCAGAACGCCCTGGAGGATTCCGACTGGCAGAAAGAAGAGACCGGCCTGAAAAGCCGTATAGCCCAACGAATTTTGAAGGTAGAGAGGAAGCAGGAAGGTACTGCCGAACATGCCCAGGCCAAAAATGAACAGAGCCAGGTTGGAGACGCTGAAGTTGACGTCCCTGAACAACGACAGGTCGATCAGGGGGTGTTTGACCGTGAACTCGGTGATGAGGAAGACGGCGAGACCCAGGGCCGAGAGAGCGAAGCAGGTGAGGATATAAGACGACGTCCAGCCGCCCGTGTTCCAGGACGCGTTGCCGTTGGTCAGGGCCAGCAGCAGGAAAACCAGGAAGCCGGCGATGGAGATGAACCCGACGAAATCGAACGACCGGGCCCTCTCGGACTTGTATTCCCTTTGGATGAGGACCGTCGCCGCGACCCCCATGATGCCCACGGGCACATTCACGTCGAAGATCATGTGCCAGGAAAAATTATCGACGAGATAGCCGCCGATCATCGGGCCCAGGGACACGGAGGCGGCCGCCGCGATGGCCCAGAACCCCAGGGCCATCCCGCGCTGTTCGACGGGAAACTCGCGCGTCACGATGGCCATGCCGACGGGCAGCAGAAAGCCCGCACCGGCCCCTTGGATGATGCGGAAGAGGATCAGGATGTCGAGGCTCCACGATAATGAGCAAAGGAGCGAACCCGCCGTGAACAGGGCCAGCGCGAGCAGATATGTCCGCTTGTAGCCGAGATGATCGGCCACCCAACCGGATGTCGGAAGCATGATGGCGAAAACGAGCATGTAGGCGGTGATGATCCATTCCACGTGGTCGAGGGTCACTCCGAAGACGCCCATGATCTTGGGCAGGGCGACGTTGACGACGGTCGAGTCGAGGACGGCCATGAACGTGCCGATCATCACGTTCGCCAGCACCCACCAACGGTAGCGGGGATGTTCGTGGTGCAGGGAGGGGAACTGGCCGACGGCCTGCCTGCGCATCGAGCGGGCGGTTTTGAGGACCATGGCCCATCCCTAGCGGACGCGGATCTTGATCTCCACGGACATGCCGGGCCGCAGCGGATAAGCCGCCTGGTTCTCGGGAGTCCGGTCGTCGAGGAAGATCTTCAAGGGTACGCGCTGGGTGACCTTGGTGAAATTTCCGGAAGCGTTATTCGGCGGGATCAGGGAGAACTGGGCCGCCGTATAATCGCCGATGAGGCCCACTTTTCCGGCGAATGGATGCCCCGGATAGGTGTCGACATTGATCTCCACAGGCTCCTGAAGTCTGACCTTGGCCAGCTTGGTTTCCTCAAGATTGGCTGTTACCCAGATCAGACGCGTCTCGTAGATGGTCAGGATCGGCTGGCCGGGCTGGGCGACATCCCCGGCCATCAGCCAGCGCTTGTCGACGATCCCGTCGAACGGAGCGAACAACGTCATGTTCTGAAGCTGTGTTTCGATGACACCCAGTTGAGCTTGGGCCACGGCGATCCGGGAGACGGCAATGCCGTACTCGGCTTTGGCGCCCTCCAGGGCCTCACGGGCATGCACGTATTGCTCCTTCGTGATGACCGCCCCCTTGAATTGGAAGTCGGCCCGGCCGAAGTCGTCCGTCGCCCGGTCGAGGTTGACTTTGGCAAGGGGCAGGCTATTTTTAGCGAAATCGAGGTTCGCCTTGGCCTGTTCCACTTGCGATTGGAGGTCGGCATCGTCAAGGCGGACGAGAAGATCGCCCTGTTTGGCGCGGCTCCCCTCGTCCACCGTCAGCTGGACGATGCGGCCCAGGACCTTGGGGCTGACGGAGACCCGGTCGGCGTCCACATAAGCGTCATCGGTGGACACGAAGTTCCTCAGATATTTGTACCAGTACCAGGCTCCAAAGGCGAGGGCCAGAATCAGGATGAAAAAAGGAATCAGGACGCGTTTTTTGCGGTACAGCGGAACCTGGCCGATATCCTCATCGCCTTCGTCGCTGGCTTCGGGCGGGCTCGCAGGTCGCTGTGATGGGATTTCCGCTCCCTTGTCGTAAGCCATACTACCCTCTCCTTTCCGGACACCGCGCTCGAAGCGTCTCGCGGATGATCTCGTAGCCGTTGAAATCTCCCTCTGGGGACATGCACTCCGGGCTCCCATGACGAAAGTGCCGCCTATCGAGCATGAGTATTTTCTCCCTTTTCTTGAACCTCAGGCGATTGCTGCCTCGCGAAGACGGGGCGTAAGATCTGCAGGGCTCCCACTACTCTGGCTTGCTGTGACGGTGTAAGAACCCCCAATGTTTCGGCCAAGCGCATTTCCGCATTTTGCTGGGCCTTTCGGAGTTCAGCGATCCCCCGTGAACTCACCCTGAGGTTGATGTGCCGTCTGTCTTCGGGTGACGGCCGGCGGACGACCAGTTTTCGGGTGACCAGGGAATCGACGGTTTTCGACATGGATGGCAATTGCAGCCCAATGTGATCTGCAAGTTCCGATAGAGAGGCGTTCTTGTTCCGGTACAGATAGACGAGCGTACGGAATTGGGGCAGCGAATATCCTGTCGAACGGCTACGGTGCATCTCTTTGCGCAGGAGGTCCATTATCATGGGGACTAGATCCATGAGGATGACCGCGCACTCCCGATCAGAGGACGCAGGCCTATTTTCATTATGCAATGGTTTCATATAGAAACCATATTAGGAAAGCCTAACGGTGTCAAGGTGGTCTAGTACTCAAAGACTGAGTTCACTTCCCTAACGGGGACCGTAGGCTATCGGGATTTCAGGCCTGAAATTCTCGGGGGCTGCCGTCGTGGACACAAGTCGGTCCTGACGACCGAGCGATACTTCCTATCAAATCCTCGATGCGCATGCCGGGCTGATAGTCAATGACTTCCCCACCCTTTTTATTGACTTTTTCACAGGCCTTATTCACGGCTTTTTCCGAACTGCTCCCAACACCATTCCTGACAAACTTGACCCGATATTTCCTGTCGAGTGCCGCCAGTGTCGTCGACAATACGCATTGATCCGCATACACGCCGGTGATGACCAATTGGCGGATTTGATTTGCGACCAAATATTTCTCGAATTCCGGATTGCTGAAGGCATCCGGCACTTTTTTTGAAAAAATGGCTTTTCCACTGATCCTGATCTTGCCATAGATCTCCGTACCCGGGCTTCCTACAATAGCGGCGTGATTACGGATTCTGTTCCCCAGAGCGATCTTTGGAAACTCACTCTTGATGTAGATGATCGGCTGACCGTTCTTTTCGAACTCGTCGATCAGGCTGTTGACAACGGCCGTAATAGCCGGTATCTGTTCTTGGTCAATCGGCATTTTCGCTTTTTCACCGAGGAAATCCTCCTGCATATCCAAAACCAACAATGCCGTTTTGGGGCTTTCACTTTTCGGAATCATGCTTCCTTGAGTTCCAAAGCCGGATCCGGCGAACACGATCAACAAGGGGATTCCCATGACCAGCTGCTTCATATCGACCTCCCTGGCTTGAGACGTTTATAACAAAACAATTAGCCAAAGGCAAATAAAGAGCCGGCGCCGGTGTTTGAAATCCCCGGGAGCCATGCGGTTGACTTTTTGGTCCGGCGCCTATAAAAGTGAGTCCGTGCGCTTTCGAAGGCCGCATTCCCGTTCCGACAAGGAGTTCCCATGAGAGCTTTGCTCACCCGTTTTCGGCTTGCCATCTGTCTCGTCCCGGCCCTGATCTTCCTATCGGCCTTGGCTCCCGCGCCTGGCTCCGCTCAGGCCGCCGCCCCCATTCCGGCCAAGAAAGCGATGACCGTCGACGATTACTCCAAATGGCGCATCATTTCCGGCGAGGTCCTGTCGGCCGACGGGAAATGGCTCGCCTATGTCCTGGAACTCAGCAACGTTTTGCCGGGCGAGACCAAACCGGTGATGCACATCGCGAACCTCGAAACGAACGCGGACGTAACCGTCAATGACGCGACCGCGCCCGTCTTCTCGCCGGACTCCCAATGGCTCGCCTATCAGGTCGACCCCGGAGCGGCCCAGCGGGCGCGTCAGAGCCGCGGCGGTTCGGGCGGCTCCGGCGGTGCTCCCTCCGGCAACGCTCCCTCGACGCAGCCGGCGCCTGGGCAGACCGAACCAACGTCCGGCCAGCCGGGACAGCAGGCTCAGCGCGGCGGCGGGGCCGCGCCTATTCCACCCCGTCGCGTCGAGCTGCGGAATCTCGCGACCGGCGCCGTCCGGTCCTGGGAAGAGATCGGCACGTTCGCCTTCGCCCCGACATCCTCCCACTTGGTCCTCCGGAGGCGCGGCGGCGAGGCCGCCTCGCCCGCGGGCCGGCGCGGAGGCGGAATGCCGCCCCAGGCCCCGGTCTCCCCCGGATCCACTCCCGCTTCGACCGGTTCCCGCGGCCAGGATGCCGTGCTGCTCGACCTGAAGACGGGCCGCTTCCAGCTTCTCGGGAGCGTCGCCGACTACGCCTTCAACAAGAGCGGCGCGCTCCTCGCTTATACGGTGGATGCGGCGGTGAAGGACGGGAACGGGCTCTTCGTCTTCGACGCCCGCAACGGCCGCGTGACGCCTCTCGACAACGACGCCAAGAACTACAACCGCCTGGCCTGGAACGACGAAGGCACGGCCCTGGCGGTCCTCAAGGGCGCCGAGGTCGAGAAGATGCGCGAGAAAGACAACGTCCTCATCGCCTTCCCGGACGTCCCGGTTCTCCTGAAGGAAGGCGCCCCCGCCCCTGCGCCGGCCATCCTCGACCCGGCCAAAGCCGCGGGCTTTCCGAAAAGCTGGGTCGCGAGCGACCGGGCCGGCCTGGCATGGAGCGACGACCGGAAACGCGTCTTTTTCGGGATCAAGGAGCAGACCCCCGCGCCGGACACGAGCCGCAAGTCCACGGACGAAGCGGCCAATGTGGACGTTTGGAACACCAGCGACGACAGGGTCCAGTCTGTCCAGATGGTCCGAGCCGAACAGGACCGCAATTTCACGTTCCGGGCGGCCTTTGACGTTGCGGCCGGGAAGTTCATCAGGCTCGCGGACGAGACGATGCGCGAACTCGACCTCGCCCCGGACGGCGTTTGGGCCGTCGGCCTCGATACGCGGGCGTATCTGCGCGACGAGAAAGTCCTCCCGGCCGGGGACTACTACCGGGTCAATACGTCCACGGGCGAGCGGACCCTCATCGCCAGGGGCCAGTTGACCGGCCGCTATGTCTTCGGCATCCATCCGCGCGGCACCCACTTCCTCTATTGGAAGGACGGGGCGATCGTGGCCTACGATTTCGCCGCCGGGACGGCCAAGGCCCTCGGCGCCGGAAAGGTCGACTTCACCGATACCGAATTCGACCACCCCGGGGCCAAGCCGTCCTACGGCATCGCGGGCTACACCAGCGACGGCAAAGGCGTTATCGTCAATCACCGCTATGACCTATGGCTCGTCCCGCTCGACGGTTCCGCCCCCAGGGACCTGACGAACGGCTTCGGGACGAAGGCCGAGATCCGGTTCCGGCTCCTCCGCGTCGAGCCTCCCGACCCGTCCCAGCCGCGCTCGGCGGCGGCTCGCCAGACGTTCGACCTGGCCAAGCCCCAGACCTTATCCGCCTATGGTGAATGGACGAAGAAATCGGGCTATTACCAATGGACGAACGGAAGGCTCCAGGAGTTCGTCTACGAGGATGCCTCCTACGGCAACCCCGTCAAGGCCCTCAAAGCGGAGGTGTTCCTCTTCACCCGCCAGACGTTCGTCGAGTTCCCCGACCTCCGCGTGTCCGGCCCGGGCTTCAAGAATTCGAAGAAGGTCTCCGACGCCAATCCCCAGCAGCAGGACTTCCTCTGGGGGCACCGCCTGCTCTTCGATTACACCAACAAGGACGGCAAGCGCCTCCAGGGCATCCTGGCTATCCCCGACGATTACAAAGAAGGGGAGAAGCGGCCGATGATCGTCATCTTCTACGAGAAGAACTCGCAGAATATGCATATTTACAACGCCCCGGCCTATCTGCCCAGCATGGGCCGAATGCCGATGCAGGCCACGAGCGACGGCTATCTGGCCATGCTCCCCGATGTCCACTTCCGGACCGGGAACTCCCACTCCGACATGCTCGAGTGCGTCGAGGCGGCGACCCAGAAGGTCATCGACATGGGCTACGCCGACCCGAAGAGGATCGGCGTCTCGGGCCACAGCTACAGCGGCGAGGGCGCGGCCTTCATCGGAACGATGTCCAAGATGTTCGCGGCCGTGGGCATGGGTGCCGGCGTCGTCGACCTCTACAACGACTTCAGCCTGCCTTGGGGCTGGGGCTACGGCTACCAGGGCGGCAGCGGCGATACCGCCTTCAACTATTACCTCTATGACCAAGGCCGCTGGGGCTTCTCCCCGTGGGACAAGCCCGATAAGTACTACTTCGAGTCGGCCCTGACCCATGTGCCGAACGTAACGGCGCCGTTCCTCATCATGCACGGCACCTCCGACCCGACCGTCGGCTTCGTCAACGGCCTGGCCTTTTACCAGGCCCTGAGATTCAACAACAAACAGGCCGTCCTACTGGCCTATCCCGACGAGGGCCACGGCCTGCGCGGGCTGGCCAACCGGAAGGACCTGACCACTCGATTCTTCGAGTTCTTCGACCATTTCCTCAAGGGCGCCCCGGCGCCGAAGTGGTGGACCGACGGAGTGCCGTACCTGAAGAAAGGGGAGGGCGCCGAGAAATAGAACGGGCTCAACGGCGGAAGGGCGTCGGTCCGTACAAGACGGCTCCCAGCCGTCGGGCGCATTCAGATGTTCCAGTGGTAGGAGATCTTGAACAAGAAGATGTTGTCACCCGGCGCGGTCAGGAGGCGGCCCAAGTCGCGTCCGAGCTGCAGGAGGCCCGGGTTCGTGCTGTCGGAGCGGTTCTGCGTCCAGACGAAATAGGCCAGCGATCCGGGGAGGTACTCCCAGCGGAGGACGATCGTTCCCCGCAGTGATTTCAGGTTGAAGTCGGGGTTTTCGAACGTGAAGGGCGGCGCCGGTCCGCTGCCGTCGGGGTCGACGGTGTAATTCCCGCCGGCCGAGCTGATCGTCGACGCGCCCGCCCCGTAGAGGTTGTATTCGTAGACTTTGGGACGCGCCAGCTCCTTGAACCGGGCGTACGCGCCGACGCCGATGAAGGGCTGGAGATAGGCCTGGAGCGACAGCTTCGGGGTGAAGGCCCAGGTCATCCGGATCTCGGCGGCGACGATCTTCTGGTCGATCCGGCCGAAGACATAGCGCGTTCCGAACGTCGACGTCATCAGCGGGTCCGCGAAGGCGCCGACCCACTGCGTCTGGGTGTTTTGGAGGCCGTACTGCGGGCCGAGGGACAGGCTGAGGTTGGACGAGGGCTTGAAGTTGACGCGCAGCTGCGCGTTCCAGGATCGGCCATCCTTCGGCTGGTCGTTGACCTGGAGTTCTCCCGTCCAGACGACGGGCCGGCGGCTGTCGGTGCTCAAGTTGAAGTCCCCATTCCACCCGGCGGGGCTCAGGGCCAGCGGGCCGCCCCGCGTCAATTGATTATTGAGGGTCGCGGGCGAGACCATCACGGTATGGTTGAACTGCCAGAAGTTCCGGAGCGTTCCCTGGAAGACGACCAGGGCGCCTTCGGCGATCCTGTTCCCGCCGAAGTCGTCATTCGCGAAGCCGCCGCCGGCGACGAGGACGTCCTGGAAGACTTTCCCGGGCTTGGTCCACTGGTAGGCCAGGAAGCCGGTCAAATTGACGACATCGGAGCCGGCGTGCTGGAACCCGACGTCGGTCGGGTCGAAGCCCGGCGAGAGCACGCCGGCCTGGAGAGACACCAGGACATGGCCGTTCTGCTTGGCGAGATTCAGCCGGGCGCCCCACCCGGAGAGCGTCGTCGCGACGGGATCGACCCGGACATGGGTCGCGTCGGGCCGCTGATAATAGTGCAGCGGGGACGTCTGGAGACGGAGGATGTCGTCGGTCGTGCCTTCGACCCTGGTCGCGCCGGCCCATCCCCCGAACACCCAATCCCGGTTCTTGTCGAGGAACGACCAGCCGTCGAGCCCGAGGCTGAAGGCGTTCTTGTTGAGAAGGCTTCGCAACGATTCCGTCCCCAAGTCGCGCATGAGGCCGGTGGCGATGACGCCCAAGCCCTGGAAGCCGCTCTTGATGTCCTTCTCGGCCCGAAAAACGCCGTACGAAGAGAACGGCTCGACCTCCTGCTCGGAGCGCGCCCCGAGGTTGTCGATGGCTGCGTCTTCACGGGCGGTCAGGGCCTCGATGAGGCCGACGTTCCAGTTCCCGAGTTTGCCCGTGACCTTGCCCGCGCCCAGGATGGTCGTCCGGTCGGGGAAGTCCACGAAGCCGTCCCCGGCGACCTCGCCTTCCGGCGCCCTGCCGATGCGGCGGCTGTAAAAGAACGTGGGCTGGGGCCAGTCGACATTGACGTTGAGATAGGAGCCCCCCTGGCCGAAGCCGTCGAAGATCGAGGAGCCCTCGATGAAGAACGGCCGCTTCTCGTCGTAGTACGTTTCGTAGGCCGAGAGGTTGATGACGGCCGGGTCGACCTCGACCTGGCCGAAATCCGGGTTGACCGTGGCGTCCAGGGTCAGGTTGCTCTTGAGCCCCATTTTCAAGTCGAATCCGGCTGTGCCATGGACCCGGTGGCCGGTTTGAAAGGGATTCCCGGCTTCGGCCGGCTGGAACCGGGCGTCCCCGACGGCATAGGGCATGAACTCGATCGGACGGCCGGGACTGATCCCCTTGATCCCCTCGAGCAGCGCGAAATGCGAGACGTATCCCTGTTCGCTCTTGGGGACCCAGGCGAAATTGTCCGTTTCGTTCTTCCGCTTGATGACCCGCCGGAAGTTCACGCCCCAGATGTATTCCTCCCTCGCCGGGAAGCGCATTTGGCTGAAGGGGATCCTCATCTCGACGGACCAGCCTTCCGGGGTGATCAGGGCCTTGGATTCCCAGACGCCGTCCCACGTGTCGTCCTCGTTGACATCGTTGTTGAGCGTGCCGTCAACGACGGACCCGGCCGGGTTGACGCCGAAGATATAGCCCGACCTCTTGTCGTTGTAAGGGTCGACCGCGAAGAAGAACCAGTCGGAGTCCATCTTGTCGTCGCGGCGTCCCAGCCGCGCCATGACCTTTTGCGGTTCGGAATCGTAGCAGAGCGCCGCGACGTAAAGGGCCTTTTCATCGTAGGCGACCCAAACTCTCGTCGCCTCCGTGGCGGGAGCGCCATCTTGGGGGCTGCTCTGGGTGAAGCCCTCGGCGGGCGGGGTCTGCCAGATCTTTTCCTCGAGCCGCCCGTCGATCGTGATCGGCTCGGCGGCTCTGACGGCCAACACGATTTTCGGCTCGTCCGCTTTGTGCTGGGCTTGGGGGGCCTGCTTATCCCGGGCGAGAAGGGAGAGTTGCGCGAAGGCCAGGGTCATCAGGACGCCCGCGAGGCCGAGGGGGCGGAGTTTCACCTGGACTCAGTCCCGTCCGGCCCGCGAGCGTCGCTTCGGGGCCTGGCCTTTCCCCAGGACCTCGTGGACTTCCGGCAAGCACTCGCTGATGGCGATGTGCTGAGGGCACTTCTCTTCGCAAGCCCGGCAGGCGGCGCAGACGTTGGCCCGCTCGCCTTCGGGCATGAACCTGGCATAAACGGCGCGCGGGATGGCCGGATCGTCGTAGATGACGCAATCGTTGTAGAGCTCGAAGTTCCGGGGGATGTTGACGCCGCTCGGACACGGCCGGCAATAACCGCACTGGGTGCAGGGAATGGGCGCTCGCTCCCGGAGGATCTTCCCGGCCTGCTCGAAGAGCCGCAGGTCCCCGGCGTTGAGCGAGCCGATCCCGGAACGGCCCGCGGCGCGCAGGTTCTCCTCGACTTCCGTCATCGCCTTCATCCCGCTGAGGACGGTCGAGACCTCCGCTTGATCCCAGATCCAGTGCAGGGCCCACTCGGCCGGTGACCAGCCCCGGCCTGAGGTGCGAAAGACGTCCGCCGCCGCTTGCGGAGGGGCGGCCAGACGCCCGCCCAGGAGGGGCTCCATGACGACGACCGCGATGCCCTTCGCGGCGGCATATTTCAAGCCCGACGTCCCGGCCTGATTCTCCGTATCCATGTAGTTGTACTGGATCTGGCACATGCTCCAGCCGCCATAGCCGTCGATGATCCGCCTGAACGCTTCGGACTCGTCGTGGAAGGAGAATCCGATCTGACCGATGCGGCCGTCCTTGACCGCCGCTTCCGCTCGCTCGAGGAGGTTGTGCTTGACGACGACCTTCTCCCAGCGCTCGGCGCCCAAGGCGTGGAAGAGATAGACATCGATGTGGTCGGTCCCGAGCCGGCCCAGCTGTTGATCGAGATAAGCGTCGAAATCCGAGGGTTTGGCGATCTGCCAGACAGGAGACTTGGTGGCCAGCATGACTTTCGAGCGGTAACCGTCCCGAAGCGCCTTCCCGGTGACAATCTCGCTGCGGCCGTTGTGGTAGGGGTAGGCCGTGTCGACGTAGTTTACGCCCTGATCGATCGCGTGCCGGATCATCCGAATGGTTTCGGGTTCGTCGATGTTCTCGCTCTGCGGGACCCCATCCCGGGTCGGCAGGCGCATGCAGCCGAAACCGAGGGCGGAAACGTCCGTTCCGAGCTTCCCGAATTTCCGAAATTGCATAGCGCGATCTCCCGATGTCATAGAGATCGATTATACCACTCCCGGAAGTGCCCGGCCGTTCCGGGGGTGCCTCCCCTTGGAACCCGCTCCTCACCCCGCACGATGAGACAATTTTTGCTAATTTCACCCAGGCAATGCTCACCCCGGGTGATTGACGGTATTTGTCGTTGACGGAGAATAGGTCCCATCGGAGTAAAGCCTTGGGAACTGTGAAAGTTCTTCGGATGAGAAAAGATACGGCCTTCCGGCCGTCATTAGAATATACGGTGCGCGGTATACGAAGGGCCCATGCCCTTCAATTGACAGGAATTGTCCAAAAATATAAGATTACGGAATAAAAAATGGCATCCAACCTGGGCGAGCTGCTCCTGAGGGAAAAGATCCTTTCCGTCGAGCAGCTGAAGTCCGCCCTCGAATTCCAGAAGAAGAACAGCCTGCCCGTCGGGACTTCGCTCGTCCAGCTCGGCTACCTGACCGAGGAGGACATCGCCCAGGCCCTCAGCCGCCAGCTCGGCTATCCCTACATCGACCTCGATCAGTTCGACGTCTACGCCGAGGTCATCACCCTCATTCCGGTCGACGTGGCCAAGAAGTATATGATCATGCCCATCCACAGGATCAGGAATTTCCTGACCCTGGCCATGGTCGATCCGACCGACCTCGAGATCATCGAGGACGTCCGCTTCCGGACGGGCCTCTCGATCCAGCCCGTCATCGCCTCCGAGTCGGGCGTCATCAACGCCATCAACAAGTACTACGGCACGGCCGACGCCATCCGGGTCAAGAAGATCATCGAGGACATCGCCCTGGCCGACGACGGCCGGGTCAACATCATCGAGGACGAAACGGACTCCCAGGTCCTGACGGACACGGACACCGACGGCGACGAGGCGCCGATCATCAAGCTCGTCAACCAGACCTTCATCGACGCCATCAAGCGCGGCGCGAGCGACGTCCACTTCGAACCCTACGAGATGAGCTTCCGCGTCCGCTATCGCATGGACGGCGACCTCTACGAGATCGTCAACCTGCCCCTGAAGTACCGCAACCCGGTCATCTCGCGCGTCAAGATCCTGTCGAACATGGACATCGCCGAGAAGCGCCTGCCCCAGGACGGCCGCATCAAGATGCGCCTGCGCCTCGACAACGGCAAGAAGAAGGAAGTCGACATGCGCGTCTCCTCCCTGCCGACGCTCTGGGGGGAGAAGATCGTCGCCCGCATCCTCGACAAGGAGATGCTCAAGCTCGACCTGACCCAGCTCGGCTTCGAGGAGCAATCCCTGGCCGTCTTCGATGACGCCATCCACAAACCCTGGGGCATCGTGCTCGTCACCGGGCCGACCGGGAGCGGCAAGACGAACACGCTCTATTCGGCCATCTCGACGATCAACTCGCCGGACATGAACATCATGACCGCCGAGGACCCGGTCGAGTTCAACGTCCCGAACATCAACCAGGTCCAGATCAAGGAAGAGATCGGCCTGACCTTCGCCGCCTGCCTGCGGAGCTTCCTCCGCCAGGACCCCGACATCATGCTCGTCGGCGAGATGCGCGACCAGGAGACCGTCGACATCGCCATCAAGGCCGCCCTGACCGGTCACCTCGTCTTTTCCACCATCCATACGAACGACGCCGCGAGCTCGATCACCCGCATGGTCAACATGAACGTCGAGCCCTTCCTCATCGCCGACTCGCTCATCCTGGTCGCGGCCCAGCGGCTGGTCCGGCGGCTGTGCAAGAAGTGCGCCCAGCCCCATATCCTGCCCGAGGCGACCCTGCTCGAGATGGGCTACCACAAGAGCGAGCTCAAAGGGCTCCAGATCATGAAGGCCGGGGGCTGCGACGCCTGCAACAAGACCGGTTACAAGGGCCGGACGGCCCTGTTCGAAGTCATGAAGATCGACGACGACATCCGGACCATGATCCTGACCCGGGCCCAATCCCGGGAGATCAAGAAGAAAGCCATCGAGAAGGGCATGCTGACGCTGCGGCGCAGCGGCCTGGTCAAGATCAGGGCCGGCGTCACTTCGGTCGAAGAAGTCCTGCGCGAGACCGTCCGGGACCAGGAATGACCGGACCCGAGTCGGAACGGAGGTTCCCATGGCCAAGCCGATATTCGAGCTGCTGAAGGCCTGCGTCGAAGCCGACGCGAGCGACCTTCACATCACGACCTACATCCCGCCGCGCGTCCGCGTCCACGGCATCCTCAAGGACATCGAGCATCCGCCCCTGACGCCGGCGGAGACCAAAGAGATCATCTACAGCATCATGACCGACAAGCAGAAGCGGCAATTCGAGGAGAAGCTCGAGCTCGACTTCTCCTTCGGCGTCAAGGAGCTCGGCCGCTTCCGGGCCAACGTCTTCATGCAGAAGGGCGCCGTGGCCGGGGCCTTCCGGCGCTTCCTGCCCTCGATGTGGAGCTTCGCCCAGCTGGGCATCCCCCAGCGCATCCAGCAGCTCTGCTACCTGCCGCGCGGCCTCGTTCTCGTCACCGGGCCGACCGGCTGCGGCAAGTCGACGACCCTGGCCTGCATGATCGAGCACATCAACTCGGAGCGCCCGGTCCACATCGTCACCATCGAGGACCCCATCGAGTACTACCTGAACCCGCGCAAAGCCATCATCAACCAGCGCGAGCTCTACGCCGACACCCAATCCTACGGCAACGCTCTGCGCTCGGTCCTGCGCGAGGACCCGGACGTCGTCCTGGTCGGCGAGATGCGCGACCTCGAAACGGTCGAGGCCTGCCTCCGCGTCGCCGAGACGGGGCATCTGACCTTTTCGACCCTGCACACGAACTCGGCCGTCGAGTCCATCAGCCGCATCATCGACATCTTCCCCAGCCAGTACCAGACCCAGATCCGGATCATGCTCTCGATGACCCTCGAGGCCGTCATCACCCAGGCCCTTCTGCCGCGGATCGACGGCAAGGGCCGCGTCCTGGCCATGGAGATCATGATCCCCAACTCGGCCATCCGCAACCTCATCCGGGAGAACAAGATCCACCAGATCTACTCCTCCATGCAGATGGGCCAGGAGAAGTACGGGATGCAGACGTTCAACCAGTCCCTGGCCAGCCTGTATTACCGCAAGCTGGTCAGCCTGGACCTGATCATGAGCATGAGCTCTTCCCCCGAAGAATTGACCGACATCATCCAGCGCCGCGAGGGCCTCAAGATCGACTCCCGCGGCCAATCGGGATCATCCAGAAAATAGGGGCCGTCCCCGTCGAGAGAGGTGAACGATGCCGACTTATGCTTGGAAAGGCAAGAACCGGTACGGCGACACGGTCGGCGGCGAGCGCGTCGCCGCGTCCAAGGACGAGCTGGGCCGCATGCTCCAGAAGGACCAGATCTCGGTCCTCAGCATCTCCGCGGCCGGGGGCGGGTTCAAGATCCCCTTCCTCAAGAGGGAGAAGGTCAAGCTCAAGGACCTGGCCGTTTACAGCCGCCAGCTCTCGGTCCTCATCGACGCCGAGCTGCCCCTCATCCAGAGCCTGGGCATCCTCGAGGAACAGCAGAAGAACACCTATTTCAAGAAGGTCATCAAGACGGTCAAGGACGACGTCGAGGCCGGCTCGACCCTGAACCAGGCCAAGAGGAAGCACCCCAAGGCCTTCGACGACCTGTACTGCAACCTCATCGCTTCGGGCGAGCAGTCGGGCTCGCTCGACATCATGCTCCGGCGGCTTTCGGAATTCATCGAGAAGAACGTCCGCCTGCGCGCCAAAGTCAAGCAGGCCATGATCTACCCGGTGGCCATCGTCATGTTCGCCGTCGTCGTGGCCATCTTCCTTCTCTGGAAGGTCATCCCCGTTTTCGCCACGATCTTCCGCGACCTCGGCGCCGAGCTGCCGGCGCTGACCGCGACGATCGTCGCGCTGAGCGATTTCACCCAGAAGTACATCCTCTTCATCTTCGCCGGCATGATCGGCGCGTTCCTTGCCTTCCGCTATTATCGCAGCACGCTGCCCGGCCGGTGGACGACCGACCGGCTCGTCCTGAAGCTGCCGCTCTTCGGCAGCCTCCTCTACAAGGTGGCCATGACCCGGGTCACGCGGACTCTGGCGACCCTCATCTCCGGCGGCGTGCCCATGCTCGAGGCCCTGAAGATCACCTCGACGACGGCCGGGAACGTCATCGTCGAGAAGGAGATCACCGACGCCCGCAAGCTCGTCTCCGAGGGCAAGACGATGAGCGAGTCCTTCAAGACGTCCGGCAAGTTCCCGACGATGATGCTCCAGATGATCAACGTCGGCGAGGCCACGGGCACCCTCGACGAGATGCTGAGCAAGCTGGCCGATTTCTACGACGAGGAGGTCGACACCTCCGTCTCGGCCCTGCTCTCGGTCATGGAACCCATCCTGCTGATCTTCGTCGGCGGCCTTGTCGGCAGCCTCGTCATTTCCATGTATCTGCCGATCTTCAGCCTCATGAGGGCGTTCTAGGGAGATCGGTCGAGGTCAGGGAAGGAGCATATCGGAGGCCCCATGAAGGCGCGCGGAACGGATCGGAAGAGTCCGGTGGACCGCCGCTACGTCTTCCTGTACGTCCTCTACCGGGTGGTCGTGCTGACCTCGCTTCTCGCTTCGGCTTTCATCATCCAGCTGTCCTCGCCCGACTCCGAGCCGAACCTTCCCTTCTTCTATCTCATCCTCGCCGCCTACGGCTTCTCGGCGCTCTTTTTCGGCCTGTACCTCTGGGGCCGGGGACTCGTCGTCCAGGCCTATTTCCAGGTCGTCTTCGACCTCCTCCTGATCACGGCCTTCGTCTACATCTCGGGCGGCATCTCGTCCTCGATGTACTTCCTCTACCTCTTCCCGATCATCGCCGCGAGCCTGGTCATCTCGGGGCGGGCCGGCTTCCTGGCGGCCTCGCTCTCGGCCATCCTGTTCGGGGCCCTCGTCGACGGCGTCCACTTCGGGTTCATCGGCGCCTTCCGGCCGGAACAAGAGGTTCGGACGTCGCTCGGCTCGATGCTCGTGGACATCTTCATCGCCTGGGGCGTCTTCTTTGTCATCGCCGCCCTGATGAGCACCCTGACCGGGAGCCTGCGCCGGACCCGCCGGGCCCTCCGGGCGGCCGAAAAGGAGCTCATCGTCCGGGAGCGCCTGGCCGAGGGGGGCCGTGTTTCCGCCAGCCTGGCCCACGAGATCCGCAATCCCCTGGCGGCCATCTCGGGCTCCGTCCAGGTCCTGAAGAAGGAGCTTGTCCTGGACGCCGAGCAGAGGCGCCTCATGGACATCGTCCTCAAGGAGTCGGAGCGGGTCTCCCACAGCCTGGAGCAGTTCCTTGACTTCGCCTTGCCTTCGAAGCAGGTCTTTTCCCCGATCAACCTGCGCGACATCCTGGACGAGACGATCAAGATCCTGCAGGGAGGAGGGGAGCTCAACGGCAAGGTCACGCTCGAGGGGAATTTCCTGAGCGCGGACGTCCCTTTCTTCGGAAATGCCGGCCAGTTCAGGCAGGTCTTCTGGAACCTCATCAAGAACGCCATCAAGGCCATGCCCGGCGGAGGCCGGCTGCGGCTCGAGTTTCCCGAGCCCCGGAAGAAGGACGTCCGCATCCTTGTCGCCGATACGGGCCGGGGCATGACGGACGAGGATAAGGCCAATCTCTTCGAACCCTTTTACTCGGGTTTCGACGACGGCCGCGGGCTGGGCCTCTCGATCGTCCGCAAGATCGTCGACGACTACGACGGCCGGATCGATGTCCGCTCCGAGCTCCATAAGGGGACCGAGGTCCTGATCACGCTCCCGGTCCGCAAGCCGGCCGCGGCCTAAGGTCAAGCACATGGAAACGATCCTGATCATCGACGACGAGAAGAGCCTCCTCGAGCTGCTGACCGTCGTCTTCAAAAAGGAAGGCTACGCGGTCAAATCCTCGCTCACGGCCGCCCGGGGCTTCGAGATCCTGGAGAAGGAAGAGGTCGACCTGATCGTCACCGACATCAAGATGCCGGGCGCCGACGGCATGGACATCCTCCGCTACGCCCGGGAGAACAGGCCCGAGCTGCCGGTCATCCTGATCACGGCCTACGGCAGCATCGCCCAGGCGGTCGAGGCTCTCAAGGCCGGGGCCCTGGACTACGTCGTCAAGCCCTTCGACGTCGAGGAGCTGAAGATCATCGTCGGGCGCGGGCTGGCCTCGAAGCGGCTCAAGCAGGAAAACATCCTCCTCAAGCGGGACCTGAAGGACCGCTACAGCTTCGAGCAGATGATCGGCAAGAGCCGGGCCATGCAGGAGATCTACATCCTGATCGAGAAGGTCGCTTCGACGGATTCGACGGTGCTCATCACCGGCGACAGCGGGACGGGCAAGGAAATGGCCGCCCGGGCCGTCCATCTCCAGGGCGACCGCCGCGACCACCCGTTCGTCTCCATCAACTGCGCCGCGCTTCCCGAGAATCTCCTCGAGAGCGAGCTTTTCGGCCATGTCCGCGGCTCGTTCACCGGGGCCGTCTCGGACAAGAAGGGCATGTTCGAGCTGGCCCAGCGGGGCACCCTGCTGCTCGACGAGGTCGGGGAGATGTCGCCCTGGACCCAGGTCAAGCTCCTCCGGGCCCTCCAGGAACGGAAGGTCCGGCGGGTCGGCGGCGCGGACGAGATCCCGGTGGACGTCCGCATCATCGCCGCGACCAACCAGGACCTGAAGAAGAGGATCCAGGAGGGCAAGTTCCGCGAGGAGCTCTTCTATCGCCTGAACGTCATCTCGTTCGAAATGCCGCCCCTCCGGAAGAGGGTCGAGGACATCCCCATTCTCATCGCCCATTTTCTCCAGAAATACTGCGAAAAGATGGGCAAGAAGCCCAAGCGGTTCACTCCCGAGGTCGTCGGGCTTCTCGAAAGCTACTCCTGGCCGGGCAACATCCGCGAGCTCGAGAACGTCATCGAGCGCATCGTGGCCATCGAGGATCGCGAGACCGTCACGGTGAACTGCCTGCCCCCGGAGATCGTTTCGCCGCAGATGGAGAAGATGGAAACCCGGGTCCTCTTTTCCCCGGGGTTCAACCTGACCCATCATCTCGACGAGATCACCAAGAAATACATCCAGGAAGCCTTGGCCGCCACGGGCGGCAGCCTGCAGAAGGCGGCGCCGCTCCTGGGCTTGAGCTACCGGACCATCCGCTACCTCATCGGCAAGTATGACCTCAACCAGGTCCGCAAGGCCGAAAAGCGGAACGGCAACGGCGACCGGAACCACGTCTGAGCGACAAAAAGTGTCGATTATGACAAAACTTGGCGTCACTTATTCCGCACAGTCCCGAACTGTGTTTGCAATTATAATATTATCAGTAACTTAAACTAGTTATGATATTGGCACGCTTATTGCTATAATAAGGGCGTCAACCAAGAGTTGACGAACAACCCGGCTGAGGAGATCAGCCAGGGAATCTCAAGGAGGTTTTAATGAACAAAAAGATGAGAGGATTCACCCTCATCGAGCTGCTGATCGTCGTCGCGATCATCGGCATCCTGGCGGCTCTCCTCATCCCGAACGCCCTCGAGGCCATTCAGAAGGCCAAGCAGAAATCGGCGATGAAGGAAATCACGACCATTGCCACGGCCATGGCGGATTACATGACGGATCATGGCGATTTCGTCACTCTGGCCCAGAACGGCCCGCTCGAGGCGGGAAACGCCTTCATGACGGCGATCTCCAGCTTCTACGTCAAGGTCGTCCCGATCAACGATCCGTGGAGCTGTCCTTATCAGGTGCACACCGGCACGGGCGTCAGCACTCTGATTGCCGCCGCTTCCGGGACCGAGATCGGCGATGATGATTTTGCCATCGCGTCCTTCGGCCGGGATAAGGCGGAGGGCCCTGTTGGCGGAGCCCAGTATACCACCACCACTCCCGAAGGCGGGAGGTACAACGTCAGCTCGATGACCGATTTCAACAATGACCTGGTCAACTGGAACGGCAGCTGGATCGCCGCTCCCGCGACGGCCGCCGTCGGCGCCGCGACCTGATCTCGAGCACTAACGATTCCGCAAGGGGGCGGCGCGATGGACGCGCCGCCCCTTTTTTTTCGATCTCACGGCCGCTTCCCCCGATCTTATGCTGTCCCGTCGGTCCAGCGGCCGGATTGGAGTGCCCTCCGGAGTCGTGGCCGGCTTGACCCGCCCGGGGCGCGCGCATATAATCGGCCGAACTCGAGAGGAACAACGGCATGCCCCAAACATCCCCGGTCATCAACCGCCTGTTCGCGTTGTCGGGGCTCATTCGAACGGCTCCGTACGGGATCATCATCCTGATCCAGAGCTTTCTCCTCAAACGGGAGATGCTCATCCGAGCGGAGTCGCTCCTGTCCGAGTTCGATCCCTTCCGTGCCGTGCGCGGGGAAGTCCTGTTCCTCGGCGTCTTTTGCCTGATCTTCGCCATCCTCATCTCGGCGTCGCGCAAAGCGCTTCGTGGCCTCTTCGTCGGCCTGTTCTCAACGGCCCTGTTCGTGACGGGATTGTACCAGGTCGTCAATTATTTCTATTACGAAAGCACGGGCGCGGGTCTTTCGCGGGAGGTCCTGACCTTCTGGGTCCGGAACATCGGAGAGAACCAAGGCCTTCTGCTGAGCGAGGTTCGTCCGGTCCGGCTCGTCCTCCTGGGCCTCCAGATCCTCGTGCTGGCCGGTGTCATCCTCCTCCCCCGCGTGAAAGGCGTTCGGAGGTGGGCGGATCGGGACGAGCGGACGCGCGGCCACCGGATCTTCGCGGCCTATCTTGTGGCGGCCATCGCCCTGGAGGCTTATTCCTTTGTCCCTCCCCTGAGGGACGTCAATCCCGCGCTCGAGCCGTGGGCGCCCAACGAGGGATTCCTCGCAGGCCTGTCGGGCAACGGGGCGCCTCACGCGGGAGTTCACGATCCCAGAGGACGAGCGGCTGGACCGGCCGATCGAGCTCGAGAAAGATGTCTCCGTCCCCGCGGCGAATGTCGTTCTCATCATCTTTGAATCCATCACCTGGAAGAATTCCGACCTGTTCACGCCGGGAAAGGGGACGACGCCGTTCCTCGCCGGACTCGGACGGCGCGGGGCGGTCGTGGACCGGATTTACACCGTCGTCCCGCATACGACGAAGGCCCTGGTCTCCATTCTCTGCGGAACCTATCCTTACCCCGAGCCGCAGGTCAAGGAATCGATACCCGGCATTATGCCGCCGAGAGCCCTGGCCCATCTCCTGCGGAGGGAGGGTTATGCGACCGCCTTCTTTCAGACGGCCAACAACTACGAGGGCCGACGCCAGGTCGTCGCCAACATGGGCTTCGAGGAATTCAAGGGAGTCTTCGACCTGCCGGCCGAGGGCTTCGCCGACACGAACTACTTCGGTAAAGAGGAACGGATGATGCTCGGGCCGAGCCTCGATTGGGTGGACGCCCGCCGCGGCCAGCCGTTCTTCCTGACCTATCTCACCCTCTGCACGCATCACAATTACGAGACGCCTCCCACCTGGCCGACGATCGATTTCGGCGTCGATAACCCGACCCTGAATCAGTACCTCAACGCGGTCCGCTACACGGACGAGTTTCTCAAGGAGGTTTTGGGGGAATTTGAGAAACGGGGCCTGGCGGAGAAAACCCTGTTCATCGTCGTCGGCGACCACGGCGAGGCCTTCGGCGAACATGGCGAGAAGGGTCATAACCTCACTCTCTACGAGGAGGGGATCCGGACCCTGGCCGTTCTCTACGCGCCCGGACGGATTCCGCCTGAGACGGTCATTCACGGCACCCGTTCGATCCTGGATATCGTCCCGACGGTCTGTGACTTCCTCGGCCTCCGGGTGAAAGAAGGGAAATTCGTCGGCGCGAGCCTGCTGGGGCCCGTTCCCGCGGACCGGAAACTGTACCTTTCCGCATGGTCACGCCATGCCGGGCTGGCCATGCGGCGCGGGCCGGAGAAGACGATCTTGTGGCCCATGAAGGAGAGATCCGAGGTCTTTGACAACGACCGGGACCCGCTCGACCAGCACGGCCTCGCGGGACAAGGCGTCAATGGCGGCGCGGCCACGGCTTCGGTTGGAGAGGACATGAACCGCTGGGCGGATATCGTCACCGCCCAGTACCTCGAGTGGGAGAAGGGGACGAAGGACGCGGCGGCTCTGACGCCGCCCGAGATGCGGAACGAGGCCCACGGGACGTTCGGCGGGCTCGTGTCGCTGGCCGGCTACGAGGCCTATCCGACCGAGGTGCCGCGACAGCGGAATGTCTGGATCAAGCTGGCGTTCAAATCCGAAGCCAGGATCTTGCGGCCGCTCGTCCTGGCCGTCACGCTCGTCCATTCGAGCGGAAAGACCAGAAGCTGGGTCGTCTCCGTGGAAGAGCTGGACCGCTTTGAGAAGCTCGAACCCGGGAAGTACTTTACCGCCGAAACCTTTATCGGCATGCCCGCCGACTGGCCCCTGGGCGACTCGGACCTTTATGTCGGCATCCAGGACAAGAGGAGCCGGAAGCTGCTGTCCTTGACCGGGGCCGAGAAGGCGCCGAGCGCGCCAAACGCCGGCGTCCGGCTTCGGACACTGACGATCCTGGAGTGAGCGCGGGCCTGACCGAGGCCGGGCTCATCCGGACTCATGATACTCATCATCCGCGTTGATGTCCCAGAGCGAGTGCCGGGCCCCCATGATATTGTCGATCGCCCGGAGGGCCGTGAGCATGGAGTGGTCCTGATTGTTGTATCGGTGCAAGCCATTGCGTCCGATGGTTTGAAGATTGGAGAAGGTCGACAAGTAGTCCTTGAGCGTATCGATGTTCTCTTTGTATCCGGCGTCATAGATGGGATAGGTCTTTCTTGACCGGATGACCGTGCCGTCGGCGATCTGGTTCGGATCGGCAAGGCCCAGAAGGCCCAGCTCCTTGACGGCCAGGTCCAGCAGATCTCGGTCGGGCCTCTTCCAGAGCTCATCGGTTTCGAAACAAAAGTATTCGAGTCCGAGCGAGGTCTGACTCTCGTCCGGGACCATCAGAGGGCTCCAGTTCTTGAAGTTCTGGATCCGTCCGACCAGGACCTCGGGCGAATGGATATAGATCCAGTTATCCGGGAAGATCCGCTCCCGGTCGATGACGAGACCCACCGTAAAGAAATCCCGGTATCGAAGGCCTTTGGCGGCTTGGACGACCCGTTCCGGCGGGCTCGGATCCATGGACAGGATGAGGTCCTTCAGAGGCAGACTGGACAGAAAATGATCCCCGGGGACCTCCGCTTGGCCGCGGGAGGACCGGACGGCGACCGAGAGGACCTTTCCCCCCCGATGTCTCAAGCGCTCGGCGCGCGTATTCAGCTCGACCCGCCCCCCTTTGCTTTCGATGATCTTCTGAGCCCCGGCCCACATCTGGCCGGGTCCCTTGGCCGGATAATGGAATTCGTCGATCAGCGTCGCGACCTTCTCGCCCCTCTGGATCCCGAATGAGTCGAGCACGGCCTTGGTCAGGGACAGGCTCTTGATCCTCTGGGCCGCCCAATCGGCCTGAAGCTCGCGGCAGGAGATTCCCCAGACTTTCTCCGTGTAGGTCTTAAAAAATATCCTAAAGAGCCTCCGGCCGAAATTTTTGGAGACCCAGTCTTCGAACGTGACGACTTCCTTCGGAGGGCTCAGCCGAGCGGCGAGGTAGCTGGCCAGGACACGCGCGGCTTCCCGGGGTCCCAGGTTCGCGAGGGCGTTGAGCGGCCTGAGGGGATAATAGAAATACCGGTTCCGATAATAGATCCGCGACAGGCGCGGACGGGTCAGGAAGTTCGGCCCCAGGATCTCCCGCCAGATCTTTTTGACCTCGTCGGATTTCGTGAAGAAGCGGTGCCCTCCGATATCGAAAAGATACCCCTTGTAATCGACCGTCTTGGAGATCCCTCCGACTTGCCGGTCCTGCTCGATGATCAGGGGCTCGAACCCTCTCTGGCAGGCTGCGTACCCGGCCGTCAGCCCCGCCGGCCCGGCACCCAGGATGACGATGCGGCTCAATGGACCCCTTTCGCGAACTCAGAATCCCCTTATGAGGCAGAACATCATAGACTCGCGGGACAGAGGCGTTGAGCCTGGCGATGATCTGCAGGGCCTCGGCCCTTTGCCCGGTCCGCAGGTAGTCGAAGGCCAACTGCTCCAGAAGACGGCCCCGGACCGAAACATCGTTCTCTATCTGCAGCGCGGCTTCCAGCAAGTCGGCGGCCTTCCCGAGGTCGCCGGCATCCCGCGCTTCCTGCGAGAGTCGAGAGAGTCGGGGGACATCGATTTCGAAGAGACGGCGGCCCGCGAAAAGGGAGTCCAGACGCGCCCGAAACGCGGCCGAGTACCCCAAGAACATATCCTGCGGCTTGGCGACCAGGTTGACAAAACGCGGTCGCCCGGAACGATAAAGAACGGGTTCGCCATAGCGCACGCCGCCCTCTCCCAATTCCAGCGGCAGGAGCATCCCCTTGTCGAGCGTTCCGGCAAAAAGGTAGGCCCGGCGTTCGGGGTAACAGCGAAGGAGCTCGATATTGTCCGCCCCGCGATCCTTGGCATAGATGATCTTCCGGCGGAGCAAAGGATCGTCGAAGAGGAATCCCGAGCCCCACAGGCCGTCGGGGAATTCCGGCTGGGGAGAATACAGCATCTTCAGGATGATCAGGGACTCCCCAAAGCGCAAGTCCGTCATCGTGTTATCGATCTTCTCCGTCACTCCACGGAAATCGTCGGCGACGGATTCGCTGTAAGCCCTCGAATGGGGAGGCTTGATCCATCTCGGAAAGGTCAAGCCGAAGGCGAAGATCGTCGACAGGCCGATCAAGCCCGCCAGGCCCCTCTTGATGCCGGCGGCGCCGAGCCTCGGAAACAGGTTCGAGAGAATGATCGGGGTCTTGAGGATCCCTCGCGCCGTCATGAGCAGCAACAGGGGGAGCGACTCAAAGAACATGCGCGCGCCCACGATCACAGAGGAACCCCAATAGAAGAATAGTCCGAATGCGAGGGATATGAAGCTCGCCAACAAAAGCAAGTCCGTGCCAGACCTCTTTTTGCCTTCATTCAAGGGGTAGACGAAGGGGACGAGGAAAAGCAGGGACGTCAGGGGCCAGCCAAAGAGGTACTGATTGATGGCCGCCAGATTCTTTCCGACCAGGAACGCCCCTCTCCCGGGAGTATGCGGCGTACCGGCATATCCCGAGCGTCCGAAGCCCAAGCCGTGCGCCTCCCCATATTTAGCGATGTACCCCATTTTCAGGGGATGCCCGTTGGTGAGCTGGTTGTAGATCAAGAGGCAGGCGGCGCAAATAAGGAGAATAGCCAGGAAGCCCGCGAAGTTCCTGAACCGCGGTCTCGATTCCCTCATGGTCAAGAACCCGAAATAGAGGACCAGAGGGACCGAAACGGCGACGACGTTATAAGGCCTGATGAGAAATGCGAACCCCAGGCCGAGGCCGGCCGTCAATCCGTTGAATAGCGTCGGCGACTTCAGCGACTTGAAAAGGTACAGGAGGAACAGGGCGAAGAAGAGCATGCTGCTCGTATGCGAGAGCATGGTCGCCGATGTCAGGAGGAACCAGATCGAGACGGCCCCGAGGACGGCGGCGAGCCGGCCCTCCGATTCCCCGTAGATCTCCTTGCCCAGGGAGTAAAAAAGCCCGATCGACAAGGCCGCCAGGAGCGGGTTGATGATCCAGGGCATCCCGGCTTTGAGGCCCGGGAGAAGGATCAAGGGGAAACCCGGCGGGTACTGGCTGTACCATCTTCCATTGTTGATGATATGAGTGAAATTGAAAGCCCCTTGATCGCACGGGGAGGGGACGTAGAGCTTGCCGAGGCCGAAGATCCTGGCCTGAAAGAGATAGCCGATCTCGTCGTTGATATGCGGGATATGCCTGAAGCACACCCAGGAGATCAAGTTGGCCACGATGAAGACGAAGACCGCAGCCAAGACGACGACCGCGGGCACTCCGGCCCTAAGGACTCCTGTCTTCCGTGGCCTCATTTCCTCTCGAGAATCATACCATTGATGCCCTCAAGAGTATAGTTTTAGGGATGGAATCCCAGCTCGAGTTTAGCGTACCGTGTTATAATCGTTCTGCCTCGATGCGAACCGCTCTCCTCGTCCTTTTCTATATCGTCCTGGTCATCGGCATCACGCCGTTCATCATCTTCTGCATGCTGACCGGGCTTCGCCAGCCCCTCGTCGAGGTCGGACTTTGGGCCATGCGGGTGAGCCGGCGCATCCTCGGCATCAGGATCGAGGCCCATGGGCTCGAGTGGATCCGTAAAGGGACGCCTTCGATCATCATGCCCAACCACGCGAGCTTCCTCGACGGGCCCCTGGTCATGCTGTTCATCCCCGGCGCGGCCCGGGCCGTCCTCAAGAAGTCCGTGCTGCGCATCCCCATCGTCGGGACCGCCATGCGATTCGTCGGCTTCGTTCCCGTGGATCGGAAGGGCGCCGAAGGCGGGAAGAAGAGCATCGCCAGAGCGGCCTCGCTCATGAAGAAGAAAGGCTATTCGTTCCTGATCTTCCCGGAGGGGACGCGGACGCTCGACGGCCGCCTGGGCCCGTTCCACCGGGGCGGCTTCTTCCTGGCCCTCGAGAGCGGCGCGCCCATCATCCCTTTGACCATCTCCGGAAGCCGCGAGCTCATGCCCAAGGGCCAGTGGTTCGCCCGGCGGGGGACCGTCAGGGTCGTTTTTCATGAACCCATCCCCGTGACCGGCCATTCGGCGGCAACGATCGGCGACCTCGTGGAGAAGGTCAAGGCGGCCATCCTGACGGCGGAAGGAACAGAGCCATGAGTCCAAAGCCCGACAAAGCGGTCCGGAAGAAGGCCATCGATAGGACGGAACAAAGCGTGGCCGAGCTCGACATGATACTTCGAAAATTCCTCGAGACGCGACGAGTCATCCTCGAGGCCGCGGCCGAGGCCGATCGCGGCTCAAGGCTCCGCGCGGGCGGCAAGGTCCTCATCTTCGGCAACGGCGGCAGCGCGGCCGAATCCCAGCATTTCGCCGCCGAGCTCGTCAACGGGCTCTCGAGGAGGGATCGACCGGCCCTTCCGGCCATCGCGCTGACCACGGACACGTCCTGTCTCACGGCCATCGGCAACGACAGGGGCTTTGACGACCTCTTCGGCCGGCAGATCGAGGCGCTGGGCGCGCCGGGCGATGTGGCTGTCGCCTTGACGACGAGCGGACGATCGCCGAATATCGTCAAGGCCTTGAAAACGGCCCGGGCCAAGGGACTCCTGACGGTCGGGCTCACGGGCGACGAGGCAGGCCAAATCGCGCCGCTGGCCGACTATCTTCTCGATGTCCCTTCATGTTCGACGCCCCGCATCCAGGAAGCGCACCTCTTCCTCCTTCATCTCATGGCGGAGAAGCTGGGGGACGGGGCCTAGCGCTCGGGTTCGTCGGGGGCTTTCTTTGGCGCGGCGCCTTTCGCGATCTGCGCCTCGATCCGGGCCTGCTGGGCCTGGGCCTTGACGAGGCGCTGACCGGTCTCGTCGAGCTGTTGCTGGACAACAGATCCGGGGACCATGGCGTCCTGGAATTCAAATTGCTGGCGGAGGGCCGCCATCTTGGTCGTCAGAAGGTCGACGAGCTCGTTGGCCGCTTTGAGCTGGGCTTCAAGCGTCCCGCCGCCTTCGGCCAGGTCGCGGTTCACATCGCCGGTGATCAGCGGGCCGTTCGGCGCAACGGAGGGCATGATACGCCGGCTCGGCGCCCCGGAGCCGGAGGGCAGGTTGGCCGATTCCCCTTCATCGGGAACGGTGGCCGGCTCGACGTCCTGGCCTTCCCCGACGACACCCTCGCCAGACTCGGCCCCGGGCGGCGCGACTAGGACCGCGGGGATCTTCTGGACGCGCAAGAGATCAGCGTTCGTGATGACGGCAGCATGGCGGCCCTTGAGGCTCTCGCGGCGCGCCTTTTCCATTTTGGCCAGGTCGGCCAGGCTTTGGGCGCCCAGGTATGCCGAGAATCCGAAGATGGCAATAAACACCAATATTTTCTTCATCTCTTTTCCCACACTATTATCGCCCCCCGCCCGCCGCCTGTCAATCGCGGCGGGCGGGAGGCCTTTCAAATCCTACCAGATGATCCTGTAGATCTCCCTCCAGGACTTGATCCGGAGGAGCGACCCGATAGGCTGCTCCAACTTCTCCAGCGTCGAATCGTACTCCTGGACGTAGATCTCGCGCTTGTTGAGGCGGCCCCCCACCCGCTCCGCCTCGCCGACGGTCACCGCGCGGCGGGCCTTGCTGAGCAGGTCGAGGTATTCGGGAGGCGTCGTCGCCGTCGTCTTGAAGGCCGTCCCGCCGACGGGGATGGCCGAAGTGTAGCGGACATAGCGGGCATAGAGGCGGCCGGCGTCGCCGAGGTTGACGCAGGGATTGACGGCCTCGATGCTGCCCCGCAGCGTGCTGAAGTAGACGACCTGATCGGCAAGGACAGGATCCGCCCAGATCTTGCTGCCGGTCCCCAGATCCCCCCTCTGATAGGTGCTGGACAGGTTGAGCCTGGCGGGGACGCCCAAGTACCATTCGACGGTGGCCGCATTGCTGCCGTTGTCGATGAGGCCGACGAACGAATAGTCCCGGTCGGTCGGGGCGGCGTCGTCGCCGCCCGTGCCGAAATAGACGCGGGCCCGGGCCGGGCCGCCTTCCAGCGGATCGACCCACGCTGCAGGCTTGGTGATGATCGGGTAGTAGAGATAATCGGTATAGATCGCCGTGAGGGTCCAGCCGTTCGGGTTCGTTCCGGTCACGTTGACGCGGTAGAGCCGCCCGTCGAGGTCGCCGACGAAGACGGAGTCGGTGAAGCCGTTCCCGTCGAGGTCGATGGCCGTCGGCGAGCCGGGGATCGTAGCGACGATGTTTGTGTATCGATAGGCCGATCGGGCGCCTGACATGCTTGCCGTGTTGACCTGCGAGACCTCGCTCGAGTAGGTGATGAACGCGCCGGTGTCCATCCGGACGACGTAGAACCGCCGGCCGAGACTGTAGTTCTTGTCCTTGACGTTGTCGTAGCCGGAGCCCATGAAGGCCACCCAGCGAGCCGTACCGGAATGGTTGACCTTGCCGATGGCCGGGGTCGACCACGTTTCGCCCATCGTCGGATAGGTCTTTTTCCCGGATTTATAGGTATGCGTGATCTCCCAGAGGGGCTGGGGATTCGACGGGTCGGTGACATCGAGGGCCCAGTAGTAGTTGATGGCCCCGGCGATGTTCCCGCTGCCGAGGATGCTGCCGCTGCCCGGTCCCTGGCCGGTGACGAGAACGGTCTTCCAGGCCCCGTTGATCAGAACGTCGGCCACCGCCGGGCTGCCGTCGCAATAGGTGTCGTGGTTATAGTAGCGAGTGTGATTGACGTTGTCGACCGCGTACATGTTCCTGAGCTTCGGCAGGAGGTTGTAGGGGATGAAGCCCCAAAGCTCCTCGCCCGTGGCGGCGTCGAAGCAGTGGAGCATGCCGTCGTTGGCTCCGACATAGAGGACCTTCTGCCGCAGGGCATAGGCCGTCTTGAACTCGGCGTAGCCCGCGCCCATGTAGGCGGAATCTTCCGATGGCGGGCCGACAACGGCCGGTGTCGAGTGATTGATGTCCCCCAGCTTCCAGTAGCGGTCGGTGCCCCGGACGAAATCGACCAGGCCGGCGTTGTCGTTGTTGACATCCTTGAGGCACCAGGCCAGGCTCCCGGCGGTCGAAACGTTTCCGAGATTGGTCCGGACGAAGTTCGTTCGGACCAGCGGATTGGCCACGTTGCCTCCCGCCCGGAGGGCCGTGTAGATCGTGCGCGAATCGGGGTTCCTGTCGTTGAGGAGCGTGCCGGCGTCCCAGTAGATCGTGGCGCCGGCGATCAGGTCCCGGCCCGTGGCATCGTTGAGGTTGGAGGTGGTGATCGTCTGGAGCTCGGAGCTCGCTCCGGCGACAAACGTGACAGCGGAGACGTCGTAAGCCCGGAGCTGCCCTTCCCAGCCGGGGAAGATGAAGGACGAGCCGATGACCAGCTTCTTGTTGATGCCACTCTCCGTGACGATGGTCGCCGCGGCCGAGGCCCGGGAGTATTCCCGCCGGTCGACGTAGATGAACTCGAGCTGGAGATCGTCGACGTAAGGCGTCTCAAACGAAGCATGTTGAAAATCCACCATCGGGTCCTCTTCCGCCGTCAGGACGATCTTCCAACGGAGGTCGGCTCCGAAGTTCTTGAAATCGTACCAGGCCAGGTTCGTGCGGTTGACGATGCCGGCGCCGGAGAAGGTTTGGTAGCTCTCCCAGGTCTGGCCTCCGTTGTTGGAGAATAGGATCTCGGTGGCCAGCCCGGAGCTCGAGCCGCCGAGGACCCCCTGGCGGATGGAGCTGACGCGGACGCGGGTGACGGCGTTAAGGCGGGGGTCGAGAAGCCCGGCCCCGATGTTGGTCGACGTCGCCTGGCCATAGAGCTCATAGACCCCGGCCAGCTCGTTCTCGATGTAGTAGTAGTCGCCGGAATGATTGGCGTCGGCGATGACGATGTCCACGTCGCCGTCCTGGTCGTAATCGAGAGGCGTGCTCATGTCGATGTCGTAGGGATCGGGAGTGGGCGACGTGCAGGCGTTGAGACATTGGAACTGCCAGTCGACCTCGCCGTTAAGGAGGCCGCGGTTCCTCAGGAACCAGATGCGAGCCTGGGGGACGCTGCCGTAAGCGGAGTCCGTGGCCACAAAAAGGTCCGGCCGGCCGTCGCCGGTGAAGTCGTTGGCCAGGATGCCGACAACGGCGACACAGGTCGGGTTGGGAATGACCAGCTCATTGCGGCTGAAATGGCCCGTGCCGTCGTTCTCGTAATAGGTGAGATAGGGGGTCGTGCCGACGGTGCCGGCGACGATGTCGTCGTCGCCGTCGCCGTCGAAATCGGCCGCGGCGACGGCGGAGCCGCCGGGGGCGCCGGTGAAACCGGTCCTGGCGTCGTAGGACAGCTCGCTGATGCTCCAGGCGGCGAGGTTGAAGTTTCCGGCGCCCGGGTTCCGGAGAAGAAAGATCTTGTCTTGGCTGACGGCCAAGATGTCGAGGTCGCCGTCCTTGTCGATATCCACGGAGAAGAGGTGGTTGGCCGCCCAAAAGAGGTAGATGCCGGCGGTCTGGAAGCGGGAGGTGAAGTCGAGGTTCGGCGAGAGGTTATGGGCCCGGAAATCGGGTACGGCGGCCGTGCCCCTGTTGATGTACATCGTGGCCAGGAAGTTCGTGTAGCCGAACTCGTCATTGGAGTTGCGCATGAAGAAGAAATCGAGCAGACCGTCGCCGTTATAGTCTCCGACCGTCATGGCGGCGGGACCCGTGTGGGTGTAGAACTTCTCGTAGGAGGTCGTCATATTGACCTGGAAGAGGGGAGAGGAACCCCTGTTGGTCGGATAGAGGTTCCGGATAAGCCGAAGCTCGGACCAGGGGTTGGAGCCGGTCACCGGGAATTCCCCGGTGATGTCCAGGCCGATGAGGTCCGGATAGCCGTCGCCGGTGAAGTCGCCCGCGGCGCACTGGTAGATCCTGCGGCCCATGCTGTCGGCGGAGCCGACGACGAAGTTCGACCCCAGGGCCGGCAGCGTGATCGGCCCGGAGGGCCAATGAGCGACCGAGCTCAGCGGTAGATCCTTATAGGTGACGTCGTTGAAGTTCTCCCCGAAGGACCGCGTGTACTCCGTACAGGTCTGGGTCGTCTGCGGCCAGAGGCGCGGTACGACAACGGCCGCGGCGACGGCGATGCAAAGGACGATGAGAACATAAAGGCTCCCTTGGCGATTCAAGCCTTTGCGCTTCATGGCAAATCCCCTTTCTCGGGGTCCTAAGACCCCACCTCGATGACGATCTCCAGACGCTTGTACGTGTTGCGCGGCCCCCGGCCGATGCAGACGAGGATGCAATCGTTGTCGTCGGCGGTGATCGTCCCCGGAGCCTCGTCGTTGATGAGGAAAACCGTGAACGAGCAGCGCGGATCCGTGGCCAGAGGCTCGGAGCTGAAGAGGGCGGGATTGGCGGCCGTGTTGTCAGCGGCGACGTCGGCGACGATCTGCTCGTCGGTCAGGCCGCGGAAATAGCTCGGGCTGGCCGGGTCGTCCAGGCCCGGCGCGCCGGCGAAGTTCGTGCGATACTGGCCGCCGAAGCTCACCGTGACCCTGTTGAGGAAGTTGTCGTTGAGGACCACCCAGGCGGCGTTGAAGCCCGCCTCGGCGGCGTCGAAGGCCATGCCCTGGAGCCGCAGGCTGTCGGACGCCTTGGGGCTCGTCCCGGTGATCGTCAGGAGAAGCATGCCGACGGCCAGCATGAAGGCGACGATCATGATGACGATGATCAGGCCGGAGCCGCGCTCCCGACTGCGGCGGTGGATTCGAGTGTTCATGGCGCGCTCCTCATCGTTGGCCGAGATTGTAGAGGTTGAGGCTCATGTTCCGGATATTGGACGTCGATTCGAGCAGGAACCGCCTGCGGTTGTCGTCGGCCGCGGCCGCGGGGCTGTTGGACAGGGCCGGCCGGCGATAGGTGTGGATGCCGCCGGGGACACGCCCCCCGACCGAAGTGAACGGCCGGTCCGTCCGGCCGAGGATCCACATCCGGACCTGTTGGATCCGGGCGATCTCGGGCAGGGTCCAGGCATTGTTCCAGGGGGACCAGCCGTCGAGGACGAGGTCGTTGTTCATATCGCCGTTGTACTCGAGCTGGAAGTTCTCGATGTTGCCGGCCAGCGGGAAGTGGATCCCGTTGTGGGTGCAGTAGAGGATGCCGCCCTCGCCCCCGCCGATGTAGCCGTTGACGCCCGCCGTCAGGCCGGCGTAATTCCCCGTGACGTCGAGCCAGTACTCCTTGACGTTGATGAAGCTGATCATGCCCCCGTCGTAGTCGTTGGGGCTGCCGCATGTCCCGGACAATCCGCCCGGCGGGTCGATGCCCGGGGCCAGGCCGGGCGAGAAGTTGAACCGCTCGTTGGTCCCCCCTGCGTTGTGGGTGACGTGGGTGATGACCCGGATCTCTCCGGCGCGGCAACCCGATTCGGGGTTGGGCAGGACGAGGACGAATTTGTTGTCGTAGAAGGCGTCGGGATAAGAATACTGCTCGAAACTGAAGTCCTCGATGTCCAGGACGACCGAGGAGCCCTGGTAGTTCCTGATCGGGATGTCGAGCGGGTCGTCGATGTTGCCCATGATCGTCACCCGGTCGGGCAGGACCTCGGCGCCCTGGTCCTCGTTGTCCCGGCCCTCGACGAAATACTGCGAGAATTCCTCGGGCAGCCCGGCCCCGGCCATGCGCAGGTCCCGGCTGAGGAAGAACATCGACGAGCGGACGTCGTTCTGGACCTCGGTGACCATCTGCTGTTCGACCGAGACCTTGTTGCTCCGGGCGTAGATGAACAGGGCCCCGAGGACGGCGATCAGCATGATGCTGCTGCCGACGAGGAGCTCGATCATCGTGAATCCGCCGTCGTTCTTCCGAGAGACAGTTGCTCTGGTGTTCACGGCTGTCGCTCCTTCATCGGGTGATGATCGTCGATAACAGGGCCCGGGGCGGGTACTGTTCCGGGTCCGCCAGCAGGGCGGCGGGGCTCGGGACGCCGATCTTCTCGGCGGAATAGACATGGATGATGACTTGGAACGTATTGCCGGCGCTGCGGAATTCCGTGATCCGGCGGAAGTCGTTCGTTCCGTCCAGGTTGAGGTCGAGGACCTCGTCGCGGGACTCGAGGCTCGTCCCGGCATAGGCCTCGAGCTCGTCCAGGGTGAATCCCCGCAGCCAGTCGATCTGCTGCTGGGCCAAGAAGGTCGCGTTGGCCACGCGGTCGGCCTTGAGATTGTTGGCGACGGCCGCGAGGAAAAGCTGGGCCAGCCCGAGTACGGCGACGGCCACGAGGAAGATGCTGATCAGGACCTCGATCAGGCTGAAGCCGCGGGTGTGCTTTGGGGTTTTCATCTCAGGCACTCTTTCGCTTGGCATACTGGATCGAACCGCCCATATAGATGCTCAGGACCCTCTCGTCCATCACGTTGGGGCGGTTGAGCTTCGGGCTCTGGAGCGTGATGGAATTCTGGTTGATGGCGAATTCCGGGAACGTCCCCAGGGGGGAGAAGATGGCTTCGTGGTCCCGCGCCGACGGCCGGGAATGTGACGGTGACGTTGAAGTTCGAGGGGATGGTCTTGCGCGGCACGTTGCCCTGGGCCTTGATCCAGGTCCCGTCGGCCTGGAGCCGCTCCATGTCGTAAGCCCAGAAGGTGCCTTCGGGCTGAAAGAAGCGGACGCGGTGGACGATCTTGGTGTCGACCGCCTGGAGCTTCGTCTGCTGCAGGAAGGTCTGGACCTGCCGGGTCGTATTGTCGAGGTTCCGGACGGCCATGGTGTTCATGATGCTCGGGTACGACACGATCATGAAGATGCCCATGATGCCGAGGACGATGAGGACCTCGATGAGAGTGAAGCCCGCGGCGGCGCGGCGCTTCGACAAAGAGATGGAATTCATGGCTTGTCCT
Source organism: Candidatus Aminicenantota bacterium (assembly GCA_963742235.1). GTDB lineage: Bacteria > Acidobacteriota > Aminicenantia > Aminicenantales > Saccharicenantaceae > RBG-16-66-30. The sequence continues at coordinate 47,064 of CAVULT010000006.1, read as the reverse complement.
TCCGTCTAACCCGTTTCCCTTCTTCCTTATAGAACAATCTCAGGGCCTTTTCAAGCAGGCTCCCAAAGGCTTCTCCGCCGTTTCGCATTATCCGGCACCCCCCGTGGCGGGACAATCATCGCCCCTGGTGAAAGAATGGGTGATATTTCGAGGGGGAACCTCATCGCGGATGGCTAGCCGCGCGACCGGTCCCGTTCCCGGGGCGTCAGCGTCCGCTCGATGCGATCTCCTTGAGTTTGACGGCCCCGGCGACCCCGCTGTTGAAGAGGAGGCATCTCGCCGGATCGAGGAGCCGGCTGAAGAAAGCCCTCTGGGCCTCGAGCTTTTCCGGCGTCCCCCCGAGAAGATGGGGGTTGTAGAAGGGCTGCGGCTTGCCGCCGGCGGGCGATTTCCTGGCCCCGGCCGATTCCCCCGCCTCGAGGGTCCGCAGGGCCTCGTCCTTCGCGAGCTCCACGACCGCCGGCGACGTCGAGTCGTTCCTCAGGAGGACGAGCCATCTCAGGTCCGTCCTTTTCACGGCCGAGGCCGGCCCGCCGAGCCAGGCGGGATCGAGGAGGGCGTGAGCCTCCTTGGCCGCCTTGTAGCAGTACGGCGAGCCCCTGTCGAGGCGGCAATCGTCGGCCCGCTGGCATTCCAGGTCCTGGCAATCCTCCCTTTGGACGATCACGTTCTCGCACTTGCTCCGGTCGAAGAGCCCGGCCAGCCTGGGGTCGAGCTCGACCGCCGTCGTCGGCAGGTAGAGCTTCCGCTCGACGCAATCGGCCGCGGCCCGGCCGCCGGCGATCTCGACGAAAACGATGTCGTTCGCCTGGAGCTTGAAGCGCCGGTCGGCCAGGAGCTCGAAGAAAAGCTCGGTCTTCTTCGTGCCCGGCGGCCCGACGAGGATGAGCCCGCGGCCGTCGATATCGGCCGACATGCCCCGCACGGCCCCGGATGTCCCGCCGCCGCCCGACCGCATCGAGACGTCCATGGCCAGCCCGAGGGCCAGGCTGCGGAGCGAGGCGTAGAGATCGGTGTTGACCAGGACGCCGGTCTGCGTCCCCTCGTGATAGAAGCCGCGCGGCTCGCGCCCGGCGATGCCGTCCACGGCATAGACGACGCCGTGCGGCTTGACGTCCGCCTCCGCGGGCGCGGGCGGGAAGTTCTCGATCCAGAAGTCGTTGAGGTGGGCGACGTTGGTCCGGAGCTGAAGGACGGCGCCGCCGATGCGGGCGTTCCACTCGTAACGGCCTTCGTAGCCGAGATGGCTCTCCATCTCGGCGACCAGGGCGTCGCGCATCCGGGTCTCAGCCACGATGTCGACCGGCACGGCCTTCTTGACCCTCGTCACGGCGTTGCTCAAGGCGACCCGCTTGACCTTCCTGGCCGTCTTGAGCTTGCCGAGGGCCTCGACGATCCGGTCCATGCTCTTTTCGAGGTTGGTCATCGAGGTCGCGTAGGACAGCCGGATATGATCGTCGTTGCCGAAGGCGTCGCCCGGCACGATGGCCACGCGGGCCTCTTTGAGCAAGTAGTAGGCCAGGCCGTAGGAGTTGCGGATCCTGGCCCCGTTGGCCTCCTTGTCGTAGAAGGACTTGACGTTGGGGAAGAGATAGAACGCCCCTTGCGGCTTGAAGCACGACATCCCCTGGACCGTGGCCAGGCGCATCAGGCAGTAATTGCGGCGGCGCTGGAACTCGGCGACCATCTTCTGGACGTCGTACTGGGGGCCGACGTAGGCCTCGAGGCTGGCCTTCTGGGCGATGGAGCAGGCGTTCGAGGTCGTGTGGCTCTGGATCTTCGACATGCCGTCGATGACCTCGGCCGGCCCGGCGGCGAAGCCGATGCGCCAGCCGGTCATCGAGTAGGACTTGGACACGCCGTTGACGAGGATGGTCTTCTTCTTGATGTCGTCGCCGAGCGCGGCGAAGCTCGTGAACTTGAAGTTGTCGTAGACGAGGCTGGCGTAGATCTCGTCGGCGATCACGTAGACGTCCTCGCCCTTGATGACCTCGGCCAGGGCCAGGAGCCGGTCCCTGGTGTAGGCCGCGCCCGTGGGATTGCAGGGGTTGTTGAGGATGATGGCCTTGGTCGCGGGCGAGATCGACGCCCTGAGCGCCTCGGGCGTCAGCAGGAAGCCGTCCTCCTCGCGCGTCGGGACGATGACGGGCTTGCCCTTGGCCAGGGCGACGCACTCGGGGTAGGTCACCCAGTAGGGGGCCGGGACGATGACCTCCTCGCCCTCGTCGACGAGGGCCTGGACGAGGTGGAAGAGGGACGCCTTGGCCCCGGCCGAGACGATGATCTGCTTCGGCGCGTACTCGACGCCGTGGTCCTCCTTGAGGCGGGCGGCGATCGCCTTGCGCAGGGTCAGGATGCCGTCGCTGTCCGTGTATTTCGTGAAGTTGTCGCGGATGGCCTTGATCCCGGCCTCCTTGATGTTCTCGGGGGTCGGGAAATCCGGCTCGCCGACGCTGAGGTCGATGACGTCGATGCCCTCGGCCTTCATGGCCTTGGCCTTGGCCGAGATCTTCAGCGTGGGGGAGGCGCCGATGCGCTGGACTTTTTCAGAGATCATGGTTCACCTGCCTCGACGCCCGGCCGGGCGCTACTTCTTCGCGTCTTTGGCCTCGGGGGAGAGCTTGGTCTTGAGGAACTCCCGGATGTCGGCGCCCGTCAGCGACTTGACCACTTCGGGCATCTGGGCCAGGACCTGGGCCACCTGGCCCGTGATCTTGGTCGTGCCGAGATCCTTGTCGCCGCTGACGATGACGATCTTGTCGACCTTCGAAAGCGGCTCCGAAACGGCCTTGGCCAGCTCGGGCAGGACCTTGATGTAGGTGTCGAGCACCGCGGCCTGGGTGTACTTTTCCCACGCCTGGGCCTTCTTCATCATGGCCTCGGCCTCGGCGGCGCCCTTGGCCCGGATCTCGTCGGCTTCGGCCAGGCCCCCGAGCTTGACGGCCTCGGACTTGCCCTTGGCTTCGGCGGAGATCCGGTATTCCTCGGCATCGGCCTCGGCCTTGATCTGGTACTTGCGGGCGTCGGCCGGCTTGATGACCGTCGCTTCGAGCTCTTTCTCCTTGCGGGCGATCTCGAGCTGCTCGATCTTGATGGCCTCTTCCTTCTCGACCTGCTTGACCTTGGCCTCTTCCTTCTTGAGGTCCTGGCCGATCCGGTTGCGCTCGAGCTCGTAGGAAAAGTCGGCCTGGGCCTTCTTGGCGTTGACCATGACCTGGGATTCGGCCTTCTTGGCCTCGTTCTCCCATTGGGCCTTGGCGATCAGCGCCTCGGACTGGAGGCGGGCCACCTCGGCCTCTTTGCGCGCCTGCGAGGACTTGATGATCGATTCCTTCTCCGTCTCGGCCTGGGCGATGGCCGCGTCGCGCTTGGCGGCGGCGATCTGAGGCTTGCTCAGCGAGTCGATGTAGCCCTGCGTGTCGCTGATGTCCTTGAGGGCGAAGGAGAGCATGGCCAGGCCCATCTTGGCGAAATCGGCCTGGACGGCCTTGACGACCCGGCTCGAGAACTCCTGGCGGCCGCGGTAGATCTCCTCGACCGACATGCCGCCGATGACCTCGCGGACCTTGCCTTCGAGGACGTTGACGGCCACGTCGCGGATGCCCTCGCGGCCGATCCCCAGGAATTGCTCGGCGGCCAGGTGGATGGCCTCGTCGGACGAGCCGATCTTGATCTGGGCCGAGGCCTCGGCCATGATCGGAACGCCGCCGCTGGTCAGGACCTCCGGCGTGCGGATCGAGACGGGGATGATATCCATCGGCAGGACGTAGACCTTTTCCATCCCGGGCCAGACGAAGACCCCGCCGCCGAGGCGGTAACGGTAGCCGACCTTCTGCTTCGTCCCGTCCGCCAGGGTCATGGTGTGCTTGCGGCCCCCGGCGATGATGAGCGCTTCGTTCGGCCCGACCTTGCGGTAGCGCAGGGCCAGAACGAGGATGATGAGCGCCAGGACGGCGACGACGGCGCCGACGATGATGAGCCAGGATGTCAGGTGCATGACGACCTCCTTCAGTTGAATCCCCGGGCTGAGGGGCGCGATTCGATGGAAAGACCTCTCCGAGCGTTTGATTCTATTGATGTAAGGGCAGGATTGTCAAGGTTCAGACTTTGTCCTTGTAGCCGTAGGCCATGAACAGGAAGCTCTTTTCCTTGAGGGCCTTCTTCTGGAGCTGGACGATCTTGCCGATCCCCTTGTCGGCCATCTTGAGGAGCCCGAGCAGGTCCTGCCGCGAGAACGGGCACTTTTCGGCCCCGGCCTGGATCTCGACGAGCTCGCCCCGGTCGGTCTCGATGACGTTCATGTCCAGGTCGGCCTGGCAATCCTCCGAATATTCGAGGTCGAGGAGCGCCCGGCCCTTGACGATGCCGACGCTCACGCCGGCGACGAGGTGGCGCAGGGGCATCTGGCCGAGGAGGCCTCGGTCCATCATCTTCTTGAGAGCCAGGCCCAGGGCGACGCAGCCGGCCGTGACCGAAGCCGCCCGCGTCCCGCCGTCCGCCTGGAGGACGTCGCAGTCGATGATGATCTGTCTCTCGCCCAAGGCCTGGAGGTCGGTCACGGCCCGGAGGGCGCGGCCGACGAGCCGTTGGATCTCCTGGGTCCGGCCCGAGATGCGGCCGGCGACCCGCTCGCGCGGCGTCCGCTGCTCGGTCGCCCGGGGCAGCATGGCGTACTCGGCGGTGACCCACCCCCGGCCGGTGCCTCGGAGGAACGGCGGCACGCGCTCCTCGATCGTGGCCGCGGCCAGGACCCGCGTCCGGCCCACCTCGATCAGGGCGGAGCCGTCGGCGAAATCGAGCGGGTCGAGGGAGATCTTGTGCGGGCGAAGCTGGTTCGGCGTGCGCTTGCCGGAACGGACGGGATCCACTATTTGATCCAGATGCCCGGGGTCTGGTCCTTTTTCGTCTGGGCCAGGAAATCCTGGAGATCCTTGACCGCCTGCTTGGCCTCGCTCTCGGTCTTCAGGATCTTGTCGTACGTATCGCTGATCTGGGCCTGAAGCAGCTCGCGGGATTTCACGTTGTCGAGGGTGTAGAACTCCTGGTAAAGCGAGTTCATCTTGAGGGTCAGGAGATCGATCATCTCCTGCTTGTCATCGACCGCTTTGGCCAGCTCGGCCTGCTTGGCCCGGTAATCCTTGTCCGACAGGGCCGGGGCTTCGGCGGGCGGGGTCTCGCCCGGCTTCGGAGCTTCGGCGGGCTTGACCGCCTGAGCCTCGGCCGCCTGCCCCTGCTCGGCGGTCGTGGGCGGGGTCACGCCTTCCTGGGCCTGCCCCTGGATTTCCGCGCCCTGGGCGGCTTCAGCGGCCTGGATGGCTTCCGCGGTCTCTTCGACGGCCTTTTCCTGGTTCTTCGATTCGACGGCCGGCCGCTTCTTGACCTTGGCCACATCGGCTGTCGTGATGACCGTGGCGGTTCTGCCCTTCAGGGCCGCCCGGCGCGCCTTTTCCTTCTTGGCCAGCTCGGCCAGGCTCTGGGACTGGAGGAAGGACACGAGAAGTAGGGGAAGAAAGAACGCCGCCAGCCATTTTGTCTTACGCATGGGAAGGTCCTCCTCTAGTCTACGGCGATTATCATGGATTTAGTCGCGCGTGTCAAACGGAAGTCCGGCTTTTCCCCGTACCTGTGGGAGGACACTGTCCGCACCGCGAGCCTGAGGCCGTCGGCCCGGATCTCGACCGCGCCGTCGAGGTCCGCCCGCAGGACTTCGGCGCCCGCGGCGCCGCATCTCGCGAGCAGAGCGGGACTCGGGAAGCCGTAGGTGTTGCCCTCCCCGGCGGAGACGAGAACGAGCCGGGGCTTGACGGCGGCCAGGAAATCCGCCGACGTCGACGCGGCGCTGCCGTGGTGCCCGGCCTTGAGCACCGTGCTGCGGAGGTCGAGGCCGGACCGAAGGAGGCCCCTCTCCGTTTCCGGCCCCGCATCCCCCATGAACAGGAACGACGTCCCGGCGATGGTCATCTTGATCACGAGCGAATTCTCGTTCGCCGCCGCCACCGGTCCGGCGTCCGGGCCGGCCAGGGGCGGATGGAGGATCTCGATCGCGACGGGGCCGACGTCGAGGCGGACGCCTCGCCCGCAGCGGCGCCGCGCGACGCGCGCCGGCAACGACCGGAGAAGCGCCGCATAGACCCCTTCGTCCGGCGCCCGAGGTCCTTCCCAGAATTCTCCGATGCGGAAGTTCCGGGCCAGGGCGACGAGACCGTCGAGATGGTCGGGGTGGGGATGGGTTAGGACGAGGTAGTCGATCCGCCTGATCCCCTTGCGCCAGAGGACGGGCGAGACGACCCTGTCCCCGACGTCGAACGGGCTCGCCGCGAGCCCGCCGCCGTCGATGACCATGGTCTTGCGGCCCGGAAATTCGATGAGGAGCGATTCACCCTGGCCGACGTCGATCATGGTGACCCGGAGGTCGGGAGAGCGGGGCCTGAACGGCGAGACGACGAGGAGCAGCGCGAAGACGAGGAAGGCGCCGAGGACGACGGGCCTCTGGAAGCGGACGCGCCGCCGGAGGAGGCCGAGGCCGAGCGTCAGGTAGTAGCCGAAGAGAACGCCCGCCGGAGGCGTCGGGACTCGAATCGATAAGAAGGGAAAGGCGTCGAGCGAGTGGGAGATCAGGGAGAAGAGAACGACAAGCGATCTCAGGACCGCGGCCGGAAGGGCGGCGGCGCCGGGGAAGACGCCGGCCAACGGCAGGAAGGCGTAGCCGATGCCCATGATCAGCCCGACGAGAGGGATGGCCGGCAGGTTCAGGATCAGGGATGAGAATGCGACGCGGTTGAAGCTCCTGGCGACGAGAGGCGTCGCTCCGAGCGCGGCCGTGACCGACAGGCCGGCGAGCTCGGACAGCTTCAGCGGCAGGCGCGGCAGCCGGCGCAGGAGAGGCGGCGTGAAGAGGATGATGGTCAGGGTGGCGGCGTACGTCAGCTGGAAGCCGATGTCGAAGAGGCTGGAGGGGTTGGCCAGGAGCAGGACGAAGGCGCTGGCGGCGATGGTGTTGAGGACGTGGACGTCCTTCCAGAGGAGCCGGCCGCCCAGGAAGGCCAGGGTCATGAGAGTCGCCCTGAGCACGGAGGGACTGCCTTCGACGAGCACAGTATAGAAGATGAGGAACACGCCCAGGGCCAGGCTCGAGGTCCGCCGGGACATGCGGACCATGCGGAAAAGCGAGAAGAGCAGGAGATTGATGATGGCGATATGGCCGCCGGAGATGGCGAAGAGGTGATACAGGCCGGTCTTTTGGAGGTTATCGACGGTCGGCTCGTCCAGGCGCCCGTCTTCGCCGAGGAGCAGGGCCTCGAGCACGGCCCCGGCCGAGGAGATATCCCGTCCGTCGGGAGCGGCGAATCTCCGTTCGAGCTCGGTCTGAATGCTCCGGCGGACGCGCGACACCCAGGCCCGGACCGAGGCGGCCGGGGCGGGGGAGACCCGCGTGACCAGGAGAGAGGACTTCGTCGAGGCCCGGCGGTGGACGCCGAGCCCCTGGAGATAGCGCTCGTAGGAGAAGGCCCCGAAATTGCGGAACGAGCCTCCGGAGCTCAGGCGGGCCGAGGTCCTGACGCCGTCCCCGGCCAGATAGTCGACCCGGCGCCGGCTTTCCCGCGCGAAGGGCACCCCCAGCCGAAGCCGGCCCCGGATCGGCATGTCGGCGCCTTCCGACCGGACCCTCCGGACGTCGATGAAAAGAATGTCCCGGTCGGGCTCGCGCCCCGGAGACCGGTAGAGCCGGCCCTCGATATCGACATAGCCGGCCGCGGCGAGGGAATGAAGGGGATTGGCCTGGTAATCGCGGTCGTGGATGGCGAGACGCGCGGCGCCGATCGCGGCGACGGCCCCGATCGCGAGAAGCGCCGCGGCCGCGTCGCGCCGGCGGGCGAAAAGGATCCAGGCCGCGGCCACGCCGGCCAGCGCCAACACGCAGACCGGCGCCGGCGGACAGGACGACGCCGCGGACGCCGCGATGCCGGTCGCGAGGGCGGACGTCAAAAAGACGAACGGGTAGGGGCTGGTCCTTAGAAGCCGGGTCCGTCGGTGGCGGGGGCGCCCTGGGCGTCGAGGGCGTCGAGGAGGAGGTGGCTGAGGATCCGGATCCCCAGGGGGATCGCCCTCTCGTCGGGGCTGAAGCCCGGGCTGTGGAGCGGCGTCGCCGCCTGGCCCGGTCCCCTGACCCCCAGGAAGAAGTAGAAGCCGGGCGCCTTCCGGGCCAGGAAGGCGAAGTCCTCGGCGATCATCTGCGGCTTCCACTCGACGACCTTGTCCTTCCCCAGGAGCCCGACGAGAGTCGGCGTCATGGCCGCGGCCAGCTCCGGATTATTAAAGACGGACGGATTGCCCGGTTCATACTCACATTGGTAGCCCGCGCCGTAAATTGCGGTGATATTCTTGACCACGCTTTCCATGAGCTGGGGGATCCTCTTCCGGTTGGCCTCGCTCAGGGTCCGGATCGTCCCCTCGAGGACGACCCGGTCGGCGATGATGTTGCGGCGGGAGCCGCCGTTGATGGTGCCGATCGTGAGGACGGCCGGGTCGGTCGGGTCCGAGGTCCGGCTGACGATCGTCTGGAGGGCCGTGACGATCTCCGAGGCGATGACCACCGCGTCGATGCCCTCCTGGGGCCTGGCCCCATGGGCGCTCTTGCCTTTGACCGTGATGGTGAAGCTGTCGGCCGCGGCCGTCACGTTGCCCGGGGCGATCATGACCGTGCCCAGGCTCTCCGGCCAGACGTGAAAGCCGAAGACGGCGGAGACGGGCGGATCGTCGAGGACCCCTTCCCGCACCATGACCTCCGCCCCGCCCTCCTCGCCCGCAGGCGCGCCCTCTTCGGCGGGCTGGAAGATGAAGGTGATCGTTCCCTTGAGGGAGGGCCTGAGGGCGTTGAGCACCAGGGCCGTCCCCAGGACGACCGAGCTGTGGACGTCGTGGCCGCAGGCGTGCATGACGCCGGGATTCAGGGATTTGTAGGGCAGGCCCGTTTCTTCCTGGACCGGCAGGGCGTCCATGTCGGCCCGGACGGCCACGGCCGGCCCGGGCTGGCCCCCCCGCAGAACGGCCACGACACCGGTCTTGGCGACGCCGGTGCGGACCTCGAATCCCAGGGGCTCCAGCTTGGCCGCGATGAGCCGGGCCGTCTCGACCTCACGGTTGCCCAGCTCGGGGTTCATGTGGATGAAGCGCCGGATCTTGATGATCTCGCTCTTGGACTTTTCGATCTCGGCGTCGATCCGCCGGCTCGTCTTCGGATCGACGGCGCGGGCCGCGGCGGGGAATCCGGCCAGGACGGCCAGGACGATGACGGCGGCAAGACGACGGAATTTGGTGCTCATGGCTTTGCGGTTCCTATCGCGGACGGTCCCGGAGATCCCGGCCGAGGCCCGGCGCGCCGGCCCGAAAATGCAGAACCCGGCACGGCGGGTGCCGGGGTCGAAAACGAAACGCGGGGCGGGGCCGGCGGGCTATTTCTTCTCTTCGGCCTTCTGCTGGAGCTCCTCTCTTTTCTTCTCGATGAAATCGCGGATGGCGTCGACGCCTTCGCCGGTCTTTTCCTTGACCATCCGGATGCTCTTTTCGGCTTCTTTGGCGATCTTTTCGTAGCCGTCCTTGGCCACTTCGCCCGTCCGTGCGGCCTGGTCCTTGATCTTTTTCCGTGTTTCCTTGCCGCTCGCGGGCGCGACCAGGATGCCGACGATGAAGCCCGTCGCGGCCCCGACCACGAACGTCAGCAGGGAATCCCAGAAATGATTGTCTTTCGTCTCACCCATCCTTCTTCTCCTTTCTTTTCTTCAACTGCTGCAGGCCGAGGCGGACCAGCGGGAAAAGGAAAGGCCAGTACTTCGCCGACGGCCGGATGATCTTGGACGTGAGGAAGAAGGTCACCTCCGAAAGGCCCGATACCGCCTTCTTCGACACGGCCAGGACCTCCCCGACGTTGTCCAGGCTGGAGTTGATCTTGGCCTCGATCACCTGCAGCCCGTCCATCGCCTCCTGGGCCTTGACCAGGGTCTTTTCCCCTTCCCGGGCGGTCCTGCGGAGCTGGTTCAGGAACAGGACGAGAAAGGTGACAGCGACGACGGCCGCCACGGTCAGGATGATCCCCAAGACCTGATTCAGGGTCAACGTCATTGTACCTATACCGTAAGCCAATTGACGGGAATTGTCAATTTGGCTATTTCCAAAGGAGTTTGCGGGGGGAGGGGAGGCCATGGACCGTCTCGAGGCGGTCGAGAAGTGCCGGATATCGGGCCTCGTCGCGGGCTTCGACGGCCTCTTCCCACTCGGCCAGGAGGGGGTCGACGACGAGTTCGTGCTCCCGGTGGAGGATGCGGCCGATGCCGCGCAGGGCCTGCCACTGGATGACCATCAGGATGGCCAGGACATAAAAGATGATGTTCGGGCCGGGCAGGAGGGCGGCCAGACCCGTGATCGGAGCGAGGATGGCCTCTCCCGCCAGGACGATGATATGGCGGGTCCGCTGCCGCTCGAGGAAGAGGAAGAGCCTCGCCCGGACGGACTTCTCGTCGTGACGGCCGGAATGGAGGATCCGAAGCGGGCCCTGGCCGGGACCGCCGCCGTGCTCGAAGGCCTGTTCCTGGAGAAGGAGCCGAGGGCTGAGGCTGATGACCTTCTTTTTCGCCGTCTCCCAGACCGCCCGGGTCTTCGAGAAATTGGCGGGCAGGGGCCCCAGGGGACCGGCCGAGAAGAATCGCGCGCGGTTGCGGTAGTCGCGGACAAAGAAAAAGTCCATGGCGGTTCATTCTATCATACGGCCCCCGGGGCTCACCGGTTCCGTCGGCCGTTGAGCGGCTCGGAGGCCAACCTCTCCCTCCTGGAAAAGTTTGAAGACGCCGGTCCGTGCGCCGGATTCGGCGCGACGAACAACAACTCGACTCGGCCTGATCGCTAGGCCTCGCTCGAGACATCGTCTTGTAGCGGTTTCCCTTGAAACTGCCCTCATCCGACACGCGGCCCGGCTAAACTTTTCCAATGTCGGGTTCGGTTGCCCTCCTCGCCGCTCGTTATCGGCCGCCTAGCAGGCAACTGCGATGACTTCCTAGGCCCGCGTGAGGGCGACTTCCGCCGACTGCGTCAGGGGAGTCATTGCGCTTAGCGTCTTTTATGAAGAAGGTAGATGAAGAAGGGGGCGCCGACGGCGGCGGTGATGACGCCGATCGGAAGCTCGGCCGGCAGGAGGTTGCGGGCGAGGAGATCGCAGTAGAGAAGGAATGTCCCGCCGGCGAGGGCCGAGGCGGCGAAGAGCGTTCGATGGCCGGGGCCGATGAGCAGGCGGACCCAATGGGGCACGACCAGGCCGACGAAGCCGATGATCCCGCTCACAGCCACCGAGAGAGCGGCCAGGAGGGCCGACATGACCAGGAACGCCTTGCGGACCCGACGGACCGGGCTGCCGAGCGCCTGGGCCGTCTCGTCGCCCAGGGCGAGGAGATCCATGTCCCGGGCCAGCCAGACCGACGCCAGGAGGCAGACGATGACCCAGGGGGCGATCGTCGCGGCCTGACTCCATTCGGCGAGCTGGAAGCTTCCGAGCAGCCAGAAGACCGCCTGATCGTAGGAATCGGAACGCATGAAAAGAAAGAAGGTGGTCAGGGCCGAGGCCAGGGCGCCGGCGGCGATGCCGGTGAGCAGGATTGTTTCGACCTTGAAGCCGCCCCGCCGCAGGGACAGGGCGTAGACGAGCGAGACGATGCCGAGACCGAAAAGGAAGGCCAGGAGCCCGGGGCCGCTGAAGCCGAAGACCGCGGCCTCGAAGCCAAGGGCCGTCGCGAGGACGGCGCCGAGCGAGGCGCCCGAGGAGACGCCGACCACGAACGGATCGGCCATGGGGTTGCGGAAGTAGCCCTGAAGAATGGCCCCCGAAAGGGCCAGGGCGGCCCCGACCAGAAAGGCCAGGACGGCCCGGGACAGCCGGAGGTCGATGAAGATGGCCTCATGGACCTGGTCGGGACTCCGGACGAAGCGCGCCAGGTCGCCCAGGGTCGTCCGGACGGGTCCCACCAGAAGGGAGAGAAGGAAGCCGGCCAGGCACAAAAACAGGGACACCGCCCAGAAGAGCCTGCGGCCGGTTTTGCGGCTCACCCCGTTCCTCCGAATCGTTCGGGATGGAGAAGCTCGGCCATCCGGGCCAGGACCTCGACGAGCCTCGGACCGAAGCGGCTGGCCGCGTTCTCGTCGAGGTCGTAGATCCTTCCCTCCTTCACGGCCTTGATCCCGCTCATCCCGGGCATGCGCGCGAACCCGGCGCGGCCCGCGGCGAAGTCGGACGGAGAGCGGGCCAGGATGAAGACGACATCGGGGTCGTCCTTGATGATCCGCTCACGCTTGTAGAGAACCCATTTTTTGGGCAGGGACGAGGCGACGTTCGCGCCGCCGGCCCGGGCGATGAGGTCGTTGACGTAGCTCTCTTGTCCGCAGGTCCAGAGTCCCTGCCCGTAGAGGAGGACGAAAACGCCGGGCCGCGATCGGACCTCCCGCAGGCCCGCGTCGACCGCCTCGACCCTGGCCCGGAGCCCGGCCACGAGGCCCGCCGCCGCGCTTTCCATCCGCGTGACCCGGCCGATCCGCTCGATGAGCGGAAAGAGGCTGTCGAGGCCCTGGCCGATATCGAGGACGAAGACAGGCAGGCCGAGCTTGCGGATCCGGTCGACGAGGCGCAGCGGGTTGCCCCGGAAGGCGATGACGAGGTCGGGGTCGAGGGACCGGATGACCTCGACGTTCGGGTCGACCAGGCCGCCGATCTTGGGAATTGCCTTGGCTTCGGGCGGCCAGTCGCAGAAGCGCGTCACGCCGACGATCCGCCCGCCGAGTCCGAGGGCGAAAAGCACCTCGGTGATGTTCGGGGCCATCGAGACGATCCTTCGCGGCGTCGCGGCCGGAAGCGGAAACGGTCCTCCGAGGTCGTCCTTGATGACCTGCGGGACGTCCGAATTGGGGACATGGACCTGGGGTACGTGTCCCCAATCCGGGCCGGCCGCGTAGGAGCGGAAGGTGAACACGCAGAGAGCGGCGAGAAGGAGCCTGCTCAAGACCGTCTCTCCGTGCCGGCCGCGAGCGAGATCTCCGGCAGGCCCGAACGGGCGTTCCGCCGGATGTCGACGTCCGCGCCGAAGATCGCCAGAATGTTCGCCGCCGTGACCGTCTCGGCGGCGGTCCCTTCGGCCGCGATGGCCCCGTGCTTCAGAAAGACCAGCCGTTCCGCGCAGGCGGAGGCCAGGTTGACGTTATGTTCGGCCACGACGACGGTCTTGCCCTTGTCCTTCTGCAGACCTTTGAGGATGCCGTAGATCTCGACCTGGTAGGAGATGTCGAGATGGCTGCTCGGCTCGTCGAGGAGGAGGAGGGGAGCGTCCTGAGCCAGGGCCCGGGCGATAAAGACCCGCTGTCGCTCGCCGCCGCTCAGCTGCGAGAGCCTCTTTGCGCGCATGTCCGCGACGTCGGTCAGCCGCATGGCCTCGGCCACGGACTCCTTGTCCTTTTCCGAGGCCTTTTCGAACCGTCCCTGACGGGCGAAACGGCCCATGAGAACGATCTCCTCGACCGCGTATTCGAAAACGGGCTCGGCCATCTGGGGGACATAGGCGATCTTGGCCGCGATCCGGCGCGGCCCCATGCGGAAGACGTCTTCGCCGCCGCACAGGACCTCGCCGCGGACGTCGCCGAGCAGGTTCTGGACCGCCTTGATCAGCGTGCTCTTGCCGGAGCCGTTGCGGCCGAGGATGGCCACGAATTCCCCCGGCTCGACCGCGAGCGAGATGTCGCGGATGACGAACTTGCCGTCATATCCGGCCGAAAGCCCGCGTGCCTCGAGGATACTCATCGCCGTTTTCGCTCCCCTCAGTATATCCGTTCATCTTGGCGAATTCCACGCTTGTTATGGTCAGGGGGCCGAGGGAATTCGTCGCCGTGAGTACTGGCGGTGATGGCCGGTCCAAAGCCGGACGAAATGGGAGATCGAGCGTTAAAGACTGTGGCGCAGGGGCGATGCCCGGAGGAGGGCGTGGGAGGGCCGAAGCGGGCACGGATGGAAAATGGGGACGTTTCTGTTTTTAAATATAATGCATTTTTTCTAAAACAGAAACGTCCCCATTTTCCAGAGCGAGGCCCGGATCCGAGCGGGTTTGGCTCGCCGGGCCAAACCCGCGACCCGACGGAGCGGCGCGCCCCGAGCCGAGAAGTCCATTAAGCGAGGTCTCCCATGAAGTCCGGCGCAAGGTCCGGCGTGAAGAATCACCGCAGCGAACGGAGATGATCCCCGAGGAGCATCCGCGGCCGACGATGCTGAGTACCCCGAGGCCTTTCCTTGACTTGGGAGGGGAATGAATCTAAGATGAAAACCCATTCTTTCGAGGATTTTAGGACCATGAACGAGACCTACGACTTTGCCGCGATCGAGCCCAAGTGGCAGCGGGCCTGGGAGGACGCGAGGGCCTTCGAAGCCCTCGAGGACCCCTCCCGTCCGAAGTACTACTGCCTGGAGATGTACCCCTATCCGTCCGGCCGCATCCACATGGGCCACGTCCGCAACTACTCGATCGGCGACGTCATCGCCCGCCAAAAGAGGATGTCCGGCGCGAACGTCCTGCATCCCATCGGCTGGGACGCCCTGGGCATGCCGGCGGAGAACGCGGCCATCAAGCATGGCACGCACCCCCGGACCTGGACCCTCGACAATATCGACCACATGCGGACGCAGCTCAAGCGCCTGGGCATCAGCTACGACTGGAGCCGCGAGGTCAACACCTGCCTGCCCGAGTATTACAGGTGGAACCAGTGGATCTTCCTGCGCATGCTCGAGCGCGGCCTGGCCTTCCGCAAGGAGAGCTGGGTCAACTGGTGCTCCCAGTGCCAAACGGTCCTGGCCAACGAGCAGGTCGTCGGCGGCGGCTGCTGGCGCTGCGAAACGCCTGTCACCCAAAAGAAGATGGAGCAGTGGTTCCTCAAGATCACGGCCTACGCCGAGGAGCTCCTGTCCGGCCATGACGCCCTCGGCAAATGGCCCGAGCACGTCCTGCAGATGCAGAAGAACTGGATCGGCCGGAGCCGGGGCGCCCACGTCCGCTTCGGACTCGACGGGACCTCGAAAGAGATCGAGGTCTTCACGACCCGCATCGACACCATCTACGGAGCGACCTTCCTGGTCGTCTCGGCGGAGCATCCGATCGTCGGCGACCTCGTCACGGGCCCGAAGGAGAACGAGCTCCGCGCCTGGGTCGACCGGACGGTCGCCGAGATGCGCAAGCGCCGCGACATCGGCGAGACCGAGAAGGACGGCGTCGACACCGGCAAGAAGGCGGTCAACCCCTTCACCGGCGAGCGCATCCCCATCTGGGCGGCCAACTACGTGCTGATGGACTACGGCACGGGCGCGATCATGGGCGTTCCGGCCCACGACGCCCGGGACTTCGAGTTCGCCAAGGGTTACGGCATCCCCATCCGGACGGTCATCGCCCCGCCCGAAAGGGCCGGCGGGAATTACGACGCCGAGCCCGCCGAGGTCTATGACGGACCGGGGGTCCTGGTCAATTCCGGCCCGTTCTCCGGCCTGACTTCGGACAAGGCCATGGAGGACATGGGTCGGTTCGCCGAGGATAAGGGCTTCGGCCGCCGCAGCACGATCTTCCGGCTTCGCGACTGGGGCATCTCCCGCCAGCGCTACTGGGGGACGCCCATCCCCGTCATCTACTGCGACCGCTGCGGCATCGTCGGCGTCCCGGACGCCGACCTGCCCGTCGAGCTGCCTCTCGACGTCAAGCTGACCGGCGAGGAGGGCTCGCCCCTCGAGCGCCTGGAAAGCTTCGTCCGGACGACGTGCCCGAAGTGCGGCGGCCCGGCCCGCCGCGAGACGGACACGATGGACACGTTCGTCGATTCGTCGTGGTACTTTTTCCGCTATTGTTCGCCCCGCGAAACGCGCCTGCCCTTCCGTCCCGAAGACGCCAAGCGCTGGCTCCCGGTCGACCTCTACATCGGCGGCGTCGAGCACGCCATCCTCCACCTCATCTACTCGCGCTTCTTCACCAAGGTCCTGCGCGACTTCGGCCTGACGGATATCTCCGAGCCCTTCCCGCATTACCTGGCCCAGGGCATGGTGACCAAGGACGGCTCGGCCATGTCCAAGTCCAAGGGCAACATCGTCGACCCCGACGAGATCCTGGCCCGCTACGGGGCCGACGCCCTGCGCCTGTTCATCCTCTTCGCCTCGCCGCCGGACAAGGAGTTCGCCTGGGCCGAGGAGGGGCTCGAAGGCTGCTATCGCTTCCTCGTCCGCGTCTGGACCCTCGTCCTGGAGAATCTGGACGTCTTCACCGCGCCCGCCGGCGGAGCCGCGCCGCCCGCCGGGGCCGGGGAGGCCGCGTCGCGGGTGGTCAAGAAGACGCACCAGACCATCCGCAAGGTGACCGAGGACATCGGCGTCCGCTTCCATCTCAACACGGCCGTCAGCTCGATCATGGAGCTGTGCAATCTGACCCGCAAGGACCGGGACGCCCTGAGGGAGACCCCCGCCGGCCGGGACGCCCTGCGCCTGGCCCTCGAATCCGTCATCCGGCTTCTCTCGCCCTTCGCGCCCCACGCGGCCGAGGAGCTTTGGGAGAAGACCGGCCACACGGGTCTGCTCATGCTCTCGGCCTGGCCCGCCTACGACCCGGCCCTGGCCCGCGAAGAGACGGCCACCGTCGTCGTCCAGGTCAACGGCAAGGTCCGGGACAGGTTCGAGGCCGCGCCCGACCTCCCCGAGGCCGAGCTCGAGGCCGCGGCCCTGGCCCTGCCCAAGATCCGGGCCGCCCTCGGCGGCAAGCCGCCGCGCAAGGTCATCGCGGTCAGGAACAAGCTCGTCAACATCGTCAGCTGACGCCGCGGCCATTTTGGAGCGTCGAACATGATGAGACCGAACGATCGCTCGAAAGCGAACGCCGCCGCGGCGGGCGTCGTCCTCGCGGCCGTTCTCGCCCTGGCCGCCGGATGCGGCTACCGGCTCCGCGGCACCGGATCGGCGCTTCCGCCCGGGATCAAGACGATCAGCGTGCCCATGTTCAAGAACCAGACGACGCGGTTCGAGCTCGACGTCAAGCTCACCCGGGCCGTCATCGACGAGTTCGTCGCCCGGGGCAAGGTCGCGCTCAGCGCCGACCCGGCCGCCGCGGACGCCGTGCTCGAAGGGGAGATCACCGGCTTCGTCGCGAGTCCCATCGGCTTCAGCGGCGGGAACCAGGCCGACTCCTATAACGTCACCGTGACGGCCAAGGTCACCCTGAAGGCCAGGGCCTCGGCCGAGCCCCTGTTCGCGAACCCGGCCTTCGTCTACCAGCAGGAGTACGAAGTCCCGTCCGGCTCGAGCTTCGAGGACGTCCAGACCGAAGCCATCGACAAGATCGCCGGGAAGTTCGCCCGCAGCCTCGTCGTCAGCATCCTGGAGGGATTCTAGGATGGCCGGGCCGCCGGGGGGCCGGCTGCGCGAAGAGACGCTCCTGCCGGGCTACTTCTTTTTCGGCGACGAGGATTTCCTGGCCGAAGAGTTCATCGAGGAGCTGGCGGCGGTCCTCGCGTCCTCGTCGGGCGGCGAGTTCCATCTGACCCGCATGGATCTCGACGAGGCGAGGTGGCGGGATATCGTCGACACGGCCCGGACCGCGCCCTTCCTGTTCGAACCCTGGCGGGCGATCATCGTCCGCGTCCCCGAGCGCAAGGCCGGCGCCGACAGGGGAGCGGACAGGAAGGCCGGCGCGGACGACGAGGACGGCAAGGCGCCGAGATACCTGTCGGCCCTCGACCAGAAGATCCTGAAGGAGTATTTCGCCGACCCACCCTCCCGCACGATCATCGTCGTCGTCCGGGCCGGACGCGTCCGCCGGGACGACGCCGTCGTCCGCTTTTTCAAATCCCTGCCGAGGACGGCGATGTCGGGCCTGGAGATGAAGCGTCTGTCCCCGGCCGCCCTGATGCGCCGGGCCGACGAGAAGGCCAGGGCCCTGGGCAAGACGCTGACCGAAGGGGCCAAGACCAGGCTCTTCGATCTCCTCGGCCAGGACCTTCGCCTGATGATGAACGAGGTGGCCAAGCTGGCCGTCTTCGTCGGAGACAAGAAAGGGATCGAGGAGGGCGACGTCGATCAGGCCACGGCCGGACAGCGCAGCTTCCAGGCCTACGATCTCGACGACGCCCTGGCCGCCGCCGACTTCGCCAAGGGCGCCGCCATCCTGAGCGAGCTTTTCGCCGAGGGGGAGAGGTCCGAGGTCATCGTCGGGCGCCTGGCCGCTTTCTTCCGCAACGTGCTGACCGCGCAGACCTGGCTGCGGGAGAAGAGCCGGACCAAGGACGAGATCTTCCAGACGTTCTTCCCCTACATTTCCAAAGGCTGGGGCGACCTTTATCGGGGGAAATACGAGAACTTCTTCGGCGTCGTCGAAGGACTCTCGCCAGCCGAGCTCAACGCCCTCCTGGCGAAGCTCCGTCAGGTCGACAGGACGATCAAGACGACGAGCTCCACAGATGTCGGCCAGAGGATCCTGTTCGAGACGTTCCTGAAGGAATTCTGCCTGGCGAGAAAGAAGAGAACGATTATTTCGCCGTCGTGGGATTGAGGAGCGCGACCTGCCGGCTCAGCCGGGATTTGTAGCGGCTGCCGGTGTTCTTCTTGATGGAACCCTTCTTGACCGACGTATCGATGGCCTTGAAGAGCGCCGGGAGCATCTTGACGGAGCCTTCGCGGTCCTTGGCCTCGATGGCCTCGCGGATCTTGCGCACCTGGGTCCTGAGGGCGGATTTCGACCGGGTATTGACGGCTTTGTTGCGGAGGCTGCGGCGGTGCTGCCGTATCGCTGATTTGTGACGGGCCATTTTTTTCTCCTCTTCAGGGGACGCTATGATAGAATAACCCGGCCCCAAAGTCAAACGGGCCATCAGGGGATTCCCGGGATGCGACCTTGACAACCATGGCCTCTGACGACCGGAAAAGCCGGTTGATCCGCTCCACGGCCGCCGTCGCGGCGCCGACGCTGGTCAGCCGCGTCCTCGGCTACGTCCGCGACCTCCTCCAGGCTTACTATCTCGGCACCGGCAACAGCGCCGACGCTTTCACCATCGCCTTCACCATCCCCAACCTCTTCCGGCGCCTGACGGGCGAGGGGGCCATGACGCCGGCCTTCGTGCCGACCTTCACCGAGCTCAAGCGCGGCCCGGACCGGGGCGGGCTGTGGCGCTTCGGGAACGTCTTCTTCTGGGACCTGGCCCTGGTCATGGCCCTCACGACCGGCCTGGGCATCCTCTGCGCGCCGGGGCTGGTCAAGGTCATCGCCTATGGCTTCGGCGACGTCGCCGGGAAATGGGGCCTGACCATCTTCATGACCCGGGTCATGTTCCCGTATCTCTTCTTCATCACCCTCGCCGCCCTGGCGGCCGGCATCCTGAACTCCTTCGGCCGCTTCTTCGTCCCGGCCTCGACCCCGATCCTGTTCAATGTCGCCGTGATCGCCGCCGTCACCGGCTGGGCCGGCGACTCCCGCGAGCCGGCGCTCGTCTTCGCCGCCGGGGTCGTCATCGGCGGCGTCCTCCAGCTCGCCCTCCAGATCCCGTTCCTGTGGAAGGAGGGCATGCGCTTCACCCCCGGCCTGTCCTTCCGCGACCCGACGGTCCGGAGGGTCGGCCGGCTCATGGTCCCCGGCATCTTCGGCGCGAGCGTCTACCAGGTCAATTTCGCCTTGAGCCGGATGATCGCCTCGGGCCTCGAAAAGGGGAGCACCTCGGCTCTCTACTATGCCTCCCGCATCGAGGAGCTGAGCCTCGGGCTCTTCTCGATCGCCCTGGCCGCGGCGCTTCTCCCGGCCTTCTCCGAACACGCCGCCGCGCGGGACATCGGCGAGCTCAAAAAGACCCTCGGCTTCTCGCTCAAGCTCACGGCCGTCGTCAGCTTCCCGGCGGCGGCCGGGCTCATGGCCCTCAACGCTCCGATCATGCGCACGCTCTTCGAGAGGGGACAGTTCGACAGCGGGTCGACGGCCGTCTCCTCGTCCTGCCTTCTCTTCTTCGCCCTCGGCCTGCCCTTCGTCTCGGGGGTCAAGGTCGTCGCGCCGGCGTTCTTCTCGCTCAAGGACACCCGGACGCCCGTGGCCATCGGGATCGCGGTCATGCTCGTGAACACCGCCGTCTCGCTCCTCCTCATGGGGCCCCTGAGGGTCGGCGGCCTGGCCCTGTCCCTGTCGCTGTCGCAGATGCTCAATTTCGTCCTGCTCCTCGTCTGGCTCGAGCGCAAGATCGGATCGACGGGAGCCGCCGGCTGGGCCGCTCCGGTGGCCAAGTCCGCGGCCGCCGCGGCGCTCATGGGGACGGCGCTGCGCCTGGCCTGGCCCCTGCTCCGGGTCGACGGAGCGGCCTTCGTCATCCGCGCCGCCGCCCTGGCCGGGGCCATCGTCGCGGGCATCCTCATCTACCTCGGGCTCATCCGGATCATCAGCCCGGCCGACCTCCGCGGCGTCATCGGGCTCCTGCGGAAGGCGGCGGTCAAGGAGAAGCCATGAAGATCGTGCTGCAGCGGGTGAAGGAGGCCCGGGTCGACGTCGAGGGCAAGACGGCCGGCCGCATCGGCCGCGGCCTTTGCCTCCTCGTCGGGGTCGAAAAGGGCGACGGCGAAGCCGATGCCGAGCAGCTCGCCCGAAAGTGCGTGGAGCTGCGCGTCTTCCCCGACGCCCAGGGCAAGATGAACCTGTCGCTGGCCGAGGCCGGCGGGGAGGTCCTGGCGGTTTCCCAGTTCACGCTGGCCGCGTCCGTGCGCAAGGGCCGCCGTCCGAGCTTCGACGGCGCGGAGGAGCCCGGCCGGGCCGCCGAGCTGTTCGACTATTTCGTCGGCGCCGTCGAAGCGCTCGGGATCGGCATCGAAACCGGCGTCTTCCAGAGCCTGATGGAAGTCCACATCGTCAACGACGGCCCGGTGACCTTCATCCTCGAATCGAGGCCGGCCCCGAGCCCGCCCGCGACCGGGTCGCCCGGCGGGGAGATCAGGTGAACCGGACCCCGCTCGTCTTCCCGATGGCCTCCTCGGCCGCAGCCCTGACGTAAGGACTGGGGTCCTTTTTCAGCCGGACGAGGAGGCGGACCGCCTCTTCGCCGCCGATCTCTCCCAGGGCTTCGGCGGCCGCCCTCCGGACCTCGACATTCGAGTCGCAGGCCGCCTCTCCGATCCCGGGCAGGGCCTCCCGGATGCGCCGCCGGCCGATGACCGACAGGGCCGAGCTTCTGGCGTACCAGGGCGGCAGCCTGAGCCTCCTGACGGCCCATTGCAGATGGAGGTCCGGCCGCGCGCAGAGCTCCCGCACGACGACGTCCCGGATGGTCTCATTCGGATCGGCGAGGGACTCCCAGAGAAGCTCCTCGACCCAGGGTCCGGGGACCTTGACGCACGCGGCGATGATCCGGTGCCGGCGCGTCTTGTCCGGGGTCCGGCCGAGCTTCTGCAGGAAGGCCCGGCAGATCGGGGACGGCGTCGTCTCGTCGGCCGCGCGGTGTTCGTCCATCCTCAGACCAGGTCCAGGATGTGGCCCATCTTCTCTTTCTTGGTCTTGAGGTAGCGCAGGTTGCAGGCGTTCGGCGGCACCTCGAGCGGCACGCGCTCGACGATCTCCAGGCCGTAGCCGGCCAGGCCGACGAACTTGCGGGGATTGTTGGTGATGAGCCGGAGGCGGCGGATGCCGAGCGCGACCAGGATCTGGGCGCCGATGCCGTAGTCGCGCTGGTCGGGCTTGAAGCCGAGCTTGCGGTTGGCCTCGACCGTGTCGGCGCCCTTGTCCTGCATGGCGTAGGCCCGGATCTTGTTGGCCAGCCCGATGCCCCGGCCCTCGTGGTTCATGATGTAGAGAACGACGCCCCGGCCTTCCTTCTCGATCATCTCCATGGACAGCCGCAGCTGCTCGCCGCAGTCGCACCGGGCCGAGCCGAACGTGTCGCCGGTCAGGCACTGCGAGTGGGCCCGCACGAGAACCGGCTCGTCGCCGCCGACGTCGCCCTTGACGAGAGCGACGTGGTGTTCGCCCCGGATCACGTCCTCGTAAACGCTGAGGCGGAAGTGGCCGCGCGACGTGGGCAGGTCGGTCTCCTCGAGCTTGCGGACGAGCGTCTCGTGGTTCATGCGATAGCGGATGAGGTCGGCGATCGTCAGGATGGGGAGGCCGAAGCGGCGGCTGACCTCCTCGAGCTCCGGCCGGCGGGCCATCGAGCCGTCCTCGTTCATGACCTCGCAGATGACGCCGGCCGGGGTGAGCCCGGCCATGCGGGCCAGGTCCACGGAGGCCTCGGTCTGACCGGCCCGGGAGAGGACCCCGCCTTCGGCCGCCTGGAGCGGGAAGATGTGGCCGGGGCGGGCCAGGTCCCCCGGCTTCGTGGCCGGATCGATGGCCGCGAGGACGGTCCGGGCCCGGTCGTGGGCCGAGATGCCCGTCGTGACACCCTCCTTGGCGTCGATGGACACGGTGAAGGCCGTTTGGAAACGGGCCGTGTTCTCGCTGACCATGAGGGGCAGATGGAGCTCCTCGAGCCGCTCGCGCGTGAGCGGCACGCAGATGAGTCCTCGGCCGTGGCGGGCCATGAAATTGACGATCTCGGGGGTGACCTTTTCGGCCGCGACCATGAGATCGCCCTCGTTCTCGCGGTCCTCGTCGTCGACGATGATGATCATCCGTCCGGCCCGGACCGCCTCGAGGGCCGCTTCGACGGACATCGTCTTTTTTTCTTCGGTCATGGGGTTGATGGGGCCTCTCTCAGCCCTTTTTATGTCCCTGGGACAGCCAATTATACACGTATTTTCCGACCAAGTCACACTCGAGATTGACCTTCGTGCCGGCCCGCAGCGCTCCCATATTCGTCGCCGCGAGCGTCACCGGGACGAGCTCGACCTCGAACGACGAGGGGCCGAGCGAGGCGATGGTCAGGCTGACCCCGTCGACCGCGACCGATCCTTTGGGAACGAGGAACGGGCGGAGGGACGCGGGGAACGATACGGACAGCCTCCGGCCGGGAGGCCGCGCGGATGCCCGGAGGACCGTCCCGACGCCGTCGACGTGGCCGCCGACCAAGTGTCCGCCGAGCGGGGTGGCCAGGGTCAGGGGGAGCTCGAGGTTCAGGAGTTGCCCCGGCTTGAGCGAGCCGAGGGTCGATTTGGCCAGGGTTTCCCGGGAGAGATCGAAGCGGAGGACTTCCCGCTCCATCCCGGCGATGGTGAGACAGACGCCGTTGACGGCGACGCTGTCGCCAGTCGCCAGCTTGTCCGCGAGCCCGGGGGCCTCCACGGACATCTCGGAGCGGCCCTGGCGATAGCCGCGGAAACGGCCCTGGCGGGAGATGATGCCGGTGAACATCAGAAGTATCCTTCCATGATGATGTCGTCCTCGATCACGAACGTCCGCGCCCGTTTGAGCGCGACGGCGCCGGCCACCCGGCCCACGCCTTCGCCGCCGACGAGACTCGGCGCGGCGGCTCCGCCGAAGAGGAGAGGCGCCAGTGTCAGGACGGCCTTGTCGGCCAGGCCCTGCTCGATGAACGATGTGAACACCCGGCTCCCGCCCTCGACGAGCAGGGCGGCGATCTCGAGCCGGCCGAGCTCGGCCAGGACCTGGGCCAGGCTCCAGGCCTTGGCGCCGTCCCGGGGGAAGAGGACTTCGACTCCGAGAGCCTCGAGCGCCCCGGCCTTTTCGCGCGCGGCCTCGGCCCCGGCAAAAACGACGATCCGGCCGCGGTCGAGGGTCGAGAGGAGGCGCGACGTCAGCGGAAAGCGCAGGCTCGAATCGAGGACGGCCCGGAGGATCTTTTTGGAGGGCCAGCTCGGATGGCGCACGGTCAGGAGGGGATCGTCGGCGACGAGCGTGTTGACGCCGACGAGGAGCGCGTCCTGTTCGCCGCGGACGAGATGGACGTAGTCGCGCGTCGCCGCCGACGAGATCCATTTCGCTTCGCCCGAGGCGCAGGCGATCTTCCCGTCGAGCGTCAGGGCCGCCTTGAGCGTGACGAACGGCGTCTTGCGGACGATATATTTGGCGTGGGCCTCGTTGAGCGCGGCGTTCCTTTCCGCGAGGATCCCGACGGAGACGTCGATCCCGGCCTCTTCGAGCCGGCGGACGCCTTTGGTGTTGACGAGCGGGTTCGGGTCGATGGCCGAGACGACGACGCGGCCGAGACCGGCGGCGATGACGGTATCGACGCAGGGCGCGGTGCGGCCCCAGTGGACGCACGGCTCGAGGGTCAGGTAGAGCGTCGCGCCCCTGGCCCGGCGGCCGGCCCGGCCGAGGGCGATCATCTCGGCATGGGGCCGGCCCGGCTCCTCGTGGTAGCC
Source organism: Candidatus Aminicenantota bacterium (assembly GCA_963742235.1). GTDB lineage: Bacteria > Acidobacteriota > Aminicenantia > Aminicenantales > Saccharicenantaceae > RBG-16-66-30. The sequence continues at coordinate 22,742 of CAVULT010000006.1, read as the reverse complement.
GTGACCGACGACCGCCCCGTCGCGGACGACGACGGCCCCGACGAGCGGATTCGGGCTCGTCCGGCCGCGGGCCTTCTCGGCCAGGCCGTAGGCCATCTCCATCCAGGCGAGGTCGCGCGCCGCGCTCATGAGAGCAGGGCCTCCACGAATTCCCGGGGCGAAAACTCGGCCATATCCTCTTCCCCTTCGCCGACCCCGAGGAACCGGATCGGCAGTCCGAGCTCCGCCGCGACGGCGATGGCCGCGCCGCCTTTGGCCGTGCCGTCGACCTTGGTCAGGAAGATCCCGGTCAGTCCGGAGAATTTCAGGAACTCCCGGGCCTGGAGGACGGCGTTCTGGCCGACTGTCGCGTCGAGGACGAGCAACGATTCGACCCGGGCGCCGGGGAGCTCCCGGACGACGACCCGGCGGACCTTCTCGAGCTCGGCCATGAGATTCGTGTTGGTGTGGATGCGGCCCGCGGTGTCGACGAGAAGGACGTCCCCCTGCTGGGCCTGGAACGATCGGGCGGCGTCGAAGACGACCGCCGCGGGATCCGCGCCGTACGAGCCCTTGACGACGGGAACGCCGAGCTTCTTGCCCCAGAGCGCGAGCTGTTCCTGGGCCGCGGCCCGGAAGGTGTCGGCGGCCGCGAGCACGACCCGCCGCCCGGCCCGCTTGTACCGGGCGGCCAGCTTGGCCGCCGCCGTCGTCTTGCCGCCGCCGTTGACGCCGACCATCAGGATGACGACCGGACCTCCCTCGGCGGCCGACGGCTGCCCGACGGCGGGGGAGAGAAGCGCGACGAGCTCGTCCCTGAGGGCGTGCTCGAGGCCGGCCTCGCTCTCGACCTTGCTCGTCCTGGCTTTGAGCGCGGCCACGATCGTCGCCGTGGCCGTGACGCCGACGTCGGCCTGGATGAGCGCCTCCTCGAGTCCGTCCAGGATCTCGTCGCGGCGCTTGCCGCTGCGGAAGAGGTCCTCGACCCGGCGGAACGCGTCCCGGGTTCGGGCCAGCTTGTCCCTGAGGCTTCCGAACATCGTCTTAACATTTTATTTTTCAAGCGTTTAATTGTCAACCGCGGCCGAAGGAAGGCCCTCACGTCGCCGGGTCCCGCGGGTTTTGGCATTTGATGCGAATATGCTAGAGTGAGGGCGCCATGAACCCCGCCGTCTGGATCGTCCGCCCGCCGTGCGCCGAGGCCGAGGCTCTGGCCCGGGCGCTCGACATCCCGCCGGCCATCGCCCGGGTCCTCGTCAACCGCAAGATCGTGACCGAGGAGGCCGCCCGGACGTTCCTTTTCGGCGACCTCGAAAAGCTCCACGATCCCTACCTGATGAAGGGCATGGACAAGGCCGTGGCCCGGATCGGCGAGGCCATCGCCCGGGGCGAAAAGATCCTCATCTTCGGCGATTACGACGTCGACGGGGTGCTCTCGACGGTCATGCTGAAGAAGGCCCTGACCACCCTGGGGGCCAAGGTCGACTATTTCATCCCGGAGCGCCTGACCGACGGCTACGGCATCAAGGACGAGCACGTCCGCATTCCGGTCGAGCGCGGCGCGAGTCTCGTCATCAGCGTCGACTGCGGCATCAAGTCCGTCGAATTCACCGCCCGGGCCCGGGAGCAGGGCGTGGACGTCATCATCACCGACCATCACCGTCCCGGCGACTCTCTGCCCGACGCCGTGGCCGTGCTCGACCCGGTCCTGGCCGACTCCGGCTACCCGGACTCCGGCCTGGCCGGGGTCGGCGTCGTCTTCAAGCTCATCCAGGCCCTGCTGGCCAAGGCCGGCCGGGACGCGGGCCTGGCCCATTACTTGAAGCTCGTCTCGATCGGGACCGTGGCCGACGTGGCCGAGCTCAAAGGCGAGAACCGGCTGTTCGTCAAGAAGGGCCTCAAGGGCCTGGGCGACGTCTCCAACCCCGGACTGCGCAGCCTGATCGAGGCCTGCGGGCTCGGCCGCCGCAAGATCTCCGAAGGCGACCTCGGCTTCCGCCTCGGGCCCCGGATCAACGCGGCCGGCCGGATGGGCATGACCGATCTCGCCGTGCGGCTGTTCTTCGAGGACGATCCGGCGGAGACCCTGGCCCTGGTCCAGAAGCTCGACGACCTCAACGCCCAGCGCCAGAAGACCGAGGAGAAGATCTTCAACGAGGCCCGCGAGCGGGTCGAGGACCGGGGGCTCGACAAGAAGTACAAGTGCCTCGTCCTCGGCAGCCCCGACTGGCACCGCGGCGTCATCGGCATCGTCGCTTCCAAGCTCAAGGACCGCTTCAACCGGCCGGTCGTGCTCTTCCATTACGAGAACGGCAAGGCCCACGGCTCGGGCCGGAGCATCCCCGAGGTCCCCCTGATCGACCTCTTGGACGACTGCAAGAGCCACTTCCTGAGCTACGGCGGGCACCGGCTGGCCGTCGGCTGCACCCTGCCCACCGAGGGCATGGCCGCCTTCAAGGCCGCGCTCAACCCGCTGGCCGAGGCCCGCATCACCGAGGACGACCTGAAAAAGAAGATCAAGATCGACGGCCCGCTTGAGTTCTCCGCCGTCGACGAGCGCTTCATGGCCGCGTTCGCCCTGCTCAATCCTTTCGGCGTCGGGAATCCCAAGCCCTTGTTCATGGCCGACAACGTCGAGGTCATCAGCGAGCCCCAGGTCCTCCAGGGCAAGCACCTGAAGTTCCTGGCCCGCCAGAACGGCCGCGTCCTCGAGGCCCTCGGCTGGGACAAGGCCGATTGGCGACACCTCCTGCGGCGCGGCAGCCGGGTCAGCCTGGCCTTTTCGATCATGACCTCCGAATACCTGGGCGAGCCGAAGACGAACCTGTCCATCGAAGACCTGAAGGTCTGAAACGATGAGCGCGCAAAGAGCGTCGGCGCCGGTGAGGCTCGCCAGGCTGGCCGCGGCCGTCCTGCTCGTCGCGCTGGCCGCCGTGATCGTCGTCCGGCTGGCGGGGCGGCGCGAAGGGCCCGCTCCGGCGCCGGTCCAGCCGCCGCCCGAGGGGCGGATCGTCGATCTCAAAGAAAAGGTCCGGCAGCAGGAATACAAGGACGGACGGCCCGTCGTCGATATCCGCGGGACGAGCTTCTTCCGCGGCCCGGACGGGCGGAACCACCTCGCGGGATCCGTCGAGATCGTGACTCTCGGCCCGGCCGGCGAGACCGTTTCGCGGCTTTCGGCCGACGAGGTCGTCTACGATCCCGGATTGCTTCGCTTCACCATCACCGGACACGTCCGCGTCGAGGCCGCGGGCGTCCTGCTCGAAGGGAGCTCGTTCGAGTACGATAAGGCGGCGGGCCTGCTCGAAACGACCGCAGGGGGCCGCTTCTCGTCGAAAGCGATCGGCGGGCAGGCCCCGGAGATCGCTTATCGGGAGGGCTCCGGGGAGATCCGCCTCGGCGGCGGTTTCCGGGTCGAGCTGATGACGAAAGAGGGGACCGGCCGCGGCCCGGCCATCTCGGGCGATTCCTTCGTCTTCGAACGCCGCGAGCTTCGGGGCCGGGCAGAAGGAGGGGCCGCGCTCGAAAGCGCTGAGTTCAAGGGTGTCTCGGCGGCCGCTTCGTTCGTCGCCTCGCGGGACGAGTCGTCTCTCGAATCGGTCATCCTCGAGGGCGCCGCCAAGGTCGTTTTCGGCGGGCAGGAGCCGCCGGGCAAAGGGAGCGGCGAGATCCGCGCCGACCGGATCGCCGTCGCCTTCGCCCGCGACCCGTTCGGCCTCCTCTCGATCGAGACCTCGGGTCGCTCCAGCCTCCTCCTCCGATCCGCCGCGGACAGGACGGAGACCGTTCTCGCCCCGACGGCGCGGATCGGCTTCGACCGTGCCAACGGCCTTTGGACCTGGTCCGCCTCGGGCGGCGTCCGGGCGGAGATCGCGGAGGCCGGGGGACTCGGCCGCACGCTCGAAGGAGACACGGCCGTATTCGACGTGGCCGGGGTTCTCACGGTGAACGGCGGACCCGGGCGGCCGGCCGTCGCCGATTTCTCCGATGCCCGCGTCGAGGCCCCCTCGATCACGATCGGCTCCGGCGCCGGAACCCTGGAAGCCTCGGGCGGCGTCCTCTGTCTTTTCAAGCGCGGCCAGGGCCGGCGGACGGTAGGCTTCTTTTCGTCCGGAGAAGACGTTCCCGTCACCTCCGACAGGCTCGTCCTCCGGGCCGGCGCCTCATCGGCCCTGTTCTCCGGGAACGTCCTGGCCCGGCAGGCGACGGCTTCCCTCCGCGCCGGAGAGCTCGAGCTCTCCGGTGCTGGAGGAGAGATGCGCGGCGGGGGCGGGGTCGCGGCCGCGCTGACCGAGGTCGCCCCCGGCGAGGCTCCCGCCCGGACGATCGAGATCGGCGGACAGGACATGGTCTATCGGCCCGATGTGAGGGCCCTGATCCTGTCCTCGAAGGCCTCTGTCAGGCTGCCGCAGGCGCGGCTCGAGGCCGCGACGGTCTCGGCGGTCATCGGCCGGGAGGGTGATGCCGTCGAATCCCTCGCGGCGTCGACCGGCGTCAGCGTCTTTAAAGGTCGTTATGTCGGCCGCTCGGACGCCGCTTCGTATCAGGCCGCGACCGGCCGGATCACGCTCACCGGCCGGCCCGTCCTGACCGATGACAAGGGCGGCTCCGCCAGAGGGGCCAAATTGACTTTCGACCTCCCGGATGATAAGATTTTGATCGAAAATGAGGGACAGGGAAGAGCGACGACCGTCGTCAGATCGTGAGCCATGAAGGGTTCGCTGAGAGCGGTTGATCTCGAGAAGAGCTACGGGCGGAAGAAGGTCGTCGACAAGGTCTCCGTAAGGGTCGAAGAGGGGGAGATCGTCGGTCTGCTCGGGCCCAACGGGGCCGGGAAAACGACCACGTTCTCGATGTTGCTCGGTCTCGTTTCCCAGGACGGCGGGCGGGTTTTCCTCAGGGACGAGGACATCACCGACCAGCCCATGTACCTGAGAGCGAGAAAGGGCCTCATCCTCCTGCCCCAGGAGCCCTCGGCCTTCCGGAAGCTGACCGTGGCCGAGAACCTTCTGGCCGTCCTTGAGACCCGGCCCTCGGCCGGCTCCCGGACCGCCCGTGTGGCTTGCGTCCTCGAGGAGTTCGGGCTGGATAAGCTGGCCGGGGCCCGCGCCCTGACCCTGTCGGGGGGCGAGCGGCGCCGGCTGGAGATCGCCCGGGCCATGGTCATGGACCCGGAGTTCGTTCTGCTCGACGAGCCGTTCACGGGGATCGATCCCCTGTCGGTCCGCGACCTCCAGGCGGTCATCCGGGGGCTCCGGGCCAAAGGCATCGGCGTCCTCATGACGGACCACGCCGTCCGGGAGGCGCTCGAGATCACCGACCGGGCCTACATCCTCGACGGCGGGCGCATCCTCAAAGAGGGCACGCCGGCGGAGATCGTCGCGTCTGAAGACGTGCGAAAGAGCTATCTGGGCCGGGAGTTTCGTCTATAGAATAGGAACGCGAGGCGAGAATCATGCCGCTCAAGCAGAGGCTGGATCAAAGGCAGGTGCAGAAGCTCATCCTGGCCCCGGCCCTTCAACAGGCCATCAAGCTCCTGCCCCTGACGAACCTCGAGCTCATCGAGGTCATCGACGAAGAGCTCTCCCAGAACCCGATGATGGAGATCGAGGACGAGGCCCGCGAAGGCGCGGCCAAGGACAGCGAAACCGTGGCCGCCGAGGAGGCCGGAGTCAAGAACAGGGACAGCGTCCTCGAAGGGCTGAACCTCGAATCGACCGAGCCGAAGATCACCGGCGATACGCCGGAGGACAATTTCCTGGCCGGCTTCCAGGACTATCTCGACGAAGGCTTCCGCCCCCACTTCACGGAGAGCCGCGAGGCCGTCTCGCTCGAGAACACGATCTCCCGCGCGCCCTCGCTCTGGGACAACCTGAACTGGCAGGCCACGTTGACCTTCTTCACCGACGAGGACCGGGAGACCGCTCAGTTCATCATCGGCAACATCGACGAGGACGGCTACCTTACCTCGACCGTCGAAGAGATCGCCCGACTTTCGCAGACGACCCCCGAGAAGGTCGAGGCCGTCCGGGCCAGGATCAAGACCTTCGAGCCCGTCGGCTGCGGCAGCCTCGACCTGCGCGAAGCGCTCCTCACCCAGATGGACCATCACCAGGTCCAGGACGAGATGGCCCGGAAGATCGTCACCCAGTACCTGCCCCTCCTCGAGCGGTCCGATTACGCCCAGCTCGCCCGCGTCCTCGGGGTCCCCATCGGCGAGATCCGCCGGCGCATCGATCTGATCAAGAGCCTCAACCCGGCGCCGGGGCGGAAATACGCCGAGGAGAAGACGAGCTATGTCGTCCCCGACATCATCGTCGCCAAGGAAGGGGACGAATGGACCATCGTCCTCAACGACGAGGGCATGCCGAGGCTCCGCATCAGCGCTTATTACCGCCAGCTCCTGGGAAAGGCCGCCCAGGGCGAGCCCGAGGCTTACCGCTTCCTCAAGGACCGGCTGAAAAAAGCCCTCTGGTTCATGCGCAGCCTCGACCAGAGGAACCAGACGATCTACAAGGTCGCCCGTTTCATCGTCGACCGCCAGAAGGAGTTCTTCGAAAAGGGCATCGATTTCATCCGTCCGCTGACGCTGATGGAGATCGCCCAGGACATCGGCGTCCACGAGTCGACCGTCGGTCGCGTCGTGGCCAACAAGTACATGATGACCCCGCGGGGGGTTTTCTCCCTGAAGTACTTCTTCCACAAGTCCCTGCAGGGGAACTATGGCGAGGACGTCTCCTCGCTCAAGGTCAAGGACAAGATCCGCAAGCTCGTCGAGAGCGAGGACAGGGACAATCCCCTGAGCGACATCGAGATCGGCGAGATCCTGGCCCGCGAGGACCTGCGCATCGCCCGCCGGACGGTGGCCAAGTATCGCAACCAGCTCAAGATCGAGCCCTCCCATATCCGCAAACGAAAGTCCATCATGGAGGAAAAGACATGAACGTTCACTATACGGCCAGGCAGGCGGCGCTCACCCCCGAGATCCGGGCCTACTGCGAGAAGCGGCTGGCCCGCCTGAAGAACCTCGTCGCCGACGTCCTCGACGTCAACATCATCCTCAATATCCAGAAGAGCCGGGCCAAGGCCGAGATCCACGTCCAGGCCAAGGGCCACGGGTACGTGATCATCGAAGAGACCCTGGACATGATCGAGTCCCTGAACCGGGCCTTCGACACGCTCGAAACGCGGGTCCGCAAGGACCGGGTCAAATCGCGCGATAAGAAGCGGCGCGGCGGCCGGGAGCGGAAGGCGCTCGCCCCGTCCGTCGAGGCCCCGGAGCCGGAGAAGCGGGTCGTCCGGGCGAACTTCTTCTCCCTCAAGCCCATGACGCTCGACGAGGCCCTCGTTCAGCTCGACGCCAAGGCCAAGGAGGTCTTCCTGTTCCGGCGCGCGGGCTCCGAGGAATGGGCGGCCGTCTACCGGCGCAAGGACGGCCAGTACGGGCTCGTCGAGCCCTGACGGCCGGACGCGGCGAATGGTCAAGATCCACGCGCTCCTCGACGAAGGCCTGGTCGTGCCGCGCCTCGAGGCCCGCGACAGGACCGGCGTCCTCCGCGAGCTGTCGGAAAAGCTCGAGGCCCGGTACAGCCCCGGACTCGACCGCACACTCCTCGACAAGCTCCTGAAGAGGGAGGAGATGGGCACCACGGCCATCGGCAAGGGCGTCGCCGTGCCCCATTGCCGGGCCAAAGGGATCAAGTCGCCGGCTCTGTTGCTCGGCCTTTCGCCGGACGGCGTCGTCTTCGAGGCCGTCGACGGCAAGCCGTCCCACGTTTTTTTCCTTCTCGTCTCGCCCGAGGACAATCCCGGCGCCGGGCTGCGGCTGCTGGCCGCGATCGCCGGGTTGACCCGGCGCTCCCGGTCGCTCTCCTCGAAGCTGCTCAAGGCGACGACGGCGGCCGGGGTCATCGACGCCCTCCGGGCCGAGGAGGAGAAATTCCGTGCCTGACGCGCGCTCGGTCCGGCCCGCCGAAGGGGCCGGACAGACGACGATCTCGGCCGGTCTCCTGAAGATCTTCGGCCTGGGGACGCTCATCCTCGGCGACAGCGGCATCGGCAAGAGCGAGAGCGCCCTCGAGCTCATCTCCCGGGGCCATCAATTCATCGCCGACGACGTCGTCCAGATCCGGGCGACGCCGCGGGGCGACCTCGTCGGCACGGCCCCGGCCCTGAGCCGCAACTTCATGGAGATCCGGGGCCTCGGCATCATCAACATCCGGGCCATCTTCGGACCGCGCTCGATCGCCCGCCAGGCCAGGGTGGACCTGGTCGTCCGCCTCAAGAAGTGGCGGCGGGGCTACGAGGTCGATCGTCTCGGGCTCAAATCCGGCGACGGCATGACCATTCTCGGGCGTGAGATCCCGCAGCTGGCCATCCCCGTCGCCCCGGGACGGAACATCGCCACCCTGATCGAGGTCGCCTGCAAGGTCCATATCCTCCGCAAGAAGGGCTACAGCGCGCCGGACGAGATCATCCGCCGGCTTGACCGCGTCCTGACCTAAGAGTTGCCATGAAGCCCCCCGCCAAGGACAACCGCTTCCTGATCGTCACCGGTCTGTCGGGTTCGGGGAAGACCGTGGTCAGCCGGGCCCTCGAGGACTTCGGCTATTACTGCATGGACAACCTGCCGGCCAAGCTGATCGCGAACTTCGTCGACCTTTGGGTCCGGAAGAAAGTCGAGATCGACCGCACGGCCCTGGTCATCGACATCCGGGAGCCGCGCTTCCTGACCGATTTCCCGGCGGTCTTCCGGGACATCCGGAAGAAAGTCCCGGTCAAGCTGGTCTTCCTCGAGGCCAGCGACGAGGCCCTGGCCAAGCGCTTCAACGAGACGCGCCGGCCGCACCCGCTGGCCCCGCGCAAGCCCATCCTCGAGGGGGTCCGGCTCGAGCGGGAAAGGCTCCTGCCCATCCGCCGGCTGGCCGACGAGGTCGTCGACACCTCGGGGCTCAACATCTATCAGCTCAAGGACGTCATCGCCGAGCGCATCCTGCGGCGCAAGCGGCCGCGGACCCAGGTCGTCCTGACGAGCTTCGGCTACAAGCACGGCCTGCCCCTCGAATCCGATCTCGTCTTCGACACCAGGCTGCTGCCGAACCCGTTCTACGCGGACCGGCTCCGGAACCGGACCGGCAAGGCCCCGAGCGTCCGCAAGTTCGTCCTGGAATCGCCGGGGACCCGGACGTTCCTCCGCCACCTGTTCGGCTACGTCGATTTCGTGCTGCCCCGCTTCGCCCGGGAGGGCAAGACGACCGTGGCGATCGCCGTGGGCTGCACGGGGGGCAAGCACCGCTCGGTCGTCATCGCCGAGGAGCTGCGGGCCCATCTCAAGGGCCGGGCCTGCGGCGTCAGGATTTATCACCGGGACCTTTATAAATAGCCGGCTTTATCATACAATACCGGACTACCGGGAGAACAAACGACCCATGATCGGAGGCATTATCGTCTGCCACGGCCGCATGGCCGAGGAGCTGCTGAACGCCCTGACGATCATCCTCGGCGAGGCGCCGAACATCGAGGCCATCTCCATCGGCTGGTACGACGATCTCGAGGATTCGAAGAAGAAGATCAACCAGAGCCTCAAGCGGGTCGATCAGAAGAGCGGGGTGGTCATCTTCACCGACATGTTCGGCGGCACGCCCTCCAACCTGAGCTTCAGCTTCTTCAAGGAGAACCACGTCGAGATCATCACCGGGGTCAACCTGCCGATGCTGATCAAGTTCGTCTCCCTCCAGCGCGCCAACAACCTTAAGGACGTGGCCAAGAAGGTCGTCGACCAGGGCAAGAAGAACATCCACCTCGTCAGCGCCCTGCTCAAGTCCCGGACCAAATAGCGCTTCCATGCTCGACAAGACCGTGACCATCCGCAATAAGCTGGGCCTGCACGCCCGGGCCGCGGTCAAGTTCGTCAACCTGGCCAACCGCTTCGGCGCGTCGGTCAAGATCGTCAAGGACGGCGACGAGATCGACGGCAAGAGCATCCTCGGCATCCTGACCCTGGCGGCGACGCAGGGGACGACGATCCGGCTTGTCACCGCGGGCAAGGACGAGGAGGCGGCCATGGCCGCGCTCATGGAGCTCATCGCCAACCGCTTCGACGAGAAAGAGTGACCGCATGGACATGACGCGCCTGCGCGGCATCGGGGTTTCTCCGGGGATCGCCATGGGCGAAATCCTCCTGACCAAGCGGGTCGTCTTCACCTCGCGCAAGGAGATCATCGCCGAAGACCAGGTGGCCGACGAGATCAAGCGCCTCCACCAGGCTCTTGACCGCACCCGCGAGGACCTCGTCCGGGTCAAGGAAAGCATCCGGGAGAAGATGGGGCCCGACAGCTCCCTCATCTTCGAGGCCCACCTCATGATCCTCGAGGACCCGAGCCTCGTCGGCGGGCTCGAGACCGTCATCCGCGACGAGAAGGCCCGGGCCGAATGGGCCTTGTCCAAGGCCAACGCGCGCTACGAGCAGCTCTTCGAATCGCTCGCCGACGACTATTTCCGGCAGAGGAAATCGGACGTCTCCGACGTCCTGAAGCGCGTCTACCGGAACCTCGAGACGAAGCGGGAGAAGGAGAAGGCGCCGCAGAAGCCGCACATCCTCGTCGCCCACGAGCTCCTGCCGTCCGAGGCCGCCCTGCGGCTGAGCAGGGACCTGACCCTCGGCGTCGCCCTGGACATGGGCGGGCAGACCTCGCACACGGCCATCCTGGCCCGGTCCCTCGGGATCCCGGCCGTCCTCGGCCTGCGGGACATCACCCGGCAGGTCCGGGAGGGCGAGTTCATCATCGTCGACGGGACCGACGGCGAGGTCATCATCGACCCGCCGCCGGCCGTCCGCCGCGAGTTTCAGGCCAAGAAGGAAAAGTACGAGACCTACTCGCGCGAGCTCCAGAAGACGGCCAAGCTCAAGTCGGAGACGCTCGACCGCGTCCGCTTCATCCCCCAGGCCAATATCGAGCTCCCCGAGGAGGTCGGGCTGGCCCTGTCGATGGGGGCCGAGGGCGTCGGCCTGTTCCGCTCGGAATTCATCTATCTCCGGCGGGAATCCCTGCCGACCGAGGAAGACCACTTCGAGATCTACGCCCGCCTGGCCCGGAGCGCGCACCCCCATCCGGTCACGATCCGCACGCTCGACATCGGCGGCGAGAAGAGCCTGCCCCAGCTCAACATCGAGAAGGAGCCCAATCCCGCCCTGGGCCTGCGGGCCGTCCGGTTCTCCCTTCGCAACAGGGACCTCTTCCGCGTCCAGCTCCGGGCCATCCTCCGGGCCAGCGCGGCCAAGAACGTGCGCATCCTCGTTCCCATGGTCACCGAGGTCGACGAGGTCCTCGAGGTCAAGGACATCTTCGCCGACGTCAAGAAGGAGATGCGGCGCAAGGGCGAGGCCTTCGACGAGGCGATCCCTCTCGGCATCATGATCGAGGTGCCCGCGGCCGCCGCCCTGGCCGACCTCATGCTGAAGGAAGTGGACTACGTCAGCATCGGGACGAACGACCTCATCCAGTACTACCTGGCCGTCGACCGCTCGAACGAATTCGTGTCCTACCTCTACAAGCCGTTCCACCCGGCGGTCATCCGGCTCATCCGCTCCGTCATCCAGGCGGCCCGCAAGGCCGAAAAGGACGTCATCGTCTGCGGCGAGATGGCCGCCGACACGCCCTCGGCCATCGTTCTCCTGGGCTTCGGGCTGCGGACGTTCAGCATGAACCCCATCTTCATCCCGCGGATCAAGAAGGCCCTCCGGTCGGTCGAGTGCCGGACGGCCGAGAAGATCGCCGAGGAGACGCTGAAGCTGCGGAGTGCCCAGGAGATCGAGGAATACGTCACCGAGGAGATCCTGCTCCGCCACCCGCAGGTGTTCCTGACGGGCCAGCCGATCGAGGCCTCTCCCAAGAAATAGGCTGTTCTCTCGATCTGGGGAAATCTCTCTTTCCGGCATAGCTCAGGGTATTGCCTCTAGCTCCCCGGTCCCCCGGCGGCGGGAAGCGGACTCTTGGGAGCGGACCGGCAGAAGGACGGCGGAGATGCACGGAGCCGGACTTCTGCGAAATATCCGAGAAGAACTCTTTCTTGAGTTTCTCCCAGCGCCGCCCCTCCGGGTCGCTCCGGGGCGGCGCTGATGGTCGCTCCGAAGACTCTGCTCCCTGCCGGTCCCCCCTCCACGGACGGGGATCTTCGAGGCAACACCCATCGCCGCCTCGTGAGGGATTTCCCGAAAATAGAAGATGAACCAGAAATAGGGGACTCTCCCTCTTTGGTTTGGCTCAGGATATCGCCCCCTGCCGGCGGGGGTTTGCCCCCGTCGGCTACTTCCGGTTGTAATCGTCCGCGAGCCGGACGATGTCGTCTTCCGACGAGCGGCCGATCCAGATCTCCATGAACCGGGCCGGAGCCGGCCCGACGTTGCGGACGCGGTGGGCGACGCGGCGGGGGATCGTGATCTCCTCGTTCGGGGCCGCGACCAAGACCCGGTCGCCGACCGTGACCTCGAGCCCGGCGTCGAGCACGACCCAGAACTCGGCCCGGCGCTCGTGGTACTGCAGGGACAGCCGGCCGCCCGGCTCGACGGTGATGATCTTGATGCTGCCCGCGTCCTCGTGCGGGAAGCGGCGGAACCTGCCCCAGGGACGGACGTCCTCGACGATGCGGCTCTCGAAGCCGGCCTCGGGAGGGATCTTTTCGCTCACCGGACTGGAGTACGGTAGAAGGGGATGTCGTCGTCGGTTCCGCCGCCCGCCCCTCCGGCGGGCTCGTCGCCCGACGGGAACTCCTCTTCCCGCCGGGGGCCGCGGGGCGTCCGCCGCCGCCGCGCCCGTAGACCGCGTCGAGATCGGTCGTGTCGGTCGTCGTGGCCGAGCCCTCGTCGCGCTTGCCGAGGAGGATGATGCTCAGCGCTTCGACCTCGGTCTTGTACCTCTTGTTCCCCGAGTCCTTGTCCTGCCAGCTCCGGGTCCGGAGCTTCCCCTCGATGAGGATCTGGCGGCCCTGGGCCAGGTATTTCTCGCAGAACTCGGCCAGCTTGCCGAAGACGACGATGTTGTGCCACTCCGTCCTGTCGGACGACTCCCGCGTGTTGGGATTGAATAACCGCTCGTTCGTGGCCAGGGTGAAGCTGGCTTTCCACCGGTCCTGCTGAGGCAGGCGGAACATCTCGGGCTTCTGGCCGAGGCGGCCGACGAGGATGACCTTGTTCAGGCTGTTGATGTCTCTCATTTTTCTGTCAGCTCCCGGATCTTGTCCTGGGCGATGCGGGCCTCTTCTTCGAGGGGATACTTGGCCACGAGGAGCTTGAGCGCGGCCAGCGCTTCGGGCTTCCGGCCGAGCTCGATGAAGCTGAGGCCTTTCTTGAGGTAGGCCGCCGCGGCCTTGTCGCCCTGCGGATAGGTCAGGATAAGCTCGTCGAACGCGTCGATCGCTTCCTCGAACTTCCGCTGACTGTAGCGGCATTCGCCGATCCAGTAGAGGGCGTTGTCGGCCAGGGGGCTCTCCGGGAACTGCTGGCGGTAGAGCTTGAAGCTCTCGACGGCCAGGTCGTAGTTCCCTTTGAGGTAATCGTTGTAGGCGACGGAGTAAGCTTCCTGCGGGGACATGGTCGGGGCCGGGGCCGGCGGCTGGGCCGGGGTCGGCTGGGGCTTGGATTCGACCGGGCGCTTGGCCGGCGCTTGCGCCGACGGCTTCGCCTCCTCTTCCGGCCGCGACGGCGGGCGACGTCTGGGGCGGCCGCGCGGCCAGGTCGGCCGAGATCTTCTGGAGATCGATGGTCAGCTGGTCGAGCTTGCGGACGATGTCCTGGTACTGGGCGGGAACGGCCCTCAGGCCTTCCTGGACCCCGGACTGGCCGGCCATGGCCTGCCGGACGAGGTCGGCCAGGGACTTGAGCTGGTCCTGGATGGCCCGGATCTCCGCGGCGTTCTGGTCGACCCGGGCGCGGAGCTCCTGGACCTGCGTCTTGAGGATCTGGACGTCGTCGTAAACGAGCTCGATGGCCTTCTTGTTCTTGTCCTGACCCCAGACGGCCAGGGTCAGGACGGCGAGGATGAAGGCCCCGAGGCGAAGGCGACGCAAGGCTTACTTCTCGATGATCACGAATTGGGCGCGCCGGTTCATCTGCCAGGCGCTCTCGTCGTGGCCCGGATTGATGGGCTGGCTCTTGCCGTAGGAAATGATCTTGATCCGGTCGGGAGCGATGCCCGCCGACAGGAGATAGTCCTGGGCGGCCTTGGCCCGCTTCTCGCCGAGGGCGAGGTTGTATTCTTCGGTGCCGCGCTCGTCGCAGTGGCCCTCGACGAGGATCTTGGCCGTCCGGAACTTCTTCAGCCAGGCGGCGTCCGAATCCAGGGTGCCGCGGGCGTCGGCGCGGATGGCGGCGCTGTCGTAATCGAAATAGACGGTCCCGAGGGGCTTCTCGCGATTGATCTGATCGAGCGACTTCTGAAGGAACATCTCTTCTTCGGAGAGTTGGGGTTCTTCGACCTTGGGCTGCTCGACCTTTTCGACCGGGGGCTGTTCGACGGTCTGCGGCGGGGCGGGAGGGACTTCTTTGGGCTTCTTCTTGCAGGCGACGGCGAACGAGAATACGAGGATGATGGCGAGCGAGTAAATGATCAGCTTTTTCATCGGGCCTCCTGTGGTTTCGCGTCCCTTGCCTTCGGAGCCGACGGCAGGACACTATTTTCCATCCTCTTATACCTTGTAAGGGACGGCGTGTCAATACGGTGCCCACCTGATTTCGCCGAATTCCCCCCTTTCGGCTACCTTGCGAGCCTGAGCGAATAGGGATTTGCCGTTCAGTGAAAGTGTCGAGCGATATTGGCCCTGCGAGACGGCCGCAGAAGCATGTCCGGGCCATGTTGTGAGGGGGCGATGACGAAGCGTGGGGACCCCCCGGCGCGAGCCAAAGAATCGCTTTGCAGCAGCGAGACGGAGGAGCCGGAGTACCCGCGTGAACGGAGAGGATAGCCTAGTTAGTCCAGTTGGGCAGCTTGTTCTCGCCGCGGTCGGTCAGGCGCTTGAGGTTGGCGCCGTCATAGTCGACGGTGTAGACCTGGATCGAGCCCGAGAGGTTCGAGGCGAAGACGACGTGGCGGCCGTCGGGCGACCAGCTCGGCGATTCGTTGCGGACCTTGTTCTCCGTGAGCTTGGAGATCTGGTTGGTCCGCAGGTTGAGGACGTAGATGTCGAAGGCGTTGTCGACCCGGGAGACGAAGGCGATCCGCTCGCTCGTCGGGGCCCAGGCCGGCGCGTCGTGGTAATTGCCGCCGAAGCTGGCCTTGCGGACGTTCGAGCCTTCGGCGTCCATGATGTAGATCTGGGGATTGCCGACGCCGAGACGGTCGGTCGTGAAGGCGATCTCGCGGCCCGTCGGCGACCAGGACGGCGCCGTCTCGGTGGCGGCGTTGTAGGTCAGCCGTTTCGTCTTCCGGGTCTCGAGGTCCATGACGAAGATGTCGGCGTTGCCCTCCTCGGCCATGGTCGAGCAGAAGGCCAGCTTCTTGCCGTCGGGCGAGAAGGCCGCCGAGTAGTTCGTGCCCTTCGTGGCCACCGCGGTCTCCGTGCCCTCGTAGATGTTCCGGAGGTAGAGCCCGGCGGTGCCGCCGCGGTACGAGGTGAAGGCGATCGTCCGCTGGTCCGGGGACCAGGCCGGCATGTAGTCCTTGATCTTGTTGAAGGTGATCCGGGTCGGGTTGGCCCCGTCGTAGTCCATCATGTAGATCTCGTCGTTGCCGTCGCGGTTGGAGACGAAGGCGATCTTGGTCGTGAAGATGGGCTTCTCGCCGTGGAGCTTGAGCAGCTCGTCGGCCATCTTGTGGGCGACGAGGCGCAGGCCGTTCTTCTCGGCCTGGTAGCGCTTGCCGACGATGAAGCGCTCGCTCCTGACGTCGTAGATCTTGCCGTCGAAGACGATGCGGCCGCCGTCCTCGCGGACCTCGCCGGTGACGAGGAGCCGGGCCTGGACCGAGTCCCAGTCCTTGAAGAAGATCTTGTCCGGGTCGAGGGGCCGGATGTAGCCGTAGTACTCCTTGGGCAGGAGCTGGAAGATGCGGCTGTACTTGATGTCGTCGGACAGCGCCTGGCGGATCTCCTGAGCGGCCGCCTGGGCCGCGGGCGACGCGCCGCGGACGACGAACTCGGGCAGGGCCAGCGTGATCATGGGCATCCCTTCGCTGATCTTGAGGACGACCTCCTGCTGGGCGAAGGCCCCGGCGGCGGTCAGGATGATGAGGAGTCCGATGAGTTTTTTGGTGTGGGTCATTTGGCATGCTCGAAGACGAGAGTGATTCCCAAGTACTGTCCGTCATATTCGTTGGGCAGGGGAGCGAACGGCTTCGCGGCTTCGATCGCGCGACGGGCGGAGAGATCGAAAGATTCGACGCCGCTCGAGGCGCTGATGCGGACGTCGGAGATCTGGCCGTTCTTGTAGATGCGGAAATAGACCTCGGTCTGCAGCGTTCCGCCGACGCCCGGATCGACGAGGGCCTGGAACCAGTTGGCGGTGATCTTGTCCGAGATCATCTGGAGATAGAACTGGAAGGGGAAGTTGGCGACGCCGAAGGGGTCGCCCCCGCCGGACCCCGTGCCGCCCCCTCCGGTGCCGCCTCCGGTCCCGGCGCCGCCCGTGCCGAAGCGCAAGCCGAAGCCGGAGCCGCTCTGCGCGCCGGCCGCGCCGGAGTTGACCCCGGCGGCGGCCCGTCGGGGCGGTCGGGGCGGCGGGCGCGGGCTTGGAGATGGCCGCCTGCTTTTCGGGCGCCTTCTTCGCCGTCTTCGGCTTGTCGACGGGGTGGGTCATCGAGGTCTTGGCCTCGGGCTTGAGCTTGGAGGCGACGGTCAGGTCGCGGAAGGCCGGCTTCTTCGGCGCGGGGAGGGGCTCGGTCTTGGCGACCACCGTCCCGCCGCCCCCGTCCGGGCCGCCGGTGCCGCCCCCGCCCCCGCCGCCCATGAAATTGACGTACTGGACGAGGCCCTTCGGCGCGGAGCGCGAGAAGGACGGCGAGACGACGATGAGGACGACGAGGCCGACGTGGAGCACGGCCGACGCGGCGACGGCCCGCTTGAACGCCTTCGGCAGGGCCACGCGCGCGGGAGTCATCGCTTCTTGTCTTTGACGTCGATGGGCTCGGTGATGATGCCGACGATCTCGACCCCCGCCTTCTTGGTGATGTCCATGATGCGGACGACGACGCCGTAGGGCAGGGCCTCGTCGGCCTGGAGATAGACGACCTTCTTCGGCTTGTTGGCGAAGTAGTCCGTCAGGCGGCGCTCGAGGAGGTTGATGTTGATCGTCGAATCGCCGATGTGGACGTACTGGTCCTTGGTGACCGTCAGGGTCAGACCCTCCTCGGCCGGCTTGGTGTCGGTCTCGGCCTGGGGCAGGTTGATGCCGATGCCGGACTGCATCATCGGCGCGGTGACCATGAAGATGACGAGCAGGACCAGCATGACGTCGATGAACGGCGTGACGTTGATCTCGGACATCTGCGTGCCGAGCTGCCTCCGGCGCGAGGCGCCGGACGGCAGGCCTTGCGTGCTAAGAGCCATGGAGTCTCTCGGCGATGCTCAGGAATTCGAAGGAGAAGTCCTCCATGTCGGCGATGAGGTCCTTGATGCGGCCGAGGAAGTAGTTGTAGGCGATGACCGCGGGGACGGCGGCGAAGAGGCCGACGGCCGTGGCGACGAGGGCCTCGGCGATGCCCGGGGCCACGACCTGGAGGCTGGCCGAGCGCATGGCCCCGATGCGGACGAAGGAGATCATGATGCCCCAGACCGTCCCGAAGAGGCCGATGAACGGCGAGACGCTCCCGGTCGTGGCCAGGAAGAACATCATTTTCTCGAGCCGCGAGATCTCGGCGTTGGAGGCCTTGAGCAGGGCCCGGTTGAGGCTGTCGGTCTTCTCGCCGGTCCAGCCGCTCTCGCCCGTCGACTTCGATTGGTAGGCCAGCTCCTTGTTGCCGGCGAGGAAGATGACGGCCAAGGGGCTCGCCCGCAGCTTCTTGGCGGCGTCGTTGACCTCCGACAGGCTCTTGCTCCGGCGGAAGGCCTCGAGGAATCGGTCCGACTGGCGGTTGGCGTTCTTGAGGATCTTCAGCTTGAAGAAGATGATGGCCCAGGAGAAAACGGAGAAGAAGATGAGGAGCAGGAGGATCAGCTGGACGACGATATCGGCGTCGGCGATGATTTTGAAGATGTTGATATTCATGATTATCCGAGGAAAAAAGTAGCACACGCCCCCGCATCTGTCAAATGACCGGCTTGAAGGCCGGCCGTTTTTCAGTATATATTCCGGTCATGTATCGGGCCGGGCGCTGTCGACGGGGCGGGTGGATCGGCATGACGGCTTGGGACAGGCTCAAAAAGGTCGTCCTCGGCGGAGAGAAGGACGTCCGCGACCCGCGGATCTTCCACCGGCTGTCGCTCATCGCCTTCTTCGCCTGGGTCGGGCTCGGCGCGGACGGGCTGAGCTCGGCGAACTACGGCCCGCAAGAGGCCTTCCTGTCGCTCGGCGACCACCGGCACCTGGCCCTCTACCTGGCCGTCATGACCGCGCTCACGGTCATCACCATCTCGGCGAGCTATTCCCAGATCATCGAGCTCTTCCCGACGGGCGGCGGCGGCTACGTCGTGGCCACCAAGCTCCTCGGGCCGGCCTTCGGGCTCATCTCGGGCTGCGCCCTGGTCGTCGACTACATGCTGACGATCAGCATCTCCATCTCGAGCGGCGTCGAGGCCGTGCTGAGCTTCCTGCCTCCGGGCTACTTCCAGTACAAGCTGACCATGATCCTGCTCATCACGCTCAGCCTCGTCCTGCTCAACCTCAGGGGCGTGAAGGAATCGGTGGCCACCCTGACGCCGATCTTCCTGTTCTTCTTCGTCTCCCATGTGGGCCTCATCCTCTACGGGATCTTCTCCCACGTTTCGGCGACGCCGACCCTGTTCGTCGACACCATCCGCGAGACGCGGCAGGGGATCCAGCAGCTCGGCTTCGGGGCCATGGCCTTCATCCTGCTGCGGGGTTACAGCCTGGGGGCCGGCACGTACACGGGCATCGAGGCCGTTTCGAACGGGCTGCAGATCCTGCGCCCGCCCCAGGTGAAGACGGGCAAGAAGACCATGGCCCTGATGGCCGCCTCGCTGTCCTTCACCGCCGGCGGGCTGCTCGTCTGCTACCTGCTGACCAACGTTCAGCACGTCGCCGGCAAGACCCTGAACGCCTCGCTCATCGAGACGCTCATCGGGACCTGGACGATCGGCGGCTTCCCGTTGGGCGTCTGGCTCCTCGGGATCATCCTCGTTTCCGAAGGCGCGATCCTCTTCGTCGCCGCGCAGACGGGCTTCATCGACGGGCCGCGGGTCCTCGGGAACATGGCCATCGACTCCTGGGTGCCCAACCGCTTCATGCACCTCTCGGAGCGCCTCGTCGTCCAGAACGGCATCCTGTTCATGGGCCTGGCCTCGATCCTCATCCTCGTCCTCACGAGGGGGTCGGTCCAGACCCTCATCGTCATGTACAGCATCAACGTCTTCATCACCTTCTCCCTGTCCCAGCTCGGCATGTGCATCCACTGGGTGAAGACGCGGGCCCCCCACCGGGGCAAGAAGTTCGCCGTCAACCTGATCGGGCTTCTGATGTCGTTGTCGATCCTGGCGGTGACGATCACGATCAAGTTCAAGGAGGGCGGCTGGATCACCCTGGTCATCACCCTGTCGTTCATCGCCGCCTGCGTCCTCATCCGCAGGCACTACGGCAAGGTCAAGGACATGATGAAGCGGCTGGACGACGTCATGGCCCAGGTCCAGCAGATGACGGGGAAGCACGAGCCTCCGGCCCGCGACGCAGCGGCGCCGACGGCGGTCCTCTTCGTCCGGAACTTCGGCGGGCTGGGCATCCACTCCTTCCTCAACATCCACCGCATCTTCCCGGGCTACTTCAAGAACTTCGTCTTCATCTCCATCGGGGTCGTGGACTGGCAGAGCTTCAAGGGCGCCGAGGAAGTCAAGAACCTCGAGGGCCACATCACCGACGAGCTCAGGAAGTACGTCCGCATGGCCAACGACTTCGGCTTCTATGCCGAGGCCATCCAGTCCGTCGACATCGACACGCTCGAGGTCGTCAAGGAGCGCTGCGAGGAGATCCAGCGCCAGTACAACAAGGCCATCTTCTTCGTCGGCAAGCTCGTGTTCGAGGAGGAGAACCTGTTCACCAGGTTCCTGCACAACCAGACGGCCTACAGCATCCAGCGCATCCTTCAGTTCAAGGGCATCCCCTCGATCATCCTGCCCATCCGGGTCATCAAGACGGTCAAATAAGAAGGGGTCAAACCTACACGATGTCACGTTTTCTAAGCTGGGGCATCGCGTAGGTTTGACCCCTTGACTTGCTTAATTGACGAGGGGGGAGCGGGGGGACTCGAGGCCGAGGAGGCCCTGCAGGATGGCCCGGGCGACCTTCTTCGCATCCTTGCCGCTCTCGTTCGTGGCCCCGACGCACGAAGGGCAGCCGTCCCGGCAGGGGCAGGCTTCGAGCGTCTTCAGAGCGTGATCGAGGAGCTTCGCCTCCAGGGCGAAGAGCGAGGGGCTGAGGCCGATGCCGCCCGGATAGTTGTCGTAGATGAAGATGTTCGGCTCGAAATCCGGGTCCATGACGACGGGCATCTCGTCCTGGCCCTGGCCGGACGGCCGCGCCTGGGGGGCCAGCGGCCTGACCGGCTCGCCCGAGGTGTTGTCGCCGATCGAGACGCCGACGTCGTGGAGATCGCACATCATGAAGAGGGGCGAGACGTGGTGGATGAGGTAGGCCAGGCCGAACAGGCCGTTGACCCTCTGCTCGGCCGGGTAGGGGATGGCCTGCATGAGCGCCGAGGGCACGGTCAGCCAGTAGGCGGTCGTGTGCATCTCGTTCTGGGGCAGCTGGAGGTCGCCCGCGCCGACGTTCTCCATGGTGTGAAACTTGATCTTCTTGAACCCGACGACCTGCGTCGCCACGTGGACCTCGCCGTGGGAGACGCGGCCCGTCCCGGCCTCGATCGCCTTCTTGTCGAAGACGTCGAGGATGGTGATCTTGGTGTAGTCGATGGCGTCGGTGTAGTAGTCGATGTCGGTCTTCTTGACGTAGGCCTTGCGCTCCTCGAAGTCGAGCTTCTCGACGAAATACTGCTCGCCCTCGACGATGTAGATGGCCTTGGGGTGCAGGGCCGTGAGCGCCGAGGTGAAATCGACCTCGGCGATGACCCGGGCCTCGCCGGTGATGTCGACGACGACGAAATTGTCCGAGCTGATGCTGCGCAGGCTGATGGCGTCGGCCGGGTAGGCTTCCGAGGTGAAGAACCACTTGTCCTGGGAGTGGTGGAGGATCTTGTCTTCCTCGAGGAAATTGAGGATCTCCGCGATCTCGGCCCGGCCGAACTTCTCGCCGTCCTCGAAGGGCAATTCGAACGCGGCGCACTCGATGTGGCTGATGAGAATGGACAGGTTGTCCGGGTTGATGAGGGCCATCTCCGGCGACTTGGAGAAGAAATACTCCGGGTTGTTGATGATGAACTGGTCGAGGGGCGAGCTCGTGGCCACGAGCACGGCCGCCGACAGGCCCGTCTTCCGCCCGGCGCGCCCGGCTCTCTGCCAGGTGCTGGCGATCGTCCCCGGGTAGCCGGCGAGCACGGCCACGTCGAGCGTCCCGATGTCGATGCCGAGCTCGAGGGCGTTGGTCGAGACGACGCCCAGGATCTCGCCCGTCCGCAGGCCCTTCTCGATCTCCCGCCTTTTCAGCGGCAGGTAGCCGCCGCGGTAGCCGCGGATGAGCCCCTCCTTCGGAATGCTCGTCTCGATGTCCTCCTTGAGGTAGGTCAGCAGGACCTCGGTGATGAGCCGGCTCCCGGCGAAGACGATCGTCTGCAGCCCGTTCCGGAGGAAGATCGAGGCGACGCGCCGCGATTCGTTGACGTAGGAGCGGCGGATGCCCAGGGCCGCGTTGACCACGGGCGGCGTGTAGAAGACGAAGTACTTTCCGCCCCGAGGCGCCCCGTTGTCGTCGACCAGCGTCACCGGCGCCTCGATCATCTTCTCGGCCATCTCGGCCGGGTTGGCGATCGTCGCCGTGCAGAGGATGAACTGGGGGTCGGCGCCGTAGAACCTGGCGATCCGGCGCAGCCGCCGCAGCACGTTGGCCAGGTGGCTGCCGAAGATGCCGCGGTAGTTGTGCAGCTCGTCGATGACGATGTACTTGAGGTTCTCGAAGAGCGTGATCCACTTGGTGTGATGCGGCAGGATCCCGGCGTGGAGCATGTCCGGGTTCGTCAGGACGATGTGGCCGCGGGCCCGGATGGCCCGGCGGGCGTCCTGGGGCGTGTCGCCGTCATAGGTGAAGACCCGGATCTCCTCGGGCAGCCGCCCGTTGATGTCGTCGAGCTCGGCCTGCTGGTCCTGCGACAGCGCCTTGGTCGGGAAGAGGTACAGGGCCCGGGCCGACGGGTCCTTCATGATGGCGTCGAGGACCGGCAGGTTGTAGCAGAGCGTCTTGCCCGAGGCCGTCGGCGTCACGACGACGACGTTCTTGCCCTCCTTCAACGCCTCCCACGTCGAGCGCTGGTGGGAGTAAAGCCGCGTGAACCCCTTGGCCTCGAGCGCGGCGCGCAGGGCCGGGTGGACGTCGTCCGGGTAATCCCGGAACGACCCCGCCTGGGCGGGCAGGTGCTTGATGGCCTTGATGGAGTCGCTCTTGTAGCCGAAATCCTTGAGCAGCTCGAGCGACCGGAGGATCTTTTCTTCGTTCGTCA
>CAVULT010000005.1:0-119462 GCA_963742235.1 Candidatus Aminicenantota bacterium | reverse complement strand
GCTTGAGCGAGATCCGCTTCGACCCGCCTCAGCAGGCCTTCGGACTTGGCCCTCTCTTCAGCCAGCCGGCGGCGGGTCTTGCCCCTGATGTTGGGGAGGAAGCCCAGGGCCTTCCGGAAGATCCCCCGTTTTTCTTGGATCATTGACGTCCTGACCATTTATTATCAGGATTTTCCGCCGGGCGCAAGCGGCCCCTGATCCTCGAGTTCAAGGGTGGCCGCGCAATCTGACCTGCCATAGTCCAGGACATCCCTGTTACGAAAATCAACGCCGGGACTTTGTGTTAGAATACGAAGTGCCGCGCGCCTGTAGCTCAGCTGGATAGAGCGTCGGACTTCGAATCCGCAGGTCGCCCGTTCGAATCGGGCCAGGCGCGCTCTCTTTTTTCCCCCCATATAGTCCAATCATATCAGGCACTTAGACGCCAATAGGGGCCCTTCTCAACTTTGCCTGCGCTTGCCCTAAAAGCACAGAATTGGACCGTCATGCGGCACAAGAGTGGCACAAACCCCGGTGAATTCTTAGATGAAACTTTCTATTGACATCCGTCACACGCGGGGAATAGTATGCGCTCAGAGATGGGCGGGACTAAACCTAAGTTATTGAATTCGAAAGCTGATGCGGCTGGGAGGACTATCATCGACGCTAGGGTGTCCCGTGATGATAGACAAAAAGCCGTCCAGATCGTAGATAATTTTCGGGCAGCGCGCAATTTCCCCCTCGATACTATGCAGGTTTGACTACGCGAGAATACGAAGTGCGTTGAACCAGGTTCCATCCTGATCGTTTTTTCTCGAGGAGGACCGAATGAAGAAGCTGCTCCATTTCCTTGTTATTCTTAGCTTCCTGTTCGGGACTGGGGTGGCCGAAAGGCCGTTCGCGTCCGCCGACCATAAAGAAGTAAAACAACAAAAAAACCCCTATGGCAAGACGTCACTAGCCATAAAGATCATACCGGCGGCCAATAATACCTTCGGATATGACATTCTCTCATATGGCAGACCGTTAGTGCATCAGCCCAATATACCCGGATTGCCGGGGAATGAAGGGTTTTGCACAAAGAAAAGGGCGCAGGCAGTAGCCGAATTTGTGCTGAAAAAGATTAGGAATAACGAGATGCCTCCAACAGTGAGCATCGAGGACTTGAACAAGATGGAGGTATTGAAATGAGAGCAAACTACCGGAAAGACGATGAGCATATCATAAAGGGAGGGGTGCTTATGAAAAGATATGTCGTGGCAATCATCGCATTATTCTGCGGTTTTATAAGCGTCAATATGCTTGTTGCCGCTCCCGGCATCTGGATACAAAAGGCCGATTTCGGAGGGGGGGCACGAGATAATGCCGTCTGCTTCTCTATTGGGAGCAAAGGCTACATGGGGACGGGATTAATAAACAGCTCAGATTGGTTCAAAGACTTCTGGGAGTACGACCCTGCCGCCAATACCTGGACACAGAAGGCCGATTTCGGAGGGATAGCGCGAACTGCCGCCATCGGCTTCTCCATCGGTAGCAAGGGATACATAGGGTTGGGATACCCCGGGTCAGCAGACTTTTGGGAGTATGACCCTACTGCCAATACCTGGACACGGAAGGCCGATTTCGGAGGGGGGCAGCGATATAATGCCGTCGGTTTTTCCACTGGGAACAAGGGCTACGTTGGGACAGGATCCGATGGTTCAGCATTGAAGAAAGACTTTTGGGAGTACGACCCTGCCGCCAATACCTGGACACAGAAAGCCGATTTCGGAGGGATAGCGCGAAACAGTGCCGTCGGTTTCTCCATCGGGGATAAAGGCTACCTCGGTATAGGTGGCGATGCATCATCAATATACAAAGACTTCTGGGAATACAATCCTGCCACGAATACCTGGACACAGAAGGCCGATTTTGGGGGGGGTGTACGACTACATGCCGTCGGCTTCTCCATTGGGAGCAAGGGCTACGTCGGGACGGGAGACGCTGGCCTGTCTTACCAAGATCTCTGGGAGTATGACTCTGCCGGCAATGCCTGGACACAAAAGGCCGATTTGGGCGGGGGGACACGAGGTAATGCCGTCGGCTTCTCCATCGGGAATAAGGGCTATATAGGAACGGGAGCCAGTTTTTCATCCGGACAATTAGCAGACTTCTGGGAGTACGAGCCGGCTGGCACGATTTGTGGGGTGGGAGATACGGCTGGGCTTGTTGGTTATTGGAAATTTGATGAGATAGATGGAGTTACGGCCGCCGATTCTTTCAGTGGCTATACGGGAATCCTGACCTATGAGAACCCGGCTGTCACCGCGCCGACTTTTGCCACTGGGAAAGTTGCAAATGCGTTGAGCTTGAGCGACGGCCAATATGTGACAATTCCCAGCAACGATGCGCTCAATATTACCGGCGATCTGACGATCGCTATGTGGGTGTTACCGAATTCGATAGCCTGCGACGGCGCCGACGCAGCCTATGACCTGGTATCGAAAAGAAGTGGAAATTGGCCCACGCCTTACGAATTCATGATAGGCTGCGGTGGATCGTTGCGTTATGAGGCCTGGCCAGGACATTACCCTTCTCCAAATGCGGCGACTGTTCCCGGTGTCGTTACAGCCGGAGTTTGGCAACATGTGGCTATGACCAGGTCCTATTCCGGGACGTTCGCCACCGTCACTTTTTATGTTAACGGCGTTTCTGTCGGTAGCAGCACTCAGGATATAGGACCGACGGTAGCCAGCTCTGATCCTGTTTGGATCTCGAGAGATGGATATCACACTTGGCACACGAATCAAGGGTCTTTTTCCGGGTTGATGGATGAAATCGCCATATTCAATAGAGCCTTGAGCTCTTCTGAAATGACGAATCTTTATAGCTCAACGAATGCCGGAAATGGTTATTGTCTATGCGATACGACTCCGGAAGCCTTTACCTTTACCGACCAGACGGACGTGGCGTTGAACACGTTGGTGACATCCAACACCATCACCGTCGCAGGAATCGATACCGTGGCGCCCATTTCCATCGTCGGCGGGACATACGCCATCAACGGCGGGTCTTACACGAGCGCCAGCGGTAATGTGATCAATGGCGATACTTTGACGGTGCAGCAGACCTCGTCGGGGAGCAACTCCACGACAACGGATGCGACGCTGACCATCGGCGGGGTATCCGACACTTTCAGCGTGACGACCGTCGCCGCCGGGCCGGCGGAGACTGTGACGGTGACGTCCCCCAACGGCGGAGAGAGCTGGGTGGTGGGCTCAAGCCATAACATCACCTGGAGCTCGACGGGCGCGATCGCTAACGTCAATATCGATTATTCCACCGACAACGGCTCCCATTGGACCTCGGCGGCAGCCGGCACGACTAACGCCGGCATTTACGCCTGGACCGTGCCCTATGCCGCTTCGACTCAGTGTCTGGTCCGGGTGAGTGATGCCTCCAACGCTGAAATATACGATGTCAGCAATGCGGTGTTCAATATTTTCAGCGACGGCACGGAACCCAACTCTGATCCGGCCACGGCGGCCGTTCTGCCGATGGGAACGACCGAAAATCTCGTATATGACGGCGGCGCTAACCAGGATATCGACTGGTATAAGTTCTTCGTGCCTGCCGAAGCGGAGGGACAGGACCTAAAGGTCAACGTACGGGTCACTTCGCCCTATCCCGATCCCATTCCCTACCCCGAGTGGGCGAGCGATCTCGATTTCGATCTTCTCGACAGCTCGCTGCGGGTCTTGGGCGCTACGGTCTGCAGGTCCGACAATGAAACCCTCTACCTCCATAACGTGGCCTCCGGCTGGTACTATATCTTCGTCGGCTTCAGCACGACCGAATACGCGGATTCCTCCACGTATGCCCGCTATAGAATCACTCTGGAGGCGGGCACGGGATTCGGCCTCGGCTATATCACCGGCCGGGTGGTCAACGGCAGCGCCCAGGGGGTCCAGGATGTGTTCCTGCTCCTGGATCCAGCTCAACGACGATTGGAACATCTCCCGGCCCTACATGACGACCGGGGCCGACGGGAACTTCGCCATCGCGTTCCTGCCGGGAACCTATACGCTTCTGTTCACCAATGCGGGGCAAGCCGTCACCCCCAATAAAACCGTAACCCCCAACGTGGTCGGGGAATACTATAACAACAAGAAGATTATCGGGGAAGCCGACCCGCTCAGCCTTTCCAGCGGCCAGACCCTGGCCCTGGGAGACGTGGCGCTCGACACCGGGGCCATCGTTTTCGGCCATGTGACCGATTCCTCCTCGGCCCCGTTGGCCAATGTGAATATCTGGGATTACGATCTGGCGGGGAACACGATCCGGTATCACTATTCGAGGACGGATGCCGAGGGCAATTTCGGCCTCAGCGGCGTTCCCATCGGCGGAGCCAAGCTGCGTTTCAATAGAAGCGGGTACGCGGTCGAATACTATAATGACCAATACACCTTTGGCACGGCCGATACCCTGCCGACGGTCGCGGGAGAGACGATCAGCGGCCTCAATGTTCAATTGACCGCGGGCGGGACGATCTACGGGACCGTGACCAACGGACAGGGGGCGGGCCTTGTCATCCCCGTACGGCTGTACTCGGTTTCGGACGGCACGTGGACCTACGCCGGGGTATCGTCCGAGACCGGCACGGGCAATTTCGGCTTTCGCGTCAAGCCGGGCGACTATAAGGTCTTCTTCAGGGCGACCGGGACGGCCTATGCCTCGGAGTGGTATGGCGACGCGGCCACGTTCGCCGCGGCGACGGTGGTGAACGTGACGGAGGGGGGCACGACCTCGGGGATCGACGCCCAGCTGGCCGCCCCGGAGATCAACCTGAAGCAAGGGGCGACCGATATCGCCACGGGCGGGACGTATGGATTCGGCTTGAAGATCGTCGGAACGGAATCGGATGCGGTCTTCACGATCGAGAACACCTCGACGGCGGACACCTTGACGCTGACCGGACTTCCGCTGACGATCACGGGAACGAACGCGGATCAGTACTCGGTCACGGCCCAACCGGCCTCGTCGGTCGCTCCGGCCGGGAACGCGACCTTCACCGTCCGCTTCCTTCCGACCTCGGCGGGGGATAAGACGGCCCAGATCTCGATCGCGAGCAACGACGGCGACGAGAACCCCTACGTGCTCAACCTGATGGGGACGGGGACCGTGCCTCCGGACATGATCACGGTGACCTCGCCCAACGGCGGAGAGAACTGGGGTTGGGGGACGTCGCACGCCGTCACCTGGACGACGACGGGGACGATCGCCGACGTCAAGATCGAATATTCGGCGGACAACGGGGCGAACTGGACGACGATCATCGCCTCCACGCCGAATACCGGCAGTTACGCCTGGACCGTGCCGTCTTCGTCGTCGACGCTGGGCCTGGTCCGGGTGAGCGACGTCGTGAACGCGGCGACCTTCGACGTCAGCGATGCGGTGTTCGCTATTGCCAGCGACGACACGGAACCCAACGGCGATCCGGCGTCGGCGGCGACGCTGGCGATGGGGACGACGGAGAACCTCATCTACACGATCGGCGACGTCGATTGGTACAGGTTCTTCGTTCCGGCCGAGGCGGCCGGGAAGGATCTGAAGGTCAACGTGCGGGTGACCTCTCCCTATCCCGATCCCCCGCCGGCCAACTGGCGGAGCGATATCGATTTCGAGCTGCTCGACGGCGCTTTGGGAGTCCTAGGCAGCGTGCAGAGCGCTTCCGATAACGAAACGATGTATCTGCCGAACGTGGCTTCGGGTTGGTACTATATCGACCTCGAATACTGTACGACGGATTATGCCGATTCCTCCACCTATGCCCGGTACAGCGTCACTCTGGAGGCGGGCACGGAATTCGGGCTCGGCTACATCAGCGGCCGGGTGGTGGATGGAGCCGGGCAGGGGCTCGAAAAAGTCTTTTTGACGCTGTTTCATTACCCCTATGATTGGAATACCACTTTTCCGATCGTGACCGCGGGGCCGGGGGGGTACTTCACGGTCGCATTCCTTCCGGGGACGTACGATCTGAACTTTGCGGGAAAAGCCGGCGGACGATCGGATGGCTGCAGGAATCAGGCCCCGATCAACGTGATCGCGGAATACTACAACAACAAGAGAGACGTTGCGCAGGCCGACCATGTCAACTTGATCGCCGCACAGACCCAGGACCTGGGGGACGTTGCGCTCGACGTCGGAGCGATCGTCTCCGGCCGGGTGACCGACGGCGGGGGGAACCCTTTAGCCAATGTCCTTGTGGGCAGCTATGATGCCCAAGGATTCTCCAGCGGGAACTTAACTTTCACGAACGCGACGGGAGATTATTCGCTCAACGGAGTCGAGATCGGCGGGGCTAAGATCCGCTTTTATGACAATCCCCGTATCCATGCGGTCGAATACTATAACGACAAGCCCACCTTCGGATCGGGCGACCTGTTGGCGACCGAAGCGGGCGGCACGATCAGCGGCATCAATGTTCAATTGACCGCGGGCGGGACCATTTCCGGCACCGTGACCAACGGACAAGGGGCGGGCCTTGTCATCCCCGTGCGGTTGTACTCGGTTTTGGACGGCACCTGGACCTACGCCGGGGTATCGTCCGCGACCGATACGGGCAATTTTAGTTTTTATCGCGTCAAGCCGGGCGACTATAAGGTCTGGTTCAATGCGGCCGGGACAGCCTATGCCTCGGAGTGGTACGGCGACGCGGCCACGTTCGCCGCGGCGACGGTGGTGAACGTGACGGAGGGGGGCATGACCTCGGGGATCAACGCCCAGCTGGCCGCCCCGGAGATCAACCTGAAGCAAGGGGCGACCGATATCGCCACGGGCGGGACGTATGGATTCGGCTTGAAGATCGTCGGTACGGAATCGGATGCGGTCTTCACGATCGAGAACACCTCGACGGCGGACACCTTGACGCTGACCGGACTTCCGCTGACGATCACGGGAACGAACGCGGATCAGTACTCGGTCACGGTCCAACCGGCCTCGTCGGTCGCTCCGGCCGGGAACGCGACCTTCACCGTCCGCTTCCTTCCGACCTCGGCGGGGGATAAGACGGCCCAGATCTCGATCGCGAGTAACGACGGCGACGAGAACCCCTACGTGCTCAACCTGACGGGAACGGGGACCGTGCCTCCGGACATGATCACGGTGACCTCGCCCAACGGCGGGGAGAACTGGTTGTTGGGGTCAATCCACGGCATTACCTGGACATCGACGGGGACGATCCCCAACGTCAAGATCGAATATTCGACGGACAACGGGTCGGGCTGGACGACGATCATCGCCTCGACGCCCAACGAGGGCGGGTATGGCTGGATTTCGGGAAGCCCGACCGACCCCTCCCTGAACACCTTGTCCACAACCTGCCTCGTCCGTGTGAGCGACGCGGCCGACGCCGCGATCCCCGACGTGAGCGACGCGGTATTCACCATCTCGGCGAGCGGGGCCGTCACCGGAACGATCACCGATCTGTCGGGAACACCCATCCCGGGTATCTATGTTCGAGCTTATGACTTGAATAACGTCCGGGTCGCCAGTCGCTTCACCGGCCCGGCCGGCCAGTATTGGCTCGCCGGGCTCAGCGCCGGCAGCTACAAGCTCCTATTCGACCCGACGGTTCAGACTGGAAATTATCTCTTCGAATGGCACAACGATCAGAACCATTTCAACACGGCCGCGCCGGTGGTCGTGACTCTGAACAACACGACCGGAGGCATCAACGCCCAGCTGGGTCCCGGAGGGATCGTCAGCGGCCGGGTCACCGATGAAGACGGAGCGGGCTTGGCAGGAGTTTCCGTCGTGGCTTGGCTGGAGAATGGTTTTCTCGGCTTTTGGACCGCCCAATCGGACAGCAACGGGGATTATCAGGTCAAGGGGCTCCCGGCGGGGAATTGCCGGTTGATGTACGAGCTTTCGGGATATTTTCCGACGTTCTACGGGAATGTGTATTCCTTCGAAACGGCCACGAACGTTCCGGTAACGATCGGAGCCGAAACGTCGGGCATCAACATGGTCCTGGAAAAGGGCGGTCAGATCAGCGGAACCGTCACCGACGGGATCGGGAACCCGGTCGAGGGGATCCGGATCATCCCTTACGACTCAGCCAGCGATGATTATCTGAGGCTCTTTACGGGGACGGGGCTGACGGCCGCCGATGGGACCTATTCCATCCTGGTGAGAGCCGGCCAGACCAAAGTCTATTTTGACGCGACCACCAAACCGACCAGCGGGCTGCGTTCGCAGTACTACGACAATCAAGGGTCGTTCGCGACGGCCGGAGCGGTGAACGTCGTGAAGGATCAGACGACGCCGAATATCAACGCCGCGTTGGCCGCGGGCGGGGGGACCGTGACAATCCAAGTCACGAACAGTCTCGCTCAGGGAGTGCCCGCCGCCGTTTATTTATATGATCCCCTGTACGAAACCCGGGCGACATTGGCCGTTCCGACCGACGCCAACGGGTATGTGGAGATCAAGGGGCTCATCCCCGGAAACTATAAGCTCAAGGTCAATGACGCCAACGGAGAATTCGGCCGATACGTCACCGAGTGGTACAACAATGCCCCGGCCTACGGGACGGCCGCCTCGGTCAACGTCACCGAAGGCGGGATGACGGCCCTGGCGGTTGTGTTGAGTGAAACGGCCCCGGTCGCTTCGGAGATCAATTTGAAGCAAGGGGCGGCGAATATCGCCACAGGCGGAACATATGAGTTCGGATTGAATAGTGTCGCAAGCCGGTACCGACAGGGTCTTCACAGTGGAAAATCTCGGGACGGACGCCTTGACCCTGGCGGGACTTCCCCTGACGATCACGGGGACGAACGCGGACCAGTTTGCGATCATCGCCCAGCCGACGACACCGGTCGCCTCCGGGGGGAGTACCACTTTCACGGTTCACTTCCATCCGACCTCGGTGGGGGTCATGACGGCCGCGATCTCGATCGCCAATAACGACGACGACGAAAATCCCTATGTTCTCAACCTGACGGGGACGGGAGTTGTGCCGACGGGCACGCTCACAGTGACGTCGCCCAACGGAGGGGAGAACTGGAACCGCGGCTCGGTTCAGACTGTCACCTGGACGACGACCGGGTCGATCGCCAATGTGCGCATCGAGTATTCCACCAATAGCGGCACCGATTGGAGCGACGTCATCGCTTCAACTCCCAACAACGGATCCTACTCCTGGACGATCCCTGATACCCCCTCAACCACATGTCTCATCTGTATCTCAGACGTCGTCATTTATCCGACGAACGATTATTCGAATGCGACTTTCACGATCAGTGCCGCCGCCTCTACCGTTACGGTGACGTCACCCAACGGGGGAGAGACGTGGGCCGCTGGCACGACTCACGACGTCACCTGGACCGCGACGGGCCTGACCGGGACGGTAACGATCGACCTTTACAAGGGCGGCGTCTACCAGAAGACCCTCGGTACGGCCGACGCCGCGACGGGGAGCTTCTCCTGGGCCATCGCGACGACCGAGACGGTCGGCACGGACTACCGGGTCCTCGTCTGGCAAGGGAGCGTCTCGGACGAGTCGGATGCGGACTTCGCTATCGTGCGCACGGTCCGGGTCGACTTCAATAAGGACGGACAAGAGGACCTGCTGTGGCGCTACTTCGGTGAGGGCGGATACAACCGGGTCTGGTTCTTGGGGACGACAGAGGAAGGGACGATGCCGCTGACGCAGGCGGGTGCGGCCGCGACGATCAACCCGATGTTGACGGCCAGGGCCCCGAGGACGAGGCTGTCCGATCCTCGCGACCTCGGGGTTGTCGCGGACCGGAAGGATCCAGCGAAGACGAAAGAGGCGGAGGCGGTCATGGGGGCCCTGTCGAAGCCGGGGGCGGGCGCGGCCGGGGTCGACGATCCGCGGAAAGCGGGGAAACGGACAGCCATGTTCCGTCCTTCTCCCATGGGGATCGCCGATCCGCGGCAGATGAAGCTGACTGTCAATGCCGTGGCGGCTTCGGACGGCTCGGCGTCGATCGCGGCAGCGAAGATATTCTTGGGAGGGGCCGACGTCATGCCGGTGGGCGATCCCAATTGGGAGATCGTGGGGACGGGGGACTTCGACAACGATGGCAACGTCGACATCCTCTGGCGCAACGCCTCGAGCGGCACGAATGTCGTCTGGTTCATGAACGGGACGGACTGGAGCCGGAGCGCCGAGATCATGCCGGTGAGCGATCTGAGCTGGAAGATCGTCGGCACCGGAGACTTCAACAAGGACGGGAGCGTCGATATCTTATGGCGAAACGGCGTCAGCGGGTCGAACGTCATCTGGTACATGAATGGGGCCGGATGGATCGGGAGCGCCGTTCTGCTCGGAGTCTCGGACCCGAACTGGCAGATTGTGGGCACGGGGGACTTCGACAAGGACGGCTTTGTCGACATCCTCTGGCGCTACAACGGCGCCGGGGGTTACAACGTCGTCTGGTACATGAACGATGCGGCCTGGACGGGGAGCGCCGAGCTGATCCCGGTCGGGGACAGCGCTTGGCGGATCATGGGCACGGGTGATTATAACAACGACGGTAACGTCGACATCCTCTGGCGCTATAACGGCCCAGGCGGCTATGACTACATCTGGTACATGGACGGGGCGACTTGGATCGGGGGTGCGGATTTGATGCCCGTGCCGGACTTGAACTGGAAAATCGTCAGCCGATAGCGGAGGTATCACACCTGCGGGATGAGCTGAACCGTGAAGCGGTTGAACGCCTCGACACCAGAGGACTGTTTGTGGGCCCTCTAACCTCGTATCCGAGTTCACTAGTCCCGTTCCCTGGCCTCTTCTGAAACGAAATTCTCTAATCCCGGTTTTGTGTTATATAAAAGATATCGGGGAGGGTAATATTCCATGAAAGTAGGCGGAGTTTGGAAGGGTTTGGTGTCCTTTGCAGCCCTCGCGATTTCGTTCCCTTCCCTTGTTAGCCCCCAGAATGACTTGACGGAGCAGGTTACTGAAAATAGCGACGGGATTAGGATTATCCATAATATAAAAGGCGGACTCTGGGGAAGAGGCCTGGGAATCACTCTCGATCTCGTTCGCAAGATTGGCGACATCGATACTGAAGATGAGCACGCCGCCTTCAACTATCCCTCTGATATCGCTGTGGACAAAAACGGGAATATCTACGTTCTCGACACGAAAAATGCCCGTATACAAGAGTTCTCGCCCGAAGGGAGATATCTCTCTACCATTGGACGCAAAGGACGGGGTCCCGGTGAGTTCATGTTGCCGGATGGCCTCGACATAGACCGGGAAGGCGGTCTTGTCGTTTCCGATGCGGCCCAAGAGCGAATCCAGGTGTTTCCTCCTAAAGGGGGCCGGGACATAAGGTCCATCATCCTGGGAGGACCTTCGTTCCGGGGTATCCGCGTTTTAAGTTCCGGTAACTACGTATCTTCGACCTCGTCGTTGTTTGAACCAGAAGCGAGTGGAGTGGGACAGAAGCTAAACGAAGCTCGTTTGCTTAAGGTGCTAAGCCCGGACGGCCGGGTCCTCAATGCGTTCGGAAGGGGGACAGATTTCGGCGAAGGTCTCACGAGCGCGACGGGAAATGTTTGTGTATTTGATGTCGACGAGAAGGATGCTGTCTACCTATGCTTCATCTTTCAGAACAGGGTGGAGAAATATAGTGCTGGCGGCAAGCTCATTTGGCGGGCCGACCGCCCACTAGGCTATAGCACGGAGGCTAGATCTCCGGAGATGAATGCTTGCTCGACTAGCATCGCCGCCGATGCTAAGGGGCGAATCTGGGTAGTCACATACGCGCGCCAGCTAGAGAAAAATGTGGAAACGACTCAGACTTCAATGCTTGAGTTTTCCAAGAGAGGCGGCGGCGTTACTAGCCGGCGCATTGAGACAAAGGCGAATACTGACCTGAGGTCGACTGATGCATTCAAACTGGAGATCTTCTCAGCTGACGGCGAGCTCCTTGGGGATATTCCGCTCTCACATTTTGCTGATGTAATCCGCATTCATGAGGACAAGCTCTTCATAATCGATCGAGACCACGGCTCCACGGTCTATGTTTACAGGATCGTGGAAGAACAGGCCCGTCCTGGCACATCTCTTGCACACGGGGAGAATGAGCGCCTATATCCTCTTTAGGTCGCCCGTTCGAATCGGGCCCGGCGCGCTCTCTCTTTTTCTTCCGATTGAGCGCCCGAGTCCAATCGGCTTCAGGATCCGAAAGGCATCCGAAAGGGGTTGTAAATATAACATAAAAATGATATAGCACATCTGTTGCCGTAACGGGTGGTTGTTCAACACGAGGGCCTCAAACGCCCCGTAGTGCCGCCGCCTCTGGCCGGACGGTATGCTGAACGGCTATGACCACGACAACTTATCACCCAAGGTCGAGGGTTCGACTCCCTCCCGTATCGAAGGATACGGTAGCTCAGTGGCAGAGCAACGGACTGATAATCCGTACGCAGAAGCCGATCACTTCTAAAAATGATCAACGGAGGGATGATGGCGGGAGCTCCGGCCGTGCGGATAGGGCGCTTGTCGCCGTGTCGGCATGGCAATCGGGGCGCGCTTTGCAGTCACGCGGATACCGCGGCGATATGTCCCGGTGCTGATCCTGACGCCCGCGGAAGCGGGATGAGGGGGTCAAAGAAACGGGATCATAGGCCGCTCAAGCGTGGCTCCGCGCGACGTCCGATGGATCTCCGATGCGCATCCCGCCGTTTATTTGCCTATCATTCTTTTTAGGGGGAAATATGAGAATAGATATCGACAAGCGTGGCATTGTTTACAGACGCGGCCTGGGTTACGGACGCGGCGAGTATGTGGGGATGCTGAAGCCCGGCCGCCACATGGTGCCTCCCTGGCATCAGGTGGACCTCCACGATATTTTCGATGAGTTCAGGCCCAAAAAAGACCTGTCGTTGTTCCTTCAGGACCGGGAACTCAGCGATGAGCTGTACGTCGTGGATGTCAAGGACAATGAGATCGCCGCGAGGTTCGCCGACGGCCGTTACCGGGAATTGCTGGCCCCCGGCAAATATGCGTTCTGGAAAGGCACCCGGCCGCAATCGTTCGTGATCATCGATCTGTCAAAGCCGGAGATCGATGCGTCTTTCATCAAAGCGCTTTTTCTGAGACCGGAGGTCCAGAAATTTCTCTCCGCGTTTACGGTCGAATCGTATGAAAAGGGACTGCTGTTCTTCAACAGAGAATTCCAAAAGCTGCTTGAGCCGGGCGATTATTTCTTCTGGAGAGGGACGACCGCCGTATCGGTCATCAAGGGGGACATGCGGCAGCTGCAGCTGGATATGTCCGGCCAGGAGATCATGACCAAAGACAAGATCATGCTCAGAGTGAATTTTGTCTGCCAGTACCGGATCGCTGATCCGGTGAAAGCCCTGCACGCGATCAAGAATTATGAGGAGCAGCTGTACATCCTCATGCAGCTGGCCCTGCGGGAATATATCGGCGCCTCTACGCTGGATGAGATCCTCGAACGCAAGGAGAGCATCAGCGCGCAGGTCGTGGCCGCCATAAAAGGCAAGACGTCCGATATGGGCATCGATCTCCTCTCGGCCGGCGTGAAAGACATCATCCTGCCCGGCGACGTGAAGGACATCATCAACCAGGTGCTGATCGCCGAGAAAAAAGCTCAGGCGAATGTCATCATGCGGCGTGAGGAGACAGCCTCAACGCGCAGCCTGTTGAACACCGCCAAGATCATGGACGAGAATAAGACGCTCTACCGTCTCAAAGAGCTTGAATACATCGAACGCATCAGCGAGAAGATCAGCTCCATCACCCTATCGTCCGGCGGGCAGATCATCGATCAACTGCGTCAGGCCTTTCAGGCGACGATGGCGGAACAGGGAAAGAAAGAATAGAGTCCGACCGGGCGGCCCTTGGGTCATTTGACACCACCCCGCGCCGCAGATATCCTACTTTCGTGAGGGGAGGAAGGAATTTGCGGACGTCCCGCCTTCGGACCTTGGTGACATTTCTGGTCTGGGGCGGGGTGACGGCCGCGACCCTCTTCGTCGTCTTCTTCCGGCTCGACCTCAAGCCGCAGGTCGACCAGAACTTTTTCTTTTCCGGGAAGGACCCGCAGCTCGAGGCCGACCGGGCGATCAGCCGCCTGTTCCTCCAGGAGCCGGAGCTCATCGTAGGGGCCAAGGGCGCGATCTCAACCCCAGGCTATATCGAGAATATCAAGGAGCTCACCAAGCGTCTTTCGGCCATTCCGGGCGTCGACAGCGTCCAATCCCTGACGAGCGGGCCGCGGTCGCCCGAGGCCGCCCGGGAGAGCCTTCTCTGGAAGCGGGTCCTGTTCTCGGAAGACGGACAGGCGACATTCCTCTATATTCTCCTCAAGCCCGAGGCCGACGTCCACCGGGCCGTGCTCGCCCTCGAAGACGTCGCTCAGCGATCCGAGACTCCCTCCTTCCGCCTGCTCATCTCCGGCACTCCCTATCTTGTGGAGATCATCCAGCGAAAGCTCGTCCGCGACCTCGAAGTGTTCAGCCTGGCGGCCCTGTGCCTTTTCGGACTGTCCGGGTTTCTGATCTCGCGCTCGGCGGCCATGGCCCTCGGTAACCTGCTGGCTTGCTCGGAAGCCGGACTCGTGACCCTGATCCTGGCCAGGGCCCTGAAGATCCCCATCGGTCCCTTGACCGCGAACCTGTTCACGATCGTCTTTGTCCTGACCCTGACCCATATGGTCTTCATGACCTTCAACTGGCGGCACATCGTGGAGACCCGGCAGGCGGAGCCGGACAAGGCCTGGCGGCGCGGAGTTCGAGTGACCCTTCTCCCTTCCTCGCTCAGCATGATGACCGCCCTGCTCGGCTTCCTGAGCCTCCTCGCGGTCCCGGCGACCCCGCTTCGTCAGTTGGGCTTGGGGGGGATGATCGGGACCGTGGTCGCTTTTGCCTCCGCCTACCTCATCTATCCCTTCTTCCTCAGGCTCCAGCGGCCGGCTGCCGCGCCCGTTCATCCGGCCCCGACCCGCGCGGCCGGCCTGTCGACGTTCTTTGCCCGAAGGCATGGCTGGGTCGCGGCCGGGCTCCTGATCGCGGCCGGGGCGGCCTCCTTCGGCCTGGCCAGGCTCAACACCAAGCCGAGCATCTTCGCCTATTTCAAGAAGACGAGCGATATCCGTCAAAGCTTGGAATACATCGACCGGAACGGCGGCAGCATCCCGCTCAACGTCGTCGTGGCCAATCCTGACGGCTCGCCGTTCAAGTTCTCCCGCGCCTATCCGAAGCTTTGGCAGCTGAGCCTGGCCTTGGAGCGCGAGCCCGCGGTCGGAGGGGTCGTATCCCTCCCTCTTTATCTTGCCGGAGCGCGCCAGTCCTTCCCGGTCCGCCTCGTCCCCATTCCCTGGATCGTCAAATTGCTCGAGGGAAACCGCTACGGTCAGGCCGCCCGCTACTATGTCTCCCAGGACCATACCAAGGTCCTCTTCCTCCTCAGGATGAAGGAGACCTATCCCGGGCGGGACCACCTGGCCAACGTCGAGCGGATCAAAGAGCTCGTCCGGGCGAACGGGTTCGCGCCGGTCATCGTCGGCGGGACCTATGTCCTGTACGGGGACCTGACCCGGCTCGTGTCCAAGAGCGTGGTCGAAGGACAGGCCTTCCTGATCGTGCTCTTCATCATCATGGGCCTGCTGATCTCACGTTCCCTGTGGATCGCCGCGGCCCTCATCCCAACCCTCGTCCTCATCCCGGTCCTGATGCTCGGGCTCCTGGGTTGGTTCGGGCTGGCGCTGGACATCATTTCCGCGCCGGCGGCCAATATCGCCCTCGGCATCGGCGTCGACGCCATGGTCCATCTGCTCGTTTGGGTCCGGCGCCACAAGGCTGGAAGCATGCTGTCCCGGCGGGCCTGGAGCGACGTCTGCGGGCGGCTGTGGAAACCCATTGTCTATTCCCTGACTGTCGTCAGCCTCGGGTTCGGGATCTTCATCCTGTCGAGCTTCCCTCCGACCCAGCGCTTCGGGATCGCCGTCATCCTGGGGACCCTGATCGCCCCCCTGGCCGCGCTGTTCGTCCTGCCCTGGCTCGCTACGGTCGGGACCTCCCGGTCCGATGCGGTTGAAAGCCGGGCTAGGGGAGCAGGGGACCAGGCCCAGGCTGATACGGGGTTATGATCGTCGAGCGCCGCCGCGGGCAGGCCGAGGCGGCTGGCGGCTTTCGCCTCCGCGGATCAGCTCGGAGGTCCCGACATCGAAACCTTGCCGATCGGGAGCTCGCGGATCCGCTTCCCTGTGGCCGCGAAGATCGCGTTGCAGACCGCGGGAGCGATCGGCGGGACGCCGGGCTCGCCGACGCCCCCGGGCGCCTCGGGGCTCTCGACGAGGTAGACTTCGACCTTCGGCATTGCGGACATCCGCAGCATCTCGTAGTCGTCGAAGTTGCCCTGCTCGACTGCGCCGTTCGCGATGGTGATCTTCCCGTAGAGCGCCGCGGTCAGTCCGTAGACGATCCCGCCCTCCATCTGGGCCCGGATCGTGTCGGGATTGACGTGCAGGCCGCAGTCGCTGGCGCCGACGACCCTGAGGACCTTGACCGCGCCGCCGCTTCCGACGGAGATCTCGGCGACCTCGGCCACGAAGCTGCCGTAGGCCTCGGCCATGGCGATGCCCCGGAACACTCCCTTGGGCAGAGGCTTGCCCCAGCCGGCCTTCGCGGCGACGAGCTCGAGGACGCCCCTGTGCCGGGGATGCTTGGCGAGAAGGGACCGCCGCAGCTCATAAGGGTCCCGGCCCCCCGCGGCCGCGATCTCGTCCATGAAGCTCTCGGCGATGAAAGCGTTCTGCGAACAGCCGACCGACCGCCAGAACCCGACCGGTATCCCGGGCTCGTTTTCGACATACTCGACGTGGAGATTCGGGATCTCGTAGGGCAGGTCGGCCAGGCCCTCGACCGAAGTCCGGTCGACGCCCGCGGTCGGCAAGCCCATCTCCCTCGCGTGGGAGGCGAAGATGGACGACCCGACGATGCGCGTCGTCCACGCGGTCGGCAGGCCCTTGGCGTCGAGACCGGCGCTCAGAACGTTGTATGTCGCCGGTCGGTAGTGATCGTGATGCATGTCGTCTTCGCGCGTCCAGATGACCTTGACCGGCGCCCCGGCCGCCTTGGAGGCCTCGACGGCCTCGCCGGCGAAGTCGGTCTCGCCCCGACGTCCGAAGCCGCACCCCAGGAACATCGTGTGGACGAACACGGCGTCCGGCGAGAGGCCGGTGATGGCCGCGGCCGTCCGCTGCGTCGCGGTCTGCGCCTGCGTGGGCGCCCAGACATCGCACCTCGTCTTCGTCACCGAGGCCGTGCAGTTCATCGGCTC
This sequence comes from Candidatus Aminicenantota bacterium, assembly GCA_963742235.1. Classification (GTDB taxonomy): domain Bacteria; phylum Acidobacteriota; class Aminicenantia; order Aminicenantales; family Saccharicenantaceae; genus RBG-16-66-30. The sequence goes on along the minus strand of CAVULT010000005.1, from coordinate 102,154 downwards.
CATGGTCGCGTGGGCAAGGTACGGTACCTGATAAACGGCGTCGATCTTCTTGGCCGCTTTCGCCAGTGCGCCGGCCGCGTCGCCGTCGTTCCGGGCCGCCTGACCCGGGCTCTTGGCGGCCTCGGCGAAGGCTTGGAAGATCTTGGCGCTGGTCAAGCCGGCCAGCGCGCCCTCATCCCAGGTGACCTTCAGGGCGTCGCGCCCCATCTTGGCCGCCCAGAATGTGTCGGCGATGACGCAAACGCCGCTCGAGATCCGCATGACCTGCCGGACCCCGGGGACCTTTTTCGCCGCCGCGTCGTCGAACTTGGCCGCCTTGCCGCCGAAAACGGGGCATCGGGCCACGACGGCCACAAGCGCCCCTTCCGGAGCCGCGTCGATGCCGAAGGCCGCCCGGCCGTCGACCTTGAGCGGCGTATCGAAGCGAGGCAGAGGCTTTCCCAGGATGGCGAACTCCGACGGGGACTTGAGGACGGCGGTCTTCGGCACGGGCATGGCCGAGGCCGCGGTCGCGAGCTCGCCGAAGGTCGACTTTCTGCCCGTCGCCCGATGGACGACGGTCCCGTTCTCGGCCCGGCACGTCGCGGGATCGACGCCCCAGGCCTTGGCCGCGGCCGCGATGAGCATGATCCGGGCCGCCGCGCCCGCCTGCCGCAACGGCGTCCAGAAGGACCGGACGCTCGTGCTGCCGCCCGTGATCTGCGCGCCCAAGAGCGGATTCGCGTAAGCCCTGTCCGCCGGGGCTTGCTCGTAGCGGACCATCTTCCAATCGGCGTCGAGCTCCTCCGCGACGAGCATCGGCAGGGATGTCGCGACGCCCTGGCCCATCTCCGATTGCGGAACGATCACCGTCACGATGCCGTCGGTGCCGACGCGCAGGAACGCGTTGGGCGCGAGCCGGGCCGCGCCTTGTCCCTTGGTCTGGCCCGTGCCGGCCGGGAGCATGACGCCCAGCACCAGGCCGCCGCCGAGCGTCGCGCCCGCCTTGAGAAAATCCCGCCGGGTGACTTTGACGATCGTGTTCATTTGCGCCCTCCCGCGGCCATCATCTTCGCGGCCTCGTGGATGGCCGCGCGGATCCGCTGGTACGTGCCGCAGCGGCAGATGTTGCCCGACATGGACGCGTCGATGTCGGCGTCGCTCGGATCGGGATTCTTGGCCAGCAGCGCCGCGGCCGACATGATCTGTCCGGATTGGCAGTAGCCGCACTGCGGCACCTCATGCGCCACCCAGGCTCTTTGCACCGGATGGGAGCCGTCCGGGGACAGGCCTTCGATCGTCACGATGGCCTTTCCCGCCACGGAGGAGACAGGCGTCACGCACGAGCGCGTCGCCTCCCCGTCGACGTGGACCGTGCAGGCCCCGCAGAGGGACCTGCCGCAGCCGAACTTCGTCCCCCTGAGGCCGAGGTCGTCCCGGAGCACCCAGAGGAGCGGCGTGTCCGGGAAGACGTGGACCGTGTGCTGTTGTCCGTTCACCTTGAGCGTCAGAGAAGTCAAAGCAGACTGATCTTGATACGCCATGATGGACCCCCTTCGGATACCACGATGATATCGACCGCGGCGGGAACTGTCAATATTGCCATGACAAAACCCGGCGGGCGCCCTTCCGCCCCGCCTTGGCACGAATCTTGTATCCTCAAAGATGACCCCGGAGTCCGGTCAGCCACCTCGGCTCATTAGCGAGAGGGCAGGTGTGAGGTTGAACATGTCCGCAAGTCCCGAGCTTCAGTCTCTGTCATCTCCCAAACGTTCGGACCGTTGGCACGGCCTGTTCTTCAAGGCCGCCGCGGCCCTTTTGGCCGCGTCCGTCCTGGCCGCGTGCGCGACGATGGGCGGCCTCACGCGACGTACGGCGGATTCGCCCGCGCGGCCGTGGACTCCGCCGGCCAGGGAGGCGAAGCCGCCCGAGCCCATTCCCGCCCCTGCGATCCCCGCCGAGCTCCAGGCTCCGGGACGGATGTGGACCCTGGCGGACATCGTCGACGTCGGCCTCACCAACAACCCTCAGACGCGCGCGGCCTGGAACGCGGCCCGGGCCGCCTCCGCGGCCGTGAGCATTTCCCTGGGCGCCTACCTCCCCTCGATCGCCGCGACGCTCACGGGCACCAAACAGAAGGCGGTCTTCGCCGGGGGCCAGTTCATCATCAACCAGACGACGTTGACGCCGGCGGCCAGCCTCAACTTCCTGATCTTCGATTTCGGGGGGCGGGAGGCCGATGTCCGGTCGGCCCGGCTGGCGCTCGAAGCGGCCAACTGGACCCAGAACGCGGTCCTGCAAAACGTCATCCTCGGGATCGAAGACGTCTACTATCAGTATCTCGCCGCCCGGGCCCTCCTCGAAGCCCAGGAGACGAGCCGCAAAGGCGCACAGGCCAACTATGACGCCTCTAACGACCGCCATCGGGCCGGCGTGGCCACCATCGCCGACGTTCTCCAGGCCAAAACGGCCCTGTCGACGATCGACCTCCAGCTCGTGACGACGCGCGGGCTCATCCAGACCCTCCACGGCGCCCTGGCCAGCGCGATGGGACTCCCGGCCGCCGTTCCATTCGAGGTCGCCGAAAGTCTTCCCGAGGACATCCCGTTCGAATCCGTGATCCAAACAGGTCGACCTGTCCATCGAGGAGGCGGAAGCCAGGCGGCCCGACCTGGCCGCCGCCCGCGCCCAGGTTCTCGAAGCCGAGGCCGCCGTCAGGAAGGCCCGTTCGACGTTCTTTCCCTCCCTCTCGCTCAGCGGCAACGCCGGCCGCATCTATTATCGCGGCAACCCGGTTTCGAACCCCTTCTATGCGATTTCGGCCACGGTCGATCTGTCTTTCCTTTTCGGGCTCCAACAGTACGCCGTCCTGGAGGCCAAGGCGCTGGCCGAAGGGGCCCGCGACCGGATGACCGACCTCGACCGCTCGGTCGAGCTCCAGGTCTGGACGAGCTACTACGGCCTCAAGACCTCGGAGCAGGAGATCGTGACCGCCAAGGACCTCCTGGCAAGCGCCGAGGCTTCTTATGACGTCGCCCTGGGCCGCTACAAGGAGGGCGTCGGCAGCATCCTCGACCTGCTGGCCGCCCAATCGGTTCTCGCCGACGGGCGCGTTCAGCTCGTCCGGGCCAGATCCGACTGGTTCCTGGCCCTGGTCCAGTTCACGCACGATACCGGGACCCTGGCCCCGCCCGCGGGCCCGGAGAAAGGAGATCACAGGCCATGAAGACTCCTCGTTACACGCTCATCGGCACGATCGCACTCGCCGCGCTCATGGGAGGATCGGCCTGCTCAGGGAAAAAGAAGCCTCCGGCCGTGCCCGGGAGTCCCGTGACGGTGGCCTCCTCCGAACAGAAAGACGTCCCGCTCGAGATCGCCTCGGTGGGCCGGGCCGAGGCGCTCGCGACCGTTTCCGTCAAGGCCCAGGTCGGCGGCCAGGTCACCGGGGTCTATTTCAAGGAAGGCCAGACCGTCCGGAAAGGAGACCGGCTGTTCACGATAGACCCCCGGACCTTCGATATCGCCGTGAGGCAGGCCGAATCCCTGCTCGAGAAGGACCGGGCCCAGCTGAAGAACGCCGAGGCCGACGTCGCCCGCTACGCCGGTCTCGTTCAGAAGGATTATGTGACCAAGGAGCAGTACGACGCGCTCGTCGCCAACCGCGACGTTCTCATCGCCGTCGTCAAGGCCGACGAGGCCGGCGTCTCGAACGCCCGTCTCAATCTCGACTACGCGACCATCCGCTCGCCGATCGACGGCCGGACAGGGAAGCTGCTTATCGACGCCGGCAATATCATCAAGGCGAACGATGTCGGCGCCGCCGTCGTGATCGACCAGGTCAGCCCGATCTATGTCACCTTTTCCGTCCCCGAACAGAATCTGGCCCGGATCAAGGAATTCATGGCCAAAGAGGCGCTGAAAGTGGAGGCCGTTGCGGCGGGCGAGGGGCAGAAGCCTGCCTCCGGCGTCCTGACCTTCGTCGACAACGCGATCGATGAAACGACCGGGACGATCATGCTCAAGGCGACCTTCGACAACGCCGACCGGGCCCTCTGGCCGGGCCAGTTCCTGAACGTGCGCCTGACGCTGACCACCGAGAAAGGGGTCGTCACCGTCCCGTCGCAGGCCGTCCAGACCGGGCAGTCCGGGGAGTACGTCTACGTCGTCAAGGACGACCTGACCGCCGAGATGAGACCGGTCAAGGTCGCCCGGGAATTCGGCGGAGATTCCGTCATCGCCGAAGGCCTGAAGCCGGGAGAGCGCGTCGTCACGGACGGACAGCTCCGGCTCGGCCCCGGGGCCAAGGTCGAGATCAAGCCGGGCCGCTAAGAGGGAGGGCGCCATGAACTTCTCGGCAATCTTCGTCCGCCGCACGGTGATGACCACGCTCCTCATGGCGGCGCTCCTCATCTTCGGGATCCTGGGGTACCGGCTTCTTCCCGTGAGCGACCTCCCGAACGTGGACTTCCCGACGATCGTGGTGACCGCCGGCCTGCCGGGAGCGAGCCCGGAGACCATGGCTTCGACGGTTGCGACGCCCCTCGAGAGGCAGTTTTCGACGATCCAGGGCCTGGATTCCATGACCTCGACGAACCAGCTCGGCCTGACCCAGATCACGCTCCAGTTCGCCCTGAGCCGGAACCTGGACTCCGCCGCCCAGGACGTCCAGGAAGCGATCACCTTTACCGCCCGCCTGTTGCCCCAAGACATGCCGTCTCCGCCCGTCTATCAGAAAGTCAACCCGGCCATCTCGCCGATCCTCTTCATCATGCTCAGCTCGGACACGCTGCCGCTGTCGACGCTCGACGATTACGCGGAAACGATGATGGCCCAGCGCATCTCCACGGTCAGCGGCGTCGCCCAGGTCGCCGTCTACGGAGCGCAGACCTACGCCGTCAGGATCCAGCTCGACCCCGACGCCCTGGCCTCGCGCGGCCTCGGCATCGACCAGGTCAGCCAGGCCGTGCAGGCCGGCAACGTCAACCTTCCCACGGGGACGCTTTACGGCCCCTTTAAGGCCTTCACCATCGAATCGACGGGCCAGCTCAACAACGCCGCCGAATACCGGGAGCTCGTCGTGACCTACCGGAACGGCTCGCCGGTCCGGCTCAAAGACCTGGGCCGGGTCATCGACAGCGTCCAGAACGACAAGGTCGCGGCCTGGACCTACCGGGACGGGACGCGGCAACGCTCCGTCGTCCTGGCCATCCAGCGCCAGCCGGGAACGAACACGGTCGCCGTGGCCGCCGCCGTTCGGAAGCTCATGCCTCTCTTCCGGACACGCCTGCCGGCGTCCGTCGAGTTCACGACTCTCTTCGACCGGTCCGAGTCCATCCAGGCCTCGGTCAACGACGTCAAGTTCACCCTCGTCCTCGCGCTCGTCCTGGTCATCATGGTCATCTTCGTCTTCCTGAGGAGCGTCCGGGCGACCCTCATCCCGAGCCTGGCCCTGCCGTTCTCGATCATCGGGACGTTCGCCGTCATGCAGCTTCTCGGCTACAGCCTCGACAACCTCTCCCTGATGGCCCTGACCCTGTCCATCGGCTTCCTGGTCGACGACGCCATCGTCATGCTCGAGAACATCGTCCGCCATCAGGAGATGGGCGAAGCGACCATGGAGGCGACGCTCAAGGGCTCCAAGGAGATCGGCTTCACGATCGTGTCCATGACCCTGTCGCTGGCCGCGGTCTTCATCCCCATTCTGTTCATGGGCGGGATCCTGGGTCGCCTCTTCCACGAGTTCGCCGTCACCATCGCCTCCGCGGTCCTCTTCTCCGGGTTCGTCTCGCTGACCCTGACTCCGGCCTTGGCCAGCCGCCTCTTGAAGGAGCCGGGTCAGGTCAAGCACGGATCCTTCTATAATGCCGCCGAAAAGGCCTTCCGGTCCATGCAGGACTTCTACGGCGCCACCTTGTCCAGGGTCCTGAAGCACAGGGCGACGACCCTGGCCTTCTCGGCCGCTATCCTCGCCCTGACCGTCCTCCTCTTCGTCAAGATCCCGAAAGGCTTCCTCGCGAGCGAGGACTCCGGCTTCCTCGCGGGCGTGACAGAAGCGGCCCAGGGGATCAGCTTCGACTCCATGGCCGAACACCAGGCGGCCGCGGCCAAGATCATTCAGGACGACCCCAACGTCGAGTCCTTTGTCTCTGCGGTCGGCGGCATCGGGGCCAGCAATTCGGGCCGCATGTTCGTCCGCTTGAAGCCGCACAGCCAACGGAAGCTCAGCGCCGACCAGGTCGTCGAGAGCCTGCGGCCGAAAATGTTCGGTCTGACCGGGATCAACGTCTTCCTGCAGAACCCGCCGCCCATTCAGATCGGCGGCCGCTTCACCAAGAGCCTTTATCAGTTCACCCTGCAGAGCCCGGACGTCGATGTTCTGTACGACTCGGCCTCCAAGTTCGAGAGCCGGATGCGCGCCATCCCTCTCCTCCAGGACGTGACGACGGACATGCAGCTTCAGAACCCGCAGGTCACGGTCGAGATCGACAGGGACAAGTCCCTCGCCCTGGGGGTCACGCCCTTCCAGGTCGAGAACGCCCTCTCGCTCAGCTACGGCTCCCGGCAGGTCTCGACGATCTACGCGGCCACCAATCAATATTATGTGATCATGGAGCTCGAGCCCCGCTTCCAAAACGACCCGTCCCAGCTCTCCAAGCTCTATGTCCAGTCGTCGTCGGGACAGCTCGTGCCCCTCGACGCCCTCGCGCGGCTGGTCCCGACCGTCGGGCCCCTGACCGTCAACCACTCGGGCCAGATCCCTGCGGTCACGATCTCCTTCAACCTCAAGCCCGGGGTCGCGCTCGGTCCGGCGGTGGCCGAGATCACGCGCCAGGCCCGGGAGAGCATGCCGGCGACGATCGTCACGAGCTTCCAGGGGGCGGCCCAGGCCTTCCAATCTTCCCTGAGCGGGCTCGGCTTTCTCCTGCTGATGACGATCGTCGTCATCTATATGATCCTGGGCATCCTTTATGAGAGCTTCATCCACCCGCTGACGATCCTTTCGGCCTTGCCCTTCGCCGGCTTCGGGGCGCTGGTGACGCTGCTCATCTTCCATACGGAGCTCAGCATGTACGCCTTTGTCGGCGTCATCATGCTCATTGGCCTGGTCAAGAAGAACGGCATCATGATGGTCGACTTCGCCCTGGCCGCGGAACGGGGGGAGGGGAAGAACGCCGGGGAGGCCATCTTCGAGGCCTGCATGATCCGGTTCCGGCCGATCATGATGACGACCATGGCCGCCCTGCTCGGGACGCTGCCGATCGCCATCGGCTTCGGGGCCGGGGCCGAATCGCGGCGGCCGCTGGGCTTGGCCGTCGTCGGCGGGCTGCTCTTCTCCCAGCTCGTTACCCTTTATGTCACGCCGGTGTTTTACGTCGTCTTCGACAATCTCCAGAAGCGGCGGGAGAAGGGGAGGCGCGGCCAAACCGGCTCTTGACCGAAACGCCCGCGTCCAAACCCATCGATAGCCCTTTCGGACTTCCCCCCGGGGCGGAGCGGCCGGCCCCGCAACACAAACCTGCCTGGTCGTGTTATAATTTCCTTTCGGGCCTAACGATAGGGCCGCCTCGAGGAGGACGCATGAGACGACATCGCCGGTCTCCCGGCTGGACGGCCGCGGCCGTTCTTTGGACTTCGGTTTGGGCCCTGTCGGGGCCCGTTCAGGAACCGGCCGCTCCGGCGAATGCCGCGTTGGCTCATCTCCGGGCCTACATCGAGGCCTTCAATTCCGGCGTCCCGGGGCAGATGAAAGCCTACTTCCTGGCTCATGCCGGGGCCCAGGCCCTCAAGGAGATGCCCGTCGAGCAGCGCCTGATCCGCTTCCGCAGGGCCAAGGCCCAGCTCAAGTCCCTCGAGATCCAGCGGGTCGTGTCCGACGAGCCATTCCGGGCCTCCGTTCTGACCAAGGCCCAGAACGGCGAGTTCCTTCTGCTCAAGGCGACGGCCGAGAAGGCCCCCCCGCACGGCCTGCTGACCCTGTCGATCGATCTCGTCGATGATCCCGCCAACGTGGTCGCCCCGGAGCCCAAGGCCGACGAGAAGGAATTCAAGGCCGCCGTGAAGGGCTTTCTCGAAGCCCAGGCCAAGGCCGACGAGTTCTCCGGCGTCGCCCTCGTGGCCAATGGCCCCCGGGTCGTTTTCGAGGCGGCCTACGGCTTCGCCGACCGCGACGACAAGATCCCCAACCGGACGGACACCAAATTCAATCTGGGCTCGATCAACAAGATCTTCACCCGGGTCGCCATCCACCAGCTGGCGGGGCGGGGCCAGCTTTCGCTCGACGACCCGATCAAAAAGTTCCTGCCCGACTACCCGAACGCCGAGGCCGCCGAGAAGGTCAGCGTGCGCCAGCTCCTCAACATGACCTCCGGCATCGGCGACTTCTTCGGCGAGCGCTACGACGCGACGCCGAAGGAGAAGATCCTGACGCTTCGGGACTACCTGCCGCTCTTCGCCGACCAGCCCCTCGAGTTCGAGCCGGGGAAATCGAACAAGTATTCCAACGGCGGCTACATCGTCCTCGGGCTCATCATCGAGAAGCTGAGCGGCGTCGACTATTACGCCTATGTCCGGGAGAATATCTTCAAGCCCTGCGGCATGGCCGACACCGACGCCTTTCCCCGGGCCGCCGGCACCCCGAACCTCGCCCGCGGCTACACGCGCGAGGGCGAGGCGGCCGGGGGCGCGCGCGTCCTGAATTTCGCCACACTCCCGGGGCGCGGCAGCTCGGCCGGCGGCGGCTACTCGACGGCCGGGGACATGCTGAAGTTCGCGCTGGCCGTGAAGGACAAAAAGATCGTCCTGCCGGATGCCGAAAGCGGTCTCGGCGTCGCCGGCGGGGCGCCCGGGATCAACTCGGTCCTCGAATGGGACCCGCGAAGCGGCTTCATCGTCATCGTCCTGACGAACTTCGATCCGCCGACGGCCGGCCAGGCCGCCAGACAGATCACGGCCTGGCTGCCGCAATAGCCTTCCCGGAGCTGACCGACTGACCATGAAGTCGACATCCCGCCGTTCCCGAAGCCTGACCCTCCTCATCCTGGGCCTGGCCGCGATCGGGGCAGGGTCCCTCGCGTTCGGCGGCCAGGACCTCAGGGCCGTCCGCGTCGAGGTCGGGCCCCGCATCGACGGGCGCCTCGACGATCCCGCCTGGCAGGCGGCGCCGGTGATCGACGGCTTCCGCATGGTCGAGCCGCGGCCCGGGGAAGATCCGAGCGAAAAGACGGAGGCCCGGGTCGTCTACGACCGGCACAGTCTCTACATCGGCATCACCTGCCACGACAGCGAGCCGTCGCGCATCTCGGCCAATTCGATGGCCCACGACAGCGGCGGCGAGGGCGGGTCCATGTACGGCTACGGCCACCACGGCTCCACGACGTCGAGCGACGACGTCGTCCGCGTCCTTCTCGATCCCTTCCAGGACAAGCGCAACGCCTACGTCTTCTTCGTCAATCCCCGCGGGGCCCGCGGCGAGGGCCTCGTTTACGCCGGGGAGTCGAGCCTCAATTGGGACGGCATCTGGGAAGCCGCGAGCTGCCGTCTCGTGGACGGCTGGTCGGCCGAGTTCCGCATCCCCTTCAAGACCATCTCCTTCCGGCCCGGGCTCAGCGTCTGGGGGATCAATATCGAACGGACGATCGCCCGCAAGATGGAGACGATCCGGCTTTCCGGGACGACCCTCGACAGCAATTTCGACAACCCCAACGAGGCGGCCCCGCTGCAGGGGATCGAGGGCGTCAAGCAGGGGTTGGGCATCACCTTCCGCCCTTACGGCCTGGCCAGCGGCGCCAAGGACAACCTGGTCTCGAACCGGTACGACAGCGAGCTCGACGGCGGCTTCGACCTCTATAAGAGCTTCACGCCGAACCTCGTCGGCGTCGTCAGCTACAACATGGATTTCGCCGAGACCGAGGTCGACGAGCGGCGGATCAATCTGACGCGCTTCCCGATGTTCTTCCCGGAAAAGCGGATGTTCTTCCTCGAAGGGTCCGAGAACTTCAGCTTCAGCTCGAGCATCAGCTTCACGCCGTTCTTCAGCCGCACCGTCGGCCTGTACCAGGGCTCCCAGATCCCGGTTCTCTTCGGAACGAAGCTCTACGGCAAGATCGGCAGCACCAACCTGACCTTGCTCGATGTCCAGACCCGGGCCGCGTCCGTGCCCGACCCCGACATGGGCGGCCCCATCGATCTCCCCGGCCGCAACCTGCTGGCGGCCCGGGTGACCCAGAACATCTTCGCCCAGAGCAAGATCGGCTGGATCTTCACCAACGGCAGTCCGACGGGCGAGAGGAACTCGCTCCTCGGCATGGACTTCAATTATTCCTCGTCGAAGTTTTTGGGCGACAAGAACGTCATGCTCGCCGCCTGGGGCGTCTACAACTGGAATGAGACGAAAGAGGGCCGTCACCACGGCTTCGGTTTCCGGGCCAACTATCCGAACGACCTCTGGAATATCCAGACGACCTACGCTTATTACGGCGAGGCCCTCAACCCCGGCCTGGGGTACATGATGCGGCAGGGGATCCAGACGGGCTTCGTCATGGCGAGCTTTCAGCCGCGGCCGAAAGGCGGCTTCCTCGGGAGCTTCGTGCGGCAGTTCTTCTTCGACACGAGCGCCGATTATTACTGGGACCTTTCGGGCCGCCTCGCGACGAGCACGCTCAGCGCTTCGCCGCTCAGCTTCAGGACGCAGAGCGGGGAGTCGTTCGGCTTCAGCGTCGTCGCCAATCATGACGTCCTGCCCTTCGATTGGCCCGTTTCGGACGGCGTCGTCCTGCCCGCCGGACCGTACAGCTGGACGAGCTACCGGCTCAACGCGAGCACGGCCGGCCACCGGCCGGTCGTCTTTGACGCGGGCTGGAATTTCGGCGGGTACTACGCGGGGCGCTACGACGACGTCACCATGGGGGTGACGATGAAGTTCAAGGGCTATGCCACCCTGGCTCTCGACGCGAACCTCGTCCGCGGCCGCATGCCGCAGGGGCGATTCAGCGAGAACGTCTACCAGGTCAAGGCCGACATCTTCCTTTCGCCCGACCTGGGCCTGATGAACTATATCCAGTTCGACGACATCTCGAACACGTTGGGCTGGAGCGCGCGGCTGCGCTGGCAGATCAGCCCCGGCAACGAGATCTATCTCGTCTACAACAGGAACTGGGAGAGGGTCTGGGACCCCCGAAGCCGGTTCAGCTCGCTCGGCGACCGCGGCGTCATCAAGATCTCGCTCTCCATCCGCCCCTAGAATCAAGCTCTGACCCCTTCCTGTCTGCTTGAACCCCCGCAGTGTAAATAAATGGCGTAAAGGACCTTAAGGAGACCGCCGGCGCCTGCAGGCCACGGGGCCCGGCAACAGGGGAGGCCGCCGCGGCCGCCTCTGGCATGTTCTTTGCACTGCAACCTAACAACCGTCTAAAACGTATTACCTGATGACGGCGGGGACGCGGCGTGGAGGATTCGAGGAGAACGGTCCTGGGAAGCGAAGCCGGAGACGACAAGGACAATGGCCACCCTCTGCCCCACGTGCCACAGCGAAAATTCTGAGACGGCGAACTTCTGCAGCAATTGCGCCACCGTCCTGAGGAGCCGCGAAGGCTCGTCCGCCACTCGGCCGATTTCCATCTCCGCCACCCGGACCTACGAATCCCCGGCCTGGGACCTGCCGACCGGGACGATCTTCGGCGGGCGCTACCAGATCATCGAGCAGCTCGGCCGCGGCGGCATGGGGCGCGTCTACAGGGCCCTCGACATCAAGGCCCATGAAGAAGTGGCCATCAAGCTCATCCGGCCCGACATCGCCGAGGACAAGCGGACCCTCGAGCGCTTCGTCAACGAGATCAAGCTGGCCCACAAGATCTCCCACCGCAACATCGGCAAGATGTACCACCTGGGCGAAGACGAGGGGCTCCACTATATCACCATGGAGTACGTGCCCGGCGAGGACCTGAAGAGCTTCATCCGCCGCTCGCGCCGCCTCGACATCTCCACGACCGTGACCATCGCCAAGCAGGTCTGCAGCGGACTCAGCGAGGCCCATGACGCGGGCATCGTCCACCGCGACCTCAAGCCCAGCAACATCATGATCGACAAGGACGGCAACGCCAAGATCCTCGACTTCGGCATCGCCCGGGCCATCGGCGTTCCGGGGGTCACCGTCGAGGGGAGCGTCATCGGCACGCCCGAATACATGTCGCCCGAGCAGGTCGAGGGCAAGGACGCCGACCAGCGCTCGGACATCTACGCGTTCGGGGTCATCCTGTTCGAGATGGTGACCGGGCGGCTGCCGTTCGCCGCGGACACGCCTTTCGTCGTCGCCTTCAAGCAGCAGTCCGAGCCGCCGCCGTCGCCCGAGGAGCTGAACCCCCAGACGCCGCCCCAGCTGAGCGCCATCATCCTTCGCTGCCTGGCCAAGGACCGGGACGAGCGGTACCAGACGATCGAAGACGTGTGCCGCGACCTCGGTCAGGTCGAGGAGACGATTCACACCACGCCCCAGCCGTCGCCCTGGGTCAGGCCGACGACGCGGAAGACCACCCTGCTCGCCGCCGTCGAGCGCTTCCCGTGGCGGAAGGCCGCCGTCCCCGTCGTCGCCTTCCTGGGCATCATGGCCGCCGGGATCGTCATCCGTCAGGTCCTCCCCAAGGCCAAGGGGGCCGTCCGCACCGTGGCCATCGTCGGCTTCGAGAACCTGACCGGCGAGGCCGCCTACGAGTACTTGAAGAAAGCCATCCCCAACCTCCTCATCACCAGCCTCGAGCAGTCGAAATACCTCGAGGTCGTTTCGTGGGAGCGGCTGAACGATCTGGCCGGGCCGAAGGACAGGGACGTGGCCAGCTCCGCCGACCGGAACCTTTGGTTCGATATCTGCCGTCGAGCCGGCGTCGACGCTATCGTCATGGGCAGCTTCACCAAGGCGGAGAACCTGTTCGCCACCGACGCCAAGATCTACGACGTCCAGACGAAGAACCTCCTCAAAAGCACGGGTTCGCGCGGCGAGGGGGTCGGGAGCATCCTCCGGACGCAGATCGACGAGCTGACCCGGGAGATCGCCCGGGGCGTCGGGCTCTCGGCGTTGGCGGCGGCCAAGGGCGCGATGCCTATCACCAAGGTCACGACGGCCTCGATGGATGCCTACCAGCTTTTCCTCAAGGGACTCGAGGACTTCGAGCGCTACTACTTCGAGGACGCCCGCGTGTCGCTCGAGAAGGCGGTCGATAAGGACCCGTCCTTCGCCCTGCCGCACTATTACCTGACGCGGGTCTATAACAGCCTGGCCGACGCGCCGCGGGCGGCCAAGGCCATGGAGCAATTCAAGAAGCTGAGCAAGACCAGCCCGGGCAAGGGCAAGGACGGCCTGTACATCGCCGCCCTGTCCGCGCTGATGGAAAAGGACATCAAGGGCTATGTCCAGGGGCTGCACGAGGTCATCAAGGCCGACCCGCAGGACAAGCGCGCCCATGCCGACCTGGCCTGGTTCTATAGGAACGATAAGAAGTACACCGAGGCGGTGGCCGAGTTCGAAAAGGCCCTGGCCATCGATCCGGACTTCGGCTACGCCTTGAACCTGCTGGCCTATACCTACGCCGATCTGGGGGAGAAGGACAAGGCCATCGCCACCTTCGACCGCTATGCCGCGTCCCATCCGGGCGAGGCCAACCCCCTCGACTCCCTGGGCGACCTCTATTTCCTGACCGGCGAATACGACAAGGCCCGGGCCAAGTACCAGCTGGCGCTGGGGGTCAGGCCCGATTTTCCGTCGACCTGGAAGCTGGCCTACCTCTATGCCATGGACGGAGATTATGACGCGGCCCTGCGCTGGGTCGACGAGATGATCACCCGGGCCCAGACCGACGGCATGAGGGCCGACGGGCACCAGTGGAAGGGACTCTATTATTCCCTCTCGGGACGGTTCAATGACGCGCTGGCCGAGCTCGGCACGGCGGAGACCCTGGCCAAGACCTCGGGCAACAAAGATCTGGCCGACATCATCCTCCGGGACGCCCTCTGGATCTCCTATGACTGGGGCCGCCTCGACCTCTTCAAATCCTATCTCGACAGGCGCTTGTCCTACAGGGCCGAAACGAAGATGGGCACCGACAGCTTGAACAAGATCTACGAGCTGCTTTACACCGGGCTCTACGATGTCAAGTCGGGCAACGTCCCCGGCGCCAGGAAAAAGCTCGAGGCGATGGACGCATTGGCGGCGTCGGTCGGCGATAAAGAGAAGGAATTCAACCTGCTCGCCTCGAACCACCTGAAGCGCGAGATCCTCTTCGCCGACGGGCAATACGACGCGGCGGTCAAGGTCTTTGCCGAGGGCCCGGAGGTCAAGATCGATCTCGGCAACGCGGTGACCGTCGAAAGCAAGAACCTGCCCTTCATGGGCGACTTCGCCGCCCGAGCCCATCTCAAGAAGGGCGGAATGGGCCTGGCCATGAAGGAGTACGAGAGGCTGGTCTCTCCGGAGGCCAAGGACCGCGAAGGGGCCTTGATCCATCCGTTCAGCCGTCTCCGCCTGGCCGCCCTTTATGAAGCCCAGGGCGACCTGGACCGTGCGCTCGAGCAGTACAAAACCCTGTGGAGCCTCTGGAAGCAGGCCGACCCGGATCTCGCCGAGGTCGCGACCGTCCGGGAAAGGCTGGCCCGGCTCAAGGGCCGGGCCCCCATGCCCAAAGGCGGGCCGGTTGACGCCTTCTATTCGCTTCCGTTCATCGGCACGCCCGCCGGGCTGTAAGAGCCTCTCCTTCCTGGAAATCCCTCTCGAAACGGCGATGGATATCGCCACGAATCATTTCCTTTTCTCCGGGGCTTCTGATAAAAAGGAGCCTGTGAGGAGGTCCCCCATGGCCCAGGATGTGCTTACCCATCGCGACAAGCGCCATCGGATGCCCTTCGACGGGCCGCCTCGACAAGTCTCGCGCTTCTTGTGGCGATCTTCGTCCCGAGCCTCGGTACCGGTCCGAAGATCTCATCAGCGGCATCGGCTTGACCCAGCTCACGGTTTACGACCAGCGTCCGGCCCCGGACGGGCTGATGTCGGGCTCTCCCCACGTCCACGCCGTGACCGACGAAGGGTACTACGTCATGAGCGGCAAGGGGAGGGTCGAGCTCCATGACCTCGAGGGCGGCTTCCGCTCGGTCGACCTCCTGCCCGGACGCTACCTCCAATTCCCGCCTTGCGTCCTCCACCGCGCTGGTCAACACCGACCACCTCGTCCTGCTCGTGGTCATGGGCAACGCCGGTCTGGCCGAGGGGGAGACGCCCGGATCTACTTCGGCAAGGCCGTCGACGACGATCCGGACGAGTATCGACCGCCTCGACCGGCCTGGCCAAGACGAAAGGGCTCGAGGGAGCTCTCGACCGGCGAGACGCGGCCATCCGCGCCTATATGAGTCTCGTGGAGCTGTGGAGGAAGGACCAGCCTGCCTATTACATGGAACTGGCCCGGTTCATCCGTGTCCACCTGCATGACCGCGGCCCACGAGGTATCGAGCTTCGGCCGCGCCGTCGAGGCCGGCCCGATGGCCTGGGGCCTGCGGCTCCGCAAGCGGCTCGAGAACCTGCCGCAGCGGCGTCTGAGGAGGCCGGCCCGGTCCTCCACGTTCCCGCCGGGAGCTCGACCCTGGGCATGTGCGGCGTTCTTCGCCCCGTGACGGGGTTCGAAGCCGTGGGCCCGGCCAAGGTCGCCGGCCCGGGGAAATAGACGGCCGCAAATGCCGGACGAGACCCGTGCCCGACGGCCTTCGGCGCGGCCTGCCCATGGCCGGGTCGCGGGACCCCGAGGCCCTCGAGCGCGAAAAGGCCCGGCTGCGCGAGATCGACGCCCGCCCCGGCCGCCTGCGCCGATGGCTCGGCTATTGGTCGCTCTCCGGACCGGGCTGGGTCCAGAGCGCCCTGACCCTGGGCGCCGGTTCGGCCGGCTCATCCATCTTCGCCGGCGCGGTCTTCGGCTACGACTTGCTGTGGGTCCAGCCGGTGGCCATGTTCCTCGGCATCGTGGTGTTCGCGGCTATCGGCCACCAGCTCCTCATGACCCAGGCCCGGCCGTACGACGTCTTCCGGAAGAAGCTCCACCCGGCCTTGGCCTTTGCCTGGGGCGGCGTCGTCCTCGTGGCCTCCGTCATCTGGCAGTTCCCTCAGTACGCCCTGGCGACGAGCGTCAGCCGGGACATCTTCGACGTCGCCGGCCTGGACATTCCCCGCGCGCCCATCGCGCTCGGGCTTCTCGTCGCCGGCACCGGCTCTCTGCTGGAGCTACGGGCCAGGGCGGCCGCCGGTCGGTCCGGCTCTTCGAGCGCGTCCTGAAGTACCTCGTCCTGCTGATGTCCCTTTTCTTCCTCCTCGTCGTCATCAAGACCGGCGTGGATTTCAAAGCCCTTCTCCACGGCCTCTTCGGCTTCCATGTCCCGCGCGACCGCGAAGGCCTGACGATCGTCCTCGGCGCGCTCGGCGCGGCGGTCGGGGTCAATATGACCTTTCTCTATCCCTACACTCTCCTCGCCCGCGGCTGGGCCGGGAGCACCGGCGGCTCAAGAACTTCGACCTCGTCGTCTCGATGTTCGCGATATTCGTCCCACATGGGACTGGCTGTCTTCGTCTGGCCAACACGCTCCATGTGCAGGGGATCCGCGTCCGCGAGGCGGTCGATGCGCGCACGCCCTGGCTCCCGTGGCCGGCGTCGCGGCGGGCCGGGTCATCTTCTCGCTCGGCATCCTCGGCATGTGCTTCACGACGCTCACGATCGAGATGGTCATCTGCGGCTTCGTCCTGAGCGAGATGCTCGGCTTCGAGCCGCGAGGCTGGCGCTATCGGGCGGCGACGATGACGGCCAAGTCGGCATCCTCGGCGCGTTCACCCCCTTGCCGTTCTGGCTTCCGGTCGTGGCCTCGTCCATCGCGCTCATCATGATGCCCATCGCCTACGTCGCCTTCTTCATCCTTCAGAACAAGCGCAGCTACCTCGGCGACGAGGTCAACCGGGGCTTCAAGGGCGCGGCCTGGAATGTCCTCCTCCTCCTGGCCATCCTCGTCGTGGCCGCCGGCGCCGTGGTCAAGATCCTCTCACTCCTCTGAGGAGTTTCCAGAACGGCAGCCATATCCGCCTTCGCAGGTTCTTCTCACGATTCCGGAGATGCGGCCCGTCGTTGCCGGCAGAGTCCGTTGGTGAGGGGCGAGCAGGGTGAGGCTGACTACGAGCCCCTTCCGCGGCCGAGGTCCCAGCGTTGACAGTGCCCGGACGGGTGGTAGTTTCAGCTCCGGGAGGACAGCATGAACCGTCGAAGCTTCCTGAAGGCCGCGGCCGTGACGGCCTCGGCTCCGGTCCTCGTCCCGTCGTCCGTTTTCGCCCGGCCCGCCCCGAGCGATACCCTCCAGTTCGGCTGCATCGGCGTCGGCCGTCAGGGCCAGGCCGACATGCAGGAGCTCATCTACCGCGGCCTCGAGAACGGGGCCAGGGTGACGGCCGTGTGCGACATCGACTCCCACAGACTCGAGGACGCCCAGTGGCTGGCCGAGAAGATCTACGCGGTCGAGACGAGTCGGAACGCCTCGAAGAGCGTCAGGGCCTTCCATGATTTCCGCGAGCTCCTGGCCCGCAAGGACATCGACGGCGTGCTCATCGTCACGCCCGACTTCTGGCACGCGGCCCATGCCGTCGCCGCGGCCGCCGCGGGCAAAGACATCTATCTCGAAAAACCCCTGACTTACTCGATCGCCGAGGGTCGCAAGCTCGTCGCGACGGTGAAAAGGCACAAGCGCGTCCTTCAGGTCGGCTCCCAGCAGCGCTCCTCGATCCACTTTCTGATGGCCTGCGAGCTCGCCCGCAACGGCCGGGTCGGTAAGCTCCGGACGATCCGCGTCTGGCTGCCCGAGGATCAGGGCCGCGGCGACCCGAGGCCCGAGCCCGTGCCGCCGAACCTCGACTACGAGACCTGGATGGGCCCTTCGGCCGAAGCCCCCTTCACCGAGGACCGCGTCCATCCCCAGATGAGCTTCGAGCGGCCCGGCTGGCTCCAGATCGAGCCCTATTGCCTGGGCATGGTCACCGGCTGGGGATCGCACATGGTGGACATCGCCCAGTGGGGCAACGGCACCGACCTCAGCGGCCCCGTCAGCATCGAGGCCAAGGGCGATTTCCCCGACCGGGGCCTGTTCAACGTCCACACCAAGTTCAAGGCCGAGGCCGTCTACGCGAACGGCGTCCGCCTCATCATGGAGACCGGCGACCCGGCGGGCGTGCGCTTCGAGGGCGACGACGGCTGGGTCTTCGTCGAGCGCGGCGCCATCAAGGCCTCCGACCCCGAGATCCTGAAATGGAAGCCGGGCCAGGGCGCGGTCAAGCTCGTGCAGAGCGGCAACCACATGAAGAACTTCCTCGAGGCCGTGCGCAGCCGGCAGGCCCCGGCCGCGCCGGTCGAGGTGGGCCACCGCTCCAACTCGATCTGCGTCATGACCCACATCGCCATGAAGCTCGGCCGCAAGCTCGCCTGGGACCCGCAGGCCGAGAGGTTCGCCGGGGACGAAGAGGCCAACCGCAGGCTCGACTATCCCCACCGGCGGCCGTGGATCGTCTGAGCGTCGGCCGGCGGCCGTCCGCGCCGTCGTCCTTCTCTGCGCCGCCGCCCTCAGCCTCCAGGCGTCAAAGCCCCGGGTCACGCTCCAGCGCGACGACGCGGCCGGCCGCTCACGGTCCAGCATCGGCGGCCGGGAAGCCCTCGTCTTCCGATACGGCCCCGACGTCGACCTGCCCCACTACTGGCCGATGCGAAGCCCGAGCGGCCGGGACATGCTCGTCGAGAAGACCGAGCCCTATCCCCACCATCGCAGCTTCTGGTTCGCCGATACGATCCGTCCGGCGGGAGGGGAGAGGGACCTGAGCTTCTACTACGCTCTCGCGAGCGGAGTCAGGACGGAGGCCGGCGATTTCGGCCCGCCCTTCCGCGACCGGATCCGGCTCGAGTCGTTCACCCGGCTCGACGCGGGAAGAGCCCGCGCCGCCGTCGATGCCCGGCTCGTCTGGGAATCGGACGGCCAGCCCGTTCTGGATGAGGCGAGGCGGCTCGTCATCCACAGCCTCGGTGAAGGCGAGTATCTTCTCGACCTGAGCTGGACGCTCACGGCCTCCTACGGCGAGATCTCCTTGTCAGCGACGACGTCCATTATGCCTGGCCCTTCCTCCGTCTCGCGCCCGTCTGGAGCGGCGGGCAGGGCGGCAAGATCACCTCCGATTCAGGGGCCGTCGGCGAGGCCTCCACCAACATGAAGCCGGCGCTCTGGATCGACTATTCGAACACCGTGGACGGAACGACGGAAGGCGTCGCGGTCTTCCAATGGCCCGATGGCCGCGAGCACCGCTGGCTGACGCGGGAATACGGCACCTTCGGGCCGCGACGGCCCGACGATCATGAGCGGCAAGCCCTTCGTCCTTCGCCAGGGCGGGTCGATCAGCCAGCGTGTCGGCATCCTCGTCCACAGGGGGGATGTCGCATCCGGCCGGGTCCGCGAGAGATACGGGCGCTATGTCCAAGGCGGCTAAATGACCGCTTTTGGCCTCTTTTGAGCGCCTGCCAACCCCGTGGCCGGTCCGTCCGTCTAACGCAGTGAAAGCCGGATATGGACCCTATGGACGAGAACGAGATCATCGAGGGAATGACCCGGGGCGACCCGCGCGCCTTCCGTGAGCTCGTCGAGCGCTATAAAAAGAAGGTCTATTACCTGGCCCTGGACATGGCCGGGAATCCCGTCGACGCCGAGGACATCTCGCAGGAGGTCTTTCTCAAGGTCTTCCGCTCCTTCGCCACGTTCAGGAAGGGCGCCAAGCTCGGCTCCTGGCTCTACAGGATCACTTACAACGCCTCGATCGACCACCTCAGGCGGAGGGGCGCGGCGCCCGCAGCCGTGGCCGACGAGCTCATCGAATCCGCCGGAGACTCCGAGGCCGGGTTGCCCCGCCGCGGCCCCGCCGATCCGGGAGCGGCCCTGGAATCGAGGCAGCTCCAGGACCGGATCGCCCGGGCCCTCGATAGGGTCTCACCCCAGGAAAAGGCCGTTTTCGTCCTGCGCCATTATGACGATCTCATGCTCAAGGACATCGCCTCTTCTCTGGGACTGTCCGTCGGGTCGGTCAAGAGCTATCTTTTCCGGGCCGTCCGCAAGATCCAGAAGGAGCTTGGCCCGACGGCCATCATCTCCAACGCGGAGACTTCCCATGAATGAATGCAAGACTTGCCGGGACGCCATGATCGAGGCCCTCTACGGCGAACTCGCCCCGGCCGGCAAGGCCGGGCTCGAGCGTCACCTCGAGGCCTGTCCGAAGTGCCGGGCCGAGTACGCGGCCCTCGGAGAAACGCTCAGGCTGATGGACCGGCGCGAGAGGCCCGACCCGGGCCCGGAATTCTGGGACGGGTATTGGGACAGGCTTTCGCGGCGGCTGCTCTGGGATGAGACCGAAGAGGGCCGCCGTCCGTCCCCCGCGGCCCTGATCGGCCGCGTTCTTTTCCACCTGCCCCGATGGGCCTATCAGGCCGCGGGCGCGGCCGCGCTCGTTCTCGTCGGGATCCTGATCGGCAGCCGCCTGATCGGTCCCCCGGGCCCGCCGACGACGCGGACCGCGACGGCCCGGCCCGTCCAGGCCGGCGCCGTCGTCCAGGCGGCGAATTTCGTCGAACGGTCCAAGGTCCTGCTCCTGGGTTTGGTCAACTTCGATCCGGCGACCGACGACGCCTATGCCCTCGACCTGGGCAGGAAGAAAGCCGTCTCCCGCGGGCTCGCGACCGAGGCCGCGGTCCTCCGCCAGGGACTCAACCAGCCCGGCCAGCGGCGGCTCCGTGACCTCGTCGCCGACCTCGAAGTCATCATGATGCAGATCGCCAACCTCGAATCGGGGCAGGATGTCGACGGCATCGAGCTCATCAAGCAGGGCGTCGACCGCGGCGGCATCTTCCTCAAGATCGACCTCGACCGCATGGCCCGCGATGCCCGCGGCGGCTCCCGCCCGGTCTCGCCGGCCGGAGCCGTGGCCCCTTTCAAGAAAAGCCAAGCATAAGGAGATCAACCATGAGAAACCGAAACAGCCTGTTCCTCGGGACCGTCCTCATCCTGGTCCTCGCGGCCGGGCTCGCCCAGGCCGCGCTCGTCCCGGCCGAGATCCCGTCCGGACAGGAGAAGGACTCGATCGCCTACAAGCAGGCCTACGCCCTCGTCCTCGAAGAGAAGTGGGCCCCCGCCGGAGCGGCGATGGACGACCTGATCCGCCAGTTCCCCAAGAGCGCCTGGGTCGATGACGCCCGCTTCTGGTCCTGCTACTCCCAGGAAAAGCTCGGCCGGCCGGCCGAGTCCGTCTTCCAGTGCTACCAGAAGTTCATCGACGATTACCCGGACAGCGACTGGACCGATGACGCCAAGTCCAACATGATCCGCCTGGCCCAGGGCCTGGCCAAGGCCGGCAAGTCCCAATACGAGACGATCATCAAGACCTTCCAGGCCGAGGACGAGGACGATGTCAAGATGACCGCCCTCTACGCCCTGCAGGACTTCGGCGATGCCGACGCCTTCAAGACGATCATCGGCCTCTACGACAAGGCGACGAGCGCCAAGCTCAAGAGCCAGATCGTCTTCATGCTCGGGGACATGGAAACGCCCGAGGCCCTGGCCAAGCTCCGCGACATCGCTCTGCGCGAGCCGGACGAGGAGGTCCGCCGCAGCGCCCTCTTCGCCATCGGCTCCCGCGGCGGGCCCGAGTCGGTCAAGACCCTGAAGGAGATCCTCGCCTCCGACGCTCCGGCCGAGCTCCGGCGCAACGCCCTCTTCGCCCTGGCCGACACCGATGATCCCGGCCTGGTCTCCCTCTACACCCAGATCGCCCTGACGGATCCCGATCAGGAGATGGCCCGCACCGCGGCCTTCGCCCTCCAGGACATCGAGGGCCAGGCGGCGGCCGATGCCCTGCGGCGGATCCTGAAAGAAGCCAAGGACCGGGAGATCCGTCAGGCCGCCCTCTACTCCCTGGCCGACCGCGACGAAACCCAGTCGCTGCCCTTGCTCAAAGACGTTCTGTTCAATGAAACGGACAGGGACATGGCCCGGTCGGCCTTGTTCCAGATCGCCGAGCTCAAGACGCCCGAGGCCGCGGCCGTCCTCAAACAGTACCTCGCGACCGCCAAAGACGACGAGCTCAAGAGGCACGCCCTGATGGCCCTCTCGCAGCAGGGCGGGGCGGAGGCCAAAGATGCCCTCCTCCAGGCCGCCTTGACGAGCGCCGACGACGAAACAGCCCAGATGGCCGTTTTCGCGCTGGCCGAGATCGAGGGAGGGTCCGGCTCCGAAGCGCTCCTCAATGTGATGAAGAACGCCAAGTCCCCCCGGGCGCGCCGGGCCGTCCTGATGGCCCTCGCCGACGAAAAGGACGAAGCGGCCGTGAAAGCTATGGTCGAGATCCTGAAGACCGAGACCGACAGCGAGCTCAGAGAACAGGCCGTCATGTCCCTGGGGCAGACCAAGAGCGATGAGGCTGTCCCCGCGCTTCTCGAGGTCGCCAGGGGCAAGGACGCCAGGTTG
The DNA here is from genome assembly GCA_963742235.1 of Candidatus Aminicenantota bacterium. Taxonomy (GTDB): domain Bacteria; phylum Acidobacteriota; class Aminicenantia; order Aminicenantales; family Saccharicenantaceae; genus RBG-16-66-30. The sequence goes on along the minus strand of CAVULT010000005.1, from coordinate 79,627 downwards.
GGCCGGGCGGCCGTCCAAGCGCTGGGGGAGATCGGGACGCCCAAGGCCAAAGCGGCCTTGCTCGAGATCCTCGAGAAGAAATCGGAGACCCCTGTCCTGTAAGGTGGAGAGATGATCAGGCACAAGCTCCGAGTGGCCGTTTCCCTGGCCGTGGCCGCCGCCGGCCTTCTCTCACTCTCCGGGGCGGACCGCAATCGGCCGCCCGCCCAGGTTTTCGACAGGTCGGCGGAGTCGGGACCCCTGGCGGCGAAGCTCGACCGGGCCCTGGCCGAGGCGGCCAAGTCCGCGCCGGGTCGGGCCTTCTGGGTCGGCTATGCCATCGACAGGCTGATGGAGGAGAACTCCCATATCGGCTCCTATAACTCCGGCCGGGCGGGCCGGGACGTCGCCATCCGCGCCATCCTGGCCGGCAAAACGGGCCCGGCCGGGCCCGAAGACACTCCCGGCGATCTGCGCGATTCGGCCAAGGCCGCGCTCGACAGGCTCGAGCGCAAAGGACAGCCGGAGAAGATGGTCCTCAAGGAGCTCGGCTTCTTTCTCGAGTATGGGCCGGGCGGCTCGCCGGTTCTGTCCGAGGTCAGGATGAGCAACCTCGATCTGGGCTTCGATTTCGAGGGCGAGCCGCTCTTCTGGCTCGGCAAGGCGCCCGAGGACCAGAGCCTGGCGTTGGTCGAGGGCCTTTACGGCCGTAATCGCGGCGATAAGGTCCGCGAGAACCTGATCGCGGCCGCCGGCTGTCACGGCTCGCCGAAGCTCGTTCTGCCCTTCCTCGAGGGGATCCTGGCCGGTGACGGCGCCGACGGGCTGCGCAAGGACGCGACTTTCTGGATCGGCCAACAGAACGCCGCCGACGGCCTGCGCCTTCTGGTCAGGACGGCCCGCGCCGACCGGTCGGAAGAGGTCCGCGAGGGGGCCGTTTTCGGCATCAGCCAGGTCGAGCTTCCCGGCGCCGTCGACGAGCTGATCTCTCTCGCCCGGGACGCGGACAGGCGGGACGTCCGGAAGCAGGCCGTGTTCTGGCTCGGCCAGCAGGCCTCGGAGAAATCCGGCAAGTTCCTGGAGGAGGTCGCCCGCAAGGACGGCGACCTCGAAGTCCAGGAACACGCGCTCTTCGCCCTGTCTGAGCTCCCGGAAAACGGGGGCCTCGACGCCCTGATCAAGCTGGCCAAGACGCATCCCGACGCGCGCATTCGCAAGAAGGCCGTTTTCTGGCTGGGCGAATCCGACGACCCTCGGGCCCTGGACGCCATCATCGCCATCATCAAGGGAAAATAGACGCCTCCCAAGCCATTGCCATCTTCCGGGCCTTCCTATACAATGGAAGAAGTCTAAAAGGAGGCTCGGAATGAACAAGAATATCCGTTCGATCGTCCTCATGGCCGCTCTGGCCTTCATCCTCGTCGTCGGCGTCGTGGCCCAGCAGAAAAGCGCCGACACCGCCGTCGATCCGGTCTGCGGCATGACCGTCGTCAAGGCCAACGCCAAGGCGACCTTCGACTACAAGGGGACGACCTATTACTTCTGCAACACAGGCTGCAAAGACGCCTTCGCCAAGGAACCCGAGAAGTATCTCCAGGCCCAGGCCAAGGCGGGCGCCGAGAAAGGCCAGATGGGCCAAATGGGCCAGATGGGGCAGATGGGGCAGATGGGCGGCCAGATGGGCATGATGAAGCACCAAGGGATGGCCGGCTGCCCGATGATGGGCGGCGGGATGGGTCAGATGGGCATGAAGCAGGGCCGCATGGGCATGCCGGGCCGCGGCATGATGGCCCCCGGCATGGGCCAGCTCTTCATGTTGTACGGCGATAAGATCGAGATGGCCGTCGAAGATACCAAAGATGGGGCCGTCCTCAAGGTCACCTCGAAGGACCCCGAGGTCGTCAAGGCCATCCAGGTCCATATGGCCGAGCACATGGCCATGATGAAGAAGATGATGGAGGCCCCGGCCAAGGCGCCGGCGGCCATGGGCGCCGACAAGATGTCCGAATCGGCCTGTTGCGCCGATTGCCCGATGAAGAAGAAGTGACCCGGGAATTCGTCCCGGCCTGAAGTCTTCGAACCCCGTTCGCTTGCGGAACGGGGTTTTTGTTGACAAGGCTCCCTCGCCGTGCTAATTCATTGAGCAGAGGTAGGGGTCATCGTGCTGGATTCGGGTGAGGACGTTTTTTTCGAGACCACCGCTTCCCGGAAGCTTGTCGACCTCATCGAGCGCAACGCCGACGAGCTGACCACCAGCTACGTCGAAGACATCCGCCGCGACCCGCGGATGCCCAGCTATCAGGGCTTCGACCAGAAAGAGATCTACAAGAGGGCCTTCCGCGTCTACAGCCAGCTCGGCAAATGGATTTCCCACGAGACGACCAAGGAGGATGTGCGGAGCTATTGGACGGCCCTGGGCCGCCAGCGCCGGCGCGAGGGTTTCCCGTTCTCGGAGATTGTGTTGTCGCTCTTCCACATCCGTCGTCTCCTCTGGAGCAAGATCCAGGCGGCCGGACTTCTGGACACCGCCCTGGACCTCTACCAGGCCATGGATCTCCAGCACAGGGTGCTCGTATTCTTCGACCGGGCCATCTATCACGCAGCCGTCGGCTACGAGGATAGAACCTGAGGGAACCGGCAGGGTCCTCGGGACGCCCGCCGGGGGGATCCCCGTACGCCGGGCTCTATATCCATTATCCGTTCTGCGAAGCCAAGTGCCCTTATTGTCATTTCTACAGCGTCCCTTGGACGATCGCCGGGGCAAGGGCCTGGCGCGAGGGGCTCGAGAAGGAAGCGGCGGCGGCCTCGGCCTGCGACCTCGGGTTCGACACGGTCTACATCGGCGGAGGAACGCCGTCCCTTCTCGTGCCTGACGACGTGGCCGCCATCCGCCGCCTCGCCCTGGACCGCTTTTCCATGGAGATCGCGGAATTCACTCTCGAGGCCAATCCCGGCGACGAGAGGCGGGGATTCCTCCGGGGATGGCATGAGGCCGGCGTCAGCCGCCTGAGCGTCGGCGTCCAGTCGTTCGACGACGGCATTCTGCGCACGCTCGGGCGGCGGTACTCGGCGGCCGGCGCGCTCGATTTTTGCCGGATGGCCCGGCGGACCGGTTTCGATGCCCTGGCCGTGGATCTCATGATCGGGGTTCCCGGAGAGACTCCTGAGTCCGTCGGCCGGACCCTGGAAGCCGTTCTCGATCTCGCGCCGGACCACGTTTCCGTCTATTTCCTGGAGAACGTTGAAGGGCTGCCGTTCGCCAAAGTCCTGGCCCGCCGGCCGGTCGATGAGGACGCCGCCGTCGATCACTACCTGAGGGTGAGGGCTGCCCTCGAGGCCTCGGGGCTCCTTCAATACGAGATCTCGAATTTCGCCCGGCCGGGCAAGGAGTGCCGCCACAATCTCAAGTATTGGCGCTACGAGCCGTACCTCGGCCTGGGCCCGTCGGCCTGCTCCCACATCGCCCTCAAACGCTGGTGCAACAAGGCCTCGTGCCAGTCCTGGGCCGAGGCCGTCGAGCGGGGACAGCCGGCCGCTGAAGAGACCGTCGAGCTCACGCCGGCGCTCGCCGCCCGCGAGGCCCTGGTCTTCGGGCTGAGGCTCGTCCGCGGCATCGACGTGGCCGAGCTCGAGGAGCGCACGGGCGTCAATGTCTGCGCCCTGTACGCGCGGGAGATCGACGAGCTCGCCTCCGAAGGTTTGCTCGTCCAGGCCGGCGCCCGGCTCTGGATCCCTGCCGACAAGCTCCTCGTCTCCAACGCCATCCTGTCCCGGTTCATCTAAGAAGGGGTCAAACCGAAGTCCCCTCCATTCAGATATTTCCCAGAAGCGCGGCTCCGAGCAGCTCCGCCGCACTTCTGACGGTCGCTCCTCGGAATCCGCTCCCTGCCGTAGGTTTGACCCCCTCTTTGATTGATTTTTCCCCTGGGACGGCATAAAATTGGGCCACGATGGCGAAGGGAAAGGCCGTACGGACCGTGACGGGACGCAGGGTCAGTCCGCAGACCGTCGCCGGGGAGGTTCGGCGGGCTCTTTCCGCCAAAGCCGACCGGGCGTGGGCTCGTGGCGCCGAGCGATACTTCAAAGAGACCGTCAAGTGCTACGGCGTGGCCGCCCCGGAGATCCACGCCCTGGCTTCGGCCCTTTACGGTCGTGTCCGTGACGGCTGGACCGCGGAGGACGCCATCGCGCTCTGTGATATCCTCTTTGCCGACCCGGAGCTCGAAGCCAAGGCGACCGCGGCGCTCATCCTGAGCCGCTTCAAAAAGACCTTCCCCCAGTCCCTTTTTGCCAAGGCCAAGGCTTGGCTTGAGTCCGACCGGCTGGCGAACTGGGCCTCGGTCGACGTCTTCTGCACCGATTCCCTGGGCGCTTTCCTCGAAAGCCGCCCGGCTTTCGTCGAGAAGATCAAGCCCTGGGCCCATCACCCGAACCGCTGGGTCAAGCGGGCCTCGCTCGTGTCCTTCATCAAGCTGGCCCGCAAAGCGGAATTCCTTCCGGCCGTCTATGAGATCTCGGCCTCGGTCTTCGACGTCGACGACGATCTCATCCACAAGGCCAACGGCTGGCTCCTCCGCGAGGCGGGCAAGGCCGATGCCGCCCGGCTGGAGCGATTCCTTCTCGCCCGCGGGCCGTCCATGCCCCGGACGACCGTCCGCTACGCCATCGAACGCTTTCCGGAAGCCCGGAGGAAGGCGCTGCTCATCGAAACGAAACCGAAAGAACCGACCCCGCGGGGTCGCTGAGGAGGTCCCATGAAAACGATCCGAGCCCTGATCCTCGTGTCCCTGGTGCTCGCCCTGACGACCCTGTCCTTCGCGCCGCAGGAGGCCCGCGTCCTGCGCTTCCCGGCGGTCTCGAACGACGCCATCGTCTTCAGCTGCGCCGGCGACCTCTATTCGGTGCCGCTCGCCGGCGGCGTGGCCCGCAAGCTGACCGCCTACTACGAAGGCTACGAGGCCTTCGCCCGCTTCTCGCCCGACGGCTCTTCGATCGCCTTCACCGGCGAGTACGACGGCAACCGCGAGGTCTATCTCATCCCCTCGGGAGGCGGCGTGCCCAAACGGCTGACCTATACGCCTTCCATCGTCCGCGACGACATCTCGGACCGCATGGGGCCGAACAATCTCGTCATGGGCTGGACCCACGACGGCCAGAAGGTTGTCTTCCGTTCGCGCATGGCCGAATGGAACGATTTCAACGGCCAGCTCTATCTGGCCCCGAAGGACGGCGGCGCGCCGGACAAGCTCCCGCTGCCGCGCGGCGGATTCTGTTCCTATTCCCCGGACGATACGAAGCTCGCCTACAACCGCATCTTCCGCGAGTTCCGGACCTGGAAGCGCTACCGCGGCGGCATGGCCGACGACATCTGGATCTACGACTTCGCCGCCAAGACGATCGAGAACATCACCAACAACCCGGCCCTGGACATCATCCCCATGTGGAGCGGGAACCGGATCTATTTCCTCTCCGACCGCGACGAGGCGAAGAGGATGAACCTCTACGTCTATGACCTGGCCACGAAAGCGACCCGGAAGCTGACCGATTTCGCCGAGTTCGACATCAAGTTCCCCTCGCTCGGGCCCAAGCACATCGTCTTCGAGAACGGCGGCTACATCTACACCTTCGACCTCGCCTCGGAGCAGACGGCCCGCGTCCCCGTCGTCATCGCCGACGACATGGTCTCCGGGCGCGGCAAGGTCGTCAAGGTCGGCGCCCAGGTCACCAATTTCGAGATCGGCCCCGACGGCCAGCGGGCCCTCTTCGGCGCCCGCGGCGACATCTTTACGGTCCCGGCCAAGCACGGCAACACCCGGAACCTGACCATGACCCCCGGCGTCCACGAGCGCTCGTCCAAGTGGTCGCCCGACGGCCGGACCATCGCCTTCATCTCGGACCGCAGCGGGATGGACGAGATCTGGCTCATGAACCAGGACGGAACGGGCGAGCCGCGCCAGCTCACCAGCGGCGCCGACACCTACAAGTATGAGATCCGCTGGTCGCCCGACGGATCGAAGATCCTCTGGAACGACAAGATGCTTCGGCTCTCCTTCGTTGACGTCGCTTCGAAGGCCGTCACCGTCGCCGATACGGCCAAGGACGGCGAGATCGTCCAATTCGTCTGGTCGCCCGACAGCCGCTGGATCGCCTATGGCCGGCCCGAGGCCGAAGGGTCCAACCGGGTCTACCTCTACTCGCTCGATTCCAAGAAGACCGTGCCCGTCACCGATACCTGGTACAACTCGGGGGATCCCTCCTTCAGCCGGGAGGGGAAGTATCTTTTCTTCGTTTCCGACAGGGACTTCAGCCCGGTCTACAGTCAGACCGAATGGAACCACGCCTACCTGGCCATGTCCCGGGTTTACTTCCTGACCCTGGCCAAGGACACGAAATCGCCGTTCGGGCCGAAGAGCGACGAGGTGGCGGCCAAGCCCGTGCCCGAGGCCAAAGCCGCGGCGCCGGCCAAGCCGGCCGCACCCGAGAAGAAGCCCGCGGGGAAAGCCGAGCCCGAAGTCGTGCCCGTCGTCAAGGTGGACACCGACGGCCTCATGGATCGGATCGTCGCCCTGCCGATCGAGACGGCCAACTACGGCCAGATCTACGCGGCCGGCGATTCGGTCTACTACGGCCGCTTCAAGCCTTTGGGCGACGCGCCTTCGCTGATGCTCTACGACCTGGCCGAGCTCAAGGAAAAGGACCTGGGCCCGTTCGAGGGCTACGAGGTCTCGGCCGACGGCAAGAAGATGCTCGTCCGGAAGGACCGCGCCTACGGCATCATCGACCTGCCCAAGGGTCCGATCAGTCTCGAGACGAAGCTCGACCTCTCGGGGATGGATGTGGCCCTGGATCTGCGCCAGGAATGGGACCAGATCTACGAGGAGTGCTGGCGGCAGATGAAGGAGTTCTTCTATGCTCCGAACATGAACGGCGTCGATTGGGACGCGCTCCGGCTGCGCTACAAGCCGCTGGCCGCGGCCGTCAACCACCGGGCCGATCTGACCTATGTCATCGGCGAGCTCATCGGCGAGCTCAGCTCCGGCCACACCTACGTCGGAGGCGGGGAGATGCCGGCCGCGCCGAAGGTCAAGGTCGGCATGCTCGGGGCCAGGCTCGAGCGCGACTCCAAGACCGGGTCCTACCGCATCGCCAAGATCCTCAAGGGCCAGAACTGGGACCAGGGGCTGCGCTCGCCCCTGACTGAGATCGGCGTCAATGTCAAAGAAGGGGAGTACATCCTGGCCGTCAACGGCCGCCCCCTCGCCAAGACGGCCGACATCTATGAGTCCCTCTATAACACGGCCGGCAAGCAGGTCACCCTCAAGGTCGCGCCCGGGACCGACGGCCAGGGCGCTCGCGACGTCGTCGTCGTGCCCATCGAGACGGAAAACGCGCTCGACTATCAGGACTGGGTGGATTCGAACATCGCCAAGGTCGACAAGGCCACGGGCGGGAAGGTCGGCTACATCCACATCCCGAACATGGGCGTCGAAGGCCTCAACGAGTTCGTCAAGCACTTCTATCCCCAGCTGCGCAAGAAGGCCCTGATCATCGACGTCCGCGGCAACGGCGGCGGCAACGTCTCGCCGATGATCATCGACCGGCTCGTCCGGGAGATGGTCATGGTCGAGGTGGCCCGCAACCAGGCCCCCGGTCCCGATCCCGGCGCGGCCTTCATCGGCCCCAAGGTCTGTCTCTGCGACGAATTCTCGGCCTCCGACGGCGACATCTTCCCGTACCGATTCAAGACCCTCAAGCTCGGCAAGCTCATCGGCAAGCGCACCTGGGGCGGCGTCGTCGGCATCCGCGGCACCCTGCCGCTCCTCGACGGCGGTTTTCTCAACAAGCCCGAGTTCGCGCCTTACAGTCCGGACGGCAAGGGCTGGATCATCGAGGGAGTCGGCGTCGAGCCCGACATCGTCGTCGACAACGACCCGGCCCGGGAATTCGCCGGCATCGACGACCAGCTCAACAAGGCCGTCGAGGTCATCCTCGAAGATCTGAAGACCAAGGAACGCGAGATCCCGCCTGTCCCGCCGTACCCGATCAAGAAATAGCCGGGCGGCGGCGGGCCGGAGGCCAGGAGGAGACATGACCGAAGATACGGCGAAAGTCAGCTGCGGCACGTGCGGCACGACGAACAATTTTCCCCTGGCCGCGCGCGGCAAGAAGGTTCTCTGCGGCCGGTGCAAGTCGCCGCTGCCGGAACCGGGCCAGATCCTCGAGCCCGGCCCGGAGGGCATCCTCAATCTTTTTCACAACTCGACCCTGCCGGTGCTGGCGGACTTCTATTCGCCGACCTGCGGCCCCTGCCACATGATGCACCCCATCCTCGAGCGACTGGCCGTCCGGCGGGCGGGCGAGGTCGCCGTCATCCGGATCAACGTGGAGACGAACCAGGAGCTGGCCATGGAGTTCGGCGTCAAGGGGGTGCCGACCTTCGTCATCGTCCACAAAGGCGCGGAGCGGGGACGGTCCGTGGGCGCCATGGACGAGAGCAGCTTCGCTCTCTGGGCCGCCAGCCGGACCTAACTCGGAGCGAACGAAGTGAGGCCGGAAAGAGCTATGATCTGTCTTTCCAGATGATCTTGTAGCGTTTGACATATTGGAAGCCGTCCTCGTCTTGCTCAAGGGCGTAGTATCGATCCTTGAGGATCGTTATCCCCAGGGGCTTGAGCGCTATGCGGCTCGCATAGCGTCCCTGCGCGTCGAAGACATCATAAATGTCAAGCCCATCCCTGGTTCTTTCTTTGGTCCGTACAAATAGATGTCCGACGTCACTGAGAAAGAATCCGGAAAATACGGGATGGTACCTGGGGAACACGATATCAATATAAGATCGGGCTTCCGGGGGCGTATTCTTCAATTCCCTTTGTCTGTCCTCTTCTGTTACGGGAATAGCGGAGCACTGCCGCGTGATCTTCTTGAACAGCTTTCCCTCAGACGGCTCGAAGAACAGGATTTCGTAGGATCTTGAGTCTCCATAGATGAGATTGTCGGATCGATCGATCTGAAAATAGCTATACGGGAAGAATGGATTGATCTTGCCCGTATAACCCTGGCCGGGCGCGCTGGCGACCACGCCGAGATCCGTGCCGAACATGCTGAGCTTCCTGACATTGAAGGACCACGTACCTTCCTGCGAGCGGGATTGTTCGAGCAGATAGATCTGTCCCCGCGAATCGAGCTGCGCGCGAATGGAGTTATCGATGTTCAGCTGTCGTATAAAGGATCCATCCGTTCTGAAGAATGACAACCGGCGGATCCCCTGAAGGACCAGGAGTTCGTCCGAGGTCCGGTTCAAGGACAGGGAGAGTGGAGAGTCAAGATCGCCGGGGCCTTGGCCTTTTCGGCCGATCGTCCGGACATACTTGCCCGAGGCATCGAAAACCTGGACGCGGGTGTTCTTATCATCGAGAACGTAGATGGATCCCTTTTCGTCGACGACAAAATTACGGATGCTCCCAAAAGCATAATCACCTGCGGCGCGCGGGCCTCCCAGCGAAAGATCTTCTTCGAGCTCGAGGACAGGCGTCTTGAAGATCGGCTCATAAGGATTCTTGACGACTGTGACGTTGCCTTCTTGGATGGTCGATCCCTCCCATTTGGGTTGGGACTGAGCTCGGGCGGGGACCGGCGAAATCAAGATCAGGAGACCCAAAATGGAACATTGAATTCTGAGCGTACTCATGCTTAGCCTCCCTCTGCCATCAACTCAGCCGGACTCAATCATTAAAACGCCTTCAAATAGATTATCGATTCATACTCAAAGGGCCGAGATTTTGTTGATTCCAGGCAGGACGTGACAGCTCCAGACGCCGCCATCAGGCCGGATTTCTCGGGGAAAAGGGTATGCCGAAGGGGGGACTCGAACCCCCAATCCCTTGCGGGAACTAACCCCTCAAGCTAGCGTGTCTGCCAATTCCACCACTTCGGCACAAAAACGGATCTATTTCTTCACAGGCGGGGCCGGAACGGGAGGCTTCTGCGTTTCGGTCTTCTGCTCAGGCTTGGCGGCCGGCACGGTCGTCACGGCCTTGTCCCCGGGCTTGGCCTGGGGGACGGTCGCCGCGGCCGGGGCCTTCTCGCCGCCGACGACGGATGTCGTGCCGCGGCCAGAGATGATCCACAGGCCGAGTGACGTCAGCATGAACAGGACGGCCGACGCGGTCGTCAACTTGGTGAGCAGGGTGGCGTTGCCGCGGGACCCGAAGGCCGTCTGGCTGCCGCCGCCGCCGAAGGCTCCGGCCAAGTCCGCCGCCTTGCCCGACTGGAGCAGGACGGCGAAGATCAGGATCAGGCAAACGACGATGTGAAGGATGATGATTAAAGCGCTCACTTCTCTTCCCTGCAGGCTCGAAGGGCTTCCCGGGCGATGCCGACGAAGCCGCCGGCGTCGAGTGAAGCTCCTCCGACCAAAAATCCGTCGATGTTCTTTTCTCTGAACAACGGATAAGAATTGGCCGGCTTGACGGAGCCGCCGTAGAGGATTATAGCACAAGCGGCCGTTTCAATTCCATAGATCTCTCTCAGACGCCCCCGGATATGGGCGTGGACCTCCTCGGCCTGGGCGGGGGAGGCCGTCCGCCCTGTTCCGATCGCCCAGACGGGCTCGTAGGCGATGACGACGCGGGCCATGTCCTCTTTCGACACGCCGGCCAGGCCCTTGGCCAGCTGGCCGTCGATGCGGTCGAGCGTCTGTCCGCCGTCCCTCTCGGCCAGCACCTCGCCGACGCAGACGATGGGGTCGAGACCGGATCGGAGCGCGGCCCGGATCTTGCGGTTGACGGTTTCGTCGGTCTCGCCAAAGAGCTGGCGCCGCTCCGAGTGGCCGACGAGGACGTAGGCGCACCGCGCGTTTTTGAGCATGGGACCCGAGATCTCGCCAGTGTAGGCGCCCTGGTCCTCCCAGAAAAGGTCCTGGGCCCCGAGCGCCACCGCCGAGCCGGCGATGACGCCGGCGACCACGGCGAGCGAGGTGAAAGGGGGGATGAGGACGATGGCGCAATCGGCGAGCTCCGGTCCCGCCTCGATTGTCTTCCGGGCGAGATCCGAGGCTTCCCGGAGCCCCAGGTTCATTTTCCAGTTGCCCGCCACGAACGGGCCTCGGACGCGGCCGGCCATCTACTTCTCCAGGGCGGTGATGCCGGGCAGGGTCTCGTAGGCGATGTACTCGAGAGAGGCCCCGCCGCCCGTCGAGAGGTGGCTGATCCTGTCCGCAACGCCGGCCTTCTTCACGGCGGCGATCGAGTCCCCGCCGCCGACGATGGAGACGGCGCCCGAGGCCGCCACGGCCTTGGCGACGCCGATCGTCCCTTTGGCGAACTCGTCGATCTCGAAGATGCCCATGGGGCCGTTCCAGAAGATGGTCTTGGCCGTGGCGATGACCGCGGCGTAGGCGTCGACGGTCTTGGGACCGATATCGACGCCCATCATGTCCTCGGGGAAGGGCAAGGTTTCCACGACCTTCGTGATCGCCCCGGCCGCCGCGGCCTTGGCCAGGAGGTGGTCCTGGGGCAGGTGGAAGCTGACCGCGTTCGTCCGGGCCTTGTCCAGGATGACCAGGGCCACTTCGAGCTGGTCGTTCTCGACGAGAGAGGTGCCGACGCCCAGACCCTGGGCCTTCAGGAAGGTGTAGGCCATGGCGCCGCCGATCAGGATGCTGGTCGGCCTTGCCGAGGAGGCTCTCGATGATCTCGATCTTGTCCGACACCTTGGCCCCGCCGAGGATGGCCACGTACGGTTTGACCGGGGTGTGGATGGCCTTCTTGAGGTACTCGACCTCCTTTTTCATCAGGTAGCCGGCGGCCGTGAGCGGAACGAAGTCGGCGATGCCGACGACCGAGGCGTGGGCCCGGTGGCTCGAGCCGAAGGCGTCGTTGACGAAGATGTCGATGTCCTCGGCCAGCTTCCTGGCGAATTCCGGGTCGTTCTTCTCCTCCTCCTTGTAGAACCGGACGTTCTCGAGGAGGAGCGCTTCGCCCTCGCCCAGGGCGCTCTTGAGCCGCCCGACCTCGTCGCCGACGACGTCGGGGGCCATGACGACCTTGTTCGGGATGAGCTCGGCCAGCCTTTGCGCGGCCGGGCGGAGGCTCATCGCCGGGTCGACCTTGCCCTTGGGCCGCCCGAGGTGGGAGGCGATGACCAGGCGGGCGCCGTGATCGAGGAGCCAGATGATCGTGGGCAGGGAGGCGCGGATGCGCGTGTCGTCGCGGATCCCGCCCTTATCGTCGAGCGGGACGTTGAAATCGACGCGGAGGAAGACGAGCTTGCCTTTGACGTCCAGGTCGGCGACGAAGTTCATGCCGGGCTCACTTGGCGACGAACTTGGCCAGATCGACCAGCCGGCAGGAATAGCCCCATTCGTTGTCGTACCAGGCGATGACCTTGGCCAGGTTGCCGTCGAGGACCTTGGTCGAGAGGAGGTCGATGATGCCCGAGCGGGAGTCGCCCATGAAATCCACGGAGACGAGGGGCTCGTCGGTGACGCCCAGGTAGCCCTTGAGCGGCCCGGCCGCGGCGGCCGTCCGGAAGGCGGCGTTGATCTCTTCGGCCGTCGTCGATTTCCTGAGAACGGCCACGAAATCGACCAGGGAGACGTCGGGGGTCGGGACGCGGACGGAGAAGCCGTCGATCTTGCCCTTGAGCTCGGGCATGACCAGCCCGACGGCCTTGGCCGCCCCGGTCGTCGTCGGGATCTGGGAAATCGCGGCGGCCCGGGCCCGGCGCAGGTCCTTGTGGGGGGCGTCGAGGATCTTCTGGTCGTTCGTATAGGAGTGGATGGTCGTCATGAAGCCCCGCTCGACGCCGAAAGCGTCATGGAGGACCTTGACGACGGGGGCCAGGCAGTTGGTCGTGCACGAGGCGTTGGAGATGATGTGGTGCCTGGCCGGGTCGTACATCTTCTCGTTGACCCCGAGGACCAGGGTGATGTCCGGTTCGGTGGCCGGGGCCGAGACGATGACCTTGGCGGCGCCGCCCTTCTCGATGTGCTGGATGAGATCGGGACGCTTGGTGTACTTGCCGGTCGATTCGATGACGACGGAGACGCCCAGGTCCTTCCAGGGGAGCTTGCCGACCTCTTTCTCGGCCAGGACGCGGATCTTCCGGCCGTTGACGACGATGGCGTCCTCGGTCGCCCGGACGTCCTCCTTGAACGTGCCCAGGACGGAGTCGTACTTGAGCAGGTGGGCCAGGGTCTTGGCGTCGGTGATGTCGTTGACGGCCACGTACTCGATCGCCGGGTCGTTCCAGGACGCCCGGAGCATGTTGCGGCCGATCCGGCCGAATCCGTTTATGCCTACGCGGAGAGCCATTGAAACCTCCTCGGTGCCTCGAGAGAATGACAAGAAGTTAGTTCCGAAAGTATCACAAACGGCCCCTGAATTCAAGGCCGCCGAGGGGGCTATTTCGACGGTCCGGGCGGCTTGCCGGGCTCGCCGTTCTTCTTGACCCTCTTCTGTTCGTACATGAGGAGATCGGCCCGGCTCAACATCTCCTCGACGCCCTCCGATTGGTCGGACTCGCGCGTGGAGACGCCGGTGCTCACGGACAGGTGGAAGCCCGCCTCGGCCGACGTGTGGGCGTTGAAGAGATCGAGCCTTTCCTGGAGCCGCTCGGACAGGGCGCCGACGTTCATTGTCGTCGCTTCCATGGCCAGAACGGCGAACTCGTCCCCGCCGAGCCGGCCGATGACATCGGTCTCGCGGAAGCTCTTCCTCAGGACGAAGGCCACTTCGACCAGGGCCCGGTCGCCCATCTTGTGCCCGCCCGAGTCGTTGATCTTCTTGAGGTTGTCGACGTCCAGGTAGAGGAGAGCGGACATCTTCTTGAGCCGGCTGGCGGTCTTGAGGACGTGGTCCGCCAGGGTCATGAAGCCGCGCCGGTTGTAGAGGCCGGTCAGCTCATCGTGAAGGGACAGGGAGCGGATCTCCTCTTCCATCTGCTTGCGCTCGGTGATATCGGTCAGGACGGCCATCGTTCCGCCGAACTGGGAGCCCTGGATGCGGGGCCCGCCGCTCACGAGGAACGTGCGGCGGCTGCCGTCCCTGTGGAGGAAGGCGAGCTCGTAGCGGTCGGAGATGCCCTTGGAGCGCTTCTCGTCGGCGTGCCGGACGATGCCCTGCTGGTCCCTGGGGACGAACGAGACGACCTGGCGGTCGATCATCTCGGCCGGGGTGTAGCCGAGCATCCGCGCGGCGGCCGGGTTGACGAAGGTGAACCGGCCTTCGGCGTCGGTCAGGACGAGCCCTTCGGTCATCGTCTGGGCCGTGCTCTCGCTGAAACGCCGCAGCTGCTCGAGCTCTTCCTCCGAGCGCAGCCTCTGGGTGATGTCCTTGAGGATGCCGATGATCCCGGCGACCTTTCCGTCGGGAAGCTGGTAGGTGGTCTTGATGAAGATGACGTGATGCTCGCCGTCCCAGGCCTTGAGAGGGGCCTCGTAGACCTCGTGTCCGGGATGAGCCAGCAGCACCTGGTCATGCTCCACGTGCTTCCCGACGATCTCCTGGGGGGCGACGTCGTCGATCGTCCGGCCGATGAGCTCGTCCTTGGCCTTGCCGAGGAGCTTCTCGAACGCCGGGTTGGTGCCCTGGTAGCGCCCCTCGACATCCTTGAAGAAGGCCGGATTGGGCATGATGTCGATCAGGACCTGCATGAACTCGGTCATGTTCCTGTTGGCCTTGTCCCACTTGGCCCGGTCGAAGCGCTCGTGGGCGCCGACGGCCAAGCGCCAGAACAGATAGAGCAGAGCGCCGCTAAAGACGATGAAAAACCCGGCGGTGACCGGAATGTAGCGACGGGGGGCGAGGAAGCTCGCGGTGACGGCGGCCGCGAGGAGAAGAAGGATCCCGATGAGCTGCCAGGGGGTTTTGCGGAGCAGAGACGGACGCTTGAGCGGCTCGGTCACGATGATTCCCTTGGTACTATTTTTGTATTACTAACACAGGGAAAGAGGCAAAGTCAATATAACCCCTCTATCGTCGAATTCGGGGATTGTGCTAAGATTCCGCATGGAGGGCTGCCATGAAGATCCTGACCTCGGCCGAGATGAGGGACATCGACCGGACGGCCATCGAGGAGCTCGGCATCCCCGGGGTCGTGCTCATGGAAAATGCCGGCCTGGGGATCGTCCGGGCGCTCAAGTTCCGCTTCCCGGCGATCGCGGACGAGCGGATCGTCATCGCGGCCGGAAAGGGCAACAACGGAGGCGACGGTTTCGTCGTCGCCCGGCACCTCTTCAATTCCGGCGCCAGGCCCGAGATCCTGCTCCTGGCGGCCCAAGAGGAGGTCAGGGGTGATGCCGCGGTCAATCTGGCCATCGCGCTCAAGATGGGCATCCCCGTGACCGAGGTCCGCGATGCCGCGGCCTGGAAGAGGGTCCGGCGCAGGCTCTCCCGCGCCTCGATCGTCGTCGACGCGCTCTTCGGGACCGGCCTGGTCAAGCCGCTCGACGGCCTCTACGCCGCGGCTGTCGAAGACATCAACCGTTCTGAGGCCTTCAAGGTGGCCGTCGACATTCCCTCGGGCCTCTCGGCCGACACGTTCGAGACGATCGGGCCGAGCGTCAAGGCGGACCTGACGGTCACGCTGGCGGCTCCCAAGGTGGCCCATATCTTTCCGCCCGCCGCGGACCGGGTCGGCGAGCTCGTCATCGCCCCGATCGGCATCCCGGCCGCGCTTTTCGAGAAGCCGGGCTTGAAGCTCGAGCTGGTCGAGGAAGCGGCCGTCCGGCCGTACTTCGCCAGGCGGAAAAGGGACACCCACAAGGGGAGCTACGGCCATCTCCTCATCTTCGCCGGATCGCTCGGCAAGTCGGGCGCGTCCGTCCTGGCCGGGAGGGCGGCGCTGCGCATGGGCGCCGGCCTGGTCACGGTGGCCACGGCCGCCGGGGTCCTGCCGTCGATCGCCCGGTCCATGGCCGAGCTCATGACCGAGCCGTTGGCCGAAACTCCGGACAGGACGATCGCGGCGGCCGCACTGCCCCGGGCGCTGGCCCTGCTCAAGGGGAAGAACGCCGTTCTCGTCGGGCCCGGCCTCTCGACCCACGCGTCGACCGCGGAATTCGTGCTCGGGCTCCTGCCGAAGATCAAGGTCCCGCTCGTCATCGACGCCGACGGGCTCAACATCGTCGCCTCGCGCCTGGACGTCCTGGCCGGTCTCGGGGCGCCGGCCGTCATCACGCCTCATCCGGGCGAGTTCGGGAGACTCACCGGCCTCGCGACCGAAGAGGTCGTCCGCCATCGGCTGGAGCTCGCCCCGGAGTTCGCGGTCAAGCACGGCGTGGTCGTGGTTCTCAAGGGGTACCGGACGCTCATCGCCGTGCCCGACGGCCGCGTTTTTGTCAATCCGACGGGCAATCCCGGCATGGCCACCGGAGGCACCGGGGACGTCCTCGGAGGCCTGATCGGCTCCCAGATCGCCCAGAAGAACGATCTGCTCGGGGCCGTCCTCTCGGCCGTTTACGCCCACGGCCTGGCCGGGGACGTGGCCGCGGACCGTTTGAGCGAAAAGTCGCTCGTCGCCGGCGACCTCATACGCTTCCTTCCCCCGGCTTTGAAGGAGCTGGCCGGGGGATGAGCCGGAAGACGGTCGTCGCGACGCGCTCCGCGGAGGAGACCTTCGAGCTGGCCCGGAAGATGGCCGCCGGCTTCGAGGGGACCGAGGTCGTCCTTCTCATCGGAGAGCTCGGGGCGGGGAAGACCGTCTTCGCCAAGGGCATCGCCGCGGGCGCGGGCGTCACCGACCCCGGCCGCGTCACGAGCCCGTCATTCACCCTGGTCAACGTCTATGAAGGCCGTCACCCCGTTTATCATATCGACCTCTACCGCCTCGAACGGGAGGCGGAGATCGCCGACCTCGGCTGGGAAGACATGCTCGGACGCGGGATCGTCGTCGTCGAATGGGCCGAGAAGATGACCTTTCCGGTCGACGGGATCGTCGTCCGGATAGAGACCTCCGGCGACGACGAGCGCCGCATCACGATCGAGTAAGGGCCGTCCCCGAAGGGGACTGCCCCTCTTTGCCCCTTATTTCTTGACCATCTCGGCCAGGGTCCTCTTGAGCTTCTGCGCGATTTCGGGAGTCGCCTTGGCTTGACCCTCGAAGATGCCCATGGGCGAGATGTCCACCCCGTAGAAATCCCGGTTGGCCTTGCGGTCTTCCTGGATCGAGGATCCCTGCAAGGTCAGCCCGGCATAGAGACCACGGCTTCGGGAATAGGACAGGATCTCCGCCTTGAGCGCGGTGTCGGTGCTGGCCTCGGCCGTGCGCCCCAGCGGACCGGCGGCGACGCCGGCGTCCGCGCCCAGCGTGAATTTGCCCTTGCTGATGTTCTCGACGCTCCGCGGCGTCCGGAAGACGAGGATGATGTCACCGGACTGGACGCCGGCCTGCCAGCCGATGCTTCCCCCCGTCAGCTCGATGAAGGCCGGGTCGCTCCAGCCTCCCTCCTTGGTCCGGACGAGCACGACGCCCCGGCCGTGGCGCCCTCCGACGACCAGACCCGCCTTGATGACGTCGGGGATGATGGCGATCCCGGCGCAATCTCTGACCAGGCCCGCGGGAATGCCCTTGTCCGATTCCTTCATCATTTCCGAGACCACGCGGACGGCGTCCTCGACCTTCTTGACCTGGTCCTCACTCCCGGCGGGCTGGGCAGTCCCGGTCCGGGGTCCGGCCAAGGCCGGAGACAGGGCCAAAACCAGAGCCAGCGGCAATACCGCCCACTTTCCCATGTTCATATCGCCCTCCTGACTTGATATTTTAAAAAAGTCCGTTTCAGCTCTTCTGCCGCCAGCCTCGCGTCCGGAGCGCCGAGAATGGCCGAGACGACGGCGATGCCGCCGGCCCCGGCCCGGCCGAGCCCCGCCGCGTTCCCCGCGCCGATCCCGCCGATGGCCACGACCGGGATCCGGGTCGCTTCCGTGATGAGCCGGATGCCCTCGGGGCCCAGAACGGTCAAAGGGGTCTCTTTCGTCGTCGTGGCGTAGGCGGGGCCGGCTCCGACGTAGTCGGCGCCGTCCCGTTCCGCGCGGCGGGCCTCTTCGGCCGTGTTGACCGAGATGCCGATCGTCGCGCCGGGCCCGAGGATGCGCCGGGCGAGAAAGAGCGGCAGATCCTCCTGGCCGAGGTGGACTCCCGCGGCGCCGCAGGCCATGGCGACGTCCAGGCGATCGTTGACGAGAAGCGGGACGCCCCTCGCCGCGAGCCGTCCGGCAAGCGTCCGTCCGAGCTCGACGAATTCGCCTCCGGCGAGGCGCTTCGCCCGGAGCTGGACGACCGTCACTCCGCCGGCGACCGCCGCGTCGACGAGGGCGGCCAGGTCGCGGCCGGCGGCATAATCGGCGTCGGCCACGAGGTAAAGCGAGTAATCGGTAACCATCCCTTCCAGTATAGCGATTTTGCAAAAAAAATGGGGCTGGCCGGAAAGTGGGGAATTTGATAAATTATGTCTGCCATGAGCATCGACCTCAAATCCTACATTCTCGACGTTCCCGACTTCCCCAAGCCGGGTATCGTCTTCAAGGACATCACGCCGGTCGTCCTGAGCTCCCAGGCCTTCAACTTCGCTGTCGACGAGCTCTCGGCCTGGGCGGCGCCGAGAAGGCCGGAGATCATCGCCGGGATCGAATCCCGGGGCTTCCTCTTCGCCGCGGCCCTGGCCCGCGACCTCCGTCTCGGCATGACCATCATCCGCAAGAAGGGCAAGCTGCCCCGCAAGTGCGCCTCGGTCGTGGCCCCGAACGAGTATGCCCTCGAGCATTTCGAGATGCACGAGGACGCCGTGGCCCCGGGCCAGCGCGTCCTCATCATCGACGATCTCATCGCCACCGGCTCCTCCTCGGTGAGCGCCATCAACCTGGTCAAGCTCCTCGGGGGCGACGTCGTCGGCTTCGGGGCCGTGGTCGAGCTCTCCTTTCTGAAGGGCGTCGAGACGATCCGGGCGGCCCATCCCGAGGTCGCCGTCCGCGCCCTGGTCCGCTACTGAGGCCATGACAAGAATCCAAGCGGCGGCCGCGGCCGCCCTCCTGGCGCTCGCCGTCTCGGGCTGCGCCCGCCTCCCGGCGCCGGCCTCGGGCCCTCGGCTTGTCGCTCCCGACGCCGGCTGGGTCGCCCGGACCCTCAAGAGGATGACCATCGAGGAGAAGGTCGGCCAGATGGTCGCCTGCCGCTTCACGGCCGATTTCCGCAACGCCGACAGCGCCACCCTCCGCGAGCTCGAGTCTCTCGTCTCCGATTCGAAGATCGGCGGCCTGGTCCTCTTCGCGCCCGCGCGCGTCTACGAAACGGCCGAGCTCACGAACGCCTTCCAGAAGCTGGCCAAGGTCCCCCTCCTCATGGCCTCCGATTTCGAGAGGGGAGCGGCCAACCGGGTCAGCAACGCGACGCTCTTCCCGCCGTTCATGGCCCTTGGCGCGACCGGCTCCGAGGACCTCGCCTACGCCATGGGCAAGGTCACGGCCGTCGAAGGCCGGGCCATGGGCATTCACGTGACCTATGCCCCGGTCGTCGACGTCAACATCAACCCCGACAATCCCATCATCAACACCCGTTCGATCGGCGCCGACCCGGCCCTCGTCAGCCGGCTCGCCGACGCCTTCATCCGCGGCGTCCAGGACAACGGCATGATCGCCACGGCCAAGCATTTCCCGGGCCACGGCGACACGTCCCAGGATTCCCACAGCCTCATGCCGACCATCACCGCCGACCTCGAGCGGCTGGAGAAGGTCGAGCTCTTTCCGTTCAAGCAGGCCGTTGACGCCGGCGTCAAGGCGGTCATGACGGCCCACCTGGCCGTCCCGGCCCTCGACCCGACGCCCGGCGTCCCGGCGACCCTTTCGGCCCCGATCCTGACCGGTCTCCTGCGGCAGAAGATGGGCTTCAAAGGTCTCATCGTCACCGACGCCCTCGAGATGGCCGGCGTGACCAATGCCTTTTCCACCGAGGAAGCCTCGCTCCGGGCCGTCCTGGCAGGGGTCGACCAGCTCCTCCTGCCGCCCGATCCCGTCAAGGTCATCGCCTATCTGTCCGCGGCCGTCCGCGATGGCCGCATCCCGGCCGCCAGGATCGACGCCTCGGTGCGCCGGATCCTCGAAGCCAAGGCCTCGCTCGGCCTCCAGCGCCATCGCTTCGTCCGGATCGACGCCCTCAGCCGTCTCGTCGCCCCCAAAGCCAACCTCGATCAGGCCGCCAGGATCCTGGAAGGCTCGGCGACGCTGGTCAAGAACGAGGGCGGCGTGCTGCCGCTCTCCGCGGGCGCCGGCGGGCTCGTCGTGCTCTCTCTCAGCAGCGACCTCGGCGACTATTTCGCCGGCCAGGCTTTCGTCGCCGCGATAGAGGACAGGTTCCCCGGGGCCGCCGCCTTCTACGCCGACGCGGACACCGGCCAGGACCTCCTTGACGACGCTTTCGCCAAGGCCTCTTCCGCCGGCGCCGTCGTCCTGGCCCTGTTCTCGAGGCTGAGCGACCGGAAGGGGAGCGTCGACCTCGAGCCGAAGCACATCGAGCTCATCCGCAAGCTGTCGGCCCTGCCCGGCCGGCCGAAGATCGTCGCGGTGTCCTTCGGCAGCCCCTATGTCCTGAGGCATTTCCCCGGGATCGACGCCTACCTTTGCCTGTACAAGGACACTCCGGAGACCCAGTCGACCGCCGCCCGGGCCCTGGCCGGGGAAATGGATGTGACCGGGAAGCTGCCGGTTTCGATCCCGGACCTCTATCCGATCGGCCACGGGCTCGAACTGAAGAAGAAAACGTCCTGAAAGGAAGATCGACATGATCTATAAATTTCTGGGCAAGACCGGGGTCAAGGTTTCGGCCATCGCCTATGGGACGATGTCCTTCGGCGGCGACGCCGACGAGGCGGGTTCCAAGGCTCTGTTCGAGCTCTGCCGCGCGGCCGGCGTCAACCTCTTCGACTGTGCCGACATGTACGCCGGCGGACGGTCCGAGGAGATCCTGGGCCGCCTCATCAAGGACTGCCGGGAAGAGGTGCTCATCACGAGCAAGGCCTATTTCGCGACCTCCAAGGACGTCAACGCCATGGGAGCGTCGCGCCGCCACATCCAGTACGCCGTCGAGGCCTCGCTCCGGCGCCTCCAAACCGACCGCATCGACATCTACTATGTCCACCGCTTCGACGACCGCACGGCGCTCGAAGAGACCCTGCGGGCCCTCGATGACCTCGTCGGCTCGGGCAAGGTCCTCTACCTCGGGGCCAGCAATTTCGCCGCCTGGCAAGTCGCCAAGGCGCTGGGCGTCTCGGCCAAGGAAGGCCTGGCCCCGTTCGCCTGCATCCAGCCGATGTACAATCTGGTCAAGCGCCAGGCCGAAGTCGAGATCCTGCCCCTGGCCCTGTCCGAAGGGCTGGGCGTCTTTCCGTACAGCCCGATCGGCGGGGGACTCCTGAGCGGCAAGTACGGCCCCGGCCGCCGGCCCGAGGCCGGACGGCTGGTCTCCAACAAGATCTACGCCACCCGCTATGTGGACGACCTGAACTACGACGTGGCCGAGCGGTTCGCCGCCTTCGCCAGGGAGCGCGGCTTCGATCCGGCCGGGCTGGCCGTCGCCTGGGTCGGCTCCCATCCCGCCGTCACGGCGCCGCTCGTCGGGGCCAGGAACACGGCCCAGCTCGCCCCGCTTCTCGCCGCCGCGGACATCCCGATGACGCCGGAGCTCAGGGCCGAGATCGCCGCCCTGTCCCCGGAGCCGCCGCCGGCCACGGACAGGAGCGAGGAGCGGACGGGCTTCAACTTCGGCGTGCGCTGAATCCGCCCCGGCGCGCCCGGTTTGACTTGATCGCCGTCGAGGCCTATATTTGCCGCGGAGAAAGCGGTCCGATGGCGCAAACCTCACGTCCCCTTTTCGCGGCGATGCTTGTGGCCGCGTTCTTCGTCGCCGGTCTTCTGCCGGGGCTGGCCCTCGAGCCGCCGACGAAGGAGCAGATCGCCCGGTACAAGCTCGATGGGACGATGGCCGCCCGCGCCGCCCGGGCCAGGGCCCTCGGCAACCACAAGATCCCCCAGTTGATGAGGGCGCGGCTCCGCGACAAGGTGACCCGCCTGATCACGGGGCGCGGCGCCGTTCCCGCGCGCGCCGCTTCCCCCGCCGTCATTCTCGCGCCGCCCGGCGCCTGGAAAGGCATGCCGACGACCGGGACGGTCAGGATCCTGACCCTGCTCATCTCGTTTTCCGACTACCCGGGGACGACCGCCCCGGCGACTTTCGAATCACGGCTTTTCGGAAGCGGCGCCGGCGGCCCGCCGTTCGACAGCCTGAGGAACTTCTACCGGCGGGCTTCCTATGACCGGCTGACGATCACCGGAGACGTGCTCGGCTGGTACCAGGCCCCCTACGCCAGGAGCACGGTGGCCGAAACGGACGCGGGCCGCGAGAACCTGATCAAGGAGGCCCTGAGCTACTACGACGCCCAGGGGCGCGACTTCTCGCAGTACGACAACGACGGCGACGGCACGATCGACTACCTGTGCGTCTTCTGGAGCGGCCCGCACGACGGCTGGGCCGAGTTCTGGTGGGGCTATTACACCTGGTTCTCCGACTCGACCTTTCGTCTCGACGGCAAGCGGCTGACGAATTACTCCTGGCAGTGGGAGCTGTACAATTACCCCGGCGGCGGCTTCACGCCGAGCACGATCATCCACGAAACCGGACATGCCCTCGGGGTGCCCGACTACTATGACTACGACGACGCGGTCGGCCCGCGGGGCGGCGTCGGCGGCCTCGACATCATGGACGGCTCCGGCGATCACAACTGCTTTTCGAAGTTCATGCTGGACTGGATCACGCCCACGGTCGTATCGACGGGATCGCAAACGGTCGCCTTGAGGGCCTCGGGGCTCTACCCCGACGCGGTCCTGTTCATGCCCGGAGCCGTCGAGGGCCGCATCTTCGACGAGTACTTCATGGTCCAGAACCGGGCCCGCTCGGGCAACGACACGAGCCTCTTCACAGGCTCCGACGGCCTGGTCGTCTGGCACGTCGACGCCCGGCTCGATACCTGGAGCTGGGACTTCCTGTCCGATAATTCCTACTCGGCCCACAAGCTCCTCCGGCTCATGGAGGCCGACGGGCTCGAGGAGATCGAGACCTGGGCGGCTTCGGCCGATGCGGGGGACTACTACAAGGCGGGGATGACGTTCGGCCCTTCGACTCTTCCGAGCTCGGCGAGGTATGACGGAGGGCAGACGGCCATGGCCCTGTCGGACATCTCCGGGACGACGACCCCGATGAGCGTGACCATCACCGCCGGCGACAACCCTCCGATCGTCGCCATCACGAACCTGGCCGCCGGCCAGACGGTGTACGGAGCCCTCGAGGTCGAGGTCGCGGCCAGCGACGACGGCAGCCTGGCCCGCGTCGAGCTCTACGGCGACAGCTATCTGAGCCAGACGCTGACCGCGCCCCCATTCTCCTTCATCCTCGATACGACCCTGTTCACGAACGGGGCGCACACGGTTCGGGCCGTCGCTTACGACTCGACCGGCGCGCACAGCGAAGCGGATGTCGGCGTCGTCATGGACAACATCTTCCCGGTCGTCAACCTCAAGGCGACCCGGTCGGTCATCCGCAGCCTGCTCCTGCGGGAATACGCCAATGTCCTGACCTGGGCGGACAATTCCCGGAACCAGAGCGTCCAGAAGTATCGGATCTACCGGATCGTCGCCGGCGGCGGCCGCGCGCTCGTGGCCGAGGCGCCCAAGGCCGCGGGCGGCACCGCGTACCGCTACCTCCACCGGAGGATCGACAGCTCTGAGGTCTACGCCTATGAGGTCGTGGGGGTCAACGCTCTGGGTAGGGAAGGGCTTGCCGCCTCGGCCACGGCAAGGTAAAGGCCGGAGGCAAGGCCTTTAGAGGCCCTGCCCCCGGTGAGGAAATTCCTGGACTCGCGCTCTTATTCGTAGACGAGGATCTCGACCCGCCTGTTCTGGCTGCGGCCGTCGCGCGTCCCGTTGTCGGCGACGGGCATGGAGCTGCCCAGGCTGATGGCCGACATGCGGTAGAGCGGGATCTTGTAGGTCTTGTAAAGGTACATCAGCACCGCTTCGGCCCGCTTCTGGCCGAGGGCCATGTTGATCTCATCGCCGCCGGTGTTGTCGGTGTGGCCCTGGATCTCGATGTAGACGCCCTTGTTCTCCGTGACGAGCCTCTGGACGAAGGCGTCGAGAACACCCTTGGCCGCGGGGGTGAGCGTGGCGTCATTGAAGGCGAACTTGGCCTCGTCATTCTTCAGCGTGGCGGTCATGACGAGGTTGCCCTTGATGAGGGTCTTGACCTCGCCGATCTCGCCCTCGACGGCCTTGAACTGGTCGTCATGCTTGGAGATGAGCGAGCCGATCGTGGCCAGCTTCTCGTCGTGCTCGGCGATCCGCTTCTGGTTGGCCTCGACCTCGGTCGAGACGCCCGAGATCTTCTGGTCGAGCGTCGCCGATTCGGTCTTGACGAACTTCTTCGTGGCGCAGGCCGGTCCGGTGATGAGAGCGGCCAAAAGCAGGAACCCCGTGAGATACACAATCTTCCTGTTCTTCATGAGAACCTCCTGTTGATGATTCTTGACGAGCGGCTGAGCGCCGCCGATCGACCCCGACCCCGCATGCGACCATCTTATGCTTTTTCCCCGGAAAAATAAAGGTCCGGGGGAAAAATACCCCCTTGGGAGGATATCAGGGTTCCCGGACAACAGGCGGCGGACAGCCTCAGTACCCCTGGCGGGTACGGATCTTGTGCCTGGGGTTCGGCGTCGTCACCCGGATCCAGCGGTAGAGGTCGGACGTATCCTGGTAGGACGTGTAGCCGATGATATACTGGTGGCTCTGCTCGTTCCTGATCTCCTGGATGACCTCGGTCAGGTCCGTCGGCTCGTTCAGGAACCAGGCCTTGCCGCCCGTGGCCTGGGAGAACTTGTCCAGGGTCTCGACGATCCCGGCCGAAGTCAGGCTGGCCGCCCGCTTGTGGGCGGCGAGCTGCTCGTTGCGGGGGATCTTGTAACCGATCGTATAGATGGGGACATCGACCCGCCGGGCGATCTCGAGGGCCTGTTCCGGGGTCGCCTGGCTGTCGTTCTCGATGCCGTCGGTGATGAGAAGGAGGGCCCGCTTCTCGTTCTTGGCCCTGGTCGCGAACTCCGGCGACACGGCCACGGCGTCGTTGAGGGCGGTCTGACCGTAGGCTTCGGTCTTATCGAGGACCCGCAGGAACTCGCTCTTGTCCGTCGCGTGCTTGGCGGCCACCTCGACCTGCCCGTCGGCGAAGAGGAGGAGGGCGATCTCGTCGCGGGGCCGAAGCAGCCGGGTGGCCAGGGTGCGGAGGGCGGCCTTGCACTCGTCGAGCTTGCCTTCGAGGGCCATGCTGCCGCTGACGTCGAGGAGGACGGTCAGGCTGAGCGGGGCCCCGAAATCGTGCAGGAAGTAGGTGATCGGCTTCTTCTTGTTGTTCTCGTAGATCGTGAAGTCCTTCTCGGTCAGGTTGTTGACGAAGCGCCCCCTGGAATCCTGGACCGTGACGGCCAGCGTGATGGCCCGGACGACATATTCGTGGGCGGTCAGATCCTGGACCTTCTCCTGGGCAAAGGCCTGCCTGCCCGGCCAGGCGGCCAGGGAGGCAAGGATGAACACAACCAAGACTTTGCTTTTCATATCACCTGCGAGGACTTGGCATCCAAAATACCACTCGCTCCGGGCTAAATCAAGGAACGCCGCCCGCGACCGGGCGCAGCCACCATGAGATTTTGTCGGACAGGCCGTCGAGTTTCGGGAAAAAAACCGGAGAGGCGATCCTCACCTTGGACCTCAGGACCGTCTGCCGGGGCCGGGGAGGGGTGCCGGATTCCTCCGGCCAGGCGCCCTAATCGTGCCGGATCGGGAGCCCTTCGGTCACCTGCGCACGGTCGCCGTAAGCCGTTTGGCGCCCCGCGAGCCTTCTCTCGAGCTTCCTGGCGTCAGCCATCAGCCGGAGGAGGTATACGGGAGGGAGGAGAGAAAAGAAGCCGGCCGCGAGGATAAGGGTCACGATATCTGCCCTTCCTTTTCACGAAGCCCCGCGGAGTTTCCGAATATTCCATATGTCCGGGCATCTGTCAAGATGTTTATTATCAATTCTTTGTGTACTCACGGCCAGGCCCTACATGGAGGGGACCCGGACCGGCGCGGACGCTAGGCCTGGTATGATGCCCCAGCTCTCTGGCGCATGGCAACAGGGGCACGCCCTCGTTTTGAGACGGCCCCCCGTCCTTGACTCTGTCCAAGGCCCGGAATATAGTTGGCCTACCGTATCCGGCTCCAGCTCGTCATTTACGGGGCCCTTTTCTTCTCGGCCGCAATGGGCGCTGAGGGAAGGAGAAAGACGATGGCGAAGAAGAAACCCAATGCAGGCGCTCTCGGCCCCGGCCTCGAAAAGGCCGCAACAGGCATCCGAGGCCTCGACGCAGTGACGGACGGCGGATTCCCGCGCGGCCGGACGACCCTCATCGTCGGCACCCCTGGAACGGGGAAGACGCTCATGGGCATCGAATTCGCCGTCAAGGGCGCCGCCGAATACAACGAGCCGGCCGTCATCATGGCCTTCGAGGAGACGGGGGAGGAGCTGGCGGCCAACGTCAAGTCCCTCGGCTACGACCTGAACAAGCTCGCGGCGACGAAGAAGCTGGTCATCGACCACGTCAGGATTGAGCGCCACGAGATCGAGGAAACGGGCGAATACGACCTCGAGGGCCTGTTCATCCGGCTCAACCACGCCATCGAATCGGTCGGGGCCAAGCGCGTCGTCCTCGACACCCTCGAATCGCTTTTCGCCGGCTTGCCCAATGCCGGCATCCTCCGGGCGGAGCTGCGCCGCCTGTTCGGCTGGCTCAAGGAAAAGGGGATGACCAGCGTCATCACCGCGGAGGCCGGCAACGGCCACCTCACCCGGGAGGGACTCGAGGAATACGTCTCCGACTGCGTCATCCTTCTCGACCACAGGATGGAAGACCAGGTCCCGACGCGCCGTCTGCGAGTGCTGAAATACCGGGGCTCGTCCCATGGCACGAACGAGTATCCCTTCCTCATCACCGATACCGGCATCTCGGTCCTGCCCGTCACCTCCCTGGCCTACTCCGAGCGCCCGGCGAGCCGGGAGCGTGTTTCAACGGGCATCCCGCGGCTCGACGCCATGCTGGGCGGGAAGGGCTACTATCGCGGCAGCATGATCCTCGTCTCCGGGACGGCCGGCACGGGGAAAACGAGCATCGCGGCCAAATTCGTCGAAGCGGCCTGCGCCAGAGGAGAGCGCGCGGTCTTCCTGACGTTCGAGGAATCCCCCGGCCAGGTCATGCGGAATATGAAGTCCATCGGCATCGACCTTGACCGTTGCATCAAGAAAGGCCTGCTCAAGTTCTACGCGCCGCGCCCGACCGTCTACGGACTGGAGACCCATCTCGTCACAATGCAGCGCCAAATCGAAGACCTCGACCCCAAGGTCGTGGTGATGGATCCGCTCTCGAACTTCACGACCGTGGCGACAACGCGAGATGTCCGTCTCATGCTGATGCGCTTCTCCACGTTCCTGAAGAACAGGGGCGCCACGGGCCTGTTCACGAGCCTGACGCCCGGGGGAGAGAACCTCGAGTCCACAACCGTCTCCATCTCGTCCCTGGCCGATACTTGGATCTTTTTGAGGGATATCGAGATCGGCGGCGAGCGCAACCGCGGCATCTATATCCTGAAATCACGGGGCATGGCCCATTCGAACCAGATCCGCGAGTTCGTGCTGTCCTCGAAGGGCATCGACCTCCTCGACGTCTACCTCGGGCCGTCCGGCGTCCTCACCGGCTCAGCCCGGGCTTCTCGCGAAGCGGAAGACAGGAACCTGATACGCTTGCAGCAGCGGGAGATCAAGCGGCTTGAAGCCGACGTCAAGCGAAAACGCGTCGAGGCCGAGGCCCAGATCGCCAGGCTCCGCGGCGAGGTGGAGAGAGACGAAACCGACCT
Organism: Candidatus Aminicenantota bacterium; assembly: GCA_963742235.1. Classification (GTDB taxonomy): domain Bacteria; phylum Acidobacteriota; class Aminicenantia; order Aminicenantales; family Saccharicenantaceae; genus RBG-16-66-30. The sequence continues at coordinate 51,671 of CAVULT010000005.1, read as the reverse complement.
CCGGCAGAAGCTTGCTTACGCCAAGAACGGTCTTCGGGTTCAAGACGAAGATCGGGAGATCATGGCCAAGAGCCGGAAGGCGGACGGAGAAAGCGCGGAGAAGCCCGCAGACGGGAAGCGCGAGCCGAGAAGGAGGGTCTGAACGATGCCGACCCAGAAGAAACGTGCGAAGCGGTGGGAGCTCAGGCTGTACGTCGCCGGGCAGACGCCGAAATCGCTTGTGGCGTTCGCCAACCTCAAGAAAATCTGCGAAGAGCACCTGGCGGGACAGTATCGCATCGAGGTCGTCGATCTCGTCGAGAACCCGCAGTTGGCCCGGGGAGACCAGATCTTCGCCATCCCGACGCTGGTGCGGAAGCTGCCGACGCCGATCAAGAAGATCATCGGGGATCTTTCCAATACCGAGCGCGTCCTGGTGGGACTCGACATCAGGATCTGCCAATGACGGCTTCTATGGCCCATCCAAGGGGTCAACGGAAGCGGGGGAACATCGTGACAGGAAAAGCGCCGCGCCAAGCCAAGAGAAGCAATCCCGGGAACAGGTCCGGGGCCTTCGAAAAAGCCCTGAGCTCGGATGACGCCAGGACGTACCTCCTGAGGCTTTACGTGACCGGCACGACGCCGCGGTCCGTCATGGCCATCGAGAACATCAAGCGCATTTGCGAGAAGCATCTCAAGGGACGCTACCGGCTGAAGATCATCGATATCTACCAGCAACCCGAGCTGGCCGCGAAGGAGCAGCTCGTCGTGGCCCCGACGCTGATCCGGAAGCTGCCACTGCCGCTCCGGACCTTCATCGGCGACCTCTCGCAGACCGAGAAGATTCTGGTCGGGTTGGATCTCTTGCCCAAAAAGAAGGACCTCTGAGAGACAGGCGTTAGCCCGGAGGATTGAGCCATGGCTGGATCGAAAGCGGGACGGCCGGTGACGGATCAGGCCCTCGACCTGGACAGTCCTCGTCGCGAGACCGCCGCGCTCAGGCGGCGCCTGGAGGAGGCCGAAGAGAGCCTGAACGCCATTCGCATGGGCGAAGTCGATGCCCTGGTCATCAAGGGGCCGCTCGGCGACCAGGTCTATACCCTGAAGGACGCCGATCGCCCCTATCGGATGATCGTCGAAAATATGGGCGAAGGGACCGTGACCATCCGCCCCGACGGTTTCATTATCTATGCCAACAGGCAATTCGCGGCCATGCTGGACGTCTCCCTGGAGGAGCTCCTTGGGGACAACCTCTTCAGCCGGGCGGCGCCGTCAGCTCTGGAAGACCTGGAGCGGCTCGTGGCCAAGGCCGAAAAAGAAACCGCTCGCGCGGATGTGGAATTCCTCAAGGCGTCCGGCGGACGCCTCCAGGCCCGTCTGTCCCTTGCGCCCATGTCGATCCAAGGCATCCGCGCCCTGTCCGGCGTCATCGCCGACATGACCGAGCAAAAGCGGACGCAGGAGGAGCTGACGCGGTTGGCGGCCGTGGTTTCCCAGGCCGTCGACGGCGTCATGATCCTGAACCCGGCCGGAGAGATCATCTACGCCAATCCGGCCTGCCAAAAGATCACGGGGTACGCGGACAGCGAGCTTGTCGGAACCGGCCAGGAACGATTCGGAGCGGAGACCGTCGCAGACGTCAGGAGAGTCCTCGCGAATGAGGGGATTTGGAAAGGCCACGTCGGCAGGATCCGGAAAGACGGGAAGCCCATCGATCTGGATGTCTCCGTGGTCCCCCTGAGGAGCCAAACCGGGGCCATCTCGAGCTATATCGTCTTCTTCCGCGATGTCACGCACGCCATGAAGCTCGAGCAGACGATTCGCCAGATGGAACGCACCGAGGCCCTCGGACGGCTGGCTGGCGGCGTCGCCCACGACCTGAACAACATCCTCCTGCCCATCGTCGTCAATGCCGAGCTGCTCCTCGGCGAGACGGAACCGGGCACCCCGAACCACGCGATGCTGAAGAATATCCTCCAGGCGGCCTACCGCCAGAGGGACCTGGTCAAGAAGATCCTGTCGTTCACCCGCCAAACGAAGCAGAACCTCCGGGCCATCCGCATCCAACCCGTCGTCGACGAAGCCTTGACGCTCATCAAGCCGTCCTTGCCGGCCTCGATCGAGATGCGCTATGTTGCGGATAAACCTAAGGATACAGTGAGCGGAGACCCGACGGAGATCCACGAGCTGGTCACCAACCTGTGCGCGAACGCCGTCGACGCCATGGCCGAGCGGGGCGGGGTCCTGGAGGTTTCGCTCGCCAGCGTCGATCTTGACGCGAAAGACTTTCTCCTCGACGTCCCCCCGGGGCCCTACGTGAGGCTGACGGTCAAAGATACGGGCTGCGGCATACCGCCCCAGAATCTCGATCGGATCTTCGATCCTTTTTTCACGACCAAGGAGGCGGGCAAGGGAACGGGGATCGGGCTTTCGGTCGTCCACGGGATCGTCAAAAGCCATGGGGGGGCCATCACCGTCGAGAGCGGCGTGGGCCGCGGGACCGACGTGAGCGTTTATCTCCCGACGGCGGACGAGGTCGCGCCGGCGGGCGATCGCCGGGCTCGGGACAGGGGCCCTGCCGTCCAGAGCCGGCGCATTCTCCTCGTCGACGACGAAGATATGGTCCTCGATACCATGCGGCGGGCCCTGGAATCATTTGGTCATAAGCCGACAGCGGTCAGGAACGCCGCCGGGGCGCTGGCGCTTTTCCGCACCGGGCCCCAGAATTTCGACCTGGCCGTCGTCGATCAGACCATGCCCCAAATGAGCGGCCTCGAGCTGGCCGCTAAGCTGCGGAGGATCAGCCCCGACCTTCCGATCATCCTGACCACGGGCTACAGCAAGTCGGTCGACGAGGATTCCCTCCGGGAGGCAGGCGTGAGCGAGGTCGTCATGAAACCCCTGACCCTCAGGGACCTGGCCGCCGCCGTCGATCGGGCCGCTGCCCTACCGGACAAGAAATAGCTATCGCCAGCGGCCGTCCCGCCAGGCCCACTTCCGGCCCCTCTGTTCCCAGCGTCCGGGCTCCCAGGTCCGCCCATGCTTGGCCTTGGCCCAGTACCCCTTGGTCCAGACATAGTTGCCGCCCGACCATCCCCAGTGCCCACCTATCCAAACGTATCCGGGTCTGGGGCCTCCGACAATGACTTCCGCCCTCATCTCGGGAGGACCGAACGTCGGATAGGTGACAATGCAGTCGGCGAGAAGAACCGAAATGACACCCAAGAGAATCAAGAACGCAGCTTTTTTCATATGACCTCCCATTCCCTCTATTTCCAAATTAGCGGAAACGGAGCGGTTTTTCAACTCCATCCTTTGCCGCCCAGAGCGGAGATCATCGCTCTTGCGCTTCCCCCTTGTCCTTCAGCCCGAGTCTGCTCTCCAACAGGTTGATCCCCTGCAGAATGACGAAGGCCTCGTCGTTCGTCTTGATGTCGAGGACGATGCCGGATTTTTCGAGGAGCGTTTTCATTCTTTCCGCGAGATAGGCGATCGTGTTGGAGATGTAGAAGGGGAAGTACCAGAAATAGCCGAACGCCAGGATGAGGCCAAAGACCCCGATCAGGGCCATGAGGCGGATGATCCTGACGGAATCATCCTTGGCCATCCGGCTCTTCCGCTCGACCGCCTGCATGTTAAGATCGTTGATGGCATTGATGGCCTGGGAGAGCTTTTCGAAGGCCGGCTGGTATTCGTTGAAATAAAGGGCCCGGCCGCCCTCTCCCTTGATCAGCCGGAGGCCGAGGTTGGCGTACAAGACATAGACCTGGTTGACCGTGGCCACGTATTCGCTTTCGTGGATCTCGGTGATGTTGCCGTTTTCGGACTTGAGGCTGTTCTCGAATTCAGTCCGGCCGGCCTCGAAGAGCTTCATGAAGTAGTCGGACGTCTTCTGGTCATCGGCCGGATTGAAGACGATGCTGGTGACAGCCGTCCGAGTGTCCTCGAGCGCCGCGATCATGTTCCTGGAGAAGACGAGGGACTTATAGTTGTCCTTCAGGATGTTCCCGGCGTCCCGCGAGAGCTCGCCGATATAATAGGAACAGACGAACGCCAGGACAAAGATGATCAGGAAGAGGAACCCCAGGCCCAGGCTCAATTTCTTTTTGAGTGTCATGTTGCCTCCAGTCGGAAATCCGTTCGATCCCCGGACCTCACGCCGACGTCTCCCATTCGCGGATCGCGCGCATGGCCTCTTCCGGCGTCCGGACGGACCGCAGGGCCTGCATGAGCGACCTGTTCTGGGCAGCCCGGCTGACCAGGCCCAGAAGCTTGACCTGTGTCTCGGGGGTTTGGGCCGGTGACAGGATGAGGAAGACGATCTCGATGGGCTTGTCGGTCGCCACGTCGATGACCCCCTCTCTCGTCAACCCCAGGGCGATCGCCGGAGCGGCCAATCCCTCCACGCGGACATGGGGGAAGGCCACGCCCTCGTTGAAAAACGTCGAGCCCTGGGCTTCCCGTTTCATGATGGCCTCGAAAACACTCTCCGCGGACTCGCTTCCGGCTTCCCTCGCGACCGTCGCGGCCAGGGTCCTGAGAACGGTCTCCTTTTCGACGGCCGTCTCCCAGATCACGATGTGCCGGGGAGACGACAGGAGGCTCAGGCGAGGGCGGTCGACCGGCTGGAGACTTGGTCCCTCAGCCGGCCCGACGGGGGAAGCTTCTTCCGGGATCTCGGGTTGAGAACGGACGGATCCCGGCAGGGCCTGGCACGTATCCAGGACGATGACCGTGGCGTTACGGGCGTTCCTGATCAGGTCCTCGACGATCGTTTTGTTCCGGCCCAGCCGCTTCCAGAGAGGCCTCGTGGAGGCCTTGCCCACGACGATGTGTCCGACCCTGTATTCCGCCGCGAACCGGAGGATGGTGTCGGCGATGTCCTCGCCCTTGTAGGTGAAGACCATGGCCCCGAGCTGTTTGGCCAGCGTCAGCGTGTCCGAGAGATGGCGCTGGACCTGAGCGTCGATGACCGTGGCCTCCTCGGACGGCGTCTGGACGTAGACGGCGTACCAGTTTCGGTTGAATTTTCCGGCCAGACGGGAGCCGTAGCGCAGCAGCCTCTCGCTGTTCGGCCCGTGCGAGCTCAGACAGACCATGACCTGGTCCGAGGCCGCGCCGCCCTCCGCCCCCTGGGCCTCGCGCCGGCGCAGGTCGATCTGCGCGGCGAGCTCGCGAAGCGTCAGCTCGCGCAGCTTTTCCAGGTTGGACCTTATGAAAAAGTTGGCCCGCGCGGCTTCGATCCGCTCGGCCGGGTAGATCTTCCCTTCCTCGAGGCGCTTCCGGAGGTCGTCGGTCGCGAGGTCGACATCGACGATCTCATCCGCCTCGGCCAGGATGGAATCCGGGAGACGTTCGCGGACTTTGACCCCGACGGCCGTCTCCACGATGTTGTAGAGGCTTTCCAGGTGCTGGACGTTGAGCGTGCTGATGACGTGGATCCCCGCGGCCAGGATATCCAGGACGTCCTCGTACCGCTTGGCGTTCCGGCTGCCCGGGACATTCGTATGAGCCAGCTCGTCGATCAGGGCCAGCTGGGGCTTGCGGGCGATGACCGCTTCCGCGTTCATCTCCTCGATGGCGATGCCGTGATACTCCTGGACGCGGCGGGGAACGACCTCGAGGCCTTCGGCCAGCCGGGCGATGTCCGCCCGGCCGTGCGTTTCGAGGAGGCCGATGACGACGTCGATGCCCTCGCTCTTGAGCCGGTGGCCTTCCTGGAGCATCTGATAGGTCTTGCCGACGCCGGCCGAGTAGCCGAGGAAGATCTTCAGGCGCCCCCGCTGGGCCCGGCGGATCATCCGCAAGAACGCGTCGGCCCTATCTTCCGGCATCGGAGACTCCGTCGAGGGCCAGGTTCAAACGCATGACGTTCACCCGCGGCTCGCCCAGGATGCCCAGCGTGCGGCCTTCGGTGCAGGCCTTGATCCGGGCCAGGACCACGTCCTCCGCGAGGCCCCGGGCTCTCGACACGCGGGAGGCCTGGAGCCGGGCGTTTTCCGGAGAGATATGGGGGTCGAGCCCGCTCCCCGAGGCCGTGACGGCGTCGACCGGCACCGGAGTCGCGTCGGCGAGCCCATTTTCCTTCCGGTACTCGGTTGTCCGCCTGAGGACAGTCTCCACGAGGTCCTTCGATAAGGGCCCGAGGTTCGTCCCCCCGGACCGGCCGCCGTCGTATCCCTTCCCGGCCGCCGAAGGGCGCGGGTGAAAATACTTCGGGGACGCAAACTCCTGGCCGATCAGGCTCGACCCGGCGACGACTTCGTCCCGCACGATGAGCGAGCCGTTGGCCCGGCCGGGAAAGATGCCTTGAGCGAGGACCCAGGTCACGAGCGGGTAGAGGCCGCACAGGATGACGGCCAGGACGGCCACGGCCAGGAACGACCTCCTGAGTTCGGCCAGCCAGTCTTTCATTTCCGTGCGTCCTTCCTCATGTTAAACAAGATGCAGGGCATTGACAATCATATCGATGAGCTTGATCCCGGGGAAAGGGGCCACGAGCCCTCCCAATCCGTAGATCATGAGATTGCGCCGCAGCAGGGCCGCCGCCCCGAGGGGCCTGAAACGCACGCCGCGCAGGGCCAGGGGGATCAGGGCGACGATGATCAGGGCGTTGAAGATGACCGCGCTCAGGATGGCGCTCGACGGCGAACGGAGCCCCATGATGTTGAGGGGCGCGATGACGGGGAAGACGCCGACCAGCATGGCCGGGATGATAGCGAAGTACTTGGCGACGTCGTTGGCGACGCTGAAGGTCGTCAGCGCGCCCCGGGTGATGAGCATCTGCTTTCCGATCTCGACGACCTCGATCAGCTTGGTCGGGTTGGAATCGAGGTCGACCATATTGCCCGCCTCCTTGGCCGCCTGCGTCCCCGTATTCATGGCCACGCCGACGTCGGCCTGGGCCAGCGCGGGGGCGTCGTTCGTGCCGTCGCCGGTCATGGCCACGAGGTGACCGGCGGCCTGCTCCTTTCGGATGAGCGTCAGCTTGTCCTCGGGCTTGGCCTCGGCGACGAAATCGTCCACCCCGGCCTCCCGGGCGATGGCCGCCGCGGTGAGGGGATTGTCGCCGGTGATCATGACCGTTTTGATCCCCATGGCCCGAAACCGCTCGAACCGGTCTTTCAGGCCGCCCTTGACGATATCCTTGAGATGGACGACGCCCAGGACCTTGCTTCCGTCGGCGACAAGAAGGGGCGTCCCTCCCTGGAGCGCGATATGATTGACCGAGTCGCCGACCTCGAGGGGGACGCCTTGGCCCGTAAATTCCCGGATCGCGTCCGGGGCCCCTTTCCTGATGCGGTGCGCCTCGAAGTCGACGCCGCTCATGCGGGTCTGGGCGGAGAAGGCGATAAACGTCGCTCCGGGCAAATCGGCGATGGCGCGGCCGCGCAATCCGTATTTCTTCGCCAGGACGACGATGCTCCGCCCTTCGGGCGTTTCATCGGCCAGGGACGCGAGCTGGGCCGCGCCGGCCATCTCCTCGACCGTGACACCCGGAGCCGGGAGAAACGCGGCGGCCTGGCGGTCGCCCAGGGTGATCGTTCCGGTCTTGTCGAGGAGCAGCACATCGACGTCGCCTGCGGCTTCGACGGCGCGCCCGCTCATGGCCAGAACGTTCTTCTGGACCATGCGGTCGATGCCGGCGATCCCGATGGCGTTCAGCAGGCCGCCGATCGTCGTCGGGATCAGGCAAACAAGGAGGGCGATGAGCACGGTCGTCGTCAATTCGACGCCGGAGTACCGGCCGAACGGCTTCAGGGACATGATGACCACGAGGAAGATGATGGTCAGGGCCGAAAGAAGAATGGTCAGCGCGATCTCGTTCGGCGTCTTCTGCCGCTGCGCTCCCTCGACGAGGCCGATCATCCGGTCGAGGAAGCTCGTCCCCGGGTCGGCCGTAACGCGGACCTTGATGGTGTCGGACAGGACGCGCGTCCCTCCGGTGACCGCGCTCCGGTCGCCGCCCGCCTCGCGGATGACCGGGGCGGATTCGCCGGTAATGGCGGATTCGTCCACCATGGCCGCGCCCTCGATGATCTCCCCGTCGGCCGGGACGATCTCATGGGCGGAGATGATGACCAGGTCGCCCTTGCGCAGGCGCTCGGAGGGGAGGGACTCGATCGATCCATCAGGCCGAAGGAGGCGGGCCGTTGTAGAGGCTCGGGTCTTGCGGAGCTCGTCGGCCTGGGCCTTTCCCCGGCCTTCGGCCATCGCTTCGGCGAAATTGGCGAAGAGGACCGTGAACCACAGCCAGACCGAGACCTGGAGCACGAAGCCCGCCGCCTCGCTCTTCGACCGCATGACCAGACCCAGGGTGGTCAGCAGGGCGCCGATCTCGGTGACGAAGATGACCGGATTCTTCAGCAAGTGAGCCGGATTCAGCTTCTTGACGGCATCGAGCGCCGCCCGGCCGATCATGTCCGGGTCAAAGAGCCTGCGGGTCGTTGCGGCCACGTCATCCTCCCTTAATACAGGACCCCGGATCCGGTCATCAGGAGATGCTCGACGATGGGACCGAGGGCCAGGGCCGGCAGAAAGGTCAGGGCGCCGACAATGAGGACGGTCCCGATGAGGATGATGACGAACGTCGGGCCGCTCGCGGGGAAGCTCGCTTCGCTCGGCGGGACGAGCTTTTTCCGGGCCATGTTCCCGGCCAATGCGAGGACAGGAACCATCATGATGAACCGGCCGAAGAGCATGGCCAGAGCCAGGGTGATGTTATAAAAGGGCGTGTTGCCGTCAAGGCCCGCGAAGCCGCTGCCGTTGTTGCCCGTGCCGGAGGAAAAAGCGTAGAGGATCTCGCTCAAGCCGTGCGGGCCGGAGTTGGCGAGCCCGGCCAGGCCCAACCGGCTGGTCGCGGCCCAGGCGGAGAACCCGAGGATCGAGAAGATCAGGACGAGCAAGGCCAGGACGGAGACCTTCACGTCATAGGATTCGATCTTCTTGCCCAGATACTCGGGCGTCCGTCCGACCATCAAGCCGGTGAGGAAGACGGCCAGGATGACAAAGACGAGCATCCCGTACAGGCCCGAACCGACCCCGCCGAAGACGACCTCGCCCAGCTGGATGTTGACGAGCGGGACCAAGCCGCCGAGCGGCGTGAACGAGTCGTGCATGGCGTTGACCGCTCCGCACGAGGCGGCGGTCGTGACGGTGGCGAACAGGCTCGAGTCGAAAACGCCGAAGCGGACCTCCTTGCCTTCCATGTTGCCGCCGGCCGGGTCGACGCCGAGCGCCTGCAGGCGGGGATTGCCCGCGCTCTCGGACCGCCAGCAGACAAGCACCGCGGCCACGAAGATGACGGCCATGGCGCTCCAGAGGGCCCAGCCGTGCTTCTGGTTCTTGACCTTGCGTCCGAGGTAATAGGTGAGTCCGCTCGGGATGAGGAGGATGGAGAGCATCTGGAGGAAGTTCGAGAGGGGCGTCGGGTTCTCGTAGGGATGGGCGGCGTTGGCGTTGAAGAAACCGCCGCCGTTCGTTCCGAGCATCTTGATGGCCACCTGGGAAGCCGCCGGGCCCTGGGCGATGGCCTGTCCGGGCCGCGCTCTCGACCGTCGTGGCCCTGACGGAAGGCTTGAAGTTCTGGATCACCCCCTGCGACGTCAGGAAGAGCGAGAAGACGATCGAGAAGGGAAGCAGGAGATAGAGGTTGATGCGGACGACGTCGACCCAGAAATTCCCGATCGTCCTGGCCGAATGCCGGGCGATCCCCCGCACCAGAGCCGCGGCCGCCGCGATGCCGGCCGCCGCCGAGACAAAGTTATGGAAAACGAGCCCGACCATCTGCGAAAAGTAGGACAGTGTGGATTCCCCCGCGTAATTCTGCCAGTTCGTGTTGGTGGTGAAGCTGGCCGCGGTGTTGAAGGCGAGGTCGGGCCCGACGGGTCCGAATTTCTGGGGATTCAACGGGAGAAGATGCTGGAGCCGGAGCACGGCGTACGTGAACAGCAGCCCGGCCAGGCTGAAGACGATGAGGGACCGGGTGTATTGCCTCCAGTCCTGCTCCGTCTTCGGGTCGACGCCGAGGATCCGGTAGAGGAGGCGCTCGACGGGCTTGACCGGGCGGTCGAGCCAAGTCCTGCCCTCGGGCTCGAGGACCCGGATGAGGTAGAGACCCAGGGGCTTCGTGACCACTACGAGGAGGCCGAGGAAGAGGGCCAGTTGAAGCCAGCCGTAAAGGTCCATCGTCGTCACCTCGTCAGAACTTCTCGGGCCGCAGGACACTCAGCAGAAGATAGCCGAGGAGCAGAATCCCGACGATCAGTCCCAGGATGTCGGTCATGGTCAAAGCCTTTCGCAGGCCCTGGCGTAGAGCGCGCACAGGCCGAAGAATAGAACCGTCAGCAGAACAAAGAGCGCGTCGATCATCAGGCGGCCTCTTCTTTCGGGAACCGGTCAGCCCTTCTCAGAGTGAACGTGAAGGTCGATCCGTTGCCCTCGCTGCTTTCCACGCCGACGGTCCCGCCGTGGGCCTCGACGATCTCCTTGACGATGGCCAACCCGAGCCCCGCCCCGTTCTCGTTCAGGCGGCCGGGGACCCGGAAGAAGGGCTCGAAGACCCTGGCCAGGAACTCCTCCGGGATGCCCTCGCCCGAGTCGGAGACATGAAAACGGACTGCGGCATCATCGGCCTCGGCGGCGAGCGCGATCCGGCCGCCGGGAGAGGTATGCCTGAGCGCGTTCGAGAGGAGGTTGCTGAAGACGTGGCCGATCCGGGTCGTGTCGGCCCAGACCTCGGGAAGATCGCTCGGGACGTCGGCCTCGAGAGCCACCCCGCGATCCTGGGCGGTCCGGCGGACGGACTCAACGGCATCCATGACGATCGACCGCGGGGTGAGGGACTGGAATTCCATCAGGGCCCTGCCCGATTCGAAGCGGCTGAGATCGAGCAGGCTGTTGAGGATATCGTGAAGGCGGTCGCTGTCCTCGCGGGCCGACATCAGAAGCTCCGCCTGTTTCTCGTTCAGGGCGCCGACCTTCTCGCCGAGAAGCAGATGGATGGCCATGCGCACCGACGTGAGCGGGGTGTTCAATTGATGCGACACGGTCCGGACGACGCCCCTCTTGATCTCGTCCTGCTGCCGGAGCTGGGTGACATCCTTGAGGACAAGGATCACGCCGGTCGTCAGGCGTTCGCTATCCAGGATCGGCACCGCTTCGGGGCGATAGTAACGTTCTTCGCCCCCGACGAATTGCTGGATGGACCTCTGGCCTTCGAGAAATGCGTTGCGGCCGTCCTGACGCGCGTCCCGCCAGAGATCGGCCATCCACGCGAACGTCAGGTCCTCGACGGCCACCCCGGGTCTCAGCCCGAAGACGGTCCTCGCAGATTCCGTGGCCACCTCGACCCGCCCCTCCGCGTCGATGACGGCGATCGCATCGGGAAGGCTGTCGAAGGCCTGCTGCGTGGCCCTTTGGATGCGGAGGAGCTTGGCCTGGTCCGTCCTCCGGAACTCCCGCAGGCTTGCGGCCATGGCGTTGAACGCTTTCGAGAGGTGCCCGATCTCGTCCCGGGAATCGGCGGCCACGACGAGATCCAGGTTGCCGCGCCGGATCTCGTCCGCCGACCGGATGAGGCGGTGGATCGGCCGGAGGATCCATCTTCCGGTGAAAAAGATGAAGACGACGGCCAGAGCCGTGCCGACGGACAGAAAAACATACATCTGCCTTCTGGCGGATGCGGCGCTCCGGCGAGCGCGGTCATTGGCGTCGCTCATGTTCTGCTGGTTCAGCTGCAGGATCTCGTCGGCCTGGTTCTTGATCTGCCCGAACAGGGGCAGGAGGTTCATGAAATAGGTCCGGCTCCGGAGATCCGGGGATTGGGCCGGATCGACGACGTCTTTCAAAAGGGTTTCATAGCGTCCGAAAAGGTCCCGCAGCCGGGCGGCTTTTTCTCCCTCGGGCGGGAGGGTGATGTTGCTGAGCTCGACTTGGAGGGCCTTTTCGAAGGCGGCCTGATTGTTGCGGACGAGCTCGTCCCCCTCCCGGGCATGGCCGAGAAGAACGAAAAGAACCCCGCTGTCGATGCGCTCCAGCGCTTCCTTCATCTGCTGGCAGGCGATGACGCTCCGGTAATTTTCGCGCAGGATGACGTCGATCGAAGCGCCCAGCTTGGACAGATGGAGAATACTCTGGGTACCGATGACGATGATGATGACCAGGAGCGCGCTGAATCCCAGGGAGATTTTTTGGCGAAGTCCAAGCATAATGGTTTCCTCAGGCTCCCAATAAAGCAAGACTCATGCCAGGATCATCGTGTTATTAACTGATTGATAATGAATATTATAGTTGAACCATCATGGATGGGGAGTTTGCATTCATCAAGACATCTCCGGATAAGCCCATTGAAAAATGCAACTATCAGAGACCGTACTGTTTTCGGCGTCGCCAGAGAGTGGCTTGGTCGATTCTGAGGATATCAGCCGCTTCGCGAAGGGATTTGGAGTCCGCCAGAACTCGCCGGATATGAGCTTCCTCGACCTTGTCGAGGCTCACAGGATCGCCGATCTTGACCTCGGCGCCTCCCGGAGAGAGATTCGCCGGAAGACATTCGAGGCCGATGCGGTCGGCCGGGCAGAGGATGGCCGCGCGTTCGATGGCATTGCTCAATTCCCTGAGGTTCCCCGGCCAAGAGTAGGCGGTCAGCGTCCGAAGCGCATCATCTTTGAATCCCAGGAACGAGCGGTGGTTGTTCCGGGCGTGGAAGGCCAAGAGGCGTTCCGCCAGGATGGGGACATCGTCCGGTCTCTCACGGAGGGGAGGGATCTCGATCGGGATCACGCTGAGGCGGAAATAGAGGTCTTCCCGGAACCGGCCTTCCTTGACCGCCTCCGCCAGGTTCGTATTCGTGGCCGCGATCAGCCGCACGTCCGCTTTTCGCGTGACGGTGTCGCCGATGCGCTCGAATTCCCTTTCCTGGACAAAACGCAGGAGCTTCGGCTGGAGGGGGAGCGGCAGGTCGCCGATCTCATCCAGAAATAACGTCCCGCCGTCGGTCGCCGCGATGCGGCCGGGGTTGTCGCGGAAGGCCCCCGTGAAGGCTCCCTTCACATGCCCGAAGAGCTCGCTTTCCAGCAGCTCGGGAGGGAAGGAAGGGCAAGAGATGAGGCTGAACGACTTGTCCGCCCGGCTGCTCCAGGAATGGATGGCCCGGGCCAGGACGGTTTTGCCTGTTCCGCTCTCGCCGCTGAGAAGGATCGTGGCTTCGGAGGCGGCGGCCTGGCGGGCCATGTTCACGGCCCTCTGCATCCGGGGGCTCGAGCTCGAGAAGTCGATCTCGGGACGCTGGCGCCCAAGGTCCTCTTGGAGCGCCGCGACCTTCCGCTCCAGGGAACGGACCTCGAACACCTTCCGGACCGCCAGGTTGATCTGGGCCGGCGTGAACGGCTTGGGAATGTAGTCGGCGGCCCCTCGCCGGATGGCTTCGACGGCCGTATCGATGGACGCATAGGCGGTGATGACGATGATCTTGAGCCAGGGCGTGGCGGCCAGAAGGGCCGGGATGAGGTCGAGGCCGTCATCCATGCCCAACCTGAGGTCGACGAAGGCGAGATCGAAGGACCTGCGCGAGGCCTCGGCCATGGCGTCTTGAAAGTTGCTGACGGCGGTGACTTTGTGGCCTTCCGTCTCGAGACACACCGTCAGCGTTTTCCGGATGTTGAGCTCGTCGTCCACGACGAGAATGTGGAGAGGGGAATCCACGACCGGGTTGTTCTTTTCAGGTCCCATATCGACGTCCGCCTTGGCCTCAAGCATAGCGGACAATCAGGCTGAAAAGCAAATTGACACGAATCCATGGCCCGAACTATCATTTCGCGTCAGGGGCTGCGCCCCATTCCTTTCTTGAGAGGAAGGTGCCCAAATGAAACGCACTTCAGCCGCCATTCTCGGGATCCTCTTGATCCTGTCGATCACGGCCGGCGCTCAGACCAAGAAGCCGGCGACTCCGGCCGATTTCGGTCAATGGGAGAGCCTGGCCCGGCCCGGCGCCCACGGCGGTCTCTCTCCGGACGGCCGCTGGCTCGCGTACGGGATCAACCGCTCCGACCGCAATAACGAGCTGCGGATCCTGAAGCTGGCCGACGGCACGGTCAAAGTCGCCGCATTCGGCGGGCAGCCCGTGTTTTCCTCGGATTCGAAATGGGTCGCCTACTCCATCGGCATGTCCGAGGCCGACCAGGAGAAGCTGAAAAAAGACAAGAAGCCGGTCCACAACAAGCTCGGCCTGCTCGACCTCGGGTCGGGCGGGACGACGATCGTCGATGACGTCGAATCGTTCGCCTTCAGCCGCGACGGCGCCTTCCTGGCCATGGATCACTACGCCCCTGCGCCCCCGGCCGGACCGCGCGAGGGGAGCGGCGGCGGCGGCGCCGCCGCCTCTGACGCGGACGAGGAAAAGCCCGGAACCCAGGTCGTCGTGAGAAACCTCGCCTCCGGCAGAGACGTAGCTTTCGGCAACGTCTCTCAATTTGCCTGGCAGGACGCCGAGCTCAGCCATCTGATCGCCCTGGCCATCAGCGCGGAGGGCAAGGCCGGAAACGGCGTCCAGCTCTTCGATGCGGCGACCGGCGTCCTTCGGGTGCTCGATTCGTCCGCCTCGATCTACGCCGGCCTCGCCTGGCGGAAGAACGCTCCGGACCTGGCCGTGTTCCGGACGAAGACCGATGATCACCGCGACGGTCCGACCCACTTGATCATGGCCTGGACGGGGATCGGCGGGAGCGAGCGCCAGCGCTCCTACGACCCCACCGCGGACAAGGGCTTTCCCGCCGGCTTGAGAACCGTCCCTTACCGCCCGCTCTCCTGGTCGGATGACGGCCGGACCTTGTTCTTCGGCATCGCCAAGTGGGAGGAGAAGCCCGCTCCCGCGGCCAAGAGCGAAACGGGTCCGCCCAAGACACCCGCCGAGGAGCCGTCGACCGTCGAGGTCTGGCACTCGAAAGACGTGCTCGTGATGCCGTATCAGAAGAACAACACGGCCCAGCTCCGCAAACGCAACATGGAGGCGGCCTGGCATCTCGATGCGGGCGCGTTCGTCCAGCTCGGGAACGACCCGGTCAACGAAGAGGTGACGCCGGTCAAGCGCGGCGCCGGTCGCCTACGTCGCGGAGTGGTCGAAGTACGCGATGGCCCGGACGATCGGCCGCCCGGCCGCCGACCTCTATCTCCAGGACCTGAAGACCGGCGTGCGGACGAAGGTCCTCGACGGGATCGACGACGATTACGTTCAGGCCGGGCCCTCCGGGCAAATACCTGCTCCTCCTGCAGGACGACTACTATTGGACCGTCGACACGACGACTCGCAAGCTCACCAATATCACCAAGAGCGTCCCGGCCTCGTTCATCGATCAGGAGTCCGACCAGACGGCGCCCCGCAAGCCGCCCTTCGGCGTCGCCGGTTGGACGAAGAACGACGCCGCCGTTCTCCTTTACGATGAGTACGACGTCTGGGAGGTCGCGGCGGATGGGTCGGGGGCCCGGCGCCTGACCGACGGCGCCGCCGAGAAGGTCCGGCACCGCCTGGTCCAGCTCGACCCCGAGGCCGAATGGTACGACCTCGCCAAGCCTGTTTATGTCTATATCTTCGGCGAGCTCACCAAGAAATCGGGCTTCGCCCGGATCAAGCCCGGCGCCGCCGCCGCGACGCGCCTCGTCTGGCTCGACAAAGCCGTCAGCTCCCTGGCCAAGGCCAAGGGCGCCGAAACCTACGTTTACAGCGTGCAGGACTATGACGATTCACCGGATCTCTTTGTCGGGGGCCCTGAGCTCCAGAGCGCCCGGCAGGTCACGGCGACCAACCCCTTTCAGGCCGGCTTCGCGTGGGGACGGAGCGAGCTCGTCGATTTCAAGACCCCCAAGGGGCGGGCCTTGCAGGGCGCGCTCTATTACCCGGCCGGGTTCGAGCCGGGCAAGAAATACCCGATGATCGTTTACATCTATGAGCTGCTTTCGCAGAACGTCCATCGCTACGTCGCGCCGTCCGACCGCGAGTACTACAACACGTCCGTCTTCACCAGCCTGGGCTATTTCGTCTTCCAGCCCGATATCGTCTTCACGCCGCGGCAGCCGGGCGTTTCGGTGGCCGAGTGCGTGACGGCCGGAGTGAAACAGGTCATCCAGACGGGACTCGTCGATCCGGCGCGTGTCGGCGTCGTCGGGCATTCGATGGGCGGGTTCGACGCCTCGTTCCTGGCCACGCACACCGACGGCGTTTTCGCGGCGGCCGTGGCCGGAGCGCCGATCACGGACCTGGTCAGCTACTATGGCGACCACCACTGGGGCCAGGGCATCGCCGAGACCGATCACATCGAGACGGGCCAGGAGCGCATGGTCGTCCCCCTCTACGAGGATTTCCAGGCTTATGTCGACAACTCCGCGGTTTTTGGCGCTCACTCGATGACCGTCCCGCTCCTCCTCGAAGCCGGCGATGTGGACGGGATCGTCGGCTGGCACCAGAGCGTCGAGCTCTACAACATCGCCCGCCGGGCCGGGAGAAATGTCGTCATGGTCGCCTACATGGGCGAAGATCACGGCCTGCGCCAGAAGAAGAACCAGATCGACTACCAGCGCCGCATCCTGGCCTGGTTCGGGCATTACCTGAAGGGCGAGCCCGCCGAGGCCTGGATCACCGAGGGCCAGAGCTATCTCGACCGGCAAGCGGAAGTGAAGCGGCTGGGGGAAAAGAAATAGCCGGCGGGAAACGACGTGGTATTCATTCCTCCTGTTCCCGCATGATCCGGGCCGCTTCGGAATGAATCCGGATCTCAAAATGGAATAACTTAGGGCCTGGGTCGTCTTTACATATGAAACGAGAATCTCAGGTGCTGTCGGAGAACGAGGCGCGGCTGTTCGAGGAACTGATGACCCTTCGGGAAGATGTTTTCAAGATCTGCCTCGGCTTCTCTCGAAATGCTTCGGACGCCGAAGACCTCGCTCAGGACGTTTATCTCAAGGCTTACAGGAATATCAAGACGGTTCATAATCCCTATGCCATCAAGGAATGGCTTTTTCGGATCGCGCGAAATACCTGTCTCGACCATAAGAAAAGGACGCGCATCGCTCGGCTTTTTGACCGCTTCTCGACCGGGCCGCAGGTGGTTGAAAGCGGCACGGTCGAGGCGGGGACCGAAGTGAATGAGCGCCTGGCGGTCCTGAAAGACGCCGTCGAGCGACTGCCGAAGAAACAACGGGAGATCTTTGTCCTCCGGGAATATGGTCACATGAACTACGACGATCTGGCCCGGACGGTGGGCGTCAAAGCGGGGACTGTCATGTCCCGGCTGAACCGGGCTCGCAAGACGGTCACGAATTTCATGAACGGGGCAGGCCATGGAAGATGATCTCAAAGAGGCAAGGGAAGACGAGCTGCGGACGCTCATCCAGAAAGACCAGGACAGGGCCCTGGCGGCCTTCAGGAAGGGAAATTTCGAGGCCAGGGTCCGGGCCCGGATCGCGAAGACAGCGGAAGAACCGCGGAGACACTGGTCTGTCCTGCGAAGCTTTTCCGTCCCCGCCGTCGCCCTGGCGTTCGTGATCATCGCCGTTGCCGTGGCTGCCGCGATCATGTTCCGGCCGAGACCCTCGCCTTATCTGTGGACCGCCGGCGATCTCAGGGGGTTACGGACAGCGCTCGAGGGGTCGCCCGGGGCAATAATTCTTTCAGGGCCCGGGACTCCTCAGGAGACGGCGCGGTGGGGAGGCCGGGCGGAAAATGTGAGCTCATTCGAACGCACTCTCAGTCTCTTCCGGGCGGAGACACGGACCCGCGAAACCGAGGCTGCTCCCGATCTTGCCGAAAAACCGGTCCGCCGATTGAGCTTTCGTGATAGGGTCCGGATCCTTTATCGTGACAGGGTCATCGAACGCGCGCTTCTTTTGGCTCTGGAGAAATCCAAGGAGGTCTAATATGAACAAGAAGTGGTTCGTGGGTCTGACGCTGATCTTCCTGGCCGCGAGCCTGGCGCCGGCGGAGAGCCCGGTCCCACCCGAACGAAAGGGAGGCTACGCCGTTCTGGACATCTATATCTCCGCGTTCCGGGAGATGGCCATGAAAGGGACTAAAGGTGTCCTGGAATCGAACCTCAACGCCATCATGGCCGCGGCCGTCAAGGCCAAAGCCCAGGGCGAGGTCGACGACGTCTTCTATAGCCGGTTTGCCCGGCTCATGGCCGTGACCAAGCTGACGTTGGTCCCCGACAGCGAGCAGATCCTGAAACCCATCGCGGAGAAGGAGATCCGCCGGTTTGTCGGCGACATCCTGGGTGACGAGGCGGCCGCGGCGCCCCAGATAGGCGTCGGTCAATTGGCCGAATCGCTGTCCCAGGAGATCATCAACCTCCAGATCTATCTGGACACGAAAGACCAGCGGAAAAAAATGATCGAGGAATTCTACAAGAAGTTCGACAGCCCGGTGAAAAAATAGGCTGTCGCCCCGGCCCGGCGGCCCCGGCCGGTCATTCGAGAACGAACGTCTTGAAACGGATGATTTCCACCCGCGAGAGCCCAAGGCCCGGCGGCACGGGAGGCGGCCCGAAACCGGGGAGAGCGGGGAGCCCGGGGTTGCTCTCGCGGACTTTGACGACGATCGGAGTTCCGACGCCGGCCTCGAGCGCGACCCTGAATCCCTCGCGGCCTGGGTTCAAGAAGACGGCGGCGAATCCCTTCGGGGAGCGCACATCGATGGCTTGACCTTCGAGAGCGGCCGCGGCGATCTTCTCGCCCAAGCACTGAACAACGAACTGCCGGCCGCCTCTCGGGGACGTGATGCGAAAGCTGAGGGTTCGCTTTCCGCCGTCGGTCCGGTCCTCGATTACGCGGACTTCCGGGGGGGCATCGTCGGTCATCGGGGCTTCGCGGTAGGCGTACCCTTCCGGCCGGCCCGCATACTCGGGCTGCGGGTGTCCGGGCCTGAACTTCCCTCCCGCGAAGTCTTCCGTCCAGGGCATGACGTCCTTGCCCTGGGTGATCCAATACGCTTGGCCCTTGTCGAAGTCCTTGAGGTATGTCAGGGAGATCCAGCGCGGGATACGGCCGGTGTATCGGGTCGTCACGGCGCCGGCAACGGCGAAGCCGGCGAAGAGAAGGAGCAGTGCGGCCGGCAGAGCTTTTCCCAATCGTCCCTGCATGAGCTCGACCGCCGGGGCCGCGGCCGTGACCATCAGCGCGGTCACCGCGCCCAGGATGGCCGCGTTGAGAGGGGTGAGAGACATGGCCAGGAAAAAGAGAAAGATCAAGGGCGCGGCGAGGAGCGAGATCAGGGCGGCGGAACCAAGAGAGGACAAGATGCCGGGAGGCGCATCCTGATCGGCGCGGGCGGCAAGGACCCGGCCCCGGCGCAGGACCCATGCGAGGAGCGTTGCCGCCAGTACAAGGGACGGAAGGCCCGCGAGGTAGCTCGCTTCGGGGAGCTTGAGCGCGCTGAGGACCGCCAGGGCGACCCACATGACCGCGGCGCCGAAGGCTGTTTCCAGGCCCTTGGCCCGGGTCCAGATAAGCCCAAACACGAAGGCCGTCGCGCCGGCGGCGAGGAAGGCCAGAGCCAGGGCATAAAAGTGGTTGTATCGGTACGGCCCCGCCTGCAGCCACGACCCGTGCGAGACCCTGACCGCGGCCAGGAAGCCGTAGCCCAGCCCGGCCGCGAGGATCATGCTTCCGGCGAAAAAAACGATCCCGAGCGCCAGGCCGCCCGGACGGAGCCTGCGGCGAAGGATGGCAATGACTCCCGCGGCGACCAGGAGCAATGCCGCCAACCCGGCCAGGGCGAGCGCCACGGATGGCGCATAATGGACGAAAACATCCCCGAAAAGACTGAAATAGACTCCGTCCGTTTCCGCGCGCCGCGGGACCCCGCCGTCGCCGAAGCGCCGGGCCAGTGCGAGCGCGTACGATCCCTGGTGCTGTAAGCTTCGGAGATCGAGGTCGGCCAGGTTGTCTTTCGCAGTGTGATAATCGTAAGGCCGATCGATGAAGGCGAAGTTCATGCCCTGCAGACGCCCCTCCATGAAGACGGCCAGGTCGGTGCTGTTGGGCATGCGCCGGTAGACCGCACCCGAAAAGGAAAAGGCCCTGGGATGCGGAGTCACGGCCAGGGCCGGTATCAGGCGGCTGTTGCCGGAGCTGGTTTCGAACATCAGCGCGGGGCCGGATGTGCCTCGGGCCTCGAAATTGAGGGCCAGGGCGATGTCCTTGGCCCAGGGGTGTTGGTCCCGGAAGAGCCGGGCCCCGATCAGGCCGTCCTCCTCGGCGTCCGTGATCAGGAAGACGACGTCCTCGGCGAGGGGCGGGCCGGCGAGGAGTGCACGGGCGGTTTCGAGCAGGGTCACCACGCCGATCCCGTCGTCCGAGGCCCCGGGCCCGAGCTCCACCGAGTCATAGTGCGTCGCGAGAAGAAGGGCGCGGCCGGGAGTGTGGCTCGTCCCGGGCAGGCGGACAATGATATTCTCGAGACGCGCGCCGTAATGACTGTCGGAGCCGACGCAGGTGCCCGATTGGAGCTCCGGAGAGACGCCGAGTCCGCGCCACATTCCGAGAATGGCGTCCCGAACGGCGTCATGGGCGGGAGTTCCGAGGGGGTGGGGTTCAACGGCGATCGATCTAAGGAGCGAAGCGGCGCGATGGGCCGAGAACTCGGTCGGCGGCGCGTCCGAGGGCAGGGGAGAGGGCGGGCCAAGCGCCCTGATGGCGAGGAACGCGGCCGCGGCCGGCAAGGCCAGGATGGCCGCCCCCGCGAGGAGAGAGGACAAAGATCGCGCGGTTCTTGTCACCTCTTGAACGTCCGAGGCGCCAGACGGCCGGCCACGCCGTGCAGTATCTGTGTGACCCGGCCGCTGGTGAGCCTGAATTTCCTGGCAATGGCGGTACCGGTCATGCCGGCGAGTTTGAGCCTCACGATCTCGAGGTCCCGCGCGAGACCATCTTCGCGGCTGAGTCGCTTGCGTTTCTTGGGCATCGTGTCCTCCTGGGAGCTATCTTTGATTGAGGCATCCGAGGGCTAGATTATGCGTGATGCGGGCTCCCGAATCAACCTCTCAAAAACAATTGGAGCCAAGAACTCGAAGGTGCGCTCCATGGAGATTCTGTCAAGCCTTCTGAACAGGCCCGGTTGTCATGACTGAGCCTGATTTGTTAAAGTAAAAAGAGACGCAGATTCCATTCGCCGGACTATCTCATCAAACTCCTCGATCTCGAGACGGGAGAGGTCGTGCGGAGCTTCCGGAGGGAGTACGATCGGGTGAAGTACGAAGTCAAGGCGCCGCCCGAATATTTCGCCCCCATGGCCTTGCCCGAAAGAGTGAGAGGACTGGGAAGTGTTTGGCGCATCCATCATATCTTGAAAGCCCGTTTCTTCAGTGTTACGATCATGACAAAGGTGGAACGTTTAGTCTGAGGGAGGATCGCATGAAGAAACTGTTCAGTTGTCTCGTCGTGATCAGCTTCCTGGTTTCCTGCGGTGACAAACAACCTCAGGTCGATAAGGTCATCCAAGACGGAGTCGAGATCGTCCTCAACCACTATGAACCCTATTTGCTCAAAGGCCAGCCTTCTCATCTCACCCTGAAAGAGGAAACCAGAATCGATTTCGAACAAGCCAAATACAGCGGACTCGGCCTCAAAGAGCCGGATTTCGCCGAAGCCGATTCGCAGGGCAACATCTATATTGTGGAGCAGTACTCGGCTTCCGATTCCTTTATTTACAAGTTCAGCCCCACCGGCGAGTTCATGAAGAAGCTCGGCAAGAAGGGACAGGGGCCGGGAGAAATCCAGGGTGTAAGCGGCGTCGTTTTCAATAAGAGTGGTCATCTCCTGATGGCCGATAGGAGCACCGGAAAGCTCGTGGAGCTCGACGCCGACGGCAACCTCGTCAAGGAAGCGAAGGCCCATCATGTCATGCGGGAAGTCGTCCCGCTTGAAAACGGGAACTATTTGGCCCGGAGGACGGCCAAGGACGCTTCGGAAGGCCGAAACTGGTTTCTGTGTCTATTCAATGCCGATTTTGAAGAGATCAAAAAGCTCGATTCGTTCGATATGTCGGCGTATGCCCCCGGCAAACCGAATCCCGGCACCATCGTTCTGTTCACCTGGCGAGTCGCGGGTGACAGGATCTATATCGGGAACGAGCAAAGGGGCTACGAGCTTTGGGTTTATGACCTCGATGGAAACCTGATACGAAAGATCAGGAAGGACTATCGGCCGACTCCCTACCCAGAAGAATTTAGAAAGCAGACGGAGGAGCTCGCCGTAAATCAGCCGGCCCTGAATCTCGTCTCCCGGCAGGATACGCCGCCGTTCAACTCCTTTTTCCCTGATGATGAGGGACGGCTTTACGTCATGACCTACGAGCGGGGGCAGAGCCAGGATGAATTCATTCACGACGTTTTCAATAGGGATGGCGTGCTCATCGCGAGAGTCCCGTTGGGCAAGTACGGGATAATGGGACGGTCCTTGAATCCTCTGAGAGCAACGGCCGCGAACGGCCGATTCTATCGCGTCACGTTCAAGGAAAACGGGTATCCGGAAGTGATCGTTTATCGGATGCTATGGAAATAACAGAACGTCGGACGTCTCTGGTCCCATGACCAAAGAAATCCGCCTCCCCGCGCCTCATCCGGGGTTCCGGCCCCGGGTCAAAGGAGAAATGCGCCGGCCAGGCCACCCCGGGACGGCGGTCCGGATCGGAGAGGATCTCTTCGAGGTCGTGGCGGCCGAAAAATCGGGCCAAGAGTGGATTTACCGCCTGGAGCCCTGGACGGGTGATGATGCCATCCGCGTCTGCGTCGATTGGGGCGAAGACGCGGAGCGCGAATTCTCCGCCGGTCTGCGCGCCGACCGGATCCGGGAACGGAAGAACCTTCTGGCCTGGGGAGCACAGGCCTTCCTTGGCTTCCTGCCGGCCAAAAACCAGGAACGACTTCGCCAGGCAAGGGGCTTGGATCCGGCCCGAGCGACGTTCTGGTCGGCCGCGCTGGAGATCGTGGCCGCGTCCCCGTTCGCGGTTTTGTTCATCATCAACTTGTTCGCCGGTGGAGCGGGCGGTTTGGGGGGATTTATCCCAACCTGGGCCGGCGTGATAGCCTTTGCGGCCATGGCCGAAGGCGTCTTCCGGCTGGCCGCGGTCATAACGATGGGAGATCCCATCGGAAGCCTGCCGCTGGCCCTCCTCGGCCTCCGATTAAAATCCGAAGGCCCCCGATTTGTCCCGAGTGACAACATCTCGGCCATCGAAGGAGCGCTGAATGTCGTCTCGCCCGTGCCGAAGGTCTGGTGGGAAAGGGCGGGAGGAGTGACATACGGGGGAGAGTCCTATATTCTGGCGGGGTCGGGCCGCGAAAAAACGGAGTTCTTTTACCGCTTCCGAAAAGGCGGCGATGGCTTCCCGGTCCTTGACCCGGAGCTTGGAGAAGGTCCGGAACAGGTCCTCGGACCTTTCCTTCGTCTTTGCCCCTCTCTGGGGCTTTCTCCCTTCCGACCTCCAGAAGGGCCTCGAATTCTACGGACGGTACAGGCCTCGGCCGTACGTCATCATCTCCATCGGCTTCAATTTCCTGGCGGCCCTGGCGATCCTGGGGCCTGGTCTGAGAAATGTGTCCCGGGGCGTTTTCGAGATCTGGAGCCTGGTCTTGTTGGCCGCCGCCTGCGTGCTTTTTACGGAGAGCATCCTGCGGCTGCGGCGGCTCCTGTGGGATGGGAAGATTACCGGAAGTCTTCTCGGCTTTCTCGTCAAGCCGGTCTATAACCTGGCCATCAAGGATAGGCCGGTCCCGCCCCCCGTTGATGTTTAACGGATATCGCCGGGCCGATCGATCAGGACGCGAGATGTGCGCCCCAGCACGGCGCGTTTTCTGTCCTTGAAGTCCAAGATCTTCTTGCGCATCCGGAGAGATGTCGGCGTGACCTCCAGCAGTTCGTCCTCGTTGATATAGTCCATCATCTGGTCCAGCGCCAGGATCGCGGGCGCGTCGATCTTGGCGGCGATATCCGACGTGGAGGACCTCATGTTCGTGAGGTGCTTCTGCTTGGTGGGATTGACCGTCAAGTCCTCGGCCTGCATGGTTTCGCCGACGATCTGTCCGGCGTAGACCATGTCTCCGGCGGAGACGAAAAGACGGCCGCGGTCCTGGATGTTCGCCACGGCATATGTGGCGACGGTCCCGGCGCGGTCGGAGACCAGGACGCCGGTCCTGCGGCCGCTGATCTTCCCGGCCCACTCGCGGTAGCCGAGATACGTGTGGGCCATGACGCCGTTGCCCCTCGTCTGGCTCAGGAACTCCATCCGGAAACCGAACAGCCCCCGCATGGGGACGGTAAAGGTCAGCCGGGTATAGGCGCCCTTCAGGTCGATCATCTTTTCGAGTACGCCTCTTTTCTCGCCCAGCATGCCGATGACCGCGCCGGCGCATTCCTTCGGCATGTCCGCGACCAGCGTCTCGTAGGGTTCCAGCACCTTGCCTCCATCCGTCTCCGTGATGACCTGGGGCATGGAGACCTGGAACTCGTAGCCTTCGCGGCGCATCTGTTCGATGAGGACGGCCAGCTGCAGCTCGCCGCGGCCGGCGACCGTGAACCGGTCCGGAGAATCGCCCCATTCGACGGAGATGGACACGTTGGTCCTGAGCTCCTTTGCGACGCGCTCGCGCAGTTTGCTGGAGGTGACGTACTGACCTTCGCGGCCTCCGAACGGGCTGTTGTTGACCATGAAGATCATGGAAACGGTCGGCGGCTCGATGGCCAGCATGTTGAGGCGGATGGGATTCGCGGGGTCGGCGAGGGAATCGCCGATGGTCACGGACGGGATGCCCGCGAAGGCGAAGAGCTCGCCCGCCTCGACGACGGGCACCGCCGTCCGTTCGAGCCCCTCGAAAACGAACAACTTCTGGACCTGTCCTGAAACCTGCTTGTCGCCCGCGGACAGGACCACGATCGGGTCGCCGGTCCGGACCCGGCCTCCCAGGAGGCGGCCGATGCCGATGCGGCCGATATAATCGTCATGGCTGATGTTGGTGATCAGTCCGGAGAGCGGACTCTCAGGATCGCACTCCGGCGCAGGCACATGATCCAGGATGGATCGAAAGAGGGGAGTCAGGTCCCGCCCCGGGTCGGCCGGGTCCGTCGTCGATGTGCCGTTCCGGCCGGACGCGTAGATGACCGGGAAATTCCATTGATCGTCGTCGGCCTCGAGATCGATGAACAGATCGACGGTCTCGTCGAGGACCTCGCGGATCCGGGCGTCCGGGCGGTCGATCTTGTTGATGACGACGATGGGCCGGAGGCCCAGCTCCAGGGCCTTCTTGAGCACGAAACGGGTCTGCGGCAGAGGGCCTTCCGCCGCATCGATGAGCAGCAGGACGCCGTCGACCATCCGGAGGACGCGTTCCACTTCGCCGCCGAAGTCCGAGTGGCCGGGCGTGTCGACGATGTTGATCTTGACGCCCTGCCAGACGAGCGACATGTTCTTGGAGACGATGGTGATGCCCCGCTCGCGCTCGAGATCGCCCGAATCGAGGATGCAATCGCCCATCTGGTCGATATTGCGGAATAGTTTGCATTGCCGCATCATCGCGTCGACCAGCGTCGTTTTCCCATGATCGACATGGGCGATGATGGCGACGTTGCGGATATCTTGTCTGCGCACAGGGCTCCTTTATGTCTTATGTTTTTCCGCGTTCCGGAGATAGGCCAACAGGGGAGAACGGGAAGATCATCTATTATACACCCTTTCCGAAGCCCGACCGGCAATCTTCTTTGAATGAAACCTTTTGGCTGGGCGCGATGTTAAATATTTAGCATAGCGCCTGAAGAGGTACTTTTCGAGGAGGGCTCGACATGCCGAAGATGCGGACTCTGATCACGGCCGCGATCGTCCTTTCGCTTTTATCCCCAGCGTTCAGCCAGACCGAAAGCAAGATCAAGATCGACCCCGCGATCTTTGTTTACCTGAAAGAATGCCGGGCGGTCATGGGCGCCGTGGGGAATGACATCTGGAAGGGCTGGGACTTTTCCAAGACCCCCATCCTCTTCTACCGGCCCCATATCCAGGACATCCTGATCGCGTATCCTCACCAGCCGGCCGGGTTCCAGCCGCTGACGGGCTTCAATCCCCTCGGGGAGGAGAATATCTACTATCGGGACGGGACGACCTTCATCGACTATGATGGCCAGAATACGGTCAAGGATATCGACGGGGTCAAGACTCTGATCGTCGCCGACACCTTCTCCAACCAAAGGAACCAGCTCACGGGAGTCCTCCTGGGGCGGGATAAGGACTTTACGCAAAAATGGCTCGAGGAATGGGGCTTTCTCCCTACCGATCCCTACGCCCAGATGGCCATGATCCTCCATGAAGGCTTCCATGCTTTTCAGGACGTTCAGGCTCCGGACAAAGGGCCCAACGAGATGGCGGCCGTCGACTATCCGCTCCTGGACCCGTCGAACAACTCCTCCTGGGCGCTCGAGGCGGCCCTCATGCGGGACGCCCTGCTCAGCGAATCGCTCGACTCGCGAGCGGCCAAGGTCAGGGAACTCGTCGCGGTCAGGACCGAGCGCCGAGCCGCGCTGAAAAAGGAGGCCGTTGAATACGAAGACCAGGCCGAGTATCTCGAAGGGCTGGCCAAATACGTCGAATACCGCTTCCTGCAGGAAGCCCGGACGCTAGAGCCAGATCCCGAGCTCTTTTTCATCAACGGTTTCTACGGTTTCGGACCCAAGCTCAAGGAGACCAGGGACAAAAACATCAAGCAGATGAAGGACATCATCGACGCGAGCATCGACATGACGGGGAACAAGTTCGGCGTTGGTCCCCTGAGGTTCAGGCTGTACTCGAGCGGCGCCGCGCTGGCCCTCCTCCTCGATGATGTCGCGCCCGACTGGAAGGCCGACATCTTCAAGGACGGAGTCTATCTGTTCGATAAATTGAAGAAAGCGATCCCTCTATCCGCGTCCGAGCAAGCCTCGCTTGTCTCCCAGGCCAAGAACGAGTACGGCTACGAGGCCCTGTTCAAAGAGAAGCGGCAATTCGAGGAGGAAGGCCGCAAGGTGTTGGACGAAAAGCTCAGGAACATCCTCGAAACACGCGACACTCTGGTCGTCCTCGATTATTCCGACCTGGGAGGGATCGCCGGGATGGCCTTCACCCCGTTCGGCGTGTCCAAGGTGGCCGAGAACCTGACCATCTACGACATGGTCCCCCTGGCCGCACGGTTCGCCGACAAGTCTGAGCTCCGCTTCGCCAAGGTCATCCCGGTCCTGGTGGACAAGGCCGCCAAACAGATGAAGTTCGTCGTCCAAACGAAACCTTCGGCCTTTGAAGCCCAAACGGGGAGTGAGATCAAAACCGAGGAGTTTTCCCTGACGGGCGCCCGTTATGAGCTCAAAGTGTCCGGGAACAAAGTCCTCGTCAAGCTTCTCAAATAGGCCTGCGCGAACAGCGGACCTCGCCTTGACGCTTCATGAATAGGGATCTAATATACGGACAAGCGCAGATGTTTCCTCTTCGTTTGGGGTATCTTTAGAAACATGTCCGCCGCGAGAAGTCGATGAAAGAGCCCGCACGGGTTGTCCGGTTTCTCGTCGCTCTTCAGGTCGTCCTTCTGGCTTCCCGGGCCTTCCCCCAGGGCAAGACCGAGAAATGGACGGAGATTCAAAGCCCCCACTTCACGGTCGTGACCAACGGGGGCGAGCGGCAGGGGAGGGGGCTGGCAGACCGATTCGAGGCGATCAGGTCCGTTTTCGAGCAGACCCTGAAGCTGCGGGTCGAGTCCGGCAAGCCCTTCGTTGTGATGGCCTTCAAGGACGAGAAGTCCATGCGAGCGGCCATGCCCGGGTACTGGGAGAAGAAGGGCCAGGCCCATCCCGCGGGAGTATTACTGTCCGGCGGAGACAAGATCTACGCGGCCATCCTGCTGGACGCGGGCGGGGTGAATCCTTACGGCACCGTCTATCACGAATACACCCATATGGTCCTGCACCTCAATGTTCGCTCGCTGCCCCTCTGGATGAGCGAGGGGCTGGCGGAGTTCTACGCCAATAGCACGATCGGCGAGAAGGAGGTCAATTTAGGCCGGCCGGACGCCGTCAGCATCCAAACCCTGCGCGCGGGCCGGCTGCTCCCGCTCGCGGAGCTCTTCCGGGTCACCCACGACTCCCCTCAATATACGGAAGAGGCCAAAGTGCCGATGTTCTACGCCGAGTCGTGGGCCCTCATCCATTACCTCATGCTTGCCGAGAGGCCGGAGGCCGGCCAGGGCAAGCGCCTGTCCCAATTCCTGTCCCTGCTGGGCCAAGGCGTCGATCAGGACGAGGCGGTCCGCCGGGTTTTCGACGACATCGACAAGCTCCAGGCCGACCTGAAAAGCTATGTGAGCCGGTCTGCCTTCCCCTACTTCCGGATTAAAACGAAGGCGGCGGGCACGCCCAAGGACTTCAGCGCGCGGGTGCTGTCGCCGGCAGAGACGGCCGCGAGGCTCGGCGATTTCGAGCTGCAGTACCGCCGGCCGCTCGAAGCAAAGCCTCTTCTCGAAGAGGCCCTGCGCCTCCAGCCCGACCTGGCCTCAGCCCAAGAGAGCTTGGGCTTCCTCTTTATGCGGCAAGGCGACCGCGCAGAGGCCTTGCGCTGGTTCGACCGGGCGATCGCGGGCGATTCCAAGAACTTCCTGGCGCACTATTACCAGGCCGTGCTGACCCTGACCGAACTGGGGACGACAGACGGAGCCGGCCAGGCCGAGGCCGGCCTGGTGAGAGCCCTCCATCTCAATCCGTACTTCGCCCCCGCTTACGTTGCCCTCGCCGGGCTCCTTCTCAAGGACGACCAGAAGGTGGATCGGGCTCTCGAGCTGGCCCGCAAGGCCATGGACCTCGAGCCCGGGAGCTTCTCGAATCAGATGATGCTTGGGAACGTGCTGGTCAGATTGGGCCGGTACGAAGAGGCCTCGAAGCTGGCCAAGACGATGGAACTGAGCGCGAGCTCACGGGAGGAAAAAAACATGGTCCGGTCCTTCATCGAGAGCCTGAATCATGTTCAGGAGAAAAAGGACCCGTCGACAGCCCTCCTGTCGTCTAGCTAGGATCTCGCCGGGTATCCCACGGTCTGAGCGAACAGCACCCGTTGCTCGGGCCGCAGCTTGAACTCTTTGACCGTGTTTTCCCTGTCGCAATTGTGGAACCAGGCCGCCAGGCCATGCGAAGCCGCGAACAAGTAGACGTTCTGGGCAATGAAGCCCGTGTCCGTGTAATAGTAGGACTTCTGGACCTCCGGCTCGGAGATCCGTCTGTCCGGCTGTCCCTTGCCCACAATATATTTCGCCAGGTCGACGACGTAGAAAATATTGACCGGAGCCACCAAGGCGGGGCTCCGGCCTGCCCTGGCCCGGAAATCACCAGAAGCGACGGGAGCGAGGCGATGCGGAATCGGCTCGTAAACATAAACCCCCTTCTCCAGGCACACATAAAGGTCAATCTCCTGCGAGTTGCTGGCCGAGGGCGCGGTTCTTCCGGGTTTTCCCATGAGACCCGTCTCGGCCCGGTTCACTCCGAACGCAGCCCAAAGAAGTGTCGACAGGGTTTGGAGCGGCAGGGGCTCCGGGCTGATGTCCCTGACTGTTTTTCTGTCCTTTAAGGCGGCCATCAACGATCCGCCCCCGTCCGTTTCGGGCTTCGGAAGAACGATCGGCGAAAATTCCTCGCCGGCCGCAAGATCCGGAAAGCCCAGGCCTGCCAGTGCGGGGATCGCCGCCGCCGCGCCCTTGACGAATGTCCGACGTTTCATATGTCCCTCCCTTTGTCCGTCGTACGCTCTGCCCCTCAATAATTGCCGACGCGATTGATCAAGCGCGTCCAAAAGTCGGATCCGTTGGAGCTGTTGGTCATGATGACTATCCCGGAACCTCGGGCCGTATTGAACTGGGAGAAGCAGCGGAAACCCGATCTGTTCGACCCGCTGTGATGAAAGAAGCGGCCTTCCTCCGTCTCGTTGATGGACCACCCCAGTCCCCAATAGACCGCCCGCCCCTGCGCCCGTCCGGGCCGCTCGATCGGTTCTCTGACATCGAGCTTGACCTGAGGCGAGAGCATTTCTTCGATGGACCTTGGCGACAAAGAATGGCCTGCCGATCGGTCGGTCTTCAGTATTTCGGTCAGGAAAACGGCATATTCCGCGGCCGTTGTATAAAGGGAGTAGGCGGCATTGGCGTGGGTATATTTTGTCTTTTGTAAAAAGGCGCCCCGCTCATCATGGCCGGCGGCAAGCTTGGTCTCGACATCCTCGGTCCAGACGAAGCTCGTATGCTTCAGCCCCAGGGGCCGGAGCAGCATCCGTCTGGCGTAGATCTCGAGCGGTTCGCCCGTGATATGCTCGACGATCCGTTGCAGCAAATAGTACCCTTCGCCGGAATAGCTGAACCTCGAACCGGGGGAAAACAGCACAGGCAAGGGACCGTCCAATTCGTCCTCTCCCTTGCGCCAGTTCGGAAGACCGGTCGTATGGGAAAGGACCATCCGCGCGGTAATGAGTTGGCGCTGGTTCTGTTTCGGGAGATCGGGTTCCTGCAAGTACCCGGCCAAAGGTCTGTCAAGATCGAGCCGGCCCTGTTCGACGAGCTTCAAGACGATATAGGCGAAGACCGGCTTCGTCATCGAGCAGGCTTCGAACAGGGTTTCATCGGTTACCGGAACCGGTTGGTCGACGCGAGCGACCCCGTAATTCTTCGACCATATCAATTTCCGGTTGTCGATCAGCGCAATGGAAGCTCCCGGAATGTGAAGTTCTTTCATCAGCTCCGGGGCCAGGCTGTCGACGACCGCCGCCGTCGAACGCCAGTCCGGGGTCGGATCGATTGCTTCCGGATCGATCGTCCTCAAGGCCAGGTTCGATGCCCAGCGGACATCCTGATCCGAATCGTATAGCAATCGCAGGAGGGCGGGCGCCGCTTCCTTGGCTCGAGCGCCCATCGCGCTCAACCCGATGGCGGCGTCCCAGCGGACATCCGGAGCGCCGCCCTTCAGCGCCTTGATCAACGCGGGCAAGGCGGGCCCGCTGCCTGCGTCCATTTTGTCGATCGCGATCGTCGCAGCTTCTCGGACGCGCTCGTTCTTATCCTGCAGCGCCGTGACAAGCGTGGGGATCGCTTCCGGGCCGATCTTGCCCAAGGCCGCTGCCGCTTTGCCGACTACGAAAGGGTCACCATCAGCCAGGGCTGCGGCCAAGGCTTGGATTGTGGCGCCATCTTTTGTGTCGAGCTTTCCCAGCGCCTCAGCCGCATTCTCACGCACCTTCGCGTCGGAATCGCTAAGGGCCTTGATGAGCCCGGTCGTCACCTCATCCGATCGCTGACCGATATCACCCAGGACCCGGGCCGCTCCCTGACGAACGTAGACGCTTTTGTCGGTCAGCGCGCTGACAAGCGAGGGCACTGCTGCCGAGCCTGTCTTCTCCAGGGCTACGGCGGCTCGCCAGCGCGCCTCTATATCGACGTCTCCCAAGGCGCGAATAAGATCCGGTATCGACTGATCGGCCCGAGGGCTAATGTCATTAACATATTCCGTTGGAGCATGCCAATTGCCGCGAGCCGTGGGTGCGGCATGGGATGCGAGAAGGCAAAGGCCGATAACGGTTCCAATGCCGATATCGCGTCTTTTTATCTTCAATTTGTTCTCCTCATGAAAATCCTGAACCATCCAGGTCCAAACCCGGATACAATCGAATGACCAGTCTAAGGCCTCACTATTTGAAATTCAACCTTGTGCCACATTTATTCCAGTAGATAAGCAAAAGCGGGGGCTGTTCAGGGCAATCTCCTCACTCTTCTTAAATCGGAAAACGCAGTAACTTCTTAATTCACCGGAGGAAAACGAGAAAATCAGGTAGGGTCAGAAAGGGGTTAGAAGTTTACTGGCCTGCCTACGAGGGGTGTCGGCTGACGCCAAGCCATCTCGACCCGTAGAAGGAACTTTCCCTTGGTGCCCGTTTCATTTAGAATGTCCTCAGGGGGAAGATTAGAAAGGAGTGGTCATGAACTCGCAACTCACGGGGGCGGCGGGAGTCTTCCACGTAGCAGCCGAATTGAGCATGGCAGGCTGGGTTGCTCTACCCAGTATTAGGAATGTCAAGGGCGCAGACATCCTCATAGCGGATCCTAACGGCAAACGCTTCATGTTCATCCAGGTGAAGACGAGCAAGTCGAAAGTGACGTTCTGGCCGATTGGCGAGTGTGCCCGCACATGGAAAGGCCGCAATTGCTACTATGCCTTTGTGCGCCGTGTGGGCGAGCGGTTCGAGGTATTTCTCGAGAAATCATCCGTCGTTGCCCGAGAAGTAGAGGCTGGCGCCCGATTAGTCCGCAAACGTGGCCTCAAGCAATGGGCATTGGCCTGGCCCATGACCGGGCAATATGCTGCGAAAGGGGCAGAAGCGAGAGCGCGCCGCCAATGGAAAGCGCTCATGAAGGGTCCGAAGGAAACCCAGCGGTGGCCGACAAATGAATAAGGTAGCAAGGCCGGCCTAAGGGAACGAAGAACGGCGGGCTGAAGTATCTGGACGAGGGGCAGAGGTCGTGTGGACGGCCGAGGAGAGAGAAGAATCGCCCCCGCAGAAGTAGCGCCGAAGGAAAACTGGAGGTTCAGGTTCTCGTTTCTTGGCGCAGGATTATTGATCTTCGGCACGTTCCTGCAGCTCCTGGTACCGCGTGGCTAGCGGTCTTGTCGTTCTGCAGGTAAGTAGCGAGAGCTGAGAGGGGAGGTGGATCATGCCTGACAGCCCGGCTGAGGATAGGATCGAGATGTATTGGGTCTACAACCCGCCAGATTTCTTCGACGAGAAGATCGAGCTCCCCCGCGCGGACTACACCTTCGAGATAGAAGGCGGTCGCGCCACGGCGAAGATGAGCGCCGCTGTCTATGAACCCGGGAAGCATCTTCGTCAAGCCTTGACTGTGGAGTTAGAGAACTACTTCCGCTTCTGGCAGCTTCAAACGCGGAAGACATTCGAGCTTCGCACAGGCGGGGTCGACAGGATACATCCGGACGGGACCAGGGAGAGCGCCCTCTTGGTGCGCTCAGTCAACTTTACATTAACGGTGGTCGATCCAAATGTTGTCACCGTTGATCCTGACGGCACCGTCCATGACGTACGCAAGGAGCAATTCGAGGCCAGGAAGAAGCTCGCAGAGACACAACTCGTTTTATCATCTGATCCTGATGTCCGAAGGATGCTGGAGAGTTACGATGGTTCGGTTACGAATCCCGGAGAAGAGCTTGTTTATTTATATGAAATCTGGGACGCCGTGATGGAAAAATTCAAGGGCGGTCCTGCGGCCGAGAGGGCACTTGGCATCTCTCATGGAACCATCGATAGATTTAACGAGCTCACCTGTAATCTGCCTCTCAAGCAGGGACGCCACCGTGGCCGACATGATGTTCTTCGAAGCGCAACAACTGGTGAACTCGATGAGGCTCGAAAGGTCGCTCTTGAGATAATTGATAAGTACCTAAAGTACATCGACGGTCAACGGCAGCAGCCATCCAATCCTTGATCCTCTCAGCTTGATTCGGGCCCATGGTATCAAGCGTCCAAAAGGGGCTGTCCGCTTTGGAGGTAAAAACGGGTCAAAACGGGTTAAACGAGGTCACTGCCGTTTTTCGTGGTCTGTCCGGATAAGTTGCTGACACTCTAGGGGAACCAGGGGTAAAACAGATGGGGTGAGTGAGGGGAATCGAACCCCCAACCTTCGGATCCACAGTCCAGAACTTGACCTGGCTAATGGGCAGATTTAGCAAGAGATAGGGGAGGGGGGACTTCGACAGTCTCGACTTTCTCTCGACTTTTCTCCAAAAACTCCCCCGCCTTCTCGACGGCCAAGCGCATTGATTCGCCCGTTTCATGAAGGTATTTCGCGGTCATCTGGATGTTGCTGTGGCCCGCGATCTTGGAGACGGTCACGATATCCGCGCCTCCTCGAAGCATCCAGGTTAGGGCCGTGTGACGCAGGTCGTGGAAATGCAAGCCGGTGATGCCGGGATCCTTCTTGTCCTCGGGATTCTTCTTAGCTCGCCGGCAAGCCGCACGGAAGGCTGTCTTC
The DNA here is from genome assembly GCA_963742235.1 of Candidatus Aminicenantota bacterium. GTDB lineage: Bacteria > Acidobacteriota > Aminicenantia > Aminicenantales > Saccharicenantaceae > RBG-16-66-30. The sequence goes on along the minus strand of CAVULT010000005.1, from coordinate 17,628 downwards.
ACGTCCTTGATCTGCCGTCCGGTTTCAGGATTATGAAAGACATACTCACCCCGCTTCGGAACACCGCCCAAGGCCGCAGCCACAGGGCCGGACATGGGAATCTTCCGAGGTTTGCCGCTCTTCGAGTTGCAGATTGTTATAGAGCCTCGAACGAGGTCCAAGTCAGTCCACTTGAGTCCGAGTATCTCTCCACGCCTCATACCGGTCCCGAGGGCCGTGATCAGTATCCGGCGGAGATCGGTGCTTGCGGCGTTGAGAAGCCGGCGGGCCTCGTCATCGGTCAGAATCCGCTCACGGCCTGCCGGTTCGCGGAATTTCTTGACTTTCCGCGCCGGGTCCGTATCTGTCTTACCCCACTCAATCGCCTTGGCAAAAATGGTCTTGAGACACGCGAGCTCCCGGTTGATCGTAGAAACTGAGACATTATCGGCCCGACGGGCGAGGCGATATTTCTCGATGAGCTCGGGCGTGATCTCCGAGAGGTTCCGCCCTTTGAAGAACTCCTTGAGATGGTCGATGGATGTTTCGTCCCGAGTCCAGGAACGCTTGTTCTGCTTCGCATATAGTTCGAGGTATTCCGTGGCGTGGGTCTCGAACAAGACTTCAGGGCGGTCCCGGCGGAGCCCATATTTCTGGCGTAGGATGTCGGCCTTCATCGTTGCGAGCACGGCTTCGGCCTCGCGCTTTGATTCGCCGATTACGCGGGTAATCCGCTTGCCCTTGCAGGTGAAGTCAATAACCCACTTGCCGGCGCCGTTTCTTCGGGTGCTAATATGAATTTCCCTTCAAGTATTCATATCCAGGGCCGCCGCCGACCTGTCCCGAATACCCGACACTTAGCTCAGGCTGTCTTTCAGATGCCGGCACCTAAGAGGCCTGAGAAGAACTCACCAGCCCTGCTTTTGTGGATAGTGCCAATGATCGTTATTTCAGCCTCTCAAGGATCCCTAGTATCCCCTCGGCGTTCCCTGCTTCCCGCTCACGCACGAGCTCCCCCGCCGCCCAAAAGAGCAGCCGGCAACGAGGCCCGCAGAAGCGCTGAGAGCGGCGATAAGGGCGGAACCTCTTCAGGCAGAAGCCGCACCGTCCGAGAATATCCCCGCTCGAGGCCCCGTTCGCCCGTCCTGAGGCGTTAACGAGCGGGTCTAGGCCTATCCTGCAGCCTGGCTGGGACCTCATCCCTTCCCCCCCGCAAGGCGTCCTTCCGATGATGGGGAGTGCCGGCCCGCTCGTGTCTTTACATTTGGCCTGGCGGATGACATACTTTTGGCCAGAGAGGAGATGGGAATGGATAAGCGTGCGTTGTGGTCGAGAATTTTGGGGATAATCGCTTTGATACTCATCGTCGTAGGCTACTCGCTGATCTCGGGCGGGGGCCGCAGGCTAGAATATGGTTCCCTTATGCTTCTGGGTATCATACTCGCAGCTACCGGTGCGTTTCTTAGCAGGAGTTCAGGTCGGAAACTTGTTCTTTGGGGGGCAGGCGTGTATGCGGCAACTTGGATTCCAGCGCTTGCTGGAGGCGTAATTAGCGCATTAAAAGGCGGGGAGCCGCCCGTCGTGCCTCCGATCATAATCACCATTACCGTCATTGCTGGAATCCTCAGCCTATTAGCCATCGTAGTTGGCACAATAGGGATTCTCTTAGGAGAGAAGCAACCAGCGCCGCCTCCAAGTCCCGGCTCATAGTTCCCCCTGCCCCTGACTTTCTCCGACCTATGTTTGGCCCTCTGGCGCGTCCCGAGGCCGCGCAGGGCCGTCCTGGGGCGCGGCCGTGTCTTTATCTCTTACTCCCGCTCAGCTGGGCCGCTCGCTCTCGGGCTCGCGCAAGCAACGGCAAGAGCTCGAGGACGATGTCCGGTGTTAAACACAATCCACTCTTCGTCGCGATCAAGACGCTGGCTTCCTTGCCCACGGCTTGGACGAAGATTCTGGCGTCAACGTAGAGCTTGCCCTTGAATGTCGAGACGTGGATTCTTATGATCTCTTGCGAATTCTTGCTTATCTCGCCGATCAGTTCTTTGCCGTCTTCCATCTAATGCCTCCTTGGCGGCCCTTGGCCCTCTTTACCCCGACCCTGCCCGGTGTCCCGCGGCCCTTTTTCTCCCTCAGCTGTGCCGGCTTTCCCTCCTCGATTCCGGCCGCGATCTGTGAAGAGGAGGTGCCAATACGTCCCTTCCCCAGACGTTCTTCTCGAGGGGACGCAAGATTTCCGGCTTCCTGACGATGAAGTTGACGGGGCTGGCCTGGCCCGCCACCGGCGCTCGGGGGCGCCTGGGGGACGGCCATTGAGGGATTTCTGGGCGGATTCGCACGGCTTCCTTTTCGCCATGAGTCCCACCTGGGGTCGATGTGAGACTTATGGGATTTATGGCACCAATGGCACTTATGAGGCTTGCATAGGTCCCATGAATCCCATCTGTCCCATTAGTTTCATAACACTCTCTTAAGAGATTAATCATCTAGAAGCTCCCAGCTCGACGATTTCCCTTTGCCGAATCCGAAGGTCCGAACCTTGAGGTTGAGTTTGTCCTTGGCGCGGAAGAGAGCGCTTCGGCTGATCAGGACCTCTTGGGCCGAGGAGAGGATGTCCTTGAAATCCACAGGTCCGGCGGCCAGGTGTTCGGCGAGCCACCCCTGGGCGAACGTTCCCTCGACGGCTTTTCGGCCAGATCGGGGCGTCAGGGGGTCGTCGGTGCCCATCTCGACGGGCCCTTCGTCGAACGTCAGCGCGAGGTCCTCTGAGATGCGAAACGCGAGGGCATCCGGCTTCCGCGCATAGTTCATTTTGATCGGGCGGAGCAAGCGGCGCTCGGGGTCTTTGGGGTCGGCCGTGACGGCCAGGATAGAGCGGGCGATGCCAGCGAAGGCGATTGATCCACCGATCCGATAAATTGCCGCCAGTTCCGTTTTCTTGTTCAGATGCATTACGGCCTTGCATGCGATTTGCGTCTCTTCGAGGAATTGAACAAGAGGGTTGAGAATGGCCCGGACGGCCGCGTCTTTGAAGTAATCCGCTCTCCCGAGGTAGGAATTCAGCGGGTCGATGACAAGAAGCCGGACGGAAGGTTCCTTTTTGATGATGGCCCGAATCTTTTTGAGGTCGGCTTCGATGTCGAATTCGGAGTCCTCTAGGATGATGATCTTTGAGAGGTCGGCACCGTTCTTGGCCGCCCGAGGCTGAAGGGCGTAGACGGGAGAGTCTTCGGCCGAAAGGTAGATCGTGGACCCGGTTAGAGCCTCCCCAGCGTCGCCGGGAAGCGGAGCGCCTATGCTCAGGCGCGAGCTGATCCAAGTCGCAAGGAACGACTTACCGAGGCCGGGATCGCCGACGAGAAGCGTCAGCATTCCGAGCGGGATTCGGCCCGTCCAAAGCCAAGAGATCGAGCGTCCCTCGACCTCATTGAGGCGCTTGAAAGCGGGGCCGGGAGCTGGTCCCTCAAGTTCTCCGATCTCCCGCCAGGTCCCGAGGATCTCCGCGATCTTGGCTGGGTCGGCTTCCCCCGTCTTCAGCAGAGAGGCGCCTTCGGCTTGAGAAAGCTTCAAGACACACTCGGCAAGCCTTCGGGCCTTGAGTTCGCGGACCCAGGCGGCGAAAGCCTCCGGGCGTGGGCTGTAGCAGCCGGCGGAGATTTGCGTAACCTCTCCTAGGGAGATTCCCGTAGCCTCTGCGAGCAATAGATCGTCGATTATGTCTGGTCGGCTGTTCTCCCACATCTTTGCGATGTGGGCGAAGATCTTCGTGTACTTTTCTGTTGAGAAGGTCGCGGTGTTGAGGATTTCTGAGGATCCGATGAGTGAAGGCATCATAATCAGAGCGGCGATCACCTGGCGTTCAAGTTCGCATCTTTGAATCATGTCTGACCTACTTTGCTGAGCCAGATTGCTGGCCCTCGATGATGCCCTGGGCGGGACGAGAACCCTGAGCGCAAGGGACTCTGCTACTCAAGAAGACCCCCGCGGCCTTTTGTCCTTGATTTGGCGCTCAAGGCCTTCCTCGAGCTTCAGCCGATCAACCCTCCATGGCCCATGGCCGCCGATCCGGGCAGCCGGGAGCCTACCGCTAAGCGCCCAGGCTGAGGCTGTCTTGGGGTTGATTGAGATCATCGCCGCCGCTTCCCGAATCGTAAGCCAGCGGCGGTCGGTGGACATCGTAAGTCACCCATTCCGCTCATCACCGGCCAAGTTGACGGCGATGGGTGGATTGACAGAGTTGACGGACTTCAGGTATTCGTCGGCTGATTCGCAGAACACGTATTCTTGCCTTTCCAGGTCAGCAGGTGGTTGGGAATGTCAAATTCCATAGACCTGATGACCTCCAAAAGCTGGGGAGTGATTTTCGCAAAAGCAAGGTGCTCTTGGCGCGGGCCAATGACCTTGATATGGGTGAGCAAGGTTATCGGCATCGCGTTAAGGGAATCCTGGCGGAAGAAGAGCCGGACCTTCACTTCTTCTCCCTCGTCTGCTCCAAGGCGGCTTCCAGAGCCTTGAGGTCAATTCTGATTGCCCTCACGAATCTGGCTCCAGGAAGCTTTCCCCGGTAGAAGAGCGAATATACGGTCTGAAGGTACAGGGAGAGTTCGTCGGCTTCCCTGGAGGTGATCCAACAACGTGGTATCGGGACCATGGTTCGCTCTAGAGGGTCGACGCCTCTCAGCCAGGAATGTTATTAATTAGAGCCTTTTGATCTGCGGCCAGGCTTTCTGAATGAACTCTTTTGCCTTTTCGACCTTCTCTTTGATGAAGGCATCCGGGGATATGCCTGATCTGAAATACCAAAGAGGGCAATCCGTCTCTCCACATTCCTTTACATCCTCATCGCAGAAGCCTTGACTGGTTCCCTGCCTGTGAACACAGATCGCGCAGTAGATCCCAATCTGACTACCCATGTCACTGTCGATCTCGGGTCGTCCCATTTGAATCCTCCTTGATTTAGATTGGCAGCCGGCTTAATCTGGCCGCCGCAGGGATGATCTCAGATTAGCGAGGAGTCGCGAAGAGTACAGATATGAGGGGAATAAATATACCCTGCCGCAACAGACAAAAGAATGACTTATTCTGAGCTTTCGGGGGGGCCTTCGGCTATGGGCTTCTGAGGAGCTCTGGAGATATATTTGGCGATCCTCTTGATGCCCTCACGAACGGTAATTGCATAGCTATCGATGTCCCTAATATATGGTGACTTCTCCCGCTTCCATATATTAGCGATCCGTCTATAGCTCAACTTGTGTTTTTTACTTAGATCATACCAGCAAAGGGCATCGCCGAAGCTCCATTTTCCTCGATCTGAGAAACCAAAAATCTGCCTCTGTACTTTCAGGACTCGCGGTAATATGGCCTCAACATCACCGCGCGTTGTCCAGGGGTCGATCATAATGAGAAGGCAATCGGGATACCGGCTGTCATTAAGAAATATCCAGTCATCTACATCGACTGTGCTTCTGCGCAAATGATGCAAATGGGGCTCAGTTCTGATGTGTTTAGAAAGAGTCTTGATTTCCGCGTTCCATGTTTTTTTTATGCTCCACCTTTCGCAAAAACAGGTGAAATGTCTATCAAGCAATGCCTTTCTGAGGCGCCTAATTAACTCGGCAATTTCCTCCCCGCCCAGCTGTGGCAACTCTTCATTCGCCATACTCATGAGGCCAACGTATTCCTTCAGAAACTCCTCATTTCTAACCAAAAGTTCAGCTCGCTGTTCCGCTTTCGTATAGGACTTGCGTATTTTCTTAATACGCCCCTGAATTGCCCTTTTTTCTGAATCGCTGATGCCATCCCAAGTATTCATAACTGCCTCCCTTAGCAGCGCTCCCTAAGGAGAAATTCGGGCCAGGCGGCAGGGATCCCCGCTTTTCGCTGATCAGGCTAGGCCCGAATATACCTCTAACCAGTCATATCCAGGACCGCCACCGAACCTCCGTATTAGCGCCTTCTGAGCAATAGGCTCAGATTGATTTTCTTTTGAATCGGTCGCATAATAATGGTGAACAATATGGAGAACTGAAACTGGAATATGAAACGCCATATCGAGGATAAGCTTTCTGAAGTCCTCAGGACAGACAAACAAAAGCAGTTCTTGAGGAATCGAATGGCTGGTATGAACAAGCGTCAAGCCGCTATCAATGCCGGGTACGCTCCAGCAACCGCAAGCCTTATGGCAAAGCGCCTCACCGACAAGCTCGCCTGCAATCGATATTTTATGGAGGAAGCGCACAAGCAGGGATTGACCGTCGAGGCCATTATTGGTGAGTTGAAGAGGGGGGTGACGGCCGCTATGCACCCGCTACGACCGGATCAGCCTGACAACTACAACCGCCGCGGATATACAGATCTCGCCTTGAAGCTATTCGGCGCCTACGCCCCGACAAAGATCGACATGGACATTAAGAAACAAGAGGTCAAGATAGTCATCACACCGGAAATCATCGATCGACTCGAGCGATATAAGAGACAGAGGGCTGAGCTTGAGGCTGTTGGTCATATATTTCCAGATGTGCCAGAGGATAAGACTCCGTTTTGATGATCTGGGCCGGAATGATCAGCCGCCGTTTAAGATGCTATACATATTAATCCTGCCCGATTGGCCATGGGACTATCCCTTCTGAAGCTGGACAGCCAGGCCACAGATGAAGCTCTCGAATTGGAACTTTCCCTATTGATACTAAGGGTCCCACTTGACCGGTAGGGAATACTATTTAAGACAGGGCAGAAATAGCAGCCATAACTCGAAAACCTAGAGGGTTGCCCTGGTCTAGTCCTTTGGGTTAGAATCAGGCTAACGTCTGACGGGGAGGCCTCCTTGGCTGAAAATACCCTCTATTACGGCGACAACCTCGAAATCCTCAGGCGGTATATCCTCGACGAGAGCGGCGCCCGGGCCTGGGCGGCAGGCGCCGATAAATAATTTTCTCCCATGAGAATAAAAGGCGAATTCTGCGGTCTTTATCTTCGGAGGGGCCGATGAGTCCTATGAAGAGACTATTAGATGGGGCAACCAACTTCTGCGCTTCGAAGCAAGTGGGAGCAGTCTATTCAATTTTGCTTTTCATCCTTTTCCTTAGCCTTATGGTTTCTCCTGCCTATTCACAAATAAGCGACCTATTCAAGCCTAAGTTGAGCATTAAGCTAACCGGGGGGTTCGGTTCGACCGCTGTCGGAGATATGAATACGATCTTGGCGTCATTCAATAACATGCCTCGTTTTCAAGAATCGAGGGCGAATTATCCGGATCTCATCTCCGGGGAGATAAGAACTCTTAACACCAGAATCCTCGATTCGTACTTAGAGCTAAGATTGGATATTAGCCCAAGAATTGGCTTGGCCATCGGGACATCGATGCCATATCAAAGAAGTAATGAGGGGACGATCGATTGGACGATCCCAGAAGGCCAACGCCATTTGTTCACCCTGCGGCCGAAGATCCAAGTTGCCCCGCCTGTTTTATGGAGTGTCTATTTTGGGCTCCTGAACAGCTCAAGGCTGAACCTTCAGTTGTGTGTCGGCTCAGGCCTGTATCCGGCGAAAATCTCTGAATACTACAGACTCGAGGTTTTCCCTCCCGGTTTTGAGTCTGCTTGGGGCGCGCGTTATTGGGAAAGCAAATACTGCTCCGCGGTCGGAGTTCATGGCGGAATCGAGCTTGACTACCATCTAACAAAGGCCTGGAGCTTGGTTCTGGAAACTCAAATGAGATATGCCCAAATCAGCGACTTTTCAGGCACTCAGTACAGAGAGGGCGAGTCTGGAATAACTGATCGTGAATCTGGTTCTATCTATTATTACACACGTCTAGAGTTCTATACGGGCAATCGCTATGCAGATATAGAAGTCATGGAACCACCGGGCAACGGAATCGAGATTCCTCGGAATATCAGAAAGGCCACGTTAGACCTCTCCGGGTTCTCGTTCAGAATCGGAATTAAGCTCAGACTTTTTTAAAGGAGGTGGTTAAATTGCGATGAGAGGAAAGATGGGCTTCATGATCTTTCCCTGAGAAGGATTTCCAGCAAAAGAATAGGGGGTTGAAAGTGAAAAGATTATTTATCCTTCTGTGTATTGTCTCTTTGGGATTTGCTTTCTTCATCTCTGCCAGAAGCTCAGTATCGGTTCAGGAATTGCCAACGTTTTCTGTTGATGATTACGTGCCGAACGAATCTAGTCAGGTTTAAGGAAGGCACGGCGGACGCTTCAATCAAGACTGCTATCTCCTCGGTACAGGCTAATGTTATCACCTTTACGAAGCAAACGATTTTAGCAGCCGATTGAATTCCGTTTCACGGTCTCAATTGTCGTTCCTCAACGATCCTCGTCATGCTGATGCCCCTTCCTGGTAGAGGTATTTCTGGAAACCGCTGAACGCCCCGCGGATCTCCGCGGGCTGTCCCAGGTCGGCCACGGCGTAGAACTGAGGCATGGTATGACCCAAGATAGTGAACGATTGACTTCCTGCTCTTGTGCCATTTTGGTTATTGAATAATTTGGTTAAGGGCCATAAACTGAAAGGGACCGACGAAGGCCAAGCAAGGCGGCTAATTACGCAAACTCAAGGCTTGCGGACTACGAAGGTTATAGTGCAGTAGGAAGGTCAAAAGGGAGGGAAATGATGTCCAGAACTAGACCCGGAAGATCGTTGCTGGTCCTGGGCGCCGCCCTTCTCCTGATTACCGGTTGTTCGAAAAAGGGCGACGTCAGCGGTTGGGAAGCGACCGTCGAGATCGTCAATGGCGTGAAGACAATCAGGAACCCCGAGACACCGCGCTACGGCGAGTTCGCCTTCGACCTCGTCGAGGATCTTGTTATCGGCGAAGAGAAGGACGAGACCTCCTTCTTTCCGGGGCGCGTCCAGCTCAATGTCGGCGGCCAAGGCCGGTTCTATGTCTGCGACTGGGGCAACCGGCGTGTCCAAGTTTACGACAAGAACGGTGCCTATATGAGAACTCTCGGCCGGCAGGGTCAAGGACCAGGAGAGTACGGTATGCCGGCCAGCGTTCTCCTTGACAGAGAAGGAAATGCCTACATCAACTCGGTCCGCTCTCTTGTTGTCTTCGGCCCGGACGGGGTCTTCAAGAAGAATATCCTGGTCAAGGCGTTCCTTTCGACGATGATACTGGGGCCGGGCGGCACGGTCGTTGGCGCCCTCCAACCCAACATTCAGGAGGAGGGCGGGCCCAAGAACAGACTCGTGCTCCTCAGCCCGGAAGGTGAGATGCTGAGGACCATTGCGACATTCCCCGTCAACGGGGCGAGTCCCGGTCAACTGCTTATTCATTGGTATGTCGGGCGGATCGTTTACTGTCCCCGGTCTGATGATTCCTTTTATTACGGTTTTTCTCTCGACTACACGGTCCACGCCGTTGGTGGAGAAGGCCGGGAGCTCTTCGCTTTCTCCAAAGTAGAGAAAAGCCAGGGGATCACGAGCCGAGAGGGGGACTTGACACGGGAATCAGGGAGTTTCATTTCGTACGGCCAGGGCGATCTTCAGACAGCGCCGCTGGACATGCCGGACCATCGGCCTTACTTCTCAAGCTTCCTTAGCGACGATCTCGGGCGGCTTTATGTCGTCCGCTTCAAGCCGATCACCGAAAAGGACATAACTTCGAGTGATATCGACGTCTTCTCTAAGGACGGTTACTATCTCTACCGGATGACGTGGCCGTTCGTTCCCCAGGTGATCAAAAGCGGCTTCGCCTATGAGGTTCGTCAGGACGAGGAGGCCGGCCTGACGAAGATCATCCGGCACCGGATAAAAAATTGGGCCGATCTTAAGGCTGAATAGGATAGGCCTCTCCTGCCCTTCTCCTAATCTCTTCGACTTCAAACGCAGCCGCGTTTAGCCGTCTGCACAGGATTTCCTCTGTGCAGTTGCCTGGTAATGTGAAAACCTCGAATTCCCTGGCCCTCCGCCTTGACCAAATCTTGACCAAACCAACGGAAAAACCGTGACGAGCCAGGACGGACAGGGACGCTCCGGGAAGCGGTTTTTCCCTGTTGGAGCACGTTTATCAGGGATTCCTCGGGGAAGCTGAAAAAGGCGCTTACTGAGTTAATCGCCCAGAAATGCGGCCTCAGGATAAAGATTGGCGGCTTGGTTCAATTAGGTGTTGGAGGATCAGAGCTATCTTGGGCTAGTTTTTCGGGCTGATTCCCAGGCCCCTTGCCTCCGCTTTCATCGAAAAGACAAGCTAGAACATCTACGGCTTTCCGCTTGTTCTCAGGAGTGGGGTGAGCATAACGCATGGTCATTTGAATAGTGGCATGTCCTAGAATCTCTTTCACAGTTACGAGGTCGATCCCGCCAATGACCATATAGGTGGCCGCCGTGTGGCGCAGATCATGGAACCGGAGATCGCTGATTTCAGGCTTCTGCAAGCGGCCCTTAAGTGAAAAAATCTGGTAAATTTCTGCAGAGAATTACAATCTCAGGTCAGCGCTCGAGCCGGGGAGCTGTCCCATACCCCCCCGGGGCCGTGGGCCTCAGGCGCATAAAGAACCGCCCTTCAGATGGATTCTGCGGCTTCGGCCTTCCCAGCCTCGTTTCGCATTCGGGAAGACTCTCGACTTTCTTGCGGGATTTATGCAGAAAACGGCGGAAAACGATGGAAAAGTATGGAAGGGTAATTTCCGACCGTCGCCCCCGTAAGTTATTGATTCTCTCGAGTCAACAGGGGGAAAAACGATGGGGTGAGTGAGGGGAATCGAACCCCCAACCTTCGGATCCACAGTCCGATGCTCTAACCGTTGAGCTACACTCACCGTCCGATTGGCGATGAATTATCGCATTAGAGGGAAATCTAGTCAACCTACAAGACCCTGCAAATCAGGGGACACGATATCGCGAAATTCACGGGATACGTACCTTTTCCAGAGAAAAGTTACATGTCCCGAATTTCGCTTCAGGCTTTTTGGCCCTCGATGAGGTCGAGGACGTCCTCGGAATCGCGCCAGTTCTCGCGGACGCGGACCTGGAGGTCCAGGTAGACCTTGTGCCCGACGTATTCCGAGATCTCCTGGCGGGCTTCGATGCCGATCTGCTTGATGAGCGATCCGTGACGGCCGATGATGATCTTGCGATGGTTGTCCTTCTCGACGAAGATCGAGGCCCGGATGTAAGTCATCGGACGCGATTCCCCCGGCTTCTTCCAGTCCTCCTGGGACTTGTTTTCGATCGATTCGATGTAGACGGCTGTGACGAAGGGGAGCTCCTCGGTGACATGCTGGAGGATCTTCTCCCGGACGATCTCGGCGAAGAGGAAACGCTCCGACTGGTCGGAGATCTCCTCGTCCGAATAGAGCTTGGGCGCCACGGGCAGGGCGTCCATCAGGAGCTTCTCCAGGACGTCGAGGTTGATGCCCTTGAGGGCCGAGATGGGGATGATCTCCTTGAAAGGGAAGAGGCCGTTATAGCGTTCGATGATGGGCAGCACCGTGTCCTTGCGGACGATGTCGACCTTGTTGATGAGGAGGTAGACGGGCGTCTTGACCTTGCGCAGGGTCTCGAGGACGTACTCGTCGCCGTGGCCGAACTTCTCCGTCGCGTCGATGAGCAGGCAGACGAGGTCCGACGTCTCGAGGGCCGAATAGACGAAGTTCATCATCCTCTTGTTCAGGGTGTGGAGCGGCTTGTGGATGCCCGGGTTGTCGACGAAGATGATCTGGCCCTTTTCGGTCGTCTTGATGCCCAGGATGCTGATGCGCGTCGTCTGGGGCTTGTCCGAGACGATGGCCACCTTCTGGCCGATCAGGGCGTTGAGGAGGGTCGATTTTCCCGTGTTCGGCCGCCCGATGAGGGCGACGTAGCCCGTCTTGTAGACCGGCTTGGGGGCGGGGGCCGCTTTCTTTCGCGGCGCCCTTTTCGGCGCGGCTTTCGCGGCCGCCTTCGCGGCCGGTTTGGCCGGCTTTGCGGTCTTCGCCGCCTCTTCCGCGACGGTCGCGTCCTTTTCCGCCGGAGTCGTCTCGGCTTTGGCCTTTCTCGGCATATCGTCCCCCTCGGCCCGTGCTAGGCCTTGCGGATCCTCAGCTTCTTGACTTTCTTCTGGTCGACTTCGAGGACCTCGATCTGGAGGCCCTTGACGGTCAAGGTCTCGCCCTTGAAGGGGAGCCGCCCCAGGTTGTGGGTGATCAGGCCCCCGACGGTGATGAAATCGTCTTCGGCCAGCTCGACGTCGAAGAGCTCCTCGAGCTCCTCGACCTCGGTCGCCCCCGAGACGGTGAAGTCGAGCGGCCCGTTCGTGACGATCTGGGACTCCTCGGTGTCGTACTCGTCCTGGATCTCGCCGACGATCTCCTCGACGACGTCCTCCATGGTCACCAGGCCGGTGACGCTGCCGTGCTCGTCGACGACGATGGCCATCTTCGTCTTGACCTTCTGGAACTCGCGGAGCAGGTCCTGGACGGGCATGGACTCGGGGACGAACGCGACCGGCCGGATCAGGGCCTCGATCGGCTGGAGCTTGTGCTTGTCGTCGGAGTACTCGATGATGTCCTTGGCCATGACGATCCCTTCCATGTTGTCGAGCCGGTCCTTGTAGACGGGGATCCGCGAGTACTTCTCCTTGATGATGAGGTCCTTGAGATTGTCGATGGTCGCGTCCTTGCGGACGCAGACCATGTTGACCCGGGGCGTCATGACCTCCCGGACGACCGTGTCGCCGAACTCGACGACGCTCCGCAGCAGCTCGTCCTCGCCCTTGTCGATGATGCCCTCCTCGGTCGCCTCGTCGATGAACGTCTCGATCTCCTCCTCCGAGGCCTCGCGGTCCTCTTCCTTTTCCTCGCGAAGCTCCTCCCGGGCGAGGAGGCTGCGGGAGACGACGAGGAGCGGGACGGCGAGCACGCGGACGAGCGGGAAGGCCGGCAGGAAGGATTTCAGGAGGAACGGCCTCGCGGCCAGGACGAGCAGGCGGGGGATGAGCTCGAGTCCGACCGAGTAGACGGCCAGGGCGGCCAGGAAGATCCAGAAGGGCGCCGCGCCCGAGGCGTCGAGCGCCGCGAAGCCCCAGACGGCGAGAGCCAGGATGACGATGATCCTGAGAAACTCGACGGCCAGGCGGGTCTCCTCGAAATTCTTGAGGACCTTGGCCCGGTCCGCCTTCTCCCGATTCTCGAGGAAGCGGCTGAGCTGGATCTTCGAATAGGCCCCGAGGACGATATGGAAGAGCGACAGCAGGAAGGCGGCCAGGAAGGCCAGGACGAGGCCGGTCCAGGTCACGAAGCTCGCCGTCATGAGAGGTAGATCCGGTGGAGCTTTCGCTCCTCCTCCTCGATGCCCGCGAAATGGTCGTAGCCGAGGAGATGGAGAAAACCGTGGATGGCGAGCAGGCGGAGCTCGCGCTCGAGGCCGTGGCCCTTGGCGCGGGCCTGGCGGAAGGCGACGGGCACGGCGATGACGATGTCGCCCAGGTAGAACTTGCCGTCGGGCCCCTTCTCGCCGAGCGGGAAGCTCAGGACGTCGGTCGGCCGGTCCTTCTTCATGAACTTGCGGTTGAGAGTTTGGATGGCCCGTTCGCCCACGAAGGCCAGGCTGACCTCGGGCTCGACGAGCCGGTAGCGCGCGGCGAGCTCCCCGAGGAGGCGCTCAAACGCTTTCGTCCGGACCCGGCGCTTTCTCTGGCGGTTGAGGATGGTGATCATGGTTCTTTTTGCTCTTCGACCCGGCCCTCGTCTGGCCCTTCGGAGGGCCTTCGAAGTTGAAGCCGGGGTACTCGACCCGGGGATGATAGATGGCAAAAAGGACGGTCAGGAAGGCCGCGGCGACGGTGCGCAGCTCCCGCAGGGAGAAATCGCAGGCGTCGAGCTGGCCGTCCTGGAGCGTCCCGTTGATGATGTCGGTGATGACCCGCTTGAGGTTGTCCTTGGTCGGCGCCTTGAGGCTCCGGGAGGCGGCCTCGATCGAATCGGCCAGCATGACCAGGCCGGCCTCCTTCGTCTGCGGCGCCGGACCGGGGTAGCGGAAAGACTCCTCGCCCACGGTCTGTTCCTCGGGGTCGTAGGTCTGCTTGGCCTTGGCGTAGAAGTAGCGGACGAGGGAGTTGCCGTGGTGCTGCTCGATGATCTCCCGCAGCGGACGGGGCAGCTTGAGCTTGCGGGCCAGCTCCGCCCCTTCCTTGACGTGGTTCTTGATGACCAGGGTGCTCATCGACGGGGGCAGGTCCTTGTGGAGGTCGAACTCGCGCGTCCGGTTCTCGATGAAGTACTCGGGCATCTTGGTCTTGCCGATGTCGTGGTAGAGGGCCCCGGCCTTGGCCAGCGGGGCGTCGATGCCCAGCTCTTCGGCCGCCTTTTCGGCGAGCGAGGCGACGATGAGCGAATGGTGGTAGGAGCCGGGCGCCTCCTCGGAGAGCTGGCGGAAGATCGGCAGCTCCGAGTTCGTCAGCTCCAGGAGCTTGGAGCCGGTGACGAATCCGAAGGCCGACTCGACCAGGGGCAGCAGGATGAACGCCAGGACGGCGCTGGCCGCGCCGCCAAGGATGCCCATGGCCACTTCGGCCGGGAACGAGGCGAAGCTCGACCGCTTCAGGATGAGGTGGAAGGTCAGGATGAGCAGGGCGTTGACCGGGGGCAGGACGATGAATCCGGCCCGGAGGGTGGCCGCCCGGTAGCGCTTGCGATAGAGCCTGACGCCGTAGACGGCCGCCAGGCCCCCGACGAAGGAAAAGATGGTCAGGACGAAATCGCCCCCGACGAGAAGTCCCGCGGTCAGGCTGTTGAGGATGATGAACAGAAGAGTCACCGGGTCGGGCAGGAGGAAGGCGAAGATCAGGGTCGCCGCCTGGAACGGAAAGGCGTAATAGAAAACATCGACGCGGGAGAAGACCGGGGTCGTCAGCGCCCCGGAGACGATCACCGCCAATATCAGGAAAACCTTGTAGAGACCGAGGCTGCCGAGCAGGGCCGCCGTCGTCATGCGGAACTTCCGGTCGGCCTGCTGGGGCTTGAAGGTCCGGCCAAGATAGGACCAGAGGGTGAGGAAAAGGAAGCCATATAAAATAAAGACGCCGGCGAACGTGGGCAGCCATCTCGAGCGCTGCCGGATCCTCTGGCTGTACTGGTCCAGGATCCTGACGGTCTCGGCCGTGACCTCGTCGCCCTTGCGGACGATGACCCGGTCCTTCTTGACGGTCAGGGTCACCGGGACGACGGATTCCCGGGCATGGGTCTTGCGCCTTTCGGTCTCGATCTTGTTGTACGAGACATTGGCGGTCAGGAAGATCTGCCCCAGGTTGGCCAGCGCCGCCCGGGTCCGCGCGGGCATCTCGATCCGGGCCAAGTCGTCGTTGAAACGGCGCTCGCTCTCGCCGATGTCGAGCAGGTCATTGACGCGGATAGGCCGCTCCTTGCCTTGCTCGTCGATGAGGACGATGCCCCGCTCCGATTCGCCGTGGATGAAGAGGTTCTTGGAGACGATGATGCCCTGGCTGAAGGTCTTGGCCGCCAGGCTGATCAGGGTCTCTTCGAGGTCCGTGGGGAACTTCAGCCGGACCAGGGTCAGGACGTCGGCGAGCTCGAGGTCGACGCCCTGCTTGTCGAGCAGCTGCGCCCGGAGGGCTTCGCTCTGATGGTTGGCTGGGAACTTGGTCGTCCAGTCCCGTCCCTCGGCGAAGAGCCGTCGGATCTTTTCCTCGGTGTTGGCGAAGACATTGGCGTCGTAGGTATAGACGGGGAGGATGGCGGCCTCCGCATTCTTCCGTTGCAGGGCGGTCGCTTCGGCGTCCTCGATGGTGAGATCGAACGGCGCGACGACGTCGGCCGGAGCGATCTCGCCCTGGGCGAGGCTGGTCAGCTTCTCCGAGGGAAGGTTCGTCATCAGGACGGCGACGAGGGCCGCCGTTATGAGCAGGAGCGGCCAGGGGTCCTTAAGGGCCCGCCGGAGAAAGCTCTGCGGCGGCTCATCCCCCGCGGCCGGCTCGGCGGACAGGTGCCCGGGCTGGATCTCGGCCGCCCGGAACAGCTTGATCTTGTCGAAGAAGGAGGACGGCATGAGGCTCAGTCCTCCCTGGATTCGGCCTTCTGGTAGGCCTTGATGATCTTCTGGACGAGGGGGTGGCGCACGACGTCCCTGTCGTTGAAGCGGACGAAGGCGATCTCGTGGAGCGGCGCCAGGATCTTCATGGCGTGGATGACGCCGGACTTGCGGGGCTGGGGCAGGTCGATCTGGGTGATGTCGGCGGTGATGACCAGCTTCGAGTCGAAGCCGGCCCGGGTCAGGATCATCTTCATCTGCTCGCGTGTCGTGTTCTGGGCCTCGTCGAGGATGATGAAGGCGGAATTGAGCGTCCGGCCGCGCATGAAGGCCAGGGGGGCGATCTCGATGACCCCGCGCTCGATGAGGCGGTTGGCCTGGTCGTACTGGGACAGGTCGAACAGGGCGTCGTAGAGAGGCCGGAGATAGGGGTTGATCTTCTGGATGAGGTCTCCCGGGAGGAATCCGAGCTTTTCCCCGGCTTCGACCGCGGGCCTGGTGAGGATGATGCGGTTGACGGCCTTGTTCTGGAGGAAAGAGAGCGCCATGGCCATGGCCAGGTAGGTCTTGCCCGTGCCGGCCGGGCCGATGCCGAAAACGAGGTCGTGCGTCTTGATGGCCTGGAGATAGGCGCGCTGGTTCAGGCTCTTGGGATTGACCGACTTTCGGGACAGGTTCAGGGGCTCGGACGGGGCGAAGTCGTCCAGGCAGGTGGGGGGGCCCTCCTCGAGCATGTCCAGGGCGATGAACAAGTCCTCCTCGCCGAGCTGGTGCCCTTTTTCCCGGAGCTCATGGAGCCGCTCGAAATAGAACTTGGCAAAGGCGATCTTCTGGGCCTCGCCGTCGATCATGAGCTGGTCGCCCCGCAGGGCCAGGGTGACGCCCAGGCGCGAGGCCAGCTTCTTGAGGTTCTTGTCCAGGACGCCGGACAAGGCAGATTCGTTCGCCAGGGGCTGGGTTATCTTTTCCATGCCTAGGGGAGGGGGGACCAGGGGCCGGTTTCGGTCATTATCGAGTCATTATACCCACGGACGACCGGCCCTTGTCAAGCCGCCCCCTGACGGGGCACCTTACACTTAACCATTTCTCTGGAATTGGTATCGTGTCCAGGAATTCGGGGGCCCCGCCCCCCAGGCCCTCCAGGGCTTGAAAAAAGGGCCCTTCTGGTATATAAAATCAGGCATGGACAAAGAATTTACGACCGTGACGATACCGACCTCGCTTCATAAGAAGATCGAGGAGTTCATCAAGGGGACTGAATACCGTTCGGTCTCGAGCTACGCGGCCAAGGTCCTCAGGGACAGCCTGTCCAAGGCGGAGCCCGCGACGGAGGTCTTCAGCAAGGACGAAGAGGAGAAGGTCAAGGAACGCCTGAAAGCGCTGGGATATATCGACTGATCCGTCCGGCCGTCCGGTCTCCCCGTCTCTCCGGTCCCGGTCAAAGGAGAAAGCTATGATCCAACCCCACGGCGGCAAGCTCGTCGAGAGGGCCCTCAAGGGCAAAGAAAAAGGACGAGGCCCTGGCCCGGGCCGGGCGGCTGGCCCGCCTGGTCATCGACTCCGAGCTCATTTCGGATGTGGAGAATATCGCCGCCGGAGTTTACAGTCCCCTTGAGGGCTTCCTCGGCGAGGCGGACTTCCGTAAGGTTCCTCGAGACGAGCCGGCTTCG
>CAVULT010000004.1:0-117499 GCA_963742235.1 Candidatus Aminicenantota bacterium | reverse complement strand
GGGTTGGGCGGTGCAGGGCTCGAACCTGCGACCCCCGGCTTGTAAAGCCGATGCTCTACCGCTGAGCTAACCGCCCAGAGGGAGACCCTAGCGTAAGGAAAGGCATCGGCGCTGTCAAGAAGGCCCTGCCGGCCAGTCGGCTATTTGACTTCCGCCGAGCCCTATGTTAAATTTGACCTCCAACTTTTGTATCTCCACCGAAGGGTAGGTTCACATGTACGCAGTGATCCTGACAGGCGGCAAGCAGTACCGCGTTAAGGCAGGCGATGTCCTGGCCGTCGAGAAGCTCGACCTCGAGCCGGGGCGGAAAGCCCAATTCGACCGCGTCCTCCTGATCGAGGACGGCGGCACGGTGCAGGTCGGGACCCCGGTCCTCGACAACGCCATGGTTCTGGGCCTCGTCCTCGAGAACTTCAAGGACGAAAAGGTCCTCGTCTTCAAGAAGAAGAGGAGGAAACAATACCGCCGGACCCGCGGGCACAGGCAGCAGCTGACCAAGGTCCGCATCACCCGGATCACGCCGGATCGGACCCTGCTCACGGCCGAGGACCTGGCCGAGGAAAAGCCGGCCCCGGTCGAAAAGGCCGCTCCGGCCCCGAAGCCGAAGCCGGCCGCCCCGGCCGAGGCTCCGGCCGCCGAGAAGCCCGCCAAGGCGGCTAAGGCCAAGCCGGCCAAGAAGGAAGCCGTCAAGCAGCCGAAGGCCGCCAAGAAGACGGCCCCGGCCAAAACGAAGAAAGCAGCGAAGGAGTAAGCCATGGCCCATAAAAAAGCCGGCGGAGCCGGAAAAAACGGACGCGATAGCGCGGGTAAGAGGCTCGGCGTCAAGCGCCATGGCGGCCAGCGGATCAACGCCGGGTCCATCATCGTCCGCCAGAGGGGCACGCCCATCAAGCCCGGCCTCAACGTCGGCCGGGCCAAGGACGACACCCTGTTCGCCTTGGCCACCGGGACGGTCAAGTTCTCCGACAAGGGCCGGAAGGGGAAGGTCGTCTCCGTCCTGCCCGCTTGAGGAAGAGCAGCGCCACCGTTGTTCGTTGACCAGGTCACCGTCACGCTGAAAGCCGGGAGGGGCGGGAACGGCTGCGTCAGCTTCCGCCGCGAGGCCCGGGTCCCGAAGGGCGGGCCGGACGGCGGTCACGGCGGGAACGGGGGCAGCATCGCCTTCGTCGCCGACGAAAACGTCAGTTCGCTGGCCTATTTCCGCTTCTATCCCATCATCAAGGCCAAGAACGGGGCTCCCGGGGAGGGCGGCAACCGCTACGGGAAGCGCGGCCCCGACGTCCGCCTCGGCGTCCCCGTCGGGACCATGATCAAAGACGCCGACGGCGGCGTCGTGCTGGCCGACCTGGCCGCGCACGGCCAGACCTTTGTCGCCGCCCGCGGCGGGCGCGGCGGCCGCGGCAACGCTTCGTACGCCACGTCGACCCACCAGGCGCCTCGCGAATCCCAGCCCGGCCGTCCCGGCGAGGAGAAGCAGCTCTTCCTCGAGCTCAAGCTCATCGCTGACGTCGGCCTGGTCGGCTTTCCCAACGCCGGGAAATCGACCCTCATCTCACGCATCTCGGCGGCCAGGCCGCTCATCGCCGACTACCCCTTCACGACCCTCGCCCCGAACCTCGGCGTCGTCGACATCGGCGAGTACCGCTCTTTCGTGGTCGCCGACATTCCCGGTCTCATCGAGGGGGCCCACCTCGGCCAGGGTCTGGGCATCCGCTTTCTCCGCCACATCGAGAGGACGAAGCTCCTCGTCCACATCGTCGACGTCTCGCCGTATTCGGGCCGGGACCCGCTCGAGGATTTCCGGGTCATCATGAAGGAGCTCGAGGCCTTCTCGCCCGAGATCGCGGCGCGCCCCCAGATCCTGGCGGCCAACAAGGTCGACCTCCTCGGCGACGACACGTCGCGTCTCGTCCGCCTGCGGCGCATGGCCTCGCGCAAGAAGATCCCGATCTTCGCCATCTCGGCGCTCAAGGCCGAGGGGCTCAAGCCGCTCGTCGAGGCCGTGGCCCGGACGCTGGGGCGGCTCGCGGAGAAGGACGGCGGCGGGGCGCCCCCCGTGAAGGGATCGGGGGGACAAGCCTGATGGAGACGATCGGGCTCTACGGCGGAACGTTCGATCCCATCCATCTCGGACATCTGCGGGCGGCCGCCGAGGTCCGCCGCCTGGCCCGTCTCGACCGCGTCCTCTTCATCCCCTCGTACATCCCTCCGCACAAGGCCGGAGGAGGCGCCGCCCCGGCGGCCGACCGGCTTCGGATGGTCGAGATCGCCTGCCGGCGGCGGAAGGGCTTCGAAGTCTCGCCGATCGAGGTCGAGGCGCGCGGCAGATCCTATTCCATCCTGACCTTGCGCAAGGTCCGGGCCCTGTTTCCCAAAGCGCGGCTGTTCTTCATCGTCGGGATCGACGCCTTCCTCGAAATCGGGACGTGGCACGAATACGAGAAGGTCCTGGCCGCGTGCCTGTTCCTCGTGACGGGCCGCCCGGGCTTCGATCTCGAGCGCGCCCGGAATGTTCTCGGCGGACGGCTGCGCGAGACCATCGGACCGTTGGCCGGGGCCGGCCGCCTGGCCGGGCCCGTCCCGCCGCGGTTCGGCGTCATCCTCGTTCCCATCCGGGCCCTGGACGTGTCCTCGACGGCCGTCCGGGACCGGGTCCGTCGCGGCGAATCCCTGGAAGGGCTCGTGCCCCGCGCGGTCGCCGCCTATATCCGCGATCGGCAACTCTATCGAGGTCGTTAGAAACCATGCCCGAAGAAAAGAAAAAAAGGTTCACCAAGAGAAGCCTGCCCGCCGAGGTCCGTCTGGCGGTCGAAGCCGCCCTGGGCCGGAAGGCCGAAGACCTGTGCGTCCTCGACCTGCGGGAGCTGGCCTCATTCACCGACTTCTTCCTCATCGCCCACGGGCATTCATCCCGGCAGAACGAGGCCGTCGCCGAGGCGGTCGAAGCGTCGCTCAAGCCGGCCGGCCACCGTCCGCTCAGCGTGGAAGGCCGCGAGTCGGCCGAATGGGTCCTGCTCGACTACGGCTCGTTCGTCGTCCACGTCTTCTCGCGGGCCGCGCGGGACCGCTACGCCCTGGAAAAGCTCTGGGGCGACGCGCCCCGGCTCGACTTTTGAAGCGCCCCGGCCCCCTGTCCGGCGGCGTCGGAGCGCGGGGGTTGACAACCCGATATCGAATCGCTATTGTGTTAGGGCGTTTTCGGCCATGCGCCTGATTTTCCTCTGGCCCGGCAAGACGAAGAATCCCGAGTTTCGGGGGTTGCAGGGTTTTTACGAGACGCGCATCAGGTCCCTCGCGGCGGTCGGGATCATCGAGACCCGCGAGGCCCGGGGGCTGGAGGAAAAGCAGGCTGCCAGGATCAAGGACGTCGAAGCGCGCGGACTCGAAAAATATCTCGAAGGAGCTTACGTGGTCTGTTGCGACGATCACGGGAAGGAAATGACATCCGATGAATTCGCCCGCTTCCTCCGCGGCCGGGGATCGGACTCGGGAAAGCCGGTGGCCTTCGTCGTCGGCGGCTTCCTCGGGCTCGCCGACCGGATCCGGGAACGGGCGGACCTGACGATGTCGCTGTCGCGCCTGACCTTCTCCCACGAGCTCGCCCGTGTCGTCCTGCTCGAACAGGTCTACCGGGCCCTGACGATCGTCGGGGGCCGGCACTACGCCAAATGAAGGGATGGACCGATGCTTCGAAAGCTGAACAAGAAAGAGAAAGACGACTTCCGGAGGCTGCTGGCCGCCAAGAAGGAGAGCATCACCCGTAAGCTCACCGATACCATCACCGAGAGCAAGGAGATGGACTCCAACGTCGCCCAGGACCTGGTCGACAAGGCGGAGACCTCCTACACCAAGGAATTCCTCCTCAGCCTGTCCGACGGCGATCGAGAGAAGCTCCTGCTCATCGACGAGGCCCTCAAGAGGCTCGAGCACGGCGAATTCGGCGTCTGCCAGATCTGCCAAAAGGAGATCAGCGCCAAGAGGCTCGGGGCCGTGCCCTGGACGCCCTTCTGCATCGACTGCCAGCAGAAGGCGGAGGAAGAGCTCGGAGCCCAGTGACCCTTTCCTTGCGGGCGGGAGCGGCCGGGTTGGTCCGGCTGGCGGGGCTTCTCGTCTTCCCGTCCTTCTGCCACATCTGCCGGGAGCCGCTCGAACACGCCGGGGAGAAGATCGTCTGCGGCGCCTGCCTGGCGAAGCTCGCGCCGCGCGGCGGGCCGATCTGCCCCCGGTGCGGACGATTCCACATGGGCTCAGGCGGCGATCATCTCTGCGCGCGGTGCCTGGGCCAGGCTCCGGCCTTTTCCCTGCACCGGTCCTGCGGCGTCTACGGGGGCGTGCTCAAGGACGTCATCCTGCTCTTCAAGTACCGGAAGTACGCCCCGCTCAGCCGGCCTCTGGCCCGGTTCGCCGATTCGTGCCTGTCCGCCGACCAGCCGTTATGGGAGAACGCGGAGCTTCTCGTTCCCGTCCCGCTCCATCCTTCGCGACGGAGGGACAGGGGGTTCAACCAGGCCCGCCTCCTGGCCCGGGATCTGGCGGCGAGGCGAGGGCTCGATGTCCTTGCGGGGGCGCTGGTCAAGACCCTGAACCGCCCGGCCCAGGCAGGCTTGCGCGCGGCCGACCGCGAACGCAATGTCCGGAGAGCCTACGCCGTCAAACACGCGGACCGGGTCCGGGGAAGAACGCTGATCCTCATCGACGACGTCACCACGACCGGGGCGACCATCCGAGAGTGCGCGAGAGTGCTGAAGGAGGCCGGAGCGAAAGAGGTCAAGGCCATCACTCTCGCCCAGGCGTAGACAACACGCTTGACTTCTTCGGCTTTTCGGCCGTTATCTGAACGGGCTTCAGGATCTTAACCTTGCGGGGCTTGATCTCGGCCCGCTTGGGCATCCGGATCTTGAGGACGCCGTTCTCGTGCTCGGCTTCGATCCTGTCCTGATCGATGTAGCTCGGCAGGGCGAAGGACCGGAAGAACGACCCGTACGAGCGCTCGATGCGGTGGTAGTTCTCTTCCTTCGTTTCCTTCTCGAATTTCCGTTCTCCGCGAAGGGTCAGATTGCCGTCCTCGACCTTGATCTCGACGTCCTTTTCGTCGACGCCGGGGATCTCGGCGCTGAGGACGACCTCGTTCTCGGTCTCGTAGATGTCGACCGAGGGGGCCCAGGTGTGGGTCATGAGGTCCTTCTCCTCGCCCTTGGATCCCGGCAAATCCTCGAAGAGCCTGTTCATCCGGTCTCTCAGAGTGATCATGTCCCGATAGGGATCCCATCTGATGATAGCCATTGAAAGCCTCCTGCTTTTATATCTTAGTATGATATCAATATAATATCTGAGTAAACATTTGTCAAGTATCTTGTATAAACGACCCCATTCCGGTCTCGGGTAACAGCCTGGATCTTGCGGCTGATCTAGCGGGAACCTTCAACGAGAACGGTCGCCTCCCCCTTGATGGTCCGTGTCCCGATAGCGGCGGAAAGCTCCGAGGCTCGTCCCCTGAGGAATTCCTCGTGGATCTTGGTCAATTCTCTGGCCACG
Source organism: Candidatus Aminicenantota bacterium (assembly GCA_963742235.1). Taxonomy (GTDB): domain Bacteria; phylum Acidobacteriota; class Aminicenantia; order Aminicenantales; family Saccharicenantaceae; genus RBG-16-66-30. Next base: position 111,964 of record CAVULT010000004.1, on the reverse strand, counting down.
ACGACACGCCTGTCTCCAAGGAGGACGACGATCGCGCCCAGGAACTCGGCCAGACGCCGTGTCGGCAGATAAAAGACGAGGGTGGCGTCCTCGTGGGCCAGGGCCTCGAGGAATTTGCGCAGCCCCGTCTTTTTTGGCGGCGGGAACCCGACGAAGAGAAACCGGTGGGTCGGCAGTCCCGCGGCGGACAGAGCCGCGGTCACGGCCGAGGGTCCCGGGACCGGGACGACCAGGAGACCTTCCTTGAGCGCTTCGCGGATGAGTGGAAAGCCCGGGTCGGAGATGCCCGGCGTTCCCGCGTCGGAGACGAGGGCGACATCCCGCCCCTCCTTGAGCAGCCGGATGATCTCGGGGATGCGCTGCCCCTCGCGGGGATGGAAATAGCTGATGAGCGGTTTCTTGAGCCCATAGCGGTTCAGGAGCTTGACCGTCTGCCGCGTGTCCTCGCAGGCGATGGCCGCGACCTCGCCGAGAATCCGCAGGGCCCGGAGCGTGATGTCCTCGAGGTTGCCGATCGGCGTCCCGACGATGTAGAGCCGGCCGGCCACAGGCTATTTTCCCCGATCGTAGGGATAGAGGAAATCGTGACCCACCGAGCGGATCGAGAGCTTGGCGATCGGCGGCAGGGCGCGCTTGAAGCCCGACCTCTCGATCATCCGGAGGACGCGGTCGACGGCGGCCGCGGCATGTCCCGCTTCGATCACCTCGCGGCGGCTCTTGCGGCCTTCGACGAGGCCGTAGAGGATGAGGTCGAGCTCTTCATAGGGGAGGCCGAGGTCGCCCTCGTCGGTCTGGCCCGGCCACAAGCCGGCGGTCGGAGCCTTGCGCCGGATGGCCGCGGGGATGCGCAGATGGGCGGCCAGCTCGCGGACCTGCGTCTTGTAGAGGTCGCCCATGGGATTGATGGCGCAGGCCATGTCGCCATAGACCGTGCCGTAGCCGACGAGAAGCTCGGACTTGTTGCTCGTCCCGAGGACGAAGCCTCCCTCCCGGAGGGAAAAATCATAGAGGATGGACATGCGCTCGCGGGCCATCTTGTTCCCCCGCCGGACCCGGCTCGTCGTCGGGTGGGCGGCGAAATAGAGGTCGATCTGGGGCGCGATATCGATCGTCTCGCGGCGGATGCCCAGCTTCCGGGCCAGGGCGGCCGCGTCCCGGACGTCCCCGGGATAGGCCCGGCCATAAGGCATGATCAGGCCCAATACGTTCCCCGGCCCCAGGGCGCGCGCGGCCAGAGCGGCGCAGACGGCCGAATCGAGTCCGCCCGAAAGGCCGACCAGAGCCTTGGCGCAACCGCACCGGCCGAGCTCGTCCCGGATGAAGGCGACGAGGATCTTCTCGACGAACGCGGCGTTAATCTTCGGGGGCACGGACGATCCTTTCGAGGGACCTCCAGATCGCCTCGGGTTTCTCGTCGCGCTTGAAGAGCCACTTCCGGCGGCCCTCCCGGACATCGGCCAGGTCGATCCGGCAGACGACGGTCTCCGGGCCCACGGCCGAGGCCCGGGCGACGAGCCGGCCGCCGGGCGCGAAGACGAACGAGCCGCCGGCGAAGGTCACGCCGTCCTCGCTGCCGGCGCGGTTCGTGTAGAGGACGAAGGCCGTCGAAAAATAGGAGACGGCCTCGCCCATGAGCTCCCACATCCGGCTCGTTTCGAAGGCCTGGCCGCCGGCGACGCCGCGCCCCGGGGCGGCCGAGATGCAGATGATCAAGTCGGCGCCGGAAGCGTAGTGGACGTAGCTCGAACCGTACTGGAGGAAATCGCGGCAGATGAGAAGCCCCGCCCGGCCGAAGGGCGCCTTGAAGGTCCGGAAATCGCGCCCCTGGGCGAAGAACTTGGCCTCCTCGAAGATCCCGCCGGTCGGCAGGAAGACCTTGCGGTGGACGTGGACGATCCTGCCGTCGGCGATGAAGGCCGCGGCGTTGTAGAAGAGGCCCCGGTCGGCCGGGCTTTCCTCGACGAAGCCGACGACGGCCGAGAGGCCCTTCGTGGCGGCGACGATCTTGCGGAACCGCGGGTCGGAGGCCGGGTCGAGCGCGACCTCCTCGACCAGGTCCTTCAGCGTATAGCCGGTCAATCCGAGCTCGGGGAAGCAGACCAGCTCGACCTTCTCGTTCCTGGCCTTCCGGATGATCTCCAGGTGGGCGGCGATATTGGCCTCGACGTCCCCAAGCTTCGGCACGATCTGAGCCAGCGCGATCTTCATGGGCCAAAAATAGCACATTCGTGCCGGCCGTTCAAACCGTTAAGCCAGGTTGAAAATTCCGGGCGATTTGACTATAGTTGGATTTTCTCGATGATTCGGAGCGCCATGGACCATATCGCGACCCACCTGCGGGATATCTTCTTCAACAAGAAGACCGGCAGCCTGATCTTCCGCCGCGGGGAGATCCTCAAGTATTTCTTTTTCGACAAGGGCGTGATCTTCCAGATCAAGACGAACCAGCCGGACGAGCGGCTGGGCGAGGTCCTGTTCAAGCTCGATCGCCTCTCCAAGGAGGAGCACGCCCGGATCGACGAATACGTCGAGCCCAACAAGAACATCGGCGAAGTCCTCAAGACCCAGGGCGTCATCTCCGAGGAGGACCTGGCCGAGGCCCTGGCCCACCAGATCCGCGAGAGCATCCTCAACGTCTTCGCCTTCTTCGACGCCGAGATCGAATTCCAGGCCCATGAGGAGTTCGCCGGCAACTCCGGCGATACCCGGGTCAGCGTTCCCCTGCTCATCGAATACGGCATCCGCCGCATGCAGGCGAACCCGCACCTGCAGGCCTTCCTGGCCCGGCGGACCCCCGTGCTCGGCCGGAAGACCTATGCCTATCTCCTGACCATCGAGGAGAAGGACATCCTGGAGAAGGTCAACGGAAAGGACGCGGCCGAGATCATCCTGCGGACGCTGACCATGCCGGCCGAACAGTTCTGGAAAAGCCTTTACCTCTTCTATTGCCTCGGCGTCGTCGACCTCGAGGGCGACGAGACCTCTCCCGAAGCGGTCCCCGACGCGAAAACCCGCCTGCGGCCGCCGGGCGAATCCCACGACGACGTCCCCCGGCAGATGGCCGAGGTCCTGACCTTCCGGGACACCCTGCCGTCGATGACGCTCTATCAGATCCTGGACGTCCCCAGGACGGCCACCGACGATGACGTCAAGAAGGCCTATTTCCAGATGGCCCGCCGCTTCCATCCCGACCGCTTCGACCGCCAGATCGTGGTCGAGTTCAAGGCCCAGATCGACGAGGTCTTCGACGGGATCACCAACGCCTACCGCGTCCTCAGCAACAAGGAATCGCGGCGGGTCTACGATGCCAAGTCCGGCACGGTCTCGACCCAGGACGATGTCCAGGAGGCCTTCCGCAAGGCCGACATCAAGTTCCGCCAGGGCAAGACCCTTCACGCCCAGTCTCGCTTCGACGAGGCCATCGCCTACCTCGAAGAGGCCGTCCGGGTGCGCCGGGACAAGGCCGATTACTTCCTGCTCCTGGCCATGTGCGAGTCGAAGCTTCCGCCCTATGTCCAAAAGGCCGAGCAGGATTTCATGAAAGCCATCCAGCTCGAGCCCTGGAATCCCGAAGGCTACGTCGGCCTCGGCCTCCTCTACAAGGCCGAGGGCCTGCAGACCAAGGCGATCAAGCAGCTCGAAAAGGCCCTGGAAGCCGACGCCGAACACGCCACGGCCCGGGAGGCCCTCGACGAACTCACCGGCGGGCAGAAAAAAGGGTCGAAGGGTCTCTTCAATCTGGACATGTTCAGGTCGAAGAAAAAGAAGAAGTAGCTAGGTCTTCCGGCCGATGAGCTCGGAAAACTCTTTCGCCCCGATCATCCGGACGCCGAGCTCGCGGGCCCGGTCGAGCTTGGATCCCGGCGACTCCCCGACGATGAGCCCGGTCGTCTTCCGGGTCACCGAGGACCCGACCTCCGCTCCCTGTTCCTCCAGGAGCTCGCGGGCTTCGTCGCGGCTCAGGCCGGGGAGAGTCCCCGTGATGACATAGATCTGCCCGGCGAGGGGCCTGGGCCCGGCCGCTCCCGCCGCGATCCTGTCCTTGACCCCCGCCTGCCTGAGCCGGTGGATGACCGCCTTGTTCTCCGGTTGGGCGAAGAAGAAGAGGATGCTCTCGGCGACCTTGGGGCCGACGTCCTCCGCCTGGAGGAGATCTTCCCGGCCGGCCGCCTCGAGGGCCTCGAGGGTCTTGAAGCGGGCGGCCAGAGTCTGGGCCATCCGCTCCCCGGCGTGACGGATGCCCAGGGCGAAAAGGAGCCGGGCCAGGCCGCGCGATTTCGAGGCCTCGATCTCGTCGAGGAGATTGCCGGCGCTCTTCGTCCCCATCCGTTCGAGGGCCGTGAGGTCCTCGAGGCGGAGGGCATAGAGGTCGGGGATGGAGCGGACAAGCTTGGCGGCCAGAAGCTGATCGACGATGGCCTCGCCGAGGCCGTTGATGTCCATGGCCCGGCGGCCGGCGAAGTGGAGGATGGATTCCCGGATGCGGGCCGGGCAGGACGTGTTTTCGCAGCGCGAGATGACCTCGCCCTCGGGCTTGAACACTTTCGAGCCGCAGACCGGGCAGCGCTTGGGCCAGACAAACCTCTTGGCGCCGCTGCGGCGCCGGTCCTTCATCACCGAGACGACCTGGGGAATGACGTCTCCGCTCCGCTCGATGAGGACAAAGTCGCCGACGCGGATGTCCTTGCGCCGGAGCTCCTCTTCGTTGTGCAGGGTCGAGCGGCTGATCGTCGTTCCCGAAAGCTTGACCGGCTCGAGAAAAGCCACGGGCGTCAGGGCGCCGGTGCGGCCGACCTGGATCTTGATGTCGTTGACCCGGGTCGTCGCCTGCCGCGCCGGGAACTTGTAGGAGACGGCCCAGCGGGGCGATTTGGCCGTCGTCCCCAGCGTCCGGCGCTCCTCGCCGCTATCGACCTTGATGACGATGCCGTCGGCGTCGTACTCGAGGCTGTCGCGCTTCGCGTTCCACTCCCGGAAGTAAGCGATGGCCTCGTCGATCGTCTTGCAGAACCGCGAATGGGTATTGGTCGGGAAGCCGAGCTCCTTGAGCTTCCGCAGAGCGCCCCATTGGCTCGGCTCTTCCTGGCCGTCGATGAAGAGATAGTAGAGGAAGATGCTGAGATTGCGCGAGGCCACCTGCCGGGGGTCGAGGAGCCGGATGGAACCGGCCGCGGCGTTGCGGGGGTTGGCGAAGAGGGCCTCGCCGGCCTCCTCGCGCTCGCGGTTGATGGCCCGGAACGACTTGAACGGAAGATAGACCTCGCCGCGGACCTCGACCTCCCCGGCGCAATCGATGACCAGCGGCAGGGCGCGGATGGTCCTGACGTTGGCGCTGACGTCGTCGCCGCGGACCCCGTCGCCGCGGGTGACGCCGCGGACGAACCGGCCGCCGCGGTAGAGGATGGACATGCTCAGGCCGTCGATCTTGAGCTCGGCGGTGTAGGCGATCGGCTTCTCCGGGAGGAGCTTGCGGACCCGTTCGTCGAACTCGCGGATCTCGTCCTCGGTGTAGCCGTTGTCGATGCTCATCATCGGGGTCCGGTGGACGACGGTGGGGAAGCCCTCGGCGGGCTTTTCCCCGACCCTCTGGGTGGGGGACTCCGGCGTCACCAGCTCGGGGAAGCGGGCCTCGAGCTCGCGGAGCTCGCGGACCAGGCGGTCGAACTCCTCATCGGAGATCTGGGGATCGTTCTCGACGTAATACTTGCGCTCGTGATAGACGATCTTGCCGCGTAGCGCTTCGGCCCGGGCGCGGTCCTTGGGCCCTGCGGTGGAGGAGGACACGTCATCCCTCCTTCTGTCTATCGCTGACTCGCCGACGGCTCGCAAGAGGCCGGGACGGCCGGTTTCGCGAGCCGGTCGGGGGCGGACTTACTTGCCCAGCCGCGCCTTGACCTGGGCAACGAGGGCATTGAACTTATCGAGGACGCCCTTCTGGCTGGCCTGGATCTTGGCGATAGCCTGCTTCTCGGCTTCGATGTTCGCCTCGAGCGTCTTGAGGAGGCGCTTGTCGGCGTCGGACAGCTCGTCCTCGCTCTTGCCCTCGAACTTGGTGCCGATCGTCTTGTTGAACTCTTCGATGGCCTTGTTGTGCTCGGCGATCTTGTCGTAGCTCGAGGCGAGGTCCTTGTCCTGGCCGACGAACAGATTTTGAGCCGCGCCGAGAAGGTTCTTGGATTCCTTGGGATTGAGCAGGGCGGCTTCGATCAGGGCGTTGATCGTTTCGGTCGTCTTGGACGGGTCGGTTTTGACCTTGGCGTTCAGGATGATGGCGATGTTCAGGGCCAGCGTGGCGGTCTTCTTGATCGCGTAGCCTTCCTTATAGACGGCCAGCGCCTCGTCGACCTTGTCCTGCTTGTAGAGGGTCTGGCCGAGGAGCGCGGCGCTCTCCGGGCCCTTGTCGGCGGCGTAGAACTGCCGGAAGACCTGTTCCGCCTCGGCGAACTTGCCGCCCTTGTAGAGCGTGTTGGCCAGGCCGTTGAGGACCCTGGAAATGCTCGGGTCCTTGAAGATGCCGTAGGCGGTGATGTAGTTCTCGGCGGCCTTGCTGTAGTTGGCCGATTTTTCCGCGGCCTGGCCGATCATCACATAGCCTCCGGCCTGGAGTCGAGTTCCGAGCTTGGGGTCGCTGAGGCCTTTGCCGTAGTCGATGAGCTTGCGAGCCGCGGCATCGGCCTTCTCGGCCTGCCCGGCCTTATAATAATACTCGGGGATAGCGACCATCAGCTTGAGTTTCGTGTCGTTGTCGAGGCCGGCCATGGTCACGGCCTTCTCGCCGGCTTCCGCCGCCTTCTGGGGGTTGGTCGAGGCGCAGGCCGTCAGGCAGTAATAGGCGTAAGCCCAGTGCTCGTTGGTCGTGCCCTGGCCGGCGTACTTGGCGATATAGGCCTCGAGGGCCTGGGCCCTCGGGCAGCCATCCGGAAGCTGCATGGCCTTGAGGTATTCCTCATCGGCGCTTTGCCCGGCCGCGAGGCCGGCGAGAGCGAACATCAAGCTCAGGGTCGCGAGAATTGTCCTTTTCATCGTTGACCTCACTCCAAAATTTCTGGAATCATAGCCCGCATCCCCATCTTTGTCAACAGGCGTGCGTTTCATGCCCAAATTATAGCAAATAATATGCCAGGATTGGGCTATAATACCGGCCATGGACAGGAAATCGCTCTTCAGGGAGGCCTTTCTCGAGAGGATTCGATCCGCTCCTTCGGAGAATGTCCCCCTGTCGGCCATGTCCAGCTTCGGCATCGGAGGCCCGGCCGACCTCTTTTTCGAAGCCCGGACCGAGGGCGAGCTCGAGGCGTCCGTCTCCCTGGCCGTGGCCGAGCGCTACCCGTTCTATGTGATCGGGGGAGGGAATAACCTCCTCTTCGACGACTCCGGCTACCGAGGGCTCATCATCCGCAACCGCCTCGAGGGGATCGTCCTGGAAAAGGGGCGGATGTCCGTTCTCTCGGGGACGGGGCTGCCTTGCGTCCTGCGCGACGCCCTCGCCGCCTCTCTTTGCGGCCTCGAGTTCCTGGCCGGCATCCCCGGCACGGTCGGAGGCGCCGTTTATGGGAACGCCGGGGCGTACGGCTGGAGCATCGGCGAGGTCATCGATGAGGCCGCCGTCCTTCGGCCGGACGGCCGGCGGGAGACGCTTTCCAGGGAGGATCTGGGGTTCGGCTACAGGGATTCGGCCCTCAAGAAGACCGCCGGCATCGTCCTCTCGGCCAAGCTTCTGTGCTCTCCCGGGGACAGCCGCGAGTCCGAGGCCAAGATCCGCGACATCCTCGAAAAACGGCGGACCAAGCACCCGCCCCTGGGCACGGCCTGCGCCGGGAGCTATTTCAAGAATTCCTGCTCCGCGACCGGGGCGAGGATCGCCGCCGGCCAGCTCCTCCAACAGGCGGGCGCCCGCGGTCTCGCCGTGGGCGACGCGGCGGTCTTCGAGAACCACTGCAATTTCATCATCAACAGGGGCAATGCCCGCTCGAGCGACGTCCTCGCGCTCGCGGAAGAGCTCAAGGACAAGGTTTACAAAGCCTTCGGCATCCGCCTCGAAGAAGAGGTCATCTACCTCCCAGCAGACGCTTCAATGCTTTGACGCGTCCCGCCGGGAGTCCCCGCCGCGCGGCCAGGCGCAGGATCTGCCTCCCCATGACCGTGTAGACCTCCCTCGCCGCCGGGCAAACCTCGAGGGCCTCCAGATGCTTCCGGACCGTGGCCGCGTCCCCGCGGACGACCGGACCGGTCAAGGCCTTTTCCAGCCCCAAGGATTTTACGTTCTGTAAAGTTCCTTGGACGAGCGGTAAAAGGACGCCCCGGACGTCCTCCTCCGGCACGCCCGCCTTTCCGAGGACCTCCGCGGCCGTCCACTCCAGGGCCACGAAGGCGTTCGAAGCGAGGGCGCAGGCCGCGTGATAGATCGCTTTGTCCTTGGCTGAAAGGAGCAGGACGTTGCCGCGGAGAGCGCGCACGATCCTTTCCGCCTCCTCGAACGCCGCGGCGTCCCCTTCGAGCCCCCAGGTGATGCCCTCGAAGATCGAGGCCGGGACAACCTTGCGCGGAAAAGACTGGACCGGATGGAGAGATGCGATCCGGGCCCCGCGCCTGGCCAGCGGCCCGAGGATGCCGGCGGGCAAAAGCCCGCTCGTGTGAAAAACGCTGCGCTTCGCCCATGAGCCCCCCGCCCCGGCCAGGGCGGCCGCGACAGCGCCCACGGCATCGTCGGGAACGGCGATGATGACCGTTCCGACGGCCTTGGCCGCCGCGGCGAGCGATGTCGACGCCCGGCCGAGGCCGACGATGCGGCGGCCCTCGCGGGCCGCCCGCGCGTCCCGGTCGATGATCGTCTCGGCCTGCCAGCCGCGCCCGACCAAGGCCGCGCCGAGCGCCGTCCCCAGCCGTCCCGCGCCCACGATCGAGAATTTCTTCATCGTTTGGACCTGAACATCTCGTCCCAGAGATCGATCTCGAGATGGGTCGGCGCCTCGGTCCGCTTTTCGAGCTCGCGCCGCTTCTTCCCTTCCTTGATCGCCGCCTTGAGCTCGCGGGCGAACACATCGGAGGTCACCGTCTCGAGCCCTTTCTTCCTGGCCAGATCCCGGATGGCCCGGTCGGAGCTGACGACGAAGAAACGGCGGCGGTCCGTCTGCCGGGCGATCATGTCCGTGATGACATCGTCGGCGCTCTGGCCCTCGCCGGGAAAGTGGATGACGAACTTCGGGTTGACGGCGACGTCCGTCGGCGTCACTTCGGGGTTTCCGTCGAAGACGAGGTGGATGCGGGCCCGGGTGACGCGCTGGAAGGCGAGGAGCCGCACGACGAGTCCGTCGCGGCCCGAGGGCTCGCGCAGCTCGTGCGGGGCGATGCGTCCGAGCAGGTTGTTGCCGTCGATGAGATAGGCCATGGCGTGCAGACGTCCGGACGTCCCCCGGTCACCCCGGCGGCCAGTGGAGGCGCCGCCCGCCGAGGACGTGGAAGTGGATGTGAAGGATCTCCTGGCCCGAGTCCCGGCCGGTGTTGAGGACGACGCGATAGCCCGTTTCGGCGATCCCCGTATCGCGGGCGGCCCGGCGGGCCGCCAGGAGGAGCTCGCCGAGCAGGGCTTCCGAGCCTTCGGGGGCGTCGTTGAGCGAGGCGAAGTGGGCCTTGGGAATGACCAGGACGTGGACCGGCGCCTGGGGCCGCATGTCCTCGAAGGCCAGGACGCGCTCGTCCTCGAACAGGATCTTGGCCGGCAGCTCGCGGCGCGCGATCCGGCAGAAAAGGCAGCCGGCGGCCGGAGAGGCGCTCACGCCCGGATCCTTTCGATCGCGGCCCCGAGCCCGCGGAGCTTCTCTTCGATCCGCTCGTAGCCGCGGTCGAGGTGCTCGATCTCCGTGACGGTCGTCTCCCCGGCGGCCACGAGGCCGGCCAGAACGAGGGCGGCCGAGGCCCTGAGGTCCGTGGCCACGACCTCGGCCCCGGAGAGGGCCGTCTTGCCCTTGACGACCGCCTTGTCGCCCTGGACCTCGATGGCCGCGCCGAGGCGGACGAGCTCGTTGACGTGGGAGAAGCGCCGGTCGAAGATCGTTTCGGTGATGATCGACGTCCCCGCGGCCTGGGTCAGGAGGACCATGAACTGGGCCTGCATGTCCGTCGGGAAACCCGGGTAGGGCGAGGTCGTGATGTCCTGGGGCCGGACCTCGCCCGCGCCGACGACGCGGAGGGCGCCCTCGCCTTCGGGCTCGACCGTCGCGCCCGAGGCGCGGAGCTTTTCGATGACGCTGCCGACGTGCTCGGGCACGACGCCGCGGACCAGGAAGTCGCCGGCCGTCAGGGCCCCGGCCACGAGGAACGTGCCCGTCTCGATCCGGTCGGGGATGATGGCGTGGGCCGCCCCGCCCAGCTCCTTGACGCCGTGGATGCGGGCCGTGTCCTCGTCGGGCCAGTCGATCTTCGCGCCCATCTTGTTGAGGAGGACGGCCAGGTCGGTGACTTCGGGCTCGCGGGCGCAGTTCCTCAGCACGGTCTCGCCCTTGGCCAGCGCGGCCGCCATGAGCAGGTTCTCCGTGCCCGTGACCGTTTTCTTCTCGAATTCGATCTCGGCGCCGTGGAGGCGGCCGGCCTCGGCCCGGATGTAGCCGTGCTCGAGCGAGATCGTCGCGCCGAGCTTCTGCAGGCCGGCGATGTGGAGGTTGACCGGGCGCGAGCCGATGGCGCAGCCGCCCGGCAGGGCGACGACCGCCTTGCCGAAGCGGGCGATGAGCGGTCCGAGGACGAGGACCGAGGCGCGCATGGCCCGGACGAGCTCGTAGGACGCCTCGTCCGAGCGGATCTTCGGGACGCGCAGAGAGACCGTGTCCCCGGAGCCGCTGTACGAGCCGCCGAGGTCGGCCACGAGCGTCAGGATGGTCTCGACGTCCTTCACCCGGGGGACGTTGGAGAGCCGGACCTCCTCGCTCGTCAGGAGCGACGCGGCGATCGCCGGGAGGACGGCGTTCTTGGCCCCGCTCACGCGGACCTCGCCCTTCAGGCGCAGGCCGGGATTGCCGCGGATGAGGAGCTTTTCCATCAGACGACCCGCCCGTCCTTCGTCCAGCCCCAGGCCTGGTAATAGGCGTCGAGGATGGTGTTGTAGAAGGCCTCGTCGACGGCCCCGCCCTTATGGGCCCCGCGGGTCATGGGGACCTTGAGCTTCGGCGGGACGAAGGCGTCGTAGGTCCGGTCGCGGCCCTGGGCGTTGTTCAGGCGCCGCTCGAGCGCGTAGATCCTCCGGCCGCAGGCCTTCAGCGATTCGGGCGTGTATGCGATGCCGGAGAGGGCGCGATAAAGCGACAGGAACGGTTCGGCCGTGATATCGCCGGTGAAGAAATCGCACAGCCCGAATGAGTCGACGAGGGCCTTGCCGGCCTGGCCTTCGGCCACATAGGCGGCCAGGTCCCGCGCGTCCTTGAGGCCCCCCTCCTCGGCCTGCACGGTCCAGGCATAGGTGTGGTCGCCGCGGCCTCGGTTCGAGGTGCCGTAGGCCGCAAACATCCCCGGGAAGGCCTTGGGGCTGATGCCGGCGTAGCCGAGACCGCCGAAAGCCGTGGTCAGCGAGTCGGCGATACCGGACCGGGAAGTCGGCGACGCGGCCGCCAGCTCGGCGATGACCCTGTCGCTGTAATGGGCGAGGAGCCGGCCGAGATCGGTCGACGCATAGGCGATCTCCTTGAGGGTCCGGATCATGCCGGGCGCATCCCCGAAAACGGGCGCTCCGGGATGGCGGGGGAGCAGGCCCTTCTCGGCCAGCTCCATGGCCCCGGACATGACGCTGCCGAAGGTCATCGTGTCGAGGCCGAGCTCGTTGCAGAGCGCGTTCATGTGGAAGATGGCCTCGCGGTCGAGGATGCCGCAGTTGATCCACAGGGCGATCGTCTCGAACTCCGGCCGCACGCCCTCGCCGGCATAGGGCCCGGACTCGACCCGGGCCACGCGCGTGCAGAAGATGTGCCGGCACTTGTTGCAGACGTTGTGCTTCTCGGAGATGGCCAGGAAGGCCTCGGTCGAGACCTTCTCGAAATCGGCGGCGTCGAAGGCGCCTTCGTCGAAGTTGTGCCAGGGCAGATATCCGCCGTTGGCCCCCAGATAGCGACCGTTGAAGGCCCGGTCGAGCCACCAGGTCGTCCCCGTCGTCGGGCGGAACGAAGCCGTCCGGGCCGGGTCTTCGACACTGGCCTTGATCAGATCGTCGAGCTCCCGGCCGAACTTCCGGAAGGCCTCCGGGTCGGCATAAGTCATGGCTTCGCTGCCGAGCGCCGTGACGGCGAGCAGGTTCTTCGATCCGAACACGGCGCCCGCGCCGCCGCGCCCGAAGTTGCGGTGACGGTCGGCGGTGAGACAGGCGAAGTCGACCAGGTTCCAGCCGGCCGGGCCCGCCGTCAGGGTGGACGATCCCTTGAGCCCTGCGGTGAGCGTGTCGGTGATGACGGAGGCCGGCCGAGGAACGCGCCGGCCCGCGACGGTCTCGAAGAGCTCGTCCTCGGCGTCGACGATGCGGCAGGAGCCGCGGACGACCTCCAGACGTACGGGTCGGTCCGCCCGGCCGTCGATGACGATCTGGTCGAATCCGGCCCGCTTGAGCATGTTGGGGAAAAGTCCGCCCGCGCTCGAGTGGGTGATGAGCCCGAAAACGGGCTTGTGGCCGGGGATCCAGGGGGCCGCCTCCGGCGAGCGGGCCATCGTCCCGACGAACGAGCAGGAGCCGCGCCCGGCCGTGGCCACGGCCGTGTCGTTGAGGGCGGCCGAGCCGATGACGATCCTGTTCCCGGGCGCAAGCGGGTCCGCGATAGGGCCCGTCTTCTCCAGATGATCGGCCAGGAGCCGGGCCTGGAGGCCGCGGCCGCCGACGTAGTCGCGGCCGTAGGCGGGATCGGCGGGCTCGATCCGGACGGTGCGTTCGGTTAGATTGACGAAGGCCCAGCGGCCCCTGTACCCGGTCGTCTTGATTTCGTCGGCCACGGTGTTCTCCTCTTGCGTTCCTGCTTTAGAGCGATCTCAAGGCCTGATCGACGTCGGCGATGACGTCGTCGGGATGCTCCGCGCCGACGCACAGCCGGATGAGCTGCGGCGGCACGTCGGCCATGCGCCGGGCCTCCTCGCCCTGCTGCTGGTGGGTCGAGATGGCCGGGATCGTGGCCACGCTCTTGATCCGTCCGAGGTCGGTGGCCCGGTAGATCATCTTGAAGTGATCGAAGACCTTGCGGGCGTTCTCCGGGGGGCCGTCGACGCGGAAGCTCATCAGATGGCCGTAGCGGTTGACCTCATGGCCCGTGCCGTCGTCGGAATCCACGAGCGTCATGTACTTTTTCGCCACGCCGTGGAGATGATAGCTGGGCAGGCCGAGGTAGTCGACCTGATAGACCCTCGGGTGCTTCTGGAGGAACTCGGCCACCTTCTGGCAGTTGGCGCTGACGACGTCCATCTTGGAGCGCAGGGTGCGCAGGTCGTTCAGGGCGAAAAGGGCGTTGACCGGCGAGGCGGCCGGCCCGTTGTCCCGGTAGGGCAGGAACTTGACGTACTCGGCGTAGCTTTCCTTGAACAGGGGATGGTCGTTCTTGACCCTGGTCGTGATGGGCTTGCGGCTGACGAGCGCGCCGCCGATGGCCAAGCCGCCGGAGGTGATCGATTTCGTCAGGGAGTGGACGACGATGTCGGCGCCGTAGGCGATGGGCCGCATCAGGGCCGGCGTCGCGCACGTGGCGTCGATGATGACCGGGATCTCCCGGGAGTGGGCCAGGTCGACGAGGGCCTTGATGTCGGTGAAGGACTGCTGGGGATTGGAAGGCATCTCCATGTAGACGAAGCGCGTGTCCTCGTCGATCTTGGACTTCCAATCCTCGATGTCCCAGGGGTGAAGGACCCATCGGCACTCGATGCCGCGCTCCTTCATCTTCCGCAGGGAGAAGTGCTGGAACGTCCCGCCGTAGACCTGGACGCAGGAGACGAAGTTGATCCGCTCCGGCCCGTCCTTTTGCTTGACCAGGAGCGGATCGACGGCCGACAGTGATGGCCCCCATGCCCGAGGCCGTGACGCAGGCACGAGGTGTCATAGCCTGTCCGATAGCCCTCGAGCAGGGCCAGGACCCATTCGAGGTAGTAGGTCGTCGGGTTGGCGATGCGGGTGTAGCACCAGGTCGGGACGAGGTAGGCCAGGGCCGCCTCGAGCTCGTCGGCGTCGGCGTAGGCCTGGGAGGTCGAGAGATACAGGGGCTCGATGATCGCGCCCTGGTTGCGCTCCAGGGCCTCCTCGACGGTGTAGAGGCCGTGGACGGCGATGGTGTCGAACCTCATCGCCTTCATCCGGGCCAGGGCGGCTTCGCGCTGGGCCAGAAGCGTCTGGGCGCGATCGACGTACTTCTGGACGCCGGGCGTAAGTTTCGGGGCGGAGCTCATGGGTCCTCCAATGCGGATTTCGGTATAGAAGGGGTTCCGATGGGACGGATGGTCGCGGTTAAAGCAAGCGGCATGACACAGTCAAGACTGCGCCCCTAGCATATAGAGAAGAGGGGGGGCAGTCAAGCCGCCCGGCTAGCACCTGTGAACGGCCAAGATGTCCGACAGGATCGCAAATCCGGTCTCGAGCTTCCCGGCCCCGGCGCCCTGGATGGTGACCTTGCCCATCAGGTCGGTGTCGAGGGTCAGGGCGTTCTGGGCGCCCATGACCCCGGCCAGCGGATCGGACAGGGGCAGCTTCTGGGGCGAGACGATGGCCGTGACGGCGTCCTTCTCGCGCCTGGCCTGGCCGATGAGCTTGTAGCGGAAGCCCTGGGCCTTGGCGGCCTCGACGTCGGCCCTGGTGATGGCCGAGATCCCCTTGCAGGGGACGTCCGTCGTCTTGAGCGAGCCGCCGAGGAGGACGTTCGACAGGATGACGACCTTGGCCATGGCGTCCAACCCCTCGACGTCGGCCGTCGGGTCGGCCTCGGCATAGCCGAGCTTCTGGGCCAGGGCCAGGGCCGGGCCGTAGTCCATGCCCTCGGTCTCCATCTTGGTCAGGATGAAATTGGTCGTCCCGTTGAGGATGCCCTTGACCTCGCGGATGCTGTTGCCGGCCAGGCCGCTATCGGCGAGGTGGAAGACGGGCGTCCCGCTCATGACCGTGCCCTCGATGCGGAAATGGAGGCTGTTCTGGCGGGCCAGGTCCTGGATCTCGCGGTAGTGGAGGGCGGCCGGCCCCTTGTTCGAGGTGACGACGCTCTTTCCGAGGCGCAGGGCCTTCTTGATGTAGCTCGTCGCCGGCTCGCCGGTCTTGATGTCGGTGTAGGTCATCTCGGCGATGATGTCGGCGTCGGTGCGCTCGATCATGTCCAGCGGATCGAGGGGTTCGACCTGTCCGGGCGTCGCCTTCGGGTATTCGGCCAGCCCCTTGCCGTCGCCGAGAAGGGCCAGGACCGTGGGGATGTCGATGCCCTCGGGGATGATGAGCGTGCCCTTGAGCTTGTCGGCGATGGCCACGACCCTGGCTTCGAAGCCGAAGGCGTCGCGAAGATAATCCTTTTTGTCGTGAAGGATCTGCAGGAGCCCCTGCCCGACCGTGCCGCAGCCGATGAGTCCGAGCCTGTGTTCCGTGTCCATGATTCCTCCCGCCGTTTCCCGGCAGTTTAATATATAGCACATTCGGCCGGCGAAAAGAACGGGCGCCCGGGCGATCGGCGGCCGATTTTGAGAGCGGACCCGGAAGGGCGTATTATGAAAGACGAGCCAAAAGGGAGGAGGGTGCGATGCCGTCCGGACGCTTCATCACGCCACGACCGGTCAACGAAAAGGTCCGCGACTACGGGCCCGGATCCGAGGACAAACGGCTCCTGAAACAGGAGCTGCAAAGACAAGCCGCGAATCCCGTCGAGGTCCCGATCGTCATCGGCGGCGCTTCCGTCCTCACCGGGAAGACGGGGCGGATCGCCTGCCCCCACGACCACGGCCGCAAGCTCGGCGTCTATCACCTGGGCACGCCCGAAGTCGTCGGCCGGGCGATCGACGCCGCGGCGGCCGCCAAGGGCGCCTGGCAGCGCCTGCCGTGGGAGGACCGGGCGGCGGTCTTTCTCAAGGCGGCCGATCTGCTGGCCGGCCCCCACCGCTATGCGATGAACGCCGCCACGATGCTCGGCCAGAGCAAGACCGTCTATCAGGCCGAGATCGACGCCGCCTGCGAGCTCACGGATTACCTGAGGTTCAACGTCTCCTACGTGTGCCGGATCTACTCCGCCCAGCCGGAGGTCAGCCCGCAGGGGAACTGGAACAAGCTCGAATACCGGCCGCTCGACGGCTTCGTCTTGGCCATCGCCCCGTTCAATTTCACCTCGATCGGCGGGAACCTGCCGACCGCGCCGGCGATGATGGGGAACACAGTCATCTGGAAGCCCGCCTCGTCGGCCGTTCTGAGCGCCCACTACTTCATGAGGATCCTGCTCGAGGCCGGCCTGCCCGACGGTGTCATCAACATGGTCCCGGGGACCGGTGCCGAGATGGCCGGCCCGGTCATCGACCATCGCGACCTGGCCGGCATCCACTTTACCGGCTCGACGTCGACGTTCATCGGCATCTGGACGCGGGTGGCCGGGAACCTGGGGAAGGGCGTTTACCGGAACTACCCGCGCCTGGTCGGCGAGACCGGGGGCAAGGACTTCATCCTGGCCTGTCCCGATGCCGACCCGGACGAGCTGGCCGTGGGCATGTTCCGGGGCGCCTTTGAGTATCAGGGCCAGAAGTGCTCGGCCGCCAGCCGCGCTTATATCCCCGAGTCGTTGTGGCCGGGCGTCCGGGAGCGCCTTTCGAAGATGGCCGGCGAGGCTCGGGTCGGCGATGTCGGCGATTTCCGGAGCTTCATGGGCGCCGTCATCGACCGCGCCGCGTTCGAAAGGATCACCCGGTATATCGAGGAAGCGCGCGCGTCGCGCGAGGCGGAGGTGGCCATCGGCGGCGAGGCCGACGACACCAAAGGCTTTTTCATTCGGCCCACCGTCATCAGGACGTCCGACCCGAAGTCGCGCGGCATGACCGAGGAGATCTTCGGGCCGGTCCTTACGGTCTATGTCTATGACGACCGGCGGTTCGAAGAGACCCTGGCCCTGATCGACGGAACAAGTCCCTACGCGCTGACGGGCTCGATCTTCGGCCGGGACCGGGCCATGATCCGCCTGGCGCTCGACCGGCTGTCCCAGGCCGCCGGGAACGTTTATATCAACGACAAGCCGACGGGCGCGGTCGTCGGCCAGCAGCCTTTCGGCGGCGGCCGGCTCAGCGGCACGAACGACAAGGCCGGGGGCTATTTCAACATGCTGCGCTGGACGAGCCCGCAGGCCGTCAAAGAGAACTTTCTGCCTCCCAAGGACGCGTTCTACCCGCATATGTCCGAAGAATGAATGTTGACGGGGCCTCCGTATCGGAGTGAGAATGGGGCCATCGCGGCCGGGGATCGAGACCCGGCGAGGAGGTCCCATGAAGAAAGCCCTTTCGATCGTGGCGGCCGTTCTTTTCGCCGCCGCTCTGGCCGGCGCTCAACAGCCCGCCAAAAAGCTCAAGGTGTTCATCTCCGTCGATATGGAAGGAATCAGCGGGCTCATCAACTGGGATGAGACGAGCCAAGGCGGTCCGGACTATCCCCTGTTCCGCAAGCTCATGACCGAGGAGGCCAACGCGGCCATCGAAGGCGCCATGCATGCCGGGGCGACCGAGATCGTCGTCCGCGACGCCCACGACAGCGCCCGCAACATCCTGCCGGACCTCCTCAGGCCGGAGGCCCGGCTCATCCGCGAGTGGAACGGCCCGCTGAGCATGATGGAAGGCCTCGACAAGACGTTCGACGCCGTCGTCTTCATCGGCAACCACGCCCGGGCGGGAACGCCGAACGCCGTCCTCAAGCACACGATGAGCCTCGGGCTCTTCGACGTCATCCTCAACGGCGTGCGCCTACCCGAGGCGGCCTGGAACGCGGCCATCGCCGGCTTCTTCGACGTCCCGGTCGTCTTCCTTTCCGGCGACTCGGCCATCTGCAACCAGATCAAGGAGATCATCGGGCCGATCGAGACTGTCGCCGTCAAGGACGGCATCGGCAAGGCCGCTTCGATGATCCATCCCCTGGAAGTCCCAGGAGATGATCAAAGCGGGCGTCACGTCGGCCCTGCGTAACTTGGCGGCCTACAAGCCTTATAAGCCGTCCGCTCCCTATAAGCTCGAGATCGTCTTCACCGACGAGAATCAGGCGCTGGCAGGGCCTCCTGGATTCCCGGCGCGGACAGGACGGGAGAGCGCTCCGTGGCCTTCACGTCGAGCGATTTCATGGACATCATCAAGTACTTCCGCCTCGCCCGCCTGTAAGGATCGGGGCTGCTATCGATCGGCCAAGGCGACCATGCTGAGATAGGCCAGTCGGATGATCTTTGCCATCCGCTCAAGGTCGGCTTTTTCCGGGCTGTCGCCGGTCTGGTGATAATCCCGATGCCTGGGGCCCTCCCAGTAGATATAGGGAACATGAGCCCGGGCAAAGGGAAGGTAGTCGCTGACGATCCCCGAGCTTTTTGCCGTCTCCTCGGCTTTCTGCCAGAGATCGAGGCCGACGGACTGGTCGGCCTGGTACAGGATCTCCCCTAAGCCGAGCCCGGCCGCGAAAGCGACCTCCGCGAAACTGTCGGGAGCGATCGTCTTTCTGATCCTGCTCCGGGATCTTCAGCTTCTTCAGACGGGCGGCGAGGCCCGTCTCGTCGGCGGCTCGCCCGATCATGTCCAGGTTGAGATAGGCCGCCGTCCGCTCCAGCGGAAAAGCGGGCCGCCCGGCATAGAAGGTCGAGCCGAGCAGATTCAATTCTTCCCCCGTCCACAAGCAGAAGACCATGGATCGCTTCGGCCTTTGAGGCATGCTCGCCACGGCCCGGGCGATCTCCAGAACGCCCGCCGCGCCGCTGGCGTTGTCGTCGGCCCCGTTGAAGACGTACCGGTCGCGCTTGCCGAGGTGATCCAAGTGGGCGCCGATGATCACCGCCTCATTCCTGAGCTGAGGGTCGCTCCCCGGGAACGACGCCGATGACATTATGACAGCGCAGCAATCTTTCGCTTCCGGCGGTCGTTCGGATCGTCAGCGTTCCGCCGGCGATCTCGAACGAGGCCGGGCGCCAGCGGGACGCGATCCGGGCTTTCAAGCTCTCGACGCTCTGGCCGGAAGAAGACAGGATCGCGTCGGCCATTTCGCGGGTGATGCAGATGGCGCCTCCGCCGCGTTTCGCCCCGGGAAGGGTGACCAGACGGCTGGGCTCGACGATGAGCGGCCGCTCGTCGTCTTCCGCCGGCGGTCCCATCTCGGCGTAGATGTCCCCTTCAGCGACCGAATTCTTGATCACCAGGACGGCCTTCGGCCCCAGCTTGGCGATCTCATTCGCCTTGACAAACCGGCCCATCCAGGAGCTCCGGGCGCGGTATTTCTCGCGCAGTTCCGCTTTCATGAAGGGAGAGGCCGGGTCGCCTTCCCCGGGGACCTCATCGAGGATCATGACGATCTTGCCCTTGATCCCGATCCCGGCAAGATCGTCGTAGGCGATCGATCTTTCCGTGATCCCGTATCCGGCAAAGACCACCGGCGCCGAAATGTCTTCGGGAACCCGGTTCAGGTAATAGTTCTCGAGGTCGACCCCTTCCCGAAAGGAGCGGCGCCCGCCGCTTTCCCCCGACCCTTCCCGCCAGGTGACGGTGCATCCCAGATCCGTGTATTCCTTCATCACGACTTCCTGGAGATAGCCGCGGCCGGCCCCGCCTCCGTCATCCCCAGCCGGCTCGAGCCGCCAGAGGGCGAAAAGCGAAGCCGCATAATCGGCCGCCAGGCGGTACCCTCGGGTGCCGGCCTCCCGTCCTTCCAGCAGGTCCGAGGCCAGGTAGGAAAGCAGGATCCGGGAATCCTGGGCGGTGATCGTGGCGAAACCGGCCTGGCAGCGTTCGGGCACAGCCGCGGGCTTGGCCACCTTGACCAGGATGTTTTCGCGGGAGTCCTTGGGCTGTTTGAGCTCCTGCGCAACGCCCTGCGCGGAAATAGCGGCGCAACCGATTGAACAAGCAGATCAGGACCTTGAGTAGATCGGCGCATGTTCGCGAACCTCCGATATCCGTCTTGGGCTTATGGATATAAGACTCGAACGCGAGCCGGGAGGTTACGGGCTTCGAGGCAATACCCTGAGCTAAAGCCGCAGAGAGGGATCTCCCGAAATCCGGAGAAGTACCAATAAAAAGGGCCGCCGCCCCGAAGGACGGCGGCCCCGCGTTGGCTTCGCGCGAAACGCTTACTTGGCGGCCGGGGGATGCTCCTTGAGGAAGGTCTCCAGCCATTCCGTCGTGACGGACTTGGGCCGTTCGATCGGCAGCCCGAGGGCGCGGTCCCAGACGAGCTGGGCCAGAACGCCGAGGGCGCGCGACACGCCGAAGAACACGGTGTAGAAGTCGAACTGGGTGGCCCCGTAGTAATAGAGAAGGACGCCGGAGTGGGCGTCGACGTTCGGCCACGGGTTCTTGGTCTTGCCGTGCTTGGTCAGGACGTCGGGGGCGACCTCGTAGACGAGGCTGACGATCTTGAACAGATCGTAATCGGGCATGTGCTTGAGGGCGAACTCCCTCTGGGCGACATAGCGCGGATCGGTCTTGCGCAGGACGGCGTGGCCGTAGCCGGGGATGACCCGCCCGCCGTTGAGCGTGTCCCACATGAACTTTTCCATCTGCTCCTTGGTCGGGACGCCGCCGAACTCCTTCATCAGGTCCTGGATCCAGCCGAGGACTTCCTGGTTGGCCAGTCCGTGGAGCGGGCCGGCCAGTCCGTCCATGCCGGCCGAGAGCGAATAGTAGGCGTCCGACAGGGCCGAGCCGACCAGGTGGGTCGTGTGGGCCGAGACGTTGCCGCCCTCGTGATCGCTGTGGATGCAGAGATAGAGCCGCATCAGCTCCTTGAACGCGGGATCTTCGCTGACGCCGAGCATGTGGGCCAGGTTGCCGCCCCAGTCGAGCTTCGGGTCGGGGGCGATGTGCTTGCCGCCCATGTAGGTCCGGCGGAAGATGTAGGCGGCGATGTTGGGGAGCTTGGCGATGAGGTTCATGACGTCCTCGTACGTCGCGTCCCAGTACTGGGTCTTCGGCATCTTCTCTTTGTAGCGCCGGGCGAACTCCGATTCCCTCTGGAGCTGCAGGATGGCCATCGAGAACTGGGTCATCGGGTGCGTGTCCTTGGGGACGGCGTTCATCGTGTCGATGAGATACTGCGGCAGGACGCTGCGCTTCTGCCACTCCTCGGTGACCGCGGCGCAGTCCTCGGCCGTCGGGATCTCGCCGAGGAGGAGGAGATAGAAGATGCCTTCGGGCAGGGGCTCCGTGCCGCCGGGGGCCTTGGGCAGCTTGTCGCGCAGCTCGGGGATGGAGAAGCCGCGGAAGCGGATGCCCTCGAACTTGTCGAGGAGCGAGACGTCCCAGAGCATCGAGATGATGTCGCGGGCGCCGCCGACGACCTGGCCGATGTTGACGCTGGAGACGTTGACGTCGCCGTGTTCCTTGGCCAGCGACTGGACCCGGGCCTTCATCGGGCCCACTTTCAAGTAGAATTTTTCCTTCAATGTCGCCATTCCTGATGAACCTCCTATGATGGATGTATTTAAAGGGTGAAAATCACCCTCGCAAAGCGCTTCATCTTAGCATGGGAACCCTGGGGGTGTCAATCGCGAAAAACGCTCCGCGGGCCGCCGGCGCCCGGCGCCGTGTCCTCGCAACGATATCTATTTCAACGGCTTGCGAGGGATGCGCTCGTCCGCCATCTTGATTGACGCGCCGCGGGCGATTCTTCATCGAGTCCGAGTCCGAGTCCGATGCTCAGAATGAAAGCGCGGGAGGGAATAATGGCCACATCGATGAAGACGCCGGCGACGCTCGCCCTCGCGGCAACGCTCTTATCAGGAATGCCGCTGATCCTTCCGCCCAGGTCCGCCTGCCCGCCGTTATCGGCGACCACATGGTCGTTCAGCAGGACAAGCCCGTCGCGATCTGGGGCTGGGCCGGAAAGGCCGAGCCGGTCACGGTCCTTTTCAACGGGCAGGAGAAGAAGGCCACGCTGCGGCCGACGGCACGTGGCGGGTCGTGTTCGCTCCGCTCAAGGCGGGCGACTCGCCGCTCAAATTGACCGTCCGCGGCGCCAAGGGCCCGGAGATCGTCGTCAAGGACATCCTCGTCGGCGAAGTCTGGCTGTGCTCGGGCCAGTCCAATATGGAAATGTCCATGGACTGGCTCCCGTTCCTGACCCCGACGCTCTCAGGGCGGACAACCCGAATATGCGCCTTTTCCTCGTACCCAAGCGAACGGCCGACAGGCCCGAGGGTGACCTCGTCGCGAAGTGGGAGCCATTTCGCCGGATACCGTTCGGCCATTCTCGGCCGTCGGCTACTATTTCGGCCTCGAGATCCACAAGCGGCTGGGCGTTCCGGTCGGGCTGATCGCGTCGGCCTGGGGCGGGACGGACATCGAGCCCTGGACGCCGCCGGCCGGGTTCGCCGCCGTGCCCGAGGTGAAGCCCCTGCTCGATAGCCAGATGGCGAAATACGCCGAGTACCGGGAGGCTCTCGCCGAAGGCTTTGCCGCCGTTGGAGACCTGGGTCCGCGAGAGCCGCAAGGCTTTGACGGCCAAACCCGCTCAGCCGCTCGGCCCCAAGCCGGATCTCCCGTCCAATCCCTACGACAATCCCCAGGCGCCGACGACCCTCTACAACGGCATGATCCACGCCCTGACGCCTTTGGCCATCCGCGGCGCCATCTGGTACCAGGGCGAGAACAACCGCAACGACGGTCTCTTCTACGAGAAAAAGATGGCCGCTCTCATCCAGGGCTGGCGCACGGTCTGGCAGCTCGGCGACTTTCCCTTCTATTACGTTCAGCTCGCCCCCTACAACTACGGCTACAACCGGGAGACGCCGACGGGCGACATCCCCGATTTCCTGCGGCTGCCTTACATTTGGGAAGCCCAGATGAACGCCCTGCGCATTCCCAACACGGGCATGGCCGTCATCACGGACATCACCAACCTCAACGACATCCATCCGGCCAACAAGAAGGACGTCGGCTATCGGCTGTCTCTTTGGGCCAGGGCCAACACCTACGGCGAGAAGACGCTCGTCTACTCGGGACCGCTCTACAAGTCCATGACCGTCGACGGGAACCGATCCGCCTCGCCTTCGACCACGTCGGAGGAGGCCTCGTCACGAACGACGGCCAGCCGCTCAAGTGGTTCGAGATCGCCGGCGAGGACCATATCTTCTACAAAGCCGAGGCCAAGATCGCCGGGGACACGGTCGTCGTCTGGAGCACGCGCGTCCCGTCGCCGAAAGCCGTCCGCTTCGGCTGGCACCAGCTGGCCGTGCCGAACCTGGCCAACAAGGAGGGCCTGCCGGCTTCGCCCTTCCGTACCGACAGCTGGTAATTAATTCGGGGACACAATACCAATTCCCCATTTTAAATTGGGGAATTGGTATTGTGTCCCCGATTTCTCTTCAGCTCATTTCTTCTTCCAGACGGGCACGCCGCGGCCCGGCGTCCAGGGCGCGCCGGCGGCCTCGAGGTCTGACCGCCAAGCTTCCTCAGGTCGACCTCGATCGTCTGACGCATTTCCGCAAGCAGTTTCTCGAATCCGGCGGCCGCGATCTCGTAGTCCCGCCGCACGGTCGCCGTGATCGGGCCGGTGGCGTCGAGCTGGGCCGCTAACCCGCTCCATCAGCGACGGCTCTGTCGGCTCGGAGCGCTTGCCTTTTGTCCGGTCGCCGAGAAGGACCGTGAGCTCGTCCTGGAGCCGCTTTTCGATGGCCCGGGCCGCCTCCGCCAGCTTCGGATCGGCCGGGGGGTATCGAGGATCGCCTTCTTGATGTAGGCCAGGTTCTTCAAGGCGTCCTCGGCTGCCGCGCCCGCGCCCATCATCGCCCGCTGCAGCTCGCCCGCCTTCTTCTGGTACGCCAGGAGGGCGGCCCGGTCCTTCTCCGGCATCGCGCCAGGCCGAGCGACTCGACGACGAAGCCTGCGGCCCGGCGAGCGGCGTGTGACGCCTCCGCGACTTTGGCCAAGGTGACGGTGAACGTGCCCGGGGACGACCAGCGGGCCCTGCGGGGCGCCGCTCCTATTCCTCGCGGACGGCGGATTCGAGCTGCGTCGGATCGACGCGCCGCGTAGCGCAGGTCCCAGGCCACGCGGTGGAGGCCCTTCGCCGGCCGGCCCCGTGATCCGGCGCACCACCTGGCCCGCCGCGTCCGTGACCGTGAGGATGATCGCCGGCTTCTCCTCGGCTCTCCGTGCGCAGCTGTCCAGCCGGGGAAGGGGACGGGCTTGCCGGCCTTGACGAGCTTGGCGCCTTCTTCGGCGTCGCGCCTCGCCTGCGGCCGGTCTTCAGCGCCGTCCTTCAGGTAATAGGTGAAGACGGCGCCGAACGGCGGGTTGGGCGCGAGATAGTACGTCTCGCCGAGGCATGCCCTTGCCGCTCGACCCGATCGGCGTCTGCGGGATGTACTGGAGCGCCTTCTTGACGGGGAAGAGCAGCGCGCTCTTCTGGCCAGGACTCCTCGTCGATCTGGCGCAGCGGCGAGTAGTCGTCGAGGACGAAGAAGCCGCGGCCGAACGACGCGCCGACCAGGTCGCTCTCCCGCTCCTGGATCTTCGATGTCGCGGAACGCGATGGTCGGGCACGCCGCCGCCGAGCTTCATCCAGCGCTTGCCGCCGTCGAGCGTGACGTAGATGCCGAACTCGGTGCCGGCGAAGAGCAGGTCCTTCTTGACGTGGTCCTGGGCGACGCGCCCAGACGAGCGTCGCGCTGTGGCAGGTCGCCGGCGATCGATGGTCCAGGTCCGGCCGCGGTCGGCGCTCCTCAGCAGGTAGGGCCTGTAGTCGCCGGTCTTGTGGTTGTCGACGGCCGCGTAGACCGTGTCGTGTCGAGCCTGGACGGCCTTGATGTCGTTGACGAAGAAGTGCTCGGGGACGCCGGGCAGCTTGTCGACCTTCCGCCAGGTCTTGCCGCCGTCCTCCGTCACCTGGATGAGCCCGTCGTCGGTCCCGGCGTAGATCAGCCCTCGTCCTGGGCGGCGATTCGCTGAGCGATCGTGATCGTGGCGAACAGCGACATGGCCGCCGTGGTCCCACAGCGCGTCCGCGCTCCACGCCGGCCCATGATCGGCTGCTCGAGCCGGAAGATGTTGCGCGTGAGGTCGGGGCTGACCGCGTCCACGAGTCGCCGCGGTCGTCGCTGCGCCAGACGAACTGGCCGGCGTAGTAGAGGCGCGTGTGCGAGTGCGGGCTGACGAGGATCGGCGAGTCCCAGTTGAAGCGCAGCGGCGGATCGCCCGGCTCCGGCCCGCGGGCTGATGTAGACGCGTCTCGTGGCTCTTCCGGTCGTAGCGCAGCAGGTTGCCCTCCTGCCACTCGACGTAGATCGTGTTCGGGTCGGTCGGATCGATGGCGCAGTGTATAGCCGTCGGCGCCGAAGGTGATCGAACCAGTCGACGTTGGTGATGCCGTTGGCGTTGAGGGTCTGCGACGGCCCGCACTGGCTGCCGTTGTCCTGCGTGCCGCCGTGGACGTTGTAGAAGGGCAGGGCGTTGTCGAGCGCGATCTTGTAGAACTGGGTGACCGGGCAGGTTCTCGAAGAAGCGCCAGGTCTTGGCGCGGTCGTACGGCTCTCGTAGACGCCGCCGTCGCTGCCGTTGAGGAGGTAGTCGGGGTCGCCCTTGACGAACGCCATCGCGTGGTTGTCGCCGTGCTTGTTCTTCTCGTCGACGCGGCGCCAGGTCTTGCCGCCGTCGTCGGTGACCTGAGGCCCGGGTCCATCAGGTAGACGCGGTCGAAGCGTTCGGGTCGGCGAAGATCTCCTGGTAGTAGTGCGGCCCGGTGCCGCCGCTGATGTACGAGTTGCGCTTCTCCCAGCTCTCGCCGCGGTCGGTGGAGCGGTAGAAGCCGCGTCTCCTCCGGTCGACGCCTCGACCGTGGCGTAGACGACGCTCGGGTCGATCGGGCGAGACCGCCAGGCCGATCTTGCCCATGTCGCCCGCGGGCAGGCCGACCGTGAGCTTCCGCCAGGTCTTGCCGGCGTCGGTGCTCTTGTAGATGCCGGACTCGGGGCCGCCGCCCATGAACGCGGCGACGCTGCGGCGGCGCTGGTAGGCCGCCGCGTAGAGCGATGTCGGGGTTCGCCGGGTCGAGCTCGGCGCTCGGTGACGCCGGTGTCCTTGTCGATCCCGAGGACGAGCGTCCAGGTCTTGCCGCCGTCGGTGGTCTTGTAGAGGCCGCGCTCGCCGCCCGTCGACCACAGCGGCCCCTCGGCGGCGACGTAGACGACGTCGGAGTTGCGCGGGTCCACGAGGATCCGGCCGATGTGCTCGGACGTCTTCAGCCCCATGTTCGTCCAGGTCTTGCCGCCGTTGAGGCTCTTGTAGACGCCGTCGCCGAAGCCGACGTGGCGGCCGCTGACGTTCTCGCCCGTGCCGACCCAGACCGTTTCCGGGTTGGCGGGTCGATCGTGACGCAGCCGATCGAATACGACCCTTGGCCGTCGAAGACCGGCGTCCAGGTCGTGCCGGCGTTCTCGGTCTTCCACACGCCGCCCGAGCCGACGGCGACGTACCAGGTGTGCCGCTCTCGGGGATGGATGGCGATGTCGCTGATGCGGCCGGACATGATGGCCGGGCCGATGTTGCGGAAGGCGAGCCCCGTGAGGAGCTCCGCCGTGAGCCGGGGCGCGGGCGCCGCTTTAGCCGCGGGTTTAGCTTCCGGCTTCGAGCTCGTTGGGGCTTGGGCGCGAGCGGCCAGGACGGCCGGCAGTGCGACACAAAATACGATGGCGGCGACGGTTGCTTTCTTCATGGAAACCTCCTCGGTCCGGCTTGGAGAGAGCCGGCTCGTGACGGCTTGCGATTATAGAGAATTCAGGGACACAATACCAATTTCCCATTTTCAAATCGGAAATTGGTATTGTGTCCCCGATTTGACGCCGGAAACCATTGGGTCGGGGCTGCGTATTTCCCCTTATCGACATCCGCCCGCTCACGCCGGGCGCCGGGCCTTGATTTTTCGGCCCCGGCCCCGTATTGTTAAGAACGGACCCCAGGTCCGAAGGAGGAAAGAATGGGTGCTCTGATCTTCCTGCTTGTCATCATCGCGGCCGTCGCGCTGATCGCGATCGGCATGTACAACAGCCTGATCACGCTTCGCAACCGCTGCGACAACGGCTGGTCCCAGATCGACGTCCAGCTCCGCCGCCGCTACGACCTCATCCCGAACCTGGTGGAAACCGTCAAGGGCTACGCCAAGCACGAGAGCGGCGTTTTCGAGAAGGTGACCCAGGCCCGGGCCGCCGCCGTGGGCGCCCAGACCGTCAAGGAGCAGGGCCAGGCCGACAACGTCCTGACCGGCGCCCTGAAGTCCCTGTTCGCCGTCGCCGAGAACTATCCCGAGCTCAAGGCCAACCAGAACTTCCTCATGCTCCAGGAGGAGCTGGCCGGCACCGAGAGCAAGGTCGCCTACGCCCGGCAGTTCTACAACGACATGGTCATGAAGTACAACATGCGCCAGCAGGTCTTCCCCTCGAGCATCATCGCCAACATGTTCGGCTTCAAGCCGCGGGAATACTTCCAGATCGAGGAAGAGGTCGCCAAGGGCCCGGTCAAAGTCCAGTTCTGATGATCGGGACGAGGATACATGTCACCTATCGGGTCGCGGCCTCGTCATAGGGGCCGGCCATGTACGAACAGATCTCGCGCAACAAGTGGAAATCCGTCGCCCTCATCGTCTTCTTCATCGCCTTCATCTTCGTCCTGACCTGGTTCTTCGAGTATGTGACGGGCTGGGGCAAGGGCGGCCTCGTCCTGGCCGTCATCGTGGCCATGGGCATGGCCGCGGCCGGCTACTATGCGAGCGACAAGATCGTCCTGGCCATCAGCCGGGCCCGGCCGGCGACCAAGGACGAATTCCCCTACCTCTATAACGTCGTCGAAGGCCTGGCCATCGCCGCCGGCATCCCGACGCCCAAGTGCTACGTCATCGACGACACCGCCCCCAACGCCTTCGCCGCGGGCCGCAAGCCCGAGACGGCCGTCATCTGCGTCACGACCGGCCTCCTCGAGAAGCTCAACCGGGTCGAGCTCGAGGGCGTCATCGCCCACGAGATGTCCCACATCAAGAACTACGACGTCCGGCTCTCGACGCTCGTCGTCGTCATGGCCGGCATCGTGGCCCTGCTCAGCGACTGGATGCTGAGGACCTTCCTGTGGGGCGGCGGCCGGCGGCGCGGCCGCGGCCGGGGAGGCGGAGGCGCCGCCGGCGGCGTCCTCGTCCTCGTCGGCCTCGCCCTGGCCGTCCTCTCGCCGCTTATCGCCACGATCATCCAGCTGGCCGTCTCGCGCAAGCGCGAGTTCCTGGCCGACGCGAACGGGGCCATGCTGACCCGCTACCCGGCCGGCCTGGCCTCGGCCCTGCGCAAGATCTCGGCCGACACCGAGCCCCTCGAGGCGGCCAACAAGGCCACGGCCCACCTCTACATCGTCAATCCCCTCAAGAACATCAAGGGGGCGCCGGCGTCAACCGGCTCTTCAGCACCCACCCGCCCATCGAGGAGCGCATCGCCGCCCTCGAGAAGATGTAGGCAGTCCTCAACATTGTTGACTTCGCTTCGCGCGCAGGGCTATTCTCAAGTCTAGCATTCGTGCGTTTCTGGGGATGCCTTCCAGGGAGAAGCCCCTATGTACCATAACGAGATCGTCAGCTTCATCGGGGGAGTGTCGGATCTTATCCGCGATGCTTTCAAGCGGGGCAAATACGAGCACGGCATTCTGCCTCTCGCGGTCCTCCGCCGCGTCGATATCGCGAGGGAAGTCGCACCCGATGATTGTCCAGAATAGAGAATATGAATATTAACGGGGAGATACTTGCAGCCGCTATCCAATTCTTAGTTGATGGAAAAGAAGTAGAGGCGGCAAATCTCTTGCGATCATGCACCTTCGAGAGCTTCGACATTATAGATTATTCGATGGATGGCAGCCGCCAGCTCGACGGGCTCCTTATTGAAGTCTCCTGCCCAAGAAAAACTTACGAAATCATCACTCAGCATACTCACCCATTAAGGAAGAGCATAGAGAATGCTATCGGAGCCATCCTCCCCAGCGGAGCTTATCTTAAGTCGCTCCGGGCAAGGGCTATTCCGGCAAGTGCGTCAGAGGCCAATAGGCTGCCGCCAGGGATTCCTAGAGAATTGGCTAAGCAGCTTAGCCAGAAAATAGAAATACAGAAGAATTTAATGATTGCCGTGGCAACTGGCGGGCCGCGCCTAAAGGACGTAAATGAGGAATATGAAAAGAGAAGAATCGAGATTAAGGAACAACTTCAGATAGTCGGGATAGAAGACCCAAATCCCTTTCCTGACCTTTGGACATGGTACGATAAGTGGAGTGACGGAAGCTTACCAACATATCAATCGCGAAGGCTCTATGTCAATGCTCTGTGCCAACCTCTTTTAGACGCTCTGCACCTTAGCAAGGGAGCAGAGATAAAACTATCCGAACCTACCGGTTGGGTTCGAATAGATAGAAATGTCGACAAAATTGGGAGAGCTATGGAGCGGGCGGAGAACGAGGAGGATTTCCAGGCCCTTGCTCTCCTGTGCAGGGAGGCCATCATTTCGCTTGCCCAGGCAGTTTATGATCCGAAGCTGCATACTTCTTATGATGGCACCTGTCCGAGTGAATCCGATGCTAAGAGGATGCTTGAAGCCTATATTGCTAGCGCGCTCGGTGGCCAATCAAATGAATATCACAGAAAGTTCGCAAAAGCGTCTTTTGACCTGGCAGTCAACCTGCAGCATCGTCGTACAGCATCGTTTCGAGATGCTGCGCTCTGTATTGAGGCGACTCGATCAGTTATCGATATTATAGCTATCGTCTCGGGTCAACGCGACCCTGAAGAACGGGGAGGAGATAAATGAGGCGCCGAAAAGCATCAGGTTCGGCCCCTGCCTTCTCAATCCGTGTTCGCTTCCACCTTAGCCCCTATTAAAGGATAAACCGTTTTCCTTTAATAAGCCCGATCCTTATTCAAGTTTCTTTAGATAAATGATTGTTCTCCCCTTGAAATGCCGATTTATCGATGTTACAATTAATCGGCACTTGTTAATAAGTGCCGATTATTAGTAACAATTGGGTAGCTAACGTGAGACAAGAAGAAAAAATCCTGGAACTGCTCAAGGGGAGCGCATTTATACGCTCTCGTGACCTCAATAAGCACGGTCTGCCTCGGACAGCCCTGATGCGCCTCGTGCGAAAAGGACGAGTGGTTCGAGCCCAACGGGGTCTCTATATGTTGCCCGGCGGCCCGGAAACCGAGCACATTAGTCTCCTCGAAGCTGCAAACAAAGTTCCCGGCGGGGTCATTTGCCTCCTTACGGCCCTGCGCTTCCACGGGATCGGAACTCAGGATCCCTATCAAGTATGGATCGCGATCGGCAGAAAAGCTGCAAAACCGAGGATTGGCAATACTCTCGTGAGAATTGTCCGCTTCTCCGACGCGTCTCTCCATTATGGCGTCGGAGAGCATAAGATTCTTGGAACGAATCTCAGAATCACGGACCCGGCCAAGACAGTGGCGGACTGTTTCAAGTATCGAAATAAGGTAGGGCTCGACGTGGCCATCGAAGCACTAAAAGAAGGATATCGAGCCCGGCGATTTGGCTCTGATGAGCTTTATCAAGCGGCTCTGGTCTGCCGCATCTGGAAGGTCATCAAACCCTACGCAGAGGCCATTGTTTGAAGCATGAAATTAGGAATATTGCGGCCTCCGTTAATCAACGGCTATTGAACCTTCGTGCTTCAAGGGGAGAGGATTTTCAGGTTATCCTGAACCGTTATGGGCTGGAAAGATTTCTCTATCGAATATCCCGGAGTCCATTCGCTGACCGGCTTATCCTTAAGGGAGCATTCTCCTTCGAGCTTTGGGGGCATCAGCTGTATCGACCAACCCGGGATATGGATTTCCTTGGGATCTTCGAGCCCTCCCCGGACGAGATTAACAGAGTCTTCATCCAAGTCTGCCGACAGGACGTTGAGTCCGACGGCCTTGAATTCGATCCAGATTCCGTTTCTGTCGAGCCCATCCGGGGTCAAGACGATTTCGGCGGCCTACGTGCTTTTTTGACAGCGCACCTGGGGCGGATTCGCATCAGGCTGCAATTCGACGTGGCCGTCGGACGGATAATATTGAAGCCCCCGAAAGTCGATTTTCCTGCCCTGCTTTCTTTCCCGGCTCCGCGGATTTCGATCTATCCGAAGGAATTGACGATAGCCGACAAGTTCCATGCGCTGTGCAAGCTGGGGATGCTGAACAGCCGGGTTAAGGATCATTTTGATATATTCCAGCTATCTCGTCATTTCGCCTTCGAGGGAACGGATCTGAGAAATGGGCTTCAAATGATATTCGAAGATGGGAAATCCGCGATTCCCTCCGGGATTCCCGATGGCTTGAGCGACGCGTTCGGTCGTCTCCCCGAAAAACAGCTACTCTGGAAGCAGTTCTTGACCAGGATTGGAAAGGGCTCGGTTGATATCGATTTGTGTCATGTCATCGGATGCATAAGAGACTTTGTGCTCCCTCCGGCATGGGCAGCCGTGGGGAATGTCGAATTCGACGCATTTTGGCCGGCCGGGGGACCATGGCAGGCTCAGGAGAAAGAGCATGATGGTTGATGCCGCCGAACGAAGTGTCAAGGGTAGGTCGATGAACCAGGCCGGGCGGAATCGCAACGCTCATCAGCATCAGCGGCCGCTGAAGATCGCCCTGGTCATCACCGCCGCCGTGCTCGTCGTCGAGGTCGTCGGGGGCTTCCTCAGTCGCAGCCTGGCTCTTCTGGCCGACGCGGGGCACATGCTGACCGACGTCGCGGCGCTCGGCCTCGGCCTCTTCGCCTTCTGGCTGTCCGCGCGTCCCGCGTCGTCCGGGCGCACCTTCGGCTGGCGGCGCTTCGAGATCTTCGCCGCCTTTCTAAATGGGGTCGCGCTCTGGCTCATCGCCGCCGTGATCGGCTATGAAGCCTTCCTGAGGCTCCAATCGCCCCGGCCGGTCAAGGGCGGCCTGATGCTCGCCGTCGCCGTCTTCGGCCTCCTCGCCAATATCGTCGCCGGGGCCGTTCTCTATCGGAGCCGCGAGCGCAACCTCAACATCCGCGGGGCCTTCCTCCACGTCGCGGCCGACGCGATCGGGAGCGTCGGCGTCCTCGTCGCGGCCCTGCTCATCGCCGCGACCGGCTCCTTCATCTGGGACCCCATCGTCAGCGCGGCGGTCTGCCTGCTCATCCTCTGGAGCTCGGCCCGTCTCATCCGCGATTCCTTCCGCGTCTTCATGGAAGGCGCGCCCGCTCACCTCGATACCGCCGCCGTCCGCGCGACCCTGGCCGGACTCGACGGCGTCGCCGACGTCCATGACCTCCACGTCTGGACCATCACCTCGGGGTTCGTTTCGCTGAGCGCCCACCTGAGGGTTCGATCCGGGGTGGAGACGAAGGACGTGCTGCGGCGGGCCCACGAGGCCATCTCCTCGCGCTTCAAGGTCCGCCACTCGACCTTCCAGATCGAGACCGAGGACGGCGCCACGTGCGCCACCGGTTCGTGCGACGAGGAACCGCCTACGTCCTCTTGAGGATCTTGCGCAGCTCCGCCAGGCTCCGCGTGTTGATGACGTCGAACGGCTCGAGCCAGCCGCGCCGCGCCTGACCGATCCCGAACCTCATCAGGGCCAGGTCGTCCAGGCTGTGGGCGTCGGTCGATATGGCGATCTTCAACCCCATCTCCTTGGCCATCTGGCAATGGACGTCGTCGAGGTCGAGGCGGTCCGGATGGCCGTTGAGCTCGAGGTAGCAGCCGCGCTCGACGGCCGCCCTCATGACCTTCTCGAGGTCGATCTCGTAGGCCGGACGCTCGTTGATGAGCCGGCCCGAGGGGTGGCAGAAGATGTTGACCAGGCGGTTGTCCAGGGCCCGGATGACGCGCCCGGTCTGTTTCTCCTTCGGCAGGTTGAAGTTGTAGTGGATCGAACAGAGCACGAGGTCGAGCTCGCTCAGGATCGAGTCGGGAAGGTCGAGCGAGCCGTCGGCGAGGATATCGCACTCGATCGACTTCAGCAACGTGATGCCCTTGAGCTTGGCGTTGAGCTTGTCGATCTCCTTGACGGACTTGGCCAGTCCCTTGGCGTCCAAGCCGTGGGCCATGGTCACGCGCTTCGAATGATCGCTGATAGCTAAGTAGTCGTAGCCGAGCTTCTTCGCGGCCTCGGCCATTTCCAGGGCGGTGTAGCGGCCGTCGGTCGTCTTCGTGTGGGCGTGGAGGTCGCCCCTGATGTCCTCGAGTGGTACGAGGCGCGGCAGCTTGCCCTTGGCCGCGGCCTGGAGCTCGCCCCGGTCCTCCCGGAGCTCGGGCTCGATGTAGGGGAGGCCGAAGAGCTTGTAGATATCCTCTTCCGTCCGCCCGGCGATCATCTTCTTGCCGCGGAAGACGCCGTACTCGTTGACCTTGAGCTTGCGCTTGACGCCCATGAGCCGGACGGCGATGTTGTGCGGCTTGGATCCGGTGAAATAGTGGAGGGCGGCGCCCCACGATTCGAGCGGCACGACCCTCAAGTCGACCTGCAGCCCGCCGCGGAGGAGGACCGAGGCTTTTGTGTCGCCCTCGGCCAGGACCTTGGACACGTCGTCGTAATGGATGAATCGGTCCATGACGTCGGCGCTCTTCTCGGCGGCGACCAGGATATCGACGTCGCCGACCGTCTCGGCCCAGCGGCGGTAGCTCCCGGCGATCGAGATCTCCTCGACGCCCTTGGCTTTCTTCAGGTCCTCGAAGAGCGGCGTCACGATCTGCTCCGCGATCGCCCGCTTGAACCTCTCCGGCCCGCGCTCGCTGACCTTGGTCCGGCCGATGCCCTCGAGGATCGCCTGTTCCGTCTTTTCGGTGAAGCCGGGAAGCTCGCGGATCTTGCCTTCGGCGGCCGCCTTCTTCAGGTCCTCGAGCGAAGCGACCTTGAGCTCCTTGTAGAGGAGCGCGATCTTCTTCGGGCCGAGGCCCCGGACCCTCATCAGCGCGCTCAAGCCGGCGGGCAGCTCCTTCCTCGTTTCCTCGAGGATCGGCAGCTTCTTCGTGGCGACGATCGTCCGGATCTTGTCCGCGAGGTCCTTGCCGATGCCGGGGATGCCGTCGAGGCCCTTCTCCTCGGCGGCGAGATCGGCCACGCTCCGGGTGAGGCCGGCGACCGTCCGTGCGGCGTTCCGGTAGGCCCGGACGCGGAACTGGTTCTCGCCCTTGATCTCGAGCAGATCGGCCAGCTCGTCGAAGATCTCGGCGACGTCGTTGTTGTGGATGGGCATCGATCGACGCGCCCCGCGATTCAGGCGGTCATTTGAGGCGGGAAGCGGCGTCGCTGACGGCCTTCTTGAGCTCCTTGGCGGCCCGTTCCAGCCCCGTCTTCACGTCCGCCCCGGCCTTTCCGCCGGCCTTGGCCCATTCCTCCATCCGGACCTTGAGGTCCTTCTGCGTCTTCTCGATCGAGTCGAGGCCCTTTTCGAAATCGAGGCGCGCCTCGAGACCGAGCTTCCGGCCCCTGGCCTTGAGCTCGGTCAGCCCGGCCTTGACGTGGTCCATCTCGATGCCGAGCCGTTCCAGGAATTCGTCGGTTTTGGTGAGCTTTGCCATGGTTTTCCCTCCCTGGCACCAGTTTAGCAGAAACACCCCGTCTTTCGCGAGAGGCGGCCGTCGGCCGGTGGCTCCTTGAAAGTGGCCGGGTGTTTCTCTATAATAGGCGGGCCCTCGCGGGGTCGTAGTTCAGTTGGTTAGAACGCCGGCCTGTCACGCCGGAGGTCGCGAGTTCGAGTCTCGTCGGCCCCGCCATCTTTTCCCCATATTTTTCCCCTATGGACCGTTGTTCTTTGTCGTTTTCCGTTTAAGCCCAATTAAGCCAAGTTAGACGAGTTTTAGCAAAATCTGTTACACCGGCGTTACACGGGGACCAGTCTGCCCGCCACCCAGGACGCCGGACGAGGGCCGTCATGGGCGGGCACCAGGGGATATTCAAGGAACGTCATAACAAGAAAGGTGCTGGGTTCGAGCCGGGGGCATCCAACCTATCTGCCGAAAATTTCTGGGAAAATTCTTTTGGCACAACATCTGAGAATAGCTTGCTAGGTTAGCAGTTGGCATATCCCCAGGTCTGTCCTACAATGAGGACGCAATGGTTAGGCGGAATCCCCCAGGCTGGTAGGGGAACCCACGAAACTCGAGCGGTCCAACGTTGAATTCCTACTCTGGCGGAAGAAGGTCGACTCAATCCTGTTCGAGCACAACGGGACGACCCCGGCATGGGCGTGTACCAATTGGGGCATCCAGCAGAAGTTCGGGGGCTGTACTTCGAAGAGCATGGCCGACGCCAAGGTCACCATCCATTTCGAGGGGGGCGGCTACCCAGGAAGCGTCACCGTGGCCGAGGAGGGTAGGAAGACTCCAGACTATCGTCTCTGGTACGAAGACGACCTAGGCATGGAGCTCAAGCACAGGTTCCTGATGAGTTATATGAGGTCCCTCGAAAAGCGACTCCCACCTGAGGCTAAGGAGGATGTCGGGAAGGACATCCCGTTCTGGGAGTTCCTGAATATCGAGTATGAGAAAAGACGGGTAAGGACGAGCTAATAAAGTTCAGAAAGAATAGGGAAGATGAAGAAAGAGCGTAAGAAAAGCAGTCCGGAATTAGTCTATCTCGAAAAAGTGAAGAGACTAGCTTTGGTTGCAATGTTCTCGGATGATGAACTAATGGAAAAGTTGGTGCTTAAAGGAGGCAATGCTATAGACCTAGTATACGGAGTGTCGATTCGGTCTTCTATTGACATAGATTTGTCTATAGGGAGTGACTTTAATCAACCTGAACTTGAAATGGTTAAAGCGAAGACGCAAAAGTCTCTTATTGATACATTTGATTCTGAAGGATACGCCGTTTTTGATTTTGAATTTTCCGAAGAGCCGAAAGAGTTAAGTCCTGAGCTCGAGGGTTTCTGGGGAGGTTATGAAATAAGGTTTAAGGTTCTTGAAAAAAGTAAGTATGCTCAACTTAAGGATAGCAAGGATTCACTAAGGAGAAATGCCCTTGTAGTCGGCCCAAGGCAAAGGCGAAAGTTCATTATCCAAATAAGTAAATATGAGTTTTGTGAAAAAAAGCAAGGTTTCGATTTCGAGGGCTATAGAATTTATCTTTATTCCCCCGAAATGATTGTTTTTGAAAAGCTCAGGGCAATCTGTCAGCAAATGCCGGAATACCGAGAAAAGGTAAAGAGCGGTCATAATACGGCGAGGTCCAGGGATTTCATTGATATTCATTGCCTTATAAAGGAGTTCGGCATTCGAGTTGACACTGAAGAAAATATGGAAATGCTCGGGTGCATATTTGCCGCAAAGAAAGTGCCCATCGAATTATTAGGAAAAATCCACCTCTATAGGGAATTCCACAAAGAAGATTTTAATGCTGTGAAGGATACCGTAAAAGCAGGGACAGAACTAAAAGAATTCGATTACTATTTTGATTATGTTCTGAAGATCTGCGAAACCCTAAAATCCCTTTGGGAAGAACAACCGCCACTTCTTTGAGTAGTCGGCATCGGCTATTTCGTGCGTTAGATAGAAGTCGAACTTCATCTCTCGGTTTTCTAGGAGATCAATCTGTGATTCGCTGTAAACCTCGGCTTTTTCTAGGTAAAATCCGATAACCTGATGATAAGGATATTTATATTTTAGCTTCCCTAGTATCGCTGATAATCGATTTATTGATACTTTGGTACGGGCTAAACGATAAGCTTTTAAGACTTCATATATTCCCCCTGCGTAAATAGGTCTTACGGCTATATCGATTAGAGTCCTTTCGATATTTGTAACGGGTATGGTCTCTCCTTCAGGCCCGGTTATGTTTATGACGCCTAGCTGTCCAGTATGCATTCCGTTTAAAACGCAAATTCTTATATCATTATAGGAACTGATGGAACTCGAGGCCCGCCATGGCTTTTTCATTGCTGAGTCAATCCCATGTTGAGTGAGCTCTGTGTCTATCAGAGGCTTCAGCAGTTGCTCAGAGTTCAGGTAAACTGTTTTAGGAACCTGTTCAGTAAGTTCATGCAGATATACAGCAGTGTAATGAGAGAAATAGGAATTGGGTTTCAGTGATAAGACTATCTCAAGAGTTGGGGCCTCCCCCCAGACATATCTGTCTATGGTTCGAGACGGGAAACTGAACTTAGCGGCTTTTAATTTTGCGTCCTTTAGAAGAAAATCAATGAAATCTTGAGTCGACGTAGATTGGGTCACTCTCCAAAAGGTTCTATTCTGAGATAAGATGGTCTCGATTTGAGCACGAGACAGAACCTTAGAGGGAAGGTTGTCAAAGAGCTTCTGAATATCTCTTTTAGCGATTCCTAGCCTTGATATTCTCATGTTAATAATATGCCTTATTAGGATGCGTATAAGTCGTTTTTGATCAGTTGCTATCTTGTATGTATACAAGATAGCATAGTATTTCTCATTTGTCAATAAAAAGTTTAACACCGTTTAGTAACAACATGAGGTTCCGTGGAATACGTGTGTAAATTGTTTAATAAGAATAGATTACAAAAATTTCGGCCTGGTTTATTAGATAATAGATTGTTATTACATAATGTATATATACATTATGTAATGCCACAATTGAGATACCGCCTTGCGCCGGCGAACTGAGATGATGCCGGGCGATGGCCAGGCTTTCCACTCCTCTTTTGACGGGCGGGCACGCACTTGCCATAATGGTAAAGGTGCGAAAGGGAGGGGAATATGTCCGGCCGATCGTCGCTGGCCCCGGGGGCGGTCGCGCTTGCCGCGCCTATCCTCGCCCTCTTGGCCTTGCTCGCGTCCGGCGGCCAGCCCGGTCCGAAGCTGGAGAAGCTCTACGCCGAGCACCGGTTTTTCGAAATGCGGACTCTCCTCGAGCCGGAAACCGCGAGCACTCCCGACATCCTCTTCTATAAGGGGATGACGGCCAACGCCTTCAACCGGCCGGCCGAGTCGGCGGACTACCTGGCCTCCCTCCTCCGGACCGCCGGAAACCAACTGCCCGCGGCCGCCCTCGCGGACCTGCTCATCGTCCTCGCCGACGACTATGCGAGGATGTTCGACTACGCCAAGGCCGCCGAGACCAGAGAGAAGATGCTGCCGTTCCTGGACAAGGGGACCAGCCGGTCGGTGCGCGGCGCATTCATATCGATCATCGACTTCTGGAAGGCGATGGCCTCGGCGCCGCCCCAGACCGTCGAGATCCCGGGCGACACGGAGATCGCCATGACGGATGCGGGGGAGGTCCCCGTCGAGATCAACGGCCTCGAGGTCCCGCTCCTGCCCGATACCGGTTCCGCGTTCAACATGATCGTCCGCCCCGAGGCCGAGCGCCTCGGGCTCAAGATCCTCGATGACGTCGTGGAGATCGGCACGGCGACTGGCAAGGTCATCAGGGCGAGGCCATGCCTCGTGCCCGAGCTGCGCCTGGCCGGCATCAGGGTGCGCAACGCGGTCTTCCTCGTCGTTCCGGAAGAGATGCTCTATTTTCCCGAGATCGGGAAACAGCGCAAGGGACTGCTGAGCTTCCCCATCCTGGTCAACCTGAAGGAACTGACCTTCACCCGCGGGGGACGGTTCATCGTCACCTCGCCGCCGCGGCTTCAGGGCCCCCCGAATTTCTTCCTCGCGGGCGCCGATCCCGTCGTCGAAGCGGAATACGAGGGCCGGCGGCTTCTGTTCTTCCTCGACACCGGGGCCTTCGGGTCCGAGCTCTTTCTGCCCTTCTACAAGGCCTTCGAGCCGGACATCAAGCGGCGCGGCGTTTATGAGCCGGCGAAGATCGAGGGCGTTGGGACGCGTACCAAGGACCCGGTCTATATGCTGAAAGGGCTGAATTTCCTCGTCGCCGGTCTCGAGGTGCGTTTCGACAAGGCCCTGCCGGTCCTGACTCGGGCCACGGGCGCGACGAGCGACGCCTTCGACGGCAGCTTCAGCCTCGACCTCATGACCGGCCGCCAGGCGCTGACGCTCAGCTACGATGCGATGAGGATATCGCTGCGCTGAACAAGGGCGGCGGGAACGTTTCCTGATTGACACATGGCCGGGCCGCGAATATCATCCGCCCTCGAAAGAAATCATGAGCCTCGGACAACGATTGATCAACGCGGGAATCGCGCTGGCCGTCTGCGCCGTGTTGATCGCCTTCGTCTATCCGCTGCTTCATGAATCAGGCCATACTCTGGCGGCTCTGGCCTGCGGCGGCTCGGCTTCGGGAATGGATCTCGCCCTTCCTTCCGCTCATGTCCATCTCTCCGGGAGCTTCACTTCGGCCCAGATGGCGCTCATCAACATCGCCGGACTGGCGCTGCCGCTGTTCGCGTGGGCGCTGTTCCTCGTGCTGGTGCGGAAGAACGCCCCGCCGATCGTGGAATTGGTCAAGCTCTTCTCGTCCGCGATCGTCATCGGCACGCTCCTGCCCTGGCTCGTGATCCCGTTCCTGGTCGGCAGCGGCAAGGCGCCCTCGGGTGAGGACGCCACAAAAGTGGTCATCGAATCGGGTTTGCCGCATTGGCTTTTCGCCCTGATCGCGGCCGGGCTCATCGCGGGCGCTGTGACCCTCTACATCAAGAAGAAGTCCAGCTTGCGCCGGCTCTTCGATCAACCCTTCGTTTGAAGGCGGAGCCTTCTTCGGCGCGCTTGTCAGATGCCTCCGCCGAGCACGCTGAAGAGCGCGACTTGGTTGGCCTGGCGGGCCAGCCGGGTCGCCACAAGCCCGCGCTGGGCGTCGTACAAAGACCGCTGGGTTACGAGCACGCCGAGATAGTTGTCGATCCCCGCTTTATACCGGGCCTCGGAGAGACGATAGCTCTCATCGAGGGCGTCCACCAGGGCCTTCTGCGCCTCGAGCTGGTTCACCAGGGCGATCCTCGTGACCAGGGCGTCGCTGACCTCCCGGAACGCGGATTGGATGGCCTTTTCATACTGGGCGACGGCGATGTCGCGGTCCACCTTGGCCGCCTTGAGGTTGGCCTTGAGCGAACCGCCGGTGAAGATCGGCGCGACGATCTGCGGTGCGTAATTCCAGTACCCCGTCCCGGATTCGAAAAGGGCCGAGAGACCCGGGGCCAGGATGCCGGCCGCGGCGGTCAGGCTGATGCGCGGGAAGAAGGCCGCGCGGGCCGCCCCGATGTTGGCGTTCGCGCCTTTGAGCAGATACTCGGCCGCCAGGATGTCCGGGCGGCGCAGGAGGACTTCCGAATCCAGACCGGCGGAGATGTCCTTCATTTCCCCGGCCGTGCCGAGACCATCGGGCAGCAGGCCGGCCGGCACGGCGGCGCCGGCGAGCAGGTTGAGCGCGTTCTTGTCCGTGGCCACGATGCCGGTAAAGCTCGCGACATCCACTCGGGCGGCTTCCACCTGGCTCTGGGACTGGCGAAGCACCAGGTCCGATGTGACGCCCGCGTCCCGGCTTTTCCGGATGAGATCATAGGACGTCTTCTGGGCGTCCAGCGTCGCCTCGGCGAGGCGCAGGGCCTCCTGGTCGGCCGCCAGGATCAGGTAGTTCTCGGCCACGGCCGCCACAAGGGATATCTGCGCGGCCCGACGCGCCTCGACCGTCGCGAAGAACTGGTTCAGGGCCTTGGTCTTGAGGCTCCGAATGCGGCCGAAAAGGTCCAACTCCCAGGAAGCCGTGCCCAAGACGCTGTACTGCTCCGCCGTATAAGCGGAGCCGGTCGTCGACATCTTCGCCGGGATCCTGGAATTATCGGCGCCGGCCGCGGCGGCCACGCTGGGCAGCAGGTTCGACCGCTGGATCCTGTACAAGGCGCGGGCCTTTTCGACATTGAGCGCGGCGACCCTCAGGTCACGGTTGTCGGCGAGCGCCAGCTCGATGACGGACCGCAGGTTCGGATCGGTGAAGAACTCGCCCCAGGCAAGGTCGGCGGCAACGGGGGCCGCGGCCGCGCCGGCCTTCCCGGCGGCGTCCTCGGACCAGGCCCCGGCGACCGGAGCCTCGGGGCGACGATACTTCGGGGCCATGGAGCAGCCGCCCAGGATGAGGAAAGAAAAACCTATGGCTATCGCTTTTTTCGACATGTCACTGCACCTTTGCTTTTTCAAGCGCCCGCCTCCTTCGAGACAGCTTCTCGATCATCACGTAGAACAGCGGCGAGAAGATGACCACCAGGACGGTGGCCGTGATCATCCCCCCCAGCACGCTGGTGCCGATGGCATTCTGGGCCCCCGACCCGGCGCCCTTGCTCACGGCCAGGGGAAGGACCCCGAAGCCGAAGGCCAGCGAGGTCATGAGGATCGGGCGGAACCGCAGCTTGGCCGCTTCCAGGGTCGCTTCGATGAGTCCCATGCCCGATTCGATCCGGGCCTTGGCGAACTGGACGATCAGGATCGCGTTCTTGGCGGTCAAGCCGAGGGTGGTCAGCAGGCCGATCTGGAAATAGACGCCGTTGGGCATGCCCCGAAGCGTCGAGGCGAGCACGCCGCCGATGATGCCGAGGGGCAGGGCCATCAGGATCGAAATGGGAATGCTCCAGCTCTCGTAGAGCGCCGCCAGGCACAGGAAGATGACGAAGACGGACATGGCGTAGAGCATGGGCGCCTGAGAACCGGACATCCGTTCCTGATAGGACAGGCCGGTCCAGTCATAGCCGAATCCCGGCGGCAGCTTGCTCATCGCTTCTTCCATGGCCTTCATGGCATCGCCCGAGCTCTTTCCGGGGGTGGCCTGGCCCATGATGTTCATCGAGGGGAACCCGTTGTAGCGCTCCAGCCTGGGGGAGCCGGAGGTCCAGCGGCCTGAGGCGAAGGAGGAAAAGGGGACCATCCGGCCCGCGTTGTTGCGGACGAAGAGCTTTTCCAGGTCCTTGGGCAGCATGCGGTAGGGAGCGTCCGCCTGGACGTACACCCGTTTGATCCGGCCGCCCTGGATGAAGTCGTTGCCGTAAGCGCTCCCGAAGGAGGCCGAGATGGTGTTGTGGATGGAGGAGATGGGCACTCCCAGCGCGCCGGCCTTCTCCCAGTCGACATCGATCCGGTACTGGGGCACGTCCTCCATCCCGTTGGGCCGGACTGCCGTCAATCTCGGATCCTTGGCCGCGATCTGAAGGAGCTGGTTCCTGGCCGCCGTCAGGGCCGCGTGTCCCTGGCCGGCCCGGTCCAGAAGCTCGAATTCGAAACCCTGGGCGGTTCCCAGCTCGACCACGGCCGGCGGCGGGAAGACATAAACCGTCGCGTTCCGGATGGCCGACAGGGCCGCGGTGGCCCTCGCGGCGACGGCCTTGACCCGCAGGGCCTCTTTGCCGCGATACTTCCAGTCCTTCAGCTTGATGAAGACCATGCCGTTGTTCTGTCCCCTTCCGGAGAAGCCCATTCCGGAGATGGACATGACGGACTCCACGGCATCCTTCTCGTTGTCCCTGAAATAGCGCTGGACTTCGTCCGAGACCATCTCGGTCTGTTCGAGTGTCGAGCCTTTCGGCAGGATCATCTGCGCCAGCAGCGAGCCCTGGTCTTCGTCCGGAAGGTAGGCGGAGGGCATGCGCATGTACAGGAATCCCATCAGCGCCACGATGATCAGGAAGACGGCGACGTAGCGCTTTTTCCTGGAAACGGTCCGGCCGACGAGCCGGACGTACGCGTTCCGGAAGCGAAAGAACATGCGGTCGAACCGGCTGAAGAACGGGCGCAGCCAGCGAACGGCGCTCTCGGCCGGTTCGTGCCCCGCGGCGACCGGCTTGAGAAGGGAGGCGCAGAGGACCGGCGTCAGGATCAGGGCCACGACGACGGACAGCAGCATGGCGGAGACGATGGTCATGGAGAACTGGCGATAGATGACCCCGGTCGAACCGGGGAAGAAGGCCATGGGTCCGAAGACCGCGGAAAGAACCAGGCCGATGCCGATCAGGGCGCTGGTGATCTGGTCCATGGATTTGGCCGTGGCTTCGCGGGGCGACAGCCCCTCCTCGCTCATAATCCGCTCCACGTTCTCCACG
Organism: Candidatus Aminicenantota bacterium; assembly: GCA_963742235.1. Classification (GTDB taxonomy): domain Bacteria; phylum Acidobacteriota; class Aminicenantia; order Aminicenantales; family Saccharicenantaceae; genus RBG-16-66-30. The sequence continues at coordinate 68,882 of CAVULT010000004.1, read as the reverse complement.
ACGACGATGGCGTCGTCGACCAGCAGGCCGATGGCCATGACCATGGCGAACATGGTCAACATGTTGATGGAAAATCCGAACAGCCCCAGCATTCCGAACGTCCCCAGGAGGACCACCGGCACGGCGATCGTCGGGATGAGCGTGGCCCGCAGGTTGCCCAGGAAGAGCCACATGATCAGGAAGACCAGCAGGACCGCGATCAACAGGGTCTTGACCACCTCGGCGATGGAGACCTTGATAAAGAGGGTGGAGTCGTTGGGATAGACGACCTTCATGCCGGCCGGGAAGTACGGGCTCATCTCCTCCAGTTTCTTTTTGACCGAATTGGCCGTATCCAGGGCGTTGGCGCCGGCGGCCTGCCGGATGGCCAGGCCCGAGGCAGGCCTCCCGTTCACGTTGATCTCGGCATCGTATGTCGCCGTCCCCAATTCCGTCCGTCCGACGTCGGAGATGCGCACGATGGACCCGTCGGGATTCGTGCGAAGCGGGATGGCGGCGAACTCCGCGGGAGTCTGAAGCATGCTCTGGACGATGATGGACGCGTTCAGGCGCTGGCCCGGCACGGCCGGCATTCCGCCGAATTGTCCGGCGGAGACTTCCACATTGTAGGTCCGGAGAGCCGTGAGCACGTCCTGGACGGTCATCTGGTAGTCGTTCAGCTTTTCCGGGTTGAGCCAGATGCGCATGGCGTACTCGGCGCCGAAGGCTTCGACCTCGCCCACGCCCGGCACTCTCGAGATGACCTTCTCGAGATTGGATTTCGCGTAGTCCCGGAGGTCGATGCCGTCCATGCTGCCGTCTTCCGAAACCAGGCCGACGACCATGAGGTAATTCCGGGTCGACTTGCTGACCGTCACTCCCTGGCTCTGGATGACCGAGGGCAGATTGGCCATGGCCAGCTGAAGCTTGTTCTGCACCTGGGCCCAGGCGAGGTCGGGGTCGGTCCCCGGGGCGAAGGTCAGCTCGATGCGGGCGGCGCCCGCCGAATCGCTGGTGGCCGACATGTAGAGCAGCCTGTCGAAGCCCGTCATCTTCTGCTCGATGATCTGGGTGACGCTGTTCTCGACGGTCTCCGCCGAGGCTCCGGGGTAGAAGGCCGAAATGGCTATGGACGGCGGAGCGATGGGGGGATACTGGGACGTCGGCAGAATGTTGATCCCCAGGATCCCGGCCGACATCATGACGATGGCGATGACCCAGGCAAAAACCGGGTGATCAAGAAAGAATCTCGATATCATCTCGCGCCTCCGTCAACTCTCATTTTCCGCCGGCATCGACCGGGACGACCTTCACGGAGGCGCCGGGCCTCACTTTCTGGAGCCCTTCGATGATGACGCGGTCGCCGACGGCCAGCCCCTTGGTGACCAGCCATCTGTCGCCGATGGCGCGGTCCAGTTCGAGGACGCGCTGCTCGACCTTGTCGGCCTTGTCCACGACCAGCGCGACGGGATTCCCCTTCGTGTCCCGGCTGACGCCCTGCTGGGGAACGAAGAGGGCCTCATCGTTCACGCCCTCCTCCACGACGGCCCGAACGAACATGCCGGGAAGAAGGAGGTTGTCGGGATTGGGGAAGACGGCCCGCAGAGTCACCGACCCGGTGGTCGGATCGACCGTGATGTCGCGGAACTGGAGGGTCCCCTCGAGGGGATAGGGTGTCCCGTCATCCAGCAGCAGCTTGACCTTGCTCCAGGCTTCCTTGTCCTGTTTCAGCCCTCCGCTTTCCATCTTCCGCCGCAGCCGGAGGACCTCGGTGCTGGACTGGATGAGGTCCACATAGATGGGATCCATCTGTTGGACGACCGCCAGGGGACTGCCCTGGTAGCCGTTGACCAGCGCCCCGACGGTGACGCTGGAGCGGCCGATGCGTCCGTGGATGGGCGATTTGATGGGCGTATATTCAAGGTTGATGCGAGCGTTATCCATGGCCGCCCGGGCCGACGCCGCGCTGGCCTCGGCCGTCCCGAGAGCCGCCACCGCGTCGTCATAGTCCTGCTCGCCGACGGCATGGACGGCCACGAGGCCCTTGTAGCGCTCGGCGCGGGAGCGGGCGGAGGGCACCTTGGATTCGGCCACGGCCAGCGCGGCCTTGGCCTGCTCGAACGCGGCCTGGTAGGGAGCCGGGTCGATCTGATACAGGATGCTTCCGGCCCTGACGTCGGAGCCTTCCTCGAAGAGGCGCTTCTGGATGATGCCGTTCACCTGGGGACGGATCTCGGCGACCAGGAAGGCCGAGGTGCGGCCGGGGAGCTCGGTGGTCAGCTTGGCCCGCTCGGTGCGGATGGTGACCGTGCCGACCTCGGCCAGCGCCTGGGGCGGCGGCGTGGACTTGCATGCGGCCGCCGCGGCGATCACCGCGAAAAAGCCCAGAACGGTCCAGCCGTTCGGCCGACGCCCGATCGGGCGGAAGCGCCGCTCGCGGGAAGAACGATCCGGGGAGGTGGAGCCATTGGAGCGATGGAACAGGTCGCGCATTCGAGGTCTCCTTCCAACAAAATTCCCTTCAGGGACTCTCAAAATATTTTTCTGCCGATCGATGATGGGGCCGATAACCCGGCGGCTAGAGGCCCTCGGACAGGATGGTCATGACGAAATCGACCACCGGCTTGTCGTTGTCTTCGATGAACAGGGTCGTGGCCAGGCCTTTTTTAACGGCCGCTATGGCTCGGGCCGCGACGTCGATGTTCCCGGGGTGGATGAACTTGAATTCGCGCCTCTCGATCCCGAGCCTGAGCACGGGCTCGATGATGCCAAGGTCTATCGCGTCGAACTTCTTCTGGATCCTCTCGCTCAGGCTCTTGTCGATCCGGCATGCGCCCCGGATGATCTGGCACAGGGCCATGTCCCGGCGCAGCTCTCTGAAGGTCGCGTGCATCAAGACATGGAGCTTCTCACGGGCCGTGTCTTTCGCGGCCATCTCCTTCATGACATCGCCGGCCATCCTGACGGCCTTGGCCTCGGCCACGGCTTCGAGCACGTCTTCCCTGCTCTTGAAATGGTGGTAGACCGTGCCTCTTCCTCTTCCGGCCTCGCGGGCGATGTCCTCCATTGTCGTTTTGTTGACGCCCCATTTCTGGAAAAGTGTCTCCGCCGCCTGCAATATCGAGGCCCGGACGAGATCGGTTCTTTCTTTATCCATAGTTGATACAAATAGACAAATAATGTAACTTTGTACATTAGTAGCAGGTTCCAGGCGGCAAGTCAACTGGAATCTTCGCGCGGTCTCGAGATCGCCGCGGTCGGTTCGTGTGAAGACCCCGCTTCAATCCGGGGGGAAATATAAGCCCATTTTTCCTGCGCGTGCCCTGTCCTTTTCCCAGTTGCCATCAAAATCGCACGGCATGGCACAAATCTGGCAAAATGTTATTGCAGGTGTAGTCCATGCTCCAGCCCCAGGCGCTATCGACTCAACTCACGAGGCGGACTGGTCGCAGGGCACCGAAGGGGGCTTCATGATGAATCATGCCAATGGCTGGATGAATGGCTGGCTGGGCGGAGGGATGTGGCTTTGGACGGTCATCGGCATACTCGTGGTGGTCCTGCTGGTCGTCGTGATCAGAAAGCTGTTAAAGAAATGACCGGATGACCATGATAGGATGATTTTTACAAAAGCGATTGAGAGAACGCGGCTGAAACTCCGATGGAGAAGGGGGGCCGTCTTGTGAATAGGATTCTCGGATGCGCCGTGGTCGCGATGTTGCTGGGGGCGGCCCCTCTGTCGGCCCAAGGGGTCGAAGGGAACGAATACGCCAAGGGGAAAACACTCTATCGGAACAAATGCCAGTTTTGTCACGGCCTCAGGGGGGACGGGAAAGGGCCGGCGGCCGAGCCTCTCCTGGGGCACCCGGTCGATTTTACCGATTCCAAGTTTTGGCAGGGCGATGTCGAGAAAAAGATCGGAGAGACCATCAAGAAAGGCAAGGAAATGATGCCGGCCTTTGACTTGGCGCCCGCTGAGATCGAGGACATCATTTTATATATCTCTCAGACTTTCAAGAAACCCGTGCAGGACAAGCATTGACGGGGGATGAAATATGGCCCGGAAAAAACTCAGAACAGCGTTCTTGCTTCTCATCGGGCTCGTGTTCTCTCCCCTTTTATTGTCACGCATGGCCCAGGCCGTGCCGAGTTACGCCCGCCAGACCCGTATGCCGTGCACGGAATGTCATACGGTCTTCCCCGAGTTGTCGCCGTTCGGACGGATCTTCAAGCTCGGCGGCTATGTGCTGAGCAAGAGCGGCAAGCCCTATGAGCTTCCTCCTCCGCTGGCGGGCATGGCCCAGATCTCTTTCACGGAATCCAAGGGACTGACCTCAGGGGTCGCTCCTTTTGACTCCGGCAACAGGGGGCGCGACAGGATAAACCTGCCGCAGCAGTTGAGCCTGTTTTTCGGAGGCCGGATTTACGATAAGGTCGGGGCTTTCGTGCAGGGGACCTACGATGGCGTCAGCAACAAGGTCTTCCTGGACATCTTGGACATCCGCTATTCCAACAACACCGTTGTGTGGGGCAAAAACCTGATCTACGGGCTGACTCTCAATAATAGCCCGACGGCCCAGGACGTCTGGAACAGCACCCCGGCGTGGGGGTTCCCCTTCGCCTCTTCGAGCGTCGCTTCGACTCCCGCCGCCGCGGCGATCATCGACGGGGCTCTGGGCCAGCAAGTCGGCGGCCTCGGCGCGTACGTTTTTTGGAACAATCTGATCTATCTCGAAGGATCCGTTTACCGCACGGCCGGGAGCGGCATCACCAGACCATTGGGCGCGGGCACCCCGACGGAGCAGGTTGTGGACGGCGCCGCCCCCTATTGGCGGCTGGCGTTGGAACGACGGTGGAAGAACCACTTCCTGACCCTGGGCACTTTCGGCATGCGGGCTGATATCTTCCCCTCAGGCCTCAGGAGCGGGCCGGCGGACAGATTTACGGACGTCGCCTTTGACGCCCAATACCAGTACATGGGGACTTTGGGCGCGGAACACATGCAAGGGCAGATGCAAATGGACGGCGCCGGGCAAGTGGACGCCGGTCAGATGCCCAAAGCGGGCAAGCATATCATCACCGCGCACGCCACCTGGATTCATGAGAACCAGGATTGGAGGGCAGGCTTCGCCCCCGGGAATACGGCCAATCCTACGGACTTCCTGAATACGTTCAGAATGAACCTGAACTATTACTACAGGATCCATTCGGGCGATATCGGAGGATCGATAGGCTATTTTTCCACGACCGGCCGGATCGACCGGCTGCTCTATCCTTCCGTTCCGGTCGACGGAAGCCGGACAGGCAGTCCCGACAGCAACGGTCTTATCCTCGAGTTGGGTTATCGACTGTGGGACAAGATCAAGCTCTCTCTGCAGTACGTCTTCTATGACAAGTTCAACGGAGCTCATTCGGACTATGACGGATTCGGAAGCGACGCTTCCGGTCGCAACACGCTCTATGCGCTCGTTTGGTTCATGTTTTGATTCCCGCTGAAGTGTCCGATTATTGGACGTAATTCTTCCCGGTCCCATGCGTCGACTCGTCCGAGCGATGAGAATCCGGTCGGGCTCCCGCCATTTTCCCCTATTTGGGGTAGGGGCGGTATCATCATTAAAAATCAATAGATTATGCATGAAAAAATGGAGGGGAGGGCCGGATCCGGGATGCCAGCCTGCGAAACGGTTTCGGATTCTTGACAGCTGTCTTCCGGGAGACTAGCATTTAAATAACCATCGGGGCGAAACGGATTCTTTGGAAAAGGAGGGTAGGCCATGAAATCACTCTTCCCGAAGACAAAGGGCTTCCCGCTGCTGGCCGTCCTGATGATCGGTCTCGTCGGGTGTTCGTCCAGCGGCGACTCGGGGCTGCTGTCCCTGTCCCTCACCGACGTTTCGACAGACCAGTACAAGGCCGTCTATGTCACCATTGCCGAGATCGATGTCCACGCCGACGCCGATGCGGCCGAGGCCTGGACGACCGTCGCCACGCCGAACAAGACCTACAACCTCCTGGATCTGGCGAATGGCGTCAGGGAGGATCTGGCGCTGGTGAAACTCGCCGACGGCCTCTATACGCAGATGCGGCTCATCATCGGCGCCAACCCGGACAGCGGCCTCAACATCTTGAACCGGACCCATCCCTACGCGAATTACGTCATCGATCTGTCCGATGCGGCTCACGAGCTCAAAGTGCCCTCCGGCTTGCAGACCGGGATCAAGTTGGTCCAGGGATTCGAGATCAACGCAAACAGCACGACCGAGCTGACCCTCGATTTCGACGCCTCGCGATCCGTGGTCGTCGCCGGCAACAGCGGGCATTATCTCCTCAAGCCGACGATCCAGGTGATCGACACGAGCCTCGCCTCGATCATCAGCGGGACCGTGACCCGGGCCGGCGATCAGACCCCTGTGGCGGGAGCCTTCATCACGGCCCAAGTCTACATCGACGAAACGGCGCCCACGATCGATCAGGTCGTCGTGCAAGCGTCGACCCTGACCGACGAGACCGGCCATTACGAGCTCTTCGTCGCGGCCAACGCCCAAAATGAAACGTATAACCTCGTCGCGAGCCTGGAGGGCTTTGCGCCTTTGGTGTTCAACCTCACGGCCGAGGGCGGTCAGACCTATACGCAGGATTTTGCGCTCGTGGCCGCTCCGGACTCGGGCACCGTGGACGTCAATGTCACGGGCACCGGTCCGGATATCTACGCGACGGTCTCGTTCCGTCAGCAAGTGATTCTGAACAGCGCGGCCGTCATGATCGAGGTCGCCTCGATCAACGTCCTCGACGGCGGCCCTTATCCCGTCGTCCTGCCGGTCGGTGATTATACGGTCGTCTTCTCGACGCCCGACCGGCCGTCGCAGGAGATGTCCGTCACCGTGGCCACGGACGCCCACACGGCAGCCAGCGCGACATTTCAATAGGCAGGTCCCCGCGGCTAGTTGTATGTGACCTCGATATCCAAATGCCGCTGGGGAGATCCGAGCTCGATCGTGTCCCCCGTGAAGGTCCTGATGGCCTCGCCGTTGACTTTGACATCGGCGATCTTTCGCCTCCCGGGGTCCCTCAGCCGCAGGAGGATCGACTTCGGCGCCCGCCGCGCCGGGACCCAGAGCTCGACATCGGTCCGGCCCTGATCGGGGTGAGGATGGATCACGAATGAGACGGGTCCGAAAGCCGTCGGCGCGTCCTTGATCTCGGTCACGGCCTCGCCCGCAAGCCAGTGCCGCGGCAGGGCTCGGCCTATCCAGAGGCGGTCGCCGTCCTCCTGGACGAGCATCATCCTCAGGAGCCGCAGCTGCTGGGTGCAGGAATAGAGATGGGGGAGCGTCGGTTCGTTATCCCCCGTGAACAGCCTCGTCACTTCGACCCCGGCATACGTCTCCCGGGACATGCCATAGGCGAGGGAGCCGTAGAAGCCGAGGATGGCCTGCTTGACCCGGTCGAGCTTCAGGCAGTCGAGCCAGTAGCCGTAAGTGTAGGCGTGATCGATGCCTCCGCCGAACTCGCACAGGCCGAGCCGCAGGCCGCCCTTCTCTTCGAGGAAGCGCATGACCCAGCCGGCGCGCTCGTCCGCCGCGGGCAGGAACTCGCTCTCCAGCATGCAGCTCGCGATGAGGCTGTAATAGTCGCTCGCCCGGCCCTTCGAGTCCTTGAGGATGCGATGAGTCTCCGGCTCGAGCGGCAGGACCTTCAGGCCGCCGCTCTCGAACACCGCCGTGTCCATCGACGCCAGGATGTCCCGGCGATAGGCTTCGGCCTCGATGGCGATCCGCCCGGCGTCCGTGGCGAGGCCGACGGCGGCCAGGGCGCGCGCCGTCTTCTCCAGCCCGACCGCGCAGTAAGTGTCTCCGAAATAATCGTAGGCGGGGTCCAGGCTGTCGGCGTAAGGCCGGAATTTGATCAGGCCGTAGGTCGCGGTCCGGGGCGCGCCCGGAGGCGTCATCGACTCGCGGCGCTTGGCCGTGATCCAGCCGGCCATCCGGATCATGTTCGGGGCGACCCGCTCGAGCCAGGCCGCGTCGGCGGTGAGCGTGAAATGCTCGCACATGGCGAAGAGCAGCGCCCCCGTGTCCGGGGTTCCGAAGTGCGACGTGAAGACCCCGCCCGGCGCCTGGAGGGTCAGGAGAGAGTCGAGGATCCGGCGGGCTTCGTCAGGCCTTCCCCAGAGGTCGAGGGCATGGGCATAGAGCGCGGCGCTATAGCCGTAAACCTGCTCGTAGAACCCCGCCCCGTCGTGGGGCTCGAGGGCGCCGTCGATCTGGTCGACGTCGAGCGAAGCGAAGGCCAGCCAGGCGCGGCGGGCCTCGTCGACCCGCTCTTCGGGGGTGCGGAGCGTGGTCCCCGAGCCAAGGTCCTTCTTCCAATAATCCAGGACCTCGCGCCTGACTTTTTCGAACTCGGCGGCGCCGACTTCCCTCCAGCCTTCATCCGGGGCGTCGAAGGGGATCTTGACGCGGACGGCCGCCGGGACGCCGGGGGAGAGTCCCAGGTCCCAGGCGCGGACGGTCGAGGCCGCGTTCCCGGGGCCGAGGCGCAGGCCGGCCTTCGTCCGGCGCACCGTCGGGTCCGTGCTCTCGGCTCGAAGCTCCGCGAAAGCCCAAAGCCCCTCGTCCGGGCTCAAGCCTTCGGAATAGCCGAACACGGTTTGCCTGTAGGTGACGCCTTCATGGTCGAACACCGAGGTGACGACCGGAGCGGCGTCGATGAGGCTCTTGCGGCATCCGCCGGGCGCCGCGCCGTAGCGCACGGCCGGCTCGCCGACCTCGAACCAGGCCTTCGGGTTCTCCGCGATGCTCGCGTCCTCGGAGAGCTCCAACGAGGCGTCGGGGGCGACGCCGATCTCGTACGGATGATGTTTGACGCCGACGGCCTCGCGCGGCTTTTTCAGCGCGGGGAGATACGAGGCGACCGACTCGAAGGTCGGGTCGCCGGTCTTCGCCAGCTCGAGCTCGCCGAGGAGATCGTGGTCGGCGAACTGGGCCGCGGCCGGCAGGGCGGCGCTCTCGGCCGGCCCTTGAGCGACCGGCGGGCTCGCGCTCTGAGGAGAGCGATCTCCGCAGGCCGTGAAGAAGACCGCAGCGAGACAGGCCAGAAGACCGGCGGCGGGGGGGAGGGCCCGACGGGGCGCCGGTCGACGCACGGTCATCTCAATCTCTTCGCGATCGCGCCGTCGAGGGACCACGGGCCGCCGCCCTTGATCATCACCGCCAGGCCGATGGCGATCATCAGGAGATGGTACTCGAAGCCCTCGCCTTTGGCCGTTCCCGACCAGTTCATGAAGAATCCGATCTTCGAGTGGACGAGGATGATGGCGCAGGCCATGTCCACGGTGACGGCCAGGGCGGCGAGCCGGGTGAAGAACCCCGCGACGAGCGCCAGCGCCCCGACCGATTCGGTCAGGACGATGAGGACCGCCAGGAACTCGGGCAGGTGCAGGTTTCCAGTGGTGAAGCTCTTGATCGTGGCCTCGTAGCCGCGGCCGCCGAACCAGCCCAGGAGCTTCTGGGCGCCGTGCGGGAACATGACCACCCCGAGCATGACGCGGAGGATCGTCGTGGAGAGGCTCTTGTCGGTGGCGAAGAATTTCTTGAGCATGATCGGTCCTCCTTTTACCGGCCCGTTGCCGTCATTGTAGGCCGGGGGCCGGGGGTTATCAAGCGCTCCTTGACTCCGTCCCCGCCCCGTTGATATCTTCCGCTCGAACGCGACATCATCCCTTGCCGGAAGGAAAAGTCCAGCCATGCCAGCCATGAGCGTCCGCGACCCCCGCATCCCCAGGTTCGTGCCTCTGATCCTGTCGATCGTCCTCCTGGCCGCGCCGGCCTGCCGTCACGCCGGCCCCCCTGCCTTCGACCGGGCGATCGACGCGCTCTTCGCCCAAGGCTATCCCCAGGCCCTCGAGAGCTATTTCTGCTCGCTCGGAACCGACCCCGAGCTCGGCTTCCGCTGGGCCGGCACATCGGCCGAACGAGCCGTGAGCGACCGGGTGGCCGCGGAGATGAAGGCCATGCGTCTCGCCGGCGTGCGGCTCGAGCCGGTGCCCGTCGACGTGTTCGAGTTCGAGGGGGCGTCCCTGGCCGTCGGCGGCCGCCGCATGACCGCCTCGACCTTCGCCGGCGTGCCTCCGACTCCCGCCGGCGGCCTGACGGCGCCCATCGTCTACGTCGGCGGGGGCACGGCGGCCGATTTCGACGCGGCCGGCGACGTCTCCGGGAAGCTCGTTCTGGTCGACCTGAGGCTCGGCTCCTGGTGGATCTCGCTTCCGGCCTTCGAGGCCGGGAATCGGGGCGCGGCCGGGATCGTCTGCACATACACGCCCGACGACCCGAAGTATTTTTCGGCCTCCGAGCGGGCCCTGGGCAGCTTCGACGGCCAGTACGATCTCGGCGCCCCGCCGTGGATCTACATCTCCCGCCGGGACGGCGACTGGCTCAAGTCCGAGCTCGGGTCGGGCCCGGTCGCCGGCACTCTGGTCCTCGAGGAAAAAGTGACCTTGGCCCGGGACGGCGGGACCGGCACGAACGTCATCGGCGAGATCCCGGGTTCGCGCGGCGACGGCCAGATCATCCTTCTTGCGGCCCACCAGGACGCCCATTTCCGGGCCGGCGCGGACGACACGGGCGCGCTCGTGAACCTGCTCAGCATCGCCAAAGCGATGACGACGAGCGGGTTCCGGCCGGGCTCGACGATCGTCTTCCTGGCGACGACCGGAGAGGAGTTCGGATACACCGATTCTTATTACGAATGGATCGTCGGGGCCTTCTGGGCGGCGACCCGCTCCCACCCCGAATGGGCCGGACGCGTCCGGGCGCTCATCAATCTCGAGACCATGGCCCTCGAGGGCGCGCCGCTGTCCCTCCGCTCGACACCCGAGCTCAAGCCCTGGCTTGAGAGGCTGACCTCCCGGTCCTCGGACCTGCTGGCCTATGGCGTCGAATGGCTCACGCCGGTCAACTCCTGGAACGACCAATGGACCTTCACCGCCGCCGGCATCCCCAGCTTCAAGATGAACGTGCAGACCGACGAGTACGATAAGCTCTATCATTCGAACCTCGAGACGTCGGCCTTGGTCGATTGGGCCCACCTGGCCCGGATCGCCAAGTTCATCTTCCGGGCCGCGGCAGAGCTCGACGCGGGCCTTCTGCCCTACAGCCTCGAAGCCAGGGCCGAGGATCTGGCCGGGGCTTGGAAGGGCGATGGTGTCGGCGGATCGGGGGCGGACCCGGCGATCGTCTCCCGCGTGGACAAAGCCCTGGAGTCCTTCGGCCGGGCGGCGGAGGCCTTCGAAGCGGAGCGCTCCTCGATCTCCGCCGGACGGACCGCGGCGGTCAATGCGGGCCTCCTCGCCGTCGAGAAGACCCTGAACAGCGCTTTCACGGCCTTGTCGCCGGCGGACGACGACCTGACCGTTTATCCCTATCAGTCGGCGCTCAGGGACCTGCGCCTTCTCGACGCGGCGCTGGCCGCGCTCGCGGCCGCCCCGCCGGATAAGGACGCCGCGCTGAAGGCCTTCGGCGGCGCTTATCTGACGCGCCTCGGGATCACTTTCAGCTATCCGGTCTATCTGAAGTACATCGCCCGGCTCGACCCGGCCTTCGAGCGCATCAACTGGGGCGCGCAGGGCCATCTGCCGCGGCCGCTGGACGTCGTGCCGCAGTATCGCCTGGTTCAGGCGGGCGAGATCGGCCGGGCCGTGGCCGAGCTTCGGCCGAAGCGGCAGGCGCTCGCGGCCGATCTGAATGACCGCCTGTCCCGGATGGCCGATGTCTTGGAAAGGGCGGCCGCCGCGACGGCCGATCTCGCCGGGCGGAAGGGCTAGCCAGAAGATCGGGCGAATGCCCCGGAAAATCCCCTTTCCCGGGGATTAAACCCGAGGACCCGCCGCCGATAATGGCAGTCGAGACGCGAGATCCATGATCCCCGAGAGACCGTTCCCGCCGTTTGACACCCCCCGGGGGGGAGGCCTATCATATCGATGAAAGGGGTTCTGAGTCGTTCCGGCCGGACTTGAATCGGAAGGAGGATCGGATGCGCCGTTTTTTCAGCATGATCGCCCTCTTTGTCCTGGGCGTCGCCGGCTTCGGCCTGATGAACTCCTGCAACATCATCGGCGGCGGCGCCTCGGGCGGCACGGGCAGCCTGAAGCTGCTCATCACCGATGATCCGACCGAAGATTGGACGGAAGTGACCGTCCACTTCCTGTCCGCCAGCCTGCACCGCCGGGGCAGCGAAACCTGGGAGGACTTCTGGACGGCCAACGCGACCGACCCGGCCTCCGGCAAGGTCAACCTGGTCGACCTCAGCGGCGTTACCGACATCCTGAACGCCGGCACCATCAAGGCCGGCACCTATGACCGGCTCAAGCTGGTCCTGAACACGAGCACGCAACCCGACTCGATGAATCTCGTCACCGCCGACGGGACGGTCATCAAGCCCGAGGACATCACCGTCGCCGACCCGAGCGGCACCGGGGAGATCAAGGTCGATCTCGCCCCGAACCTTGTCGTCGAGGCCGACGTCAACAATATCGTCGGCATCGATTTCGACCTGGCCCACCCGCTGTCGATCGTCAACCTCGACGGCAAGGTGGTCATCGGCCTGAAGGTCCGCCACAAGATCCTGCCGCGCGACCTCGGCAGCATCCAGTTCGCCCGCACCCTCGGCGATATCACCGAGGCCGCCACGAACCCGGACGGCACGGGCACGTTCACGGTCAGGACGCTCCAGGGCGCCCTGGTCGGGTTCAACGGCAACGGCAACACGATCTACGTCGACGTCACGTCCGGGACCGGCTCGGCCGGGAATTTCGAGGGGCTGCAGGCCCTGGCCGGGCGCGGGGCGGCCCTCGTCGCGTCCACCATGAACGCCGACGGCAGCCTCTACGCGCGGCGCGTCTGGTACGCCGACGACATCGACAAGCTGCCTCAATTCACTCCCGAGGGGCTGGTCCGGCGCGTCGGCGATACCTGGCTCAGCATCCAGAAAAAGCAGGCCGAAGCCCTGTCGACCGGCGATCACCATCGCTGCGATTGGAACGCCGAGACGGTATTCGTCTACGCCGACACGACCTGGAGCTTCCGCGGGGTCGACATGGGCGTCACGGGCACGGACGGCCTGCGCGACGTTGCCCGGGGCTTCCGGGTCGAAGTCGTCTATGTCGACGAGAACGTCTCCCCGAGGATCGCCAAATCGATCAACATTCAATCGGCGCACGCCGAAGGGATCGTCACCGAACCCAGCCTCGACGACCTCAAGTTGGGCTGGTCCTGGCGCACGAGGACGTTCGTCTACAGCGGGATCGCCGACCACGGGTTCGGATGGTGGTTCTACGGGGCGGATTCGAGCCGCTCCGCCGACCGCCAGGCCCTCATCGATACGGTCGCGGCGGCCCGCACGTCCCGCCTCTGGGTCTTCGCCTGGGCCGGCCTCACCTGGGACCTCGGCAACGCCCGCTGGGTCGTCGAGGACCTCGTGCTCGCCCCCATGAAGCTCCACGACATCACCAGGATCACGACCGGCTACGCGACCGGGAGCGGGTCCATGGACGTTGCCACGTTCAACTGCTGGGACGCGACGACCCCGGAGGCCATGACCATCAAGTTGGATGCGACCGGCGACCTCCAGACGCTCGTCGGCTCGTTCATCTGGAAGTCCGGCACCAACGTGGTGACGTTCACGGTGCCGGTCCTGCCCGCCCAGTGGGAGACCCTGCTGACGCCCACTCTCGACAAGGTCAAGATCTGGGTCCGTCCGGTCAAGGAAGCCGACAACAGCGTGAGCTGGCACGCCTACAGCGTGATCGCCTACCAGTTCATCCGCTGAAAGAAGGGTCTCGATCCTACCGGCCGGGATCGCCAGGCCGGATCCTGACCATCACCACGCCGTGGGCCGGGACCTTGACCTCGAAGCGTTCGTCGTATCTGCCGCCCGTATCCGTGTGAACGCCTCTGTCCTCGTGGGCCCAGAGGTCGCGGACCCGGGCCGGTCCGGCCGGGATGCCGATCTGGGACCAGCGGACGTACTGGGCCAGCTCCCCGTCGGTCCGGTTCAGGAACGCGACGGCCTTGGACCCGTCGGCCAGAGGCTTCATCCAGACCTGGCCGCCGTAGCCGCGATCGATGACGATGCGGCCCTGGACGCCGAGCGGATCCTGGTCGACGGCGATGACTTCTTTGTTGAGCAGGATCGACTTGGTCTCCGGAGTCATGGCCCGGAGGTCGTTGCCGGCCATGAGCGGGGCGGCCATGATCGCCCAGAGCGAGAAGTGGGCCTTGTATTCGTCGAAGGTCATGCCGCCGTTGCCGACCTCGAGCATGTCGGGATCGTTCCAGCCGCCGGGCCCGGCCGCGTCGGCGTGCTGCGAATTGGCCCCGATGATCCAGACGACACTCGCCCAGTTGTCGCCGATATCGGCCGTCGTCCGCCAGAGCTGGCCGACGCCCTTGGCCCAGGTCCAGGGGTCGTTCCGGCCCCACTCGCAGATGCTCAGGACGATGGGGCGTCCCGCGCGCCGCAGGGCGTCGCGGAAGCTCGTGTATTCCTTGCGGGCGTCGAGGTCGTCGGCATAGCACCAATCGACCTTAATGTAGTCGACGCCCCACTCGGCGTAGGTGGCCGCGTCGATGTCGTGGAATCCGGCCGAGCCGGGACGGCCCTGGCAGGTCTTGGGCCCGAGATCGGTGTACAGGCCGAAGAGGAGGCCTTGGGAATGGACATAGTCGGCCAGGGCCCTCATCCCGCCGGCGAACCGCTTCGGGTCGGCGATGATCCGTCCGTCGGCCCCCCGGTCGACCTGCCAGCAATCGTCGATGACAAGATACCTGTAGCCGGCGTCGAGCATGCCGGTCTCGACCATGGCGTCCGCGGTCTGGCGGATGAGCGCCTCGTCGACCTCGCAGCCGAACTTGTTCCAGGTGTTGAAGCCCATCGGCGGCACGGCGGCCAGGACCGGTGTGGAGGCCGCAGGGGAGGCCTGGGCCGCCGCCTCCGGCTCCTTGGCCGTCTTCCCCGGCCCGCAGGCCGCCAGCACTGCAGCAACAAGAAGGACCGCGATCGCCGCGGCGGGGATCTTTCCGATGATCGCTCTCGTCGTCATCTCACTCTCCTTGGGGGACGTGTCTTCCGGACTATAGAGCGGCCGGATGGCAGAGTCAACAAGGCAAGAAGGGGTCAAACCTACGCGATGCCAATTCTTTCGGGTTTTTTGGCCGCTGGAACTGGCATCGCGTAGGTTTGACCCCTTCGAAGTTGAAAAGTCCGGGCATCCATCCTATAATAAGCAGTTGAAAGGAGTTTGGGGGCGAACTGGTTTCGACGAAGGTAATGAAACACAGGTTGCACGCCGAGGTCCCACCCACCTCGCTAAACTGGTGGAAACAATTTAACTGCAGAACCTTTAGCAGTCGCGGCCTAATAGAAAGGCACGCCGTTCCCGGGATCCCCTCCCGCAGGGTTTCGGGAGCGTCAAACGGGCGGGATAGCGAACCGGTCCGGCCTTGAGGCCGGGGAGCGAAACACCTTCGGGGCTGGTCCTACGGTGCTTTTCCTCTTCGAGCGCCGCGGGACGAGATCAATGAAGAGGATAAGCGTGTAGAGACCTGCTGTTGAATGCTTTCGGACGCGGGTTCGATTCCCGCCGCCTCCACCAAATTCGAGCATGCGGTTCTTCAAGATAAACCGGACGGCCCTGGCCGTGGCCGTTCTTGCCGTCATCGCCCTGGTCGCCGCCTTTCCGGGCCCTGCCGCCGCCGCGCCCCAGGATCAAGCCCTCCGGACGGTGGTCATCGACCCCGGCCACGGCGGCCTGGAGACCGGGGCCAAGGGCAAGTTCGGCAACCTCGAAAAGGACATCACCCTGGCCATCAGCCTCAAGCTCAAGGCCCTGATCGAGAAGGACATGGGCTTCGAAGTCGTCCTGACCCGGGACCGCGACGTCGACGTCTCGAACGAGAACCGCTCGGCCATCGCCAACAACCGCAAGGCCGGCCTGTTCATCAGCATTCACGCCAACGGCTCGGTCCAAAGGAAGGCGGCCGGCTCGGAGACGTTCTTTCTCAGCCTCAACGCGACCGACGAGGACACGCGGCGCCTGGCCTACCTCGAGAACAACTCTTCGGCGCTCCAGAGCCGCATCGACCCCTCCTCGGATGACGACCTGATGATGATCCTCTGGGACATGGCCCAGAACGCCTACATCAAGGAGAGCAGCCGTTTGGCCGAGCTCGTCCAGGCGGAGCTCGATGCCATGCTCGGGACGCGCAACCGCGGCATCAAGCAGGCGCCCTTCAAGATCCTGACCGGCGTCGCCTGCCCGGCCGTCCTCGTCGAAGCGGCGTTCATCTCCAACCCGGACG
Organism: Candidatus Aminicenantota bacterium; assembly: GCA_963742235.1. Taxonomy (GTDB): domain Bacteria; phylum Acidobacteriota; class Aminicenantia; order Aminicenantales; family Saccharicenantaceae; genus RBG-16-66-30. Next base: position 52,548 of record CAVULT010000004.1, on the reverse strand, counting down.
AAGAGCAGAAGCTGGCCTCCGACGAATTCCAGGCGAAAGTCGCCGAGGCGATCTATCGCGGGCTGGCCCTCTTCCTCAAGGTGCGCGAGTAGGACCCCATGGCCAAGAACAGAAAAGGCGGCATCTCCAAGCCGGCGCTCATCCTGGGCGGCCTCACCCTGGTGCTGCTCGTCCTCGTCATCATCTTCTTCACCGGCGGGGGCGGGGAGAAGGTCAAGCGCTTCGTCGAGGCCAACGTCCCCAAAAGCGCCGAGACGACCGGCGAGAAGGCCCTGACCAAGACCGTGACGCTCTTCTTCATCTCCGACGACGATCTCCTCCACAAGGAGACGCGCGAGATCACCGCCGGCCCGACCGAGGCCGACGAGGCCGAGCGGGCCCTGGCCGAGCTCATCCGGGGCTCGGAGGAGGGCCTCGTTTCGCCGCTTCCGCCCGGGACCCGGGTGCGCCAGGTCTTCATCGCCAAGGACGGGCTGGCGACGGTCGACTTCAGCCGGGACATCGCCGAGAATTTCTCTTACGGCTCGACCTCGGAGCTGGCCGCGATTTACTCCGTCGTCAACACGCTCGTCTACAATTTCAAGCCGGTCAAGAAGGTCGTGCTTCTCGTCGAGGGCGCGGAGAGGGAGACCCTGGGCGGGCATGTCGACCTGTCGCGGGCCTTTTTCCCCGATTATTCCCTGGTCGCGAGATAGCCCGGGTCAAGCCGTGACGAAGCTCCCCCGGGTGGTCATCGTCGGCTTCCCCAACGTCGGCAAATCAACTCTTTTCAATAGCATCCTGGGCCGGCGGAAATCCCTCGTCCACTCCGATCCGGGCATGACCCGGGACAGTCTCGCCGCCGAGTGCACGCTCGACGGCCGGCGCTTCACCCTCGTCGACACGGGCGGCCTGTTCGGCGTCGCCGACGAGCCCCTGAGCGACAAGGTCCGCGAGAAGGCCCTGGCCGAAGCGGCCGCGGCCGATCTCGTCCTCTTCGTCCTCGACGGCAAGCGCGACATCGCCCCGGCGGAAGAGGATCTCTACCTCCGGCTCAAGCGGCGCGGCCTGCGGCTGCTCCTGGTCGTCAACAAGTTCGATTCCCCCGCGAAAGAGGAGTCGATGACGGCCGATTATTACCGGCTCGGCGAGAAGGACGTCCACTTCGTCTCCGCCGAGCACAAGATCAACATCGGCGCCCTCGAAGAGGCCATCGTCGCGGTCCTGCCCGCCGGCGGGCCCGCCCCGGCGACCGAGGAGCCGCTGCGCATCGCCATCGTCGGCCGGACCAACGTCGGCAAGTCGTCCCTCGTCAACCGCCTCCTCGGCGAGGAGCGCCTCATCGTCAGCGAGATCCCGGGCACGACGCGCGACAGCACCGATACGCTCATCCTCCGTGACGGCAAGCCCTTCTGCCTCGTCGACACGGCCGGCATCCGCAAGATGGCCTCGGCCGAGGGAGGCCGGGAGAAGGCGGGCATCGTCCGGGCCAAGGCCAACATCCGCCAGGCCGACGTCGTCTGCCTCGTCCTCGACGTCCAGGAGTTCCCCACCCGCCAGGACGCCCGCATCGCCCAGCTGGCCCTCGATTCAGGCCGGCCGCTCCTCATCGTCCTCAACAAGTGGGACCTCGTCGACAAGGACGCCGTGCGGCCCGACGCCGTCAAGGAGCGGGTCTTTCGCAAGCTCGGCTTTGTCTCCTACGCGCCGCTCCTGTTCGTCTCGGCCAGGACGGGCCAGCGCATCGTCAAGATCCTCGACACCGCCGAAGAGGTTCACCGGGGAGGCACGATCCGGGTCGAAACGTCCAAGCTGAACAGTTTCCTGGCCCGGACGACCGAAGCTCACCCGCCCCGCCTGAAGAGCGGGGCCAGGGCCAAGCTCCGCTATATCACCCAGAAGGGGGTCTCGCCCCCGACCTTCATCCTGTTCCTGGGCGCCCGCGGCCCCCTCTCGCCGACCTACGAGAAGCACTTCCTGGAATCGTTGCGCCAGGAGTTCGGCTTCTACGGCACGCCCCTCCGCCTCATCGTCCGGACGAGCTGAGGCCGGGAGGACCGGCCTTTCTTCTTGACTTTGGAGGGGGCATCGTTTATAAGTAGATTCTTGCCTTTCCCTGCGATTTGCCTTTGACTGTAAGGAGGTCAGGATGTCTCGAAAGACCCAGAGAGTTATGTTCGCCGCAGCCGCGATCGCGGTCGTCTTCGCGTTCACCGGCTGCCAGGATATCAGCTATTCCAAGCTTTCCGCCAACTATCACTTCAGCAAGGCCAACAGCCTCTTCCGGGAGAACCAGTACCGGAAGGCCATCACCGAATACGAGGCCACGCTCAAGTACAATCCCAAGATGACCCAGGCGTACCGGTTCCTGGGCGAGAGCTACAAGCAGCTTTACAAGCCCGGCGTCGACACGCCCCTCAACAAGGAGCTCGAGCAGAAGACCCTGGCCGCCCTGACCAAGGCTTTCGAGATCGAGCCCGACAACAAAGACATCATTTACTCGCTCGGCGATATGTACGATAAGCTCAAGAAGTTCCCCGAGGCCGAGAAGCTTTATCTCCGCATCATCGAGCTCCAGCCCGAGAACATGAGCAACTACTACGTCGTCGCCGAGTTCTACAAGCGCTATTCCGGCCGCTAAGCCGGTGGTCGCCAAGAAGGCGGAATCCATGTACCTGCGCCGGATCGAGACCGACCCCGACAATCCTCAGGGTTATGCCTACATGGCGGCCTACCTGGAACAGGTCGCCGGCGGCCCCGAGGAGCTGCTGAAGTCCTTCGAAAATTGGCGGCCGATTTCTGGCAGAAGAGGATCAGCCTCCAGCCCAGTTCCGCCGAGGCCATGCTGGCCCTGGGGGTCAACCAGTGGTCGCGGTCCTTCCGCTTCCAGTTCCTGACCAACCAGGAGAGGTTGAACGGCCCAGGAGGCCCTCGCAGTCCATCACCAAGGCCATCGAGCTCGACCCGAACTATCCCGAGCCCTATGCCTGGATGGGCCCTCTCTATAAGGCCGTTCTGGCCAAGCTCGAGCCCGAGAAGGAAGCCCGCTATAACGCCGAGGGCGACCGCTATCTCGAGAAGTTCTCGGAGATGAGAAAGCGGGCCGCCGATCGCAAGAAGCTCGAGGAAGAGCTGAAGAAGTAGCCCGGTCCTCCGTATCGGCCTGGGAAAGGGCTTTTGGGACAGACTTGGCGTGAAAGTTGACTTTTTTCCTGAATTTTAGTATTTTAGGTCGTCTTTCTATCTCTCGTTTAAGGTTAGAAGCTCATGAGGACGTATATTCCAAAAAAGGATGAGATCGAACAGAAGTGGTGGCTGGTCAACGCCGACGGCCGAATCCTCGGACGCCTGGCCACCGAGATCGCCGACCTGATCCGCGGCAAGAGGAAGCCCCAGTTCGTGAGGCACCTGGACACCGGGGACTTCGTCGTCGTCATCAACGCCGAGAAGATCAAGGTCACCGGGCGGAAGCTCGATCAGAAGAAGTATTACCACCACTCCCTCTACCCCGGCGGCATCAAGGAGATCACCCTCAAGGACCTCCTGGCCACGAAGCCGGAGGAGGTCATCAAGAACGCCGTCTGGGGCATGGTCCCCAAGGGAAAGCTCGGCCGGGCCCTGTACAAGAAGCTCAAGGTCTACCGCGGACCCTCCCACCCGCACGAAGCCCAGAACCCCCAGGAATACAAGTTTTAGGAGGCCCCTTTGAGTCTGATCCAATACTATGGAACGGGGAAGAGGAAATCGGCCATCGCCCGGGTCTTCCTGCGTTCGGGCAAAGGCGATATCACGCTCTTCGTCAACAAGAGGCCGCGGCCCTTCGGTGATTACTTCAAGCTCGACGCCTACAAGGTCATCATCCGCCAACCGCTCCTGCTCACGGAGACGCAGGACAAGTTCGATATGTTCCTCCGGATCAGCGGAGGCGGGGCCAAGGCCCAGGCCGAGGCCGTCCGGCTCGGCATCGCCCGGGCCCTGGTCGAGTTCAACCGCGAGCTCAGGCCCGCGCTCAAGGCGGCCAGTCTGTTGACGCGCGACGCGCGGGTCAAAGAGCGGAAAAAATACGGATTGCTGGGCGCCCGCAAGGCTCCTCAGTACCACAAGCGCTAAAGAGGAGGCTCATCTTGGTTTCCGTTACGATGAAAGAACTGTTGGAAGCGGGCGTCCACTTCGGGCACCAGACCAAGCGCTGGAACCCGAAGATGAAGGAATACATCTTCGGCCAGAGGAACGGCATCTACATCGTCGACCTGCAGAAGACGATCAAGAACTTCAAGGAGGCCCTGAACTACCTCCGCGGCGTCGCCGAAGAGGGCAAGATGATCCTCTTCGTCGGCACCAAGAAGCAGGCCCAGGACATCGTCCGCGATTACGCCACGAAGTGCGAGTCGGCCTACGTCAACCAGCGCTGGCTCGGCGGCCTGCTGACGAACTTCGCCATCGTCCGGACGAGCGTCGACAAGCTCAAGGAGCTCGAGGAGATGAAGGAGGACGGCCGCTGGGACCTGCTGTCGAAGAAGGTCCAGTCCAAGCAGGAGAAGGTCTACCGCAAGCTCCAGAAGAACCTGGGCGGCCTGAAGAACATGGCCGGGCTCCCCGGAGCGATCTTCATCATCGACTCCTCGAAGGAGACGATCGCCATCGCCGAGGCTCACAAGATGCACATTCCCATCGTGGCCGTCGTCGACACCAACGGCGACCCCGAGGTCATCACCTATCCCATCCCCGGCAACGACGACGCGGTGCGGGCCATCGAGCTGTTCGCCTCGAAGGCCGCCGAGTCGATCATCGAAGGCAAAAAGAACCGGATCAGCAAGGAGCTCCTCGAGGAGAAGGCGGCCGAAGCGGCCGCGGCGCCCGCCGAAGGCGGAGCGCCCGAGGGCGAGATCCCCGAAGAGACCTGATCATCGAGGGGGAGACCATGGAAATCACGGCTGAAAAAGTCAAAGAACTGCGCGAGAGGACCGGCATCGGCATGATGGAGTGCAAGGCCGCTCTGGTCGAAAGCGACTGCGACCTGGAAAAGGCCATCGAGCTCCTGCGCAAAAAGGGCTACGCCCGGGCCGAGGCCAAGTCCAGCCGGGCCGCCAAGGAAGGCCTGGTCGGCTCTTACATCCACATGAACGGACGCATCGGCGTCCTCATCGAGGTCAACTGCGAGTCCGACTTCGTCGCCCGCAACTCCGAGTTCCAGGACCTGGTCAAGGAGCTCGGCCTGCAGATCGCCGCGGCCAAGCCGCGCTGGATCGCCTCGGCCGACGTCCCGGCGGACATCGTGGCCAAGGAAAAAGAGATCATCCTGGCCCAGCTCGGCGAAATGAAGAAGCCGCCGGAGATCATGGAGAAGATCGTCCAGGGCAAGCTCGGCAAGTTCTTCGAGGAGGTCTGCCTTCTCGACCAGCCCTACATCCGCGAGGACAAGATCAAGGTCCGCGACCTCATCACCCAGCTCATCGCCAAGATGGGCGAGAACATCAAGATCGGACGGTTCGCGCGCTTCGAGATCGGCCAGGACTGAAGCTCGACGGGATCACGCCCGCGGAATCCGCGGATTGAACTCCGGCCCCGAACGGGTATAGAATACGGCCCGGAGCCAAGCCTATGCCCACCAACAAGCCTGCCTACAAGCGCATCCTCCTCAAGATCTCGGGCGAATCCTTCCTCGGCGACGTCGCCATCGGCATCGATTTCGACCGGGCCCTCGCCGTCGCCCGCGAGATCAAGGACGTCCACGACCTCGGCGTCGATGTCGCCGTCATGATCGGCGGCGGCAACCTCTTCCGCGGCGCCCGGGGCATCAAGGACGGCATCGACCAGGGCTCGGCCGACCAGATGGGCATGCTGGCCACCGTCATCAACGGCATCGCCCTCCAGGCGGCCCTCGACAAGGCCGGGGCCGACACGCGCCACGTCTCGGCCATCGAGATCAAGTCCGTGGCCGAGCCGTTCATCCGCCGGCGGGTCATCCGGCACATGGAGAAGGGCCGGATCATCATCTTCTCGGCCGGCATCGGCTGCCCCTACTTCACGACCGACACGGCCGCCGCCCAGCGCGCCCTCGAGATCGGGGCCGAGATCATCTTCAAGGCGACCAAGGTCGACGGCGTCTACTCGTCCGATCCGGTCACCGACAAGGCGGCCAGGCGGTTCAAGACGATCCGCTACATCGACGTCCTCAAGAAGAGCCTCAAGGTCATGGACGCCACGGCCATTTCGCTCTGCAGCGACAACGGCATGCCCATCCTCGTCTTCGCCCTGGGCCAGGGCGGCAACATCAAGCGGGCCGTCATGGGCGAGGCCATCGGCACGCGGGTCTATTGAGAGGAACACCATGATCAAAGACGCGCTCGCCGATACGGCCAAGAAGATGAAGACCTCGGCCGATCATTTCCGCAAGGAGATCGGCATGCTCCGGACCGGCCGGGCCAATATCAGCATCTTCGAGGAGATCAAGGTCAGCTACTACGGCGTCCCCACGCCGGTCAACCAGGTCGCGACCATCAAGGTCCCGGAGCCCACCCTCATCGTCGTCCAGCCCTATGACCCCTCGATGCTCGAGCCGGTCGACAAGGCCATCCGCGGGGCCGACCTCGGCCTCAATCCCCTCAACGACGGCAAGCTCCTCCGCGTCCCCATCCCGCCCCTCGACGAGGAGCGCCGCCGGGAGATAGCCAAGAAGATCGGCAAGATGCTCGAGGAGGAAAAAACGGCCCTGCGCAACATGCGCCGCGAAGCCAAGGAGTTCATCGAGGAGCTCGAAAAGGAGAAGGAGATCACCGAGGACGACAAGTTCTCGGGGATCGAGCAGCTCCAGAAGCTCCTCGACGAGACCGTCGCCAAGGCCGAGGAATCGGCCGCGACTAAAGAAAAAGAGATCTTAGAACGCTGACGGCCCTCGTCAGCAACCCGCCGGCTTCTTCACGAACCAGTTCTCGCGCGAGCCGAACTTCGTCCGGATGGCGATCCCCCAGCCGACGGCGTTCATCACGAACGTGAACAGGAAGCCGAGCACGGGCACGAACCCGGCCAGGCTGAAGACGAGGAGGCCCATCAGCACCGCGCCCATGGCGGAGACGCTTTTCGAGCCGAGGGCCCGCAGGGCGCTTTCACCGAGAAGGAAGAAGACGGCCAGGCGGCCGAACACCTGGATGATGAACCCGGCTACGGCGAGCGCGAGGGCGATGGGGATGCCGATGAGGATGAAGCTCAGCAAGGCGGCGAAGAAGACGAGCACCGTGAAGATGAGGATGGCCACGATCCCGGTCCCCAGCGCCGGCCAGAAATGCTTCCGGATCTCCCCGGCGGCGAAGGCGACGGGCTTGGGGACGAGGGCGGCGCCCAACACCGCGACGATGAGCCAGAGGAAGATGAGGACGAGCTTGACGACGACGATGATCGGGATGAGCGAGAGGGAAAAAGCGCCCTTGAAGAGGTGTCCGTCCCGGAACAGCCTGTCGCCGAGCTCGCGCGTCTGGAAGTAGATCGTGTCCCCGCCGATGGCGCAGCCGGGCTCCTTCACCAGGGTCCCGCCGAGCGCCGCCAGGTCCTTGGCGATCGAGGCCGTGGGCTTGACGACGATCCGGGAGCCGATGCCGACCACGGACTGGCCGACCTCGCCGCTGATGGTGATGGAGCCGCCGATGACCACGACGTCGCCCTTGACCTTGCCCTCGATGAGGACGCGGCCGCCGAAGCTGACGATCTCCTCCTGGGTTTCGCCCGGGGCGATGGTGATCTCTTTCTGGGAGCGGATCTCGGCCCGCGCCGCCGGCGGAGCCGCGAGCGGGGCCAGGACGAACAGGCCGAACAGGGCCAGAGCCGATATCTTCTTCATCATGATTGTTCTCCCTGACGGAGGTATCGTCTCGCCCCGAAGAAGGCGAGAAGCGACAGGAGGGACCCCAGGCCGATGACGAGAACGACGCCTCCCGTACCCAGCAGGCGCGCGCAAGTCTCCAGGCCCGCGAAGCCCACGGTCAGGAGGTCGCCGGCGACGTCCAAAAGAACGTTCCCGAGCTTGAGCGTCCTGGCGGCCAGGGGTGTCGCGAAGGCGATGACCGAACCGAAGAAGCTGTTGACGGCGACCAGGACGTCGAAGACGTTCTGGCCGGTGAAGATGCGGAAGCCGAGGAGCCCGACGGCCAGGGCGGTCATGGCCGCGACGAGGGGCGAGAGCCAGCCGGCCTTGCGGACTTCCGGCTCGGGCAGGCCGTCCATGACCGACCGGGCGAAGCCGGCCGGCACCTCGAAGGGGGTGAGAGTGGTGAAGGCCTCGTGGAGCAGCCGCCTCTCGGCCAGCGCGTCGCGGCAGGCCGGGCAGCAGTCGACGTGCTCTTCGAGCTTCCGGGCGTCGTAGGGGCCGAGCTCGCCCTCGAGGTAGAGATAGATGTTCTCGGGGCGCGGGCAGGACGTCACGATCCCTCCATCCTCTTTCTCAATAATTCCTTGGCCTGGAAGACGCGGTTCTTGACCGTTCCGACGGGCAGGCCCTTGATGTCGGCGATCTCCTCGTACGAGAACTCGTTGACGTGCCGAAGGACGAACAGCTCCCGGAGTGTTTCCGGAACGGAGGCCAGAGCCCGCTCGATCTTCTCCCGGATCTCGGCCAGCTCGAACTTGCGGGCGACCGACGGCCCCGGATCGGCGACCTGGGGCATGAGCGGACCTTCGTCGTCGTCGACCGGCTGGTCGAGGGAGACGGTCGGCAGCTTCTTCTTCCTCCAGTGGTCGATGAGGTGGTTCGAGGCGATCTTGAACAGCCAGGTGCTGAACTTGAAGTCGGGACGATAAGACGCCAGCGAGCAGTAGGCCTTGAGGAAGATCTCCTGGGCGAAATCGAGCGCCGCCTCACGCTCCCCGGTCATGCGGCCGAGGTAGCTCGTGAGCGGCTGCTCGTATTTGCGGACGATCATTTCGAACGCCTTCCGGTCTCCTCTGAGGGCCCGGGACACAAGTTTGCGGTCTTCTGTCATCGAGAGAGCATCCTGCCCTCGTGTGTTCATACGGGCCTCGGACCGAATGGTTTATCGTCCCTGGCGCCGGGCGCCTTCGGTGTCGTCGATGATCTCGGTCCCGGGCGGGACCTTGAGGGTGAAGGTCTTGTCCGGGATGCGCACGCCGGTCCGGACCTGGCTGAAGACGAACTCGCGCTTGTTCCCGGCCCACTCGAGGAAGATGGCCCGGCGCAGGAGCCAGGTCGTCTCGTCGATCTCGAGGAGGATGTGGGTATAGTCGCCCTCCGTCCTGGGGGTCAGCTTGACCTGGCGGACGCGGGTCGTCGCGTCCGTCGGGAAGGGGCTGTCCTCGACGATATAGGCGTCGCGGAAGGACATCGTCCCGAGGAAGATGCCGATGATGTCGGACTCCAGGGCCTCCTTGGAGACCGGGCTCCGGGTGAGCTGTTTATCTTCGGGCAGATACATCTCCAGCACGCCTTCTTTGTAGAGGAAGACCTTCTCCTGGGGGGTCTTGTAGTTCCAGCGCATGCGGTCGGGCTTCTGCAGGAAAAGATCGCCCTTTTCGCGCAGAGGCTCCGAGATCGACATGGAATAATAGAGCTGCTCGAAGCGGGCCTGGAGGGTTGTCGCGGCCTTGAGGGCCTGTTCCAGCCTGGCCAAGGCCTCGTCGGGGGACAGGGCCACCGGGGCGGCCGAGGCCGCCGGCGCGGCCGCGGCATAAGGACGGCCGCGAGGGCGAGCCTCCCCAGGGCGGCCACGATCGCGCGCTTCATGGCGGATATTATAGCTGAAAATGGGGACGTTTCTGTTTTTCAGCTTGGCGAAAAACAGAAACGTCCCCATTTTCCTGATATACTCCCCGAATATGAAATCCGGCTTTGTCCTGGCCATCATCGCCTATGCGGCCGTTCTCTGGGCGGCCGGGCTCGGCCTCAGGCGGCGGCCCGGGAGCCTGGATTCGTTCTTTCTGGCTTCGAGGCGGCTCGGCGCCGGTCGCGTGGCCTTCTCCCTCTGCGCCTCGTGGATCGGGGCGGCCTCTCTTCTCGTCTCGACCGACGAAGCCTGCCGCGACGGCGTCAGCGCGATCTGGATCGTCGGCCTGCCCGCGGTCGCGACGCTGCTCATTCTGACGGCCCTCACCCGGCCGATCCGGGCGGTCTCCGGCCTGACCCCCTCCTCGCTGATGCGCGACCGCTACGGCCGGACGGCCGGGACGCTGACGACCGTTCTCGTCGTCTGGTACATGGTCGTCATGGCCGCATCGCAGATGGTCGCGGCCGGGCCCTTCCTGGGCGCGTTTCTGGGAACGGGTCCCTTCCTGAGCCTTCTCCTCGCCTCGGGGATCGTCATGGTCTACTCCGCCGCCGGCGGTTTGCAGGCCGTGACCAGGACCCATGTCCTCCAATTTGTCCTCCTCGTCGCCGGAGTCGCCGGGATGGTGGCGGCCCTGGCTTCGCGGACGACCTGGGGCGCCGTGCGCGCCGCCGCGGCCGGGTCCGGAAAGGCGGGCTATTTCGACGTCTTCTCCGGGGCGGAGCGCAACCTCCTCATCGCCCTGTCCTTTGTCCTGGCCTGGACGATCTCTCCCATCGCCTGGCAGAGGATGCAGGCCGCCCGGAGCGACGCGGCCTCGCGCGCCGGAACGTCGGCGGCCGCCGTGCTCTTGGGCCTCTTCTACGCCGGCATCGTCGCCGCGGGCATGCTCTTTCTTCCGCTCTTCCCGGACGGCGGGAGGGGCATTCCTCTCGTCACCCGGTTCGTCGGCCGCGAAGCCGGGTCGTTCCTCGGCGGGCTCCTCTTCGTGGCCGTCCTGGCGGCCATCTTTTCGACGATGGACGCCGCCCTCAACGCCGGGGCCATGACGCTGACCAGGGAGCTTCTCGGAAAGCGGACGGGACAGGGCGCCGGCCGCCGGCCGCTGCTTATGGCCAGGGTCGCGACCTCGGCCCTGGCCCTGGGCGCGCTCCTCATCGCCGCCCGGCTGGGGGACATCCTCAAGACCCTCGGCCTGGCCTCCACGATCATGGCCGAAGGCCTGCTCGTGCCGGGCGTCGCCGCCCTGTTCTTGAAGAAGCGGGCGCCCCTGGCCGGTCTCCTCGGGCTCACCCTCGGCGGGGGCTACGCGGTCGTTTCATTCCTGGGCGAATCGGGGCTCCCGATCCTCCCGGTCCCTGCCTGGCCGCGGTCTCTTCCCGCAGGCGTCGCCCTCGGCGCCGCCGGGTTCCTGGCGGGCCTTCTGGTCGAGCGATTCCGGGGCCGCCGCCCCTGTCCGGACGGTCGTCAGGCTTGACATTTCCGTCGAAATCATTAATAGGTAGGGGGCACGGAGGGAAAAAATGAAGAAGATCCTGCTTGCTTTCGCCATTGCCGCCTTCCTCGCCGGGCCAGCCCTGGCCCAAACGGCGGCCGAACACATTGCGGAGGGCGACGCCGCGTACGCCAAGTTCGACGACCAAGCCGCCCTCGAGCACTATCAGGCGGCCCTGAAACTCGAGCCCGCGGATTACGAGGCGCTCTGGAAGGCCTCGCGGGCCATGGTCGACATCGCCGACGTCATCCCGGCGACCGACAAGGACGTCAAGGACAGGCAGATGAAGCTGTACACCGACGCGACCGCCCTGGCCAGGAAGGCCGTCGACGCCAACCCCAACGACACCTGGGGCCATTTCCAGCTGGCCGCCGCCAACGGCAAGCGCCTTCTCATGCTCGGCAAGAAGGAGCAGATCGAAGCTTCGAAGGAGGTCAAGGCCGAGATCGACAAGGCCATTGAGCTCGACCCGACGAACCACCTGGCCTACCACGCCCTGGGACGCTGGAACCGCCGGATGGCCGAGATCGGCGGCGCCAAGCGCTTCTTCGGCGGCATCATGTACGGGTCCATCCCGAAGGGATCCAACGTGGAGTCGGAAAAAGATCTCCGCAAGGCCATCGAGCTCCACCCCGAATTCGTCAACCATTACCTCGAGCTCGGACGGACGCTCGTCGCCGAGAAGAAATACGACGAGGCGGCCCAGTCCTTTGAGAAGGCGATCGACCTGCCGAAGACAACCTCGAAGGACGATGTCCTGAAGGCCGACGCCAAAACGGAACTCGACGCCATCAAGCCGAAACTGAAAAAGTGAGCCGGCCCGCGCGGGCGGCTATTCGGAAAAGACCTGGGCGGTGAAGACCTCGAGTTTCGCCCCCTTTTTCCATTCTTCGGGAGGGAGCCCGGCCTTGAGACAGCCGTGGCGGAGATAGGTCTCCCGGTCCCAGCCTTGTTCCACCGGGACCTGGGGCAAAAGCAGCCCTTTGGAAAAGCCCTTCGAGACGATGATCCCGTGGCAGCCGACCTGGACTTGGCCGGGGTCGCTCACGGGTTCGGGCAGACCCAGGACCGATATCTCGATCTTCAGCTTTTTCAGCTCGTCAGGCGAGAGCGGCTCGAACCGCGTATCCTGGGTGGCCGCCGCGACGGCCATCTCGATGATGGTCTCGTCGAGCGGCTTCACCGGCAGGGGATAGCCGATGCAGCCGCGCAGCTCCCCGTCCACGGTCAGGGTCACGAACGCGCCCCGCTTCTCCCTCGAGGGCGCCGGACCTGACCGGCGAGCGGAGGTGCCGCCCGGTCGCGAAATAATGCTCGAGAGCCTGGCGGGCGAGCTTCAGACACAGACGTTCCTCTTCCGCCGTCAGGGGTTCACTCATGGGATCTCTCCTTTGCGGCCGGCGCGGACGGGACCGGATCGAGGACAGAACTTTCGTTCGAACTCGACCACATACGAGCGGAGGACCGCCGCCTTGGTCGGGCCGGTCAATTGGAGGACGAGCCTCGCGTACCAGGCCGGGCCGAGCAGGGCCTTCTTGAATGCGGCGCCCGGACGCACCACGGCGATCCCGATGATCCTTCCGGGCCAGATCCTGTCGAGCTCCGCGAGGATCCTCTCGTCCGGCACGGTCCCGGGATTTCCGGCGGCCACGATTTTTTCGACGATGAACCGGGACCCCCGTCTGTGCCCGACGATCGCCCCCCATGCCCCTGTCCGCGGCCGGAACGCCCGCAGCGCGTCGATCTCGCGGTGCGCCTCCGGGATGATCAGCACGTCCACGCGTTGATTATACTCGTTTTTCACCCCGATCATGAAGTGGGCTTTCTTCGTGTCCCGGATCTTCATGGAGGCCGCGGATCAATCGCGGCGAGGAGGGACTGCTGAACCCGACATTGGGAAAGTTTAGCCGGGCAGCGTGGCGGACGAGGGTAGTTTCAGGGGAAACCGCCCACGGGGAGCGAACTCCTGGGAGCGGACCTCAGAATCATAGCTGAGCACTCGAAGCCATGATTCTGATAAGTATCTTAGAAGAGGGATTTACCAAGATATTTCCCAGCACCGCTCCTCCAGGTCATTCCGGAGCGGTGCTGATGGTCGCTTCCAAGAGTCCGCTCCCCGCCGGAGGGAGAAGCAGCACTCCGAGCCGTTTCGCGGCCGATGGAAGGCTGGGTAACCGCATTCTAGACCGTCGGTTGACTCGCGGGAATTTTGGCATTAAGATGGCTTCAGGGATGGGGCTATGAAATACGAGCTGGTGGTGGTCGGGGCCCTCGAGACGAACTGCTACCTCGTGTACTGCGAAGAGACGCGCGCCTGCGCCGTCATCGACCCCGGCGCCGATCCCGAGAAGATCATCTCGACCATCGCCGACCTGGAGCTCAAACCCGTGGTCGTCCTCAACACCCACGGCCACGTCGATCACATCGGCGCCAACAGCGACATCGTCCGGAAATACTCCGTGCCCCTGGCCATGCACGCCGCCGACACCGGCATGCTCCAGGTCTCCGACTACATCGAGCTCAGCCTCCTGCTCGGGGCCCGCAACTCGCCGGCGCCGGACCGCCTCCTCGACGACGGCGACGAGATCACCTTCGGCCAGGCCGCGCTCCGGGTCATCCACACGCCCGGGCATACCCCGGGCAGCGTCGGCTTCGTGCACGGCGGGTACCTCTTCTCCGGGGACACGCTTTTCTGCGGCGGCGTCGGCCGGACCGACCTTCCCGGCGGCTCCTGGAAGGACCTCGAGAAATCGATCCGGGAGCGCATCCTCACGCTCCCCGGGGAAACGGTCGTTCTGCCCGGCCACGGCCCCTGGACCACGGTCGAGCAGGAGCGCAGCTCCAATCCCTTCCTGACATGAGATCTCCAGCCTCCTCGCCCGAGGATGCCCTGCGCCTGTTCCTCGAATACCTGGCCGTCGAAAAAGGCCTCTCCCCGAACACGATCCAGTCGTATCAACGAGACCTCCGCAAGCTCGTCGACACCCTCAAGGCGCGCAGGATCCCGCTCCTTCGGATCTCCGAGGACACCCTTGTCCGCTTCATCCACGGCGAGAGCGAGGGGGGCCTTTCGGCCAGGTCCCTGGCCCGCCTCATCTCCGCGCTCCGGTCCTTTTTCCGCTTCCTTGTCCTCAGCGGGTATCTCAAGACGGATGCCACGACCCAGCTGACCACGCCCTCGACGTGGCTCGCCCTGCCCAAGTTCCTGACGGTCGCCGAGGCCGAGGCGCTCCTCCAGGCTCCCGACGAGAAGAAGCCCCGGGGTCTCAGGGACCGGGCCATGCTCGAGGTCCTCTACGGCTCCGGTCTCCGGGTCTCGGAGCTGGCCAACCTCAAGACCGCCGAGATCAACCTCGAAGACGGCTTCCTGGTCTGCCGGGGCAAGGGGGGCAAGGAGAGGATCGTCCCGCTCGGCCGTTCGTCCTGCAGGGCCATCAGGCGCTATCTCGACGAGGTCCGGCCCCTGGTCGATCCCGATGGAAGAGAGGAGCTCTTCCTGTCGCGCCGGGGCCGGCCCTTCACCCGCCAGGGGGTTTGGAAGCTCCTCCGCCAGCAAGCCGTCAAAGCCGGACTTTCGGCCAAGATCAGCCCCCACGTCCTCAGACACTCGTTCGCGACGCACCTGCTCGAGCGCGGCGCGGACCTGCGCTCGGTCCAGCTCATGCTCGGCCACAGCCAGATCACGACGACGCAGATCTACACCCATGTCAGCCGGGAGCGGCTTCGCCGCGTCTACGACAAGTTTCACCCCCGGGCCTGACGGCGGATCAGTGAATCGTGACGCTGACGTCGGCCTCGGCCGCATGGCTTTGGGACACGGTCAAGATCCGGCCGCTCCGGACATACTGTCTTTCCCTCCGCCAGTCCCAGGAGAAATGCCGCTTGGGGCTCCGCTGCTCCAGGTCGGTCTCGGGGATGACGACCCGGCACGAGCCGTGGCCGACGAAATCGCCGTAGGCCTTGCCCCGCCCTCCCGGTGTTCGCCCCGATGAGCGCGGCAGCTCGAGGGCGACGGCGAGCGGCGAAGCATGCAAGGGAATGGAGATCCCGTCGAGGTCGAAGAAGAACTCGATCTCCCGGCCGTCCTTGATCACATAATTCATCCGCACGGCCGGCCCGCTCGCCGCCGGAGCCTCGAGGACGCTTTCGCGTCCGGCCGGTCCTGATCTCTCCCCGAGCCGCCACTCCAGGATCTCCGTCCTGAGGTGGACCAGGAGGAAATCCTCGTCGTCCGGCTCCAGCCGTCCCTCCCAGAGGACCCGGCAGGCATAGTCCCCGGTGACCGGCGCCTCGCCGCCGCTGACGGCATACCCGCCCTTGGCCGTGATCTCCAACCGGACGCTCCACCAAGGGGCGGCGATCCCGGCGGCATCCCCGGCCGGAGGCTTCGCCGTCAGGGCGGGGATCGAAAGGAGACAGGCGGCGAGGATCGCCCCCACGAGGGGTCTGGAGAGGCGCGGCACGAAACCTTTTTCCATCGCCTGTCGTAGAACTCCCAGACCCCTTTATTTTACAGCGGTCCCAAGGCCCTTGACAAATGATTCCGTAGCGCGTATTCTGTGTGAACTTTAAAGTTCATATTATGAACTCATAAGTTCACTCTTTAAACTGACAGGTTCAAATCCATGAAAACAAGCGAGGTTCGCCGCGAGCGCGAGGTCCGCCGGCGCGAAGGCTACCGGGAAGTCATCCTTCACGCCGCCGCGCGCGTCATCCTGCGCAAGGGCTACGGCGCCCTGACGATGGACGACGTCGCCCGGGAGGCCCAGCTTTCGAAGGCCACGGTCTACAAATACGTCGCGGGCAAGGGCCCCCTGCTCTTCGAGATCCTGGGCCATTCGTTCGACGACATCCGGGAGCGGCTGACCGGCATCGTCGACTCCCCGGGCAGCGCCGGCGACAAGCTCCGCCGTCTCGTCCAGGCCGTCCTCCGGAGCAGCGAAGACATGAAGCAGGTCTACCGGGTCCTGTGGATGGACAAGGCCATGCTCAAGCTCATGCGCGTATTTGCGACCCCTCCCGGCAAGCCGGGCGCCTCCCTGCAGGCGGACCGGAAGATGCTGGCCATGCTCAGAGAGAAGCGTCAGGAGCTGATCGGAGCGGGCGCCCGCATCCTCGAGGAGGGCGTCGCGTCGGGCGAGTTCCGCAGCCTGGACGCCGGTCAGGCCTCGGCCTTCATCGAGTCCGTGCTCCAGGGTTACACGCACATGATGTTCTGGGAGGGAGACGCCCCGCTTTCTCCCCGCGCGCCCGAAATCCTGACGCGGTTCATTCTGGAAGGGATCCGGAACCCTGAACAATCCGGCAAGGAGATCTGATATGAGACGAACAGCAGGATGGCTGATCATCGTGATGCTCGCCGCCCTCGGCCTGGCGTCGTTCGCCGCCCAGGAGTCCCCGACGCCGCTCGTCCTGACGCTCGACGAGGCCGTCGCCATGGCCCTGCGCCA
Source organism: Candidatus Aminicenantota bacterium (assembly GCA_963742235.1). Taxonomy (GTDB): domain Bacteria; phylum Acidobacteriota; class Aminicenantia; order Aminicenantales; family Saccharicenantaceae; genus RBG-16-66-30. The sequence goes on along the minus strand of CAVULT010000004.1, from coordinate 35,854 downwards.
GAATCCGCTCTTTCTGGCCACGCAGGAGCAGGAGCAGCAGGCCAAGTTCCAGGTCCGCTCGGCCGTGTCGAGCTTCCTGCCGACCCTGGACGCCCAGGGCCTCAACACCCTCGATGAAAAGCTCTTCACCCTCGAGTTCCCGTCCCTCATCCCGGGCCAGCCGCCCCAGCGGATCTCCATCGACTTCACCAAGAACTATCAGACCGCCCTGGCCTTCAACCTGCCCCTGTTCGCCGGAGGCCGCCTGGTCGCGGGCTACAAGCAGGCCAACTACAATCTCCAGGCCAGCCGCGAATCGGTCCGCCTGTCCGAGCAGGAGACGGTCTTCAACGTCAAGAGCGCGTTCTACGGCTACCTGTTGGCCAGGGAATTCTCGGCGGTCGCCGACGAGGCCCTGACGCTGGCCGAGAAATTCCGGGACAACGTCAAGAACCTCTATGAGGTCGGCATGGCCTCGAAGTTCGACCTCCTGCGTTCCGAGGTCCAGGTGGCCAATCTCAAGCCCCAGGCGATCCGGGCCCGGAACAGCGTCGACGTGGCCGCGCTCGGATTGAAGACGGTCCTGGGCATCTCCCTCGAGACGCCCGTCGAGGTCAGGGGGAGCTCGCCGCGCCGCCCCTCGACGCCGTCTCCGAGGCCGTTGTCGAAGAGGCCCTGGCCGAGCGGCCGGAGCTCCGCCGGCTCGACTACCAGCGCCGCATCGCCGGCGAGATGCTCAAGATCGCCCGCGGTTCCATGCTGCCGACGGTCGGCATCGGCGGCGCCTACAACCTCTGGTCCGACTCCCTGAGCTTCCGCAAGGGGAGATGGCAGAACTATTACGCCATCAACCTGTCGATCAGCCTGCCGCTCTTCGACGGCTTCGCCGCCCGGGCCCAGATCGGCCAGTCCAAGGCCGCGATCCGCCAGCTCGAATGGACGCGCAAAGGTCTCTCGGACGCAATCGCGCTCGAGGTGCGCCAGGCCGTCCTCGACCGCGACCAGGCCCGCGAAACCCTGCTTTCACAGGAGAAGAACGTCGAACAGGCCCGCGAGGCGGTCCGGATCGCGGAGCTGAATTACGGCGAAGGGCTGGCCACCAACCTGGACGTCTCCACGGCCCAGGTCGCCCTGAGCCAGGCCCGGACCAACTATTCCCAGGCGCTCTACGATTGTGTCATCTCGCAGGCCCAGCTCGAAAAGGCGGTCGGCCGGAGCCGTTCCGAGAGCCGCTCGAACTAACGGAGGAACCCATGAGACAGCCCATCAGCCATCGTCTATCCCGGATCGTCATCGCTCTCGCCGCCGCAATCCTCGTCGCGGTCGTGGCCGTGTCCTGCAAGAAGCCGGCCGCGAAGGCCGGCGCCTCGGCCGAGACCTTCGGGGCCGCGCCGGTCAAGGTTTTCAAGGTCCGGCGGGAAAAGATCACCGTGAAGATCACCTATACCGGCACGCTCGAGGCCTGGAACTCGATCAACATCACCCCCGAAGTGGGCGGCAAGATCGCCCGCATCCATGTCCAGGAAGGGGACCGCGTGGCCCAGGGCCAGCTCCTGGCCGAGCTCGAGACCGAGTCCATCCGCCTCCAGCTCCGACAGGCCGAGGCCGGTGTGGCCGTCGCCGAAGCGAGCTTCGCCGACGCCCTTCGCAACAAGGACCGCATGGACCGCCTGATCAAGGAAAACGCGGTCTCGGCGATGCAGGTCGAAAAGATCCAGCTCGCGTACGACGCGGCCGCCGCCCAGCTCGAGCAGGCGCGGGCGGGCCTCAACCTGGCCCGGCACGCCCTGGACGTCTCCCTCATGAAGGCGCCCTTCGCCGGCGTCATCGCCTCCAAGAACGCCGAGGTCGGGGACGTCATCAATCCCATGATGAGCGGTTTCGGCGGCGGGGCCGGCGGCGTCCTGACCCTGATGGACTACTCCCGGGTCAAGATCGACGTGGCCGTCTCCTCCGAGGATATCGCCCTCCTCCGGAAGGGCCAGGACGCCCTCCTCCGCGTCGGCGCCTTCCCCGGCCGCGATTTCCGCGGCACCGTCCATGTCGTCAACCTGACCGCCGACCCGCAGAACAAGAAGTTCGGCGTCGAGGCCGTCTTCGAGAATCCCGACGCCGCGCTGCGGCCGGGGACGTTCGGCGACGTCGTCTTCGAGGTCCAGTCCCACGAGAACGCTCTCGTCGTCCCCCAGAAAGCCATCCTCGAAAACAGCTACGTCTTCGTCGTCGAAAACGGCAAGGCCGTCAAGAAGGCCGTCACCCTGGGGCTTCAGAACACGACCATGGTCGAGATCCTCGACGGCCTGGCCGAGGGCGTCCCGGTCGTCGTCGAAGGCAACTACGGGCTCGAGGAAGGGGCGGCCGTCCAGGTCCTCGAAGAGGTGAAACAGTGAAGCTCCCCGAATTCTCGGTCAAGAAAAAAGTCACGACGTCCATGATGGCGATGATCCTCGTCGTCCTGGGCGCCATTTCGTTCACCCGGCTGGGTCTCGATTTCTTCCCCGACCTCGAGTTCCCGACCGTCTCCGTCATCACCTCCTATCCGGGGGCCTCGTCCGTCGATATCGAGAACGTCCTGACCCGGCCCCTCGAGCAGGTCGTCAGCGCGGTCAACCGGGTCAAGAAGGTCACCTCCCAGACCTCCGAGGGCGTCTCCGTCATCAGCATCGAGTTCGAGTGGGGGACGAACCTCGACTTCGCCGCCCAGGACGTCCGCGACCAGATCGGCCTCTCCAAGCAATTCCTGCCCGAAGAGGCCGCGGATCCGCTTGTCGTCAAGTTCAGCTTCAGCCAGTTCCCGGTCATCTTCTACGGCATCACGAGCGATATCCCGCCCATGAAGCTCAAGACGATCATGGAGGACGAGATCGCGCCCCGTCTCGAGCGGATCGACGGCGTCGCCTCGGCCCGCGTCTTCTCCATGGACGAGCGCGAGATCCTGGTCGACGTCGACAAGGCCGCGCTCGAGAGCCGCGGCCTGACCCTCGACCAGGTCATGATGGCCATCCGGACCGAGAATCTCAACCTGCCGGCCGGGAATATCGTCGAGCGCTACTCCGATATCCTTGTCCGGACGATGGGCGAGTTCAGGAATCTCGATGACATCCGCCGGACGGTCGTCGGCATGAGCCCCGGCGGCGAGCCCGTTTATGTCGGCGACATCGCCGAGGTCAAAGACACGCTCAAGGAGATGCGTTACGTCGCCCGGATCCAGCGGCAGAACGGCGTCTATCTGATCGTCAGCAAGCGGTCCGGCGCCAATACCCAGATCGCTAGCGCGGCCGTCAAGAAGGCGATCGAGGGGCTGCGCGGGACGATCCCCGGCAACCCCGCCTTCCATGTCGCCATGGACCAGGGCGACATGATCGAGCAGGTCACGACGAACACGATCCAGAACGCTTGGGTCGGCGGCCTCCTGGCCATCTTCCTGATCTTCCTCTTCCTGCGCAACTGGCGCCCGACGTTCGTCATCAGCCTGGCCATCCCCCTGTCCATCATCGCCACCTTCATAGCACTCTACGCCGCGGGCTACACCCTGAACCTCCTGACCCTCGGCGGCCTGGCCTTGGGCATCGGCATGCTTGTCGATAACGCCATCGTCGTCATCGAGAACGTCTACCGCCACCTCGAGGAAGGCGAGGCGGCCGACGCGGCCTCCATCGCCGGGGCGAGCGAGGTCGGCATGGCCATCACGGCCTCGACGCTGACGACGATCGCCGTCTTCTTTCCCATGATCTTCGCCTCGGGCATCACCGGCAAGATGACCCAGGCCCTGGGCCTGTCCATCGCCTTTTCGCTCATCGCCTCGCTCTTCGTCGCCCTGACCATCGTCCCCTTGGCCACGTCCCTCCTCTTCCGCTCGAAGAAGAGCCTCAAGTCGATCGCCAAGGCCCCCGAGGAGCGCCAGTTCGCCAAGGCCAAGGCGCTCTACCGCAAGTGGCTCGACAAGGCCCTCCACCACCGGCGCTGGGTCCTCGGCGGAGCGCTCCTGGCCCTGGTCGTTTCGCTGGCCATCGTCCCCTTCCTCGGCACCGAGTTCATGCCCGCGCAGGACCGGGATATGATCATGCTGAAGGTCCGGATGCCCGTCGGCACGGCCCTGGACGAAACGAACCGGGTCGTGACCATGGTCGAGGATATCATGTCGGCCATGCCCGAGATCACCATGATCTCGGCCCAGATCGGCTCCCAGGCCGAGCAGGACGCGAGCGATGCCGCCTCGACGTTCTCCAATGCCGGCACCCATGAGGGGCTCCTCTGGGTCGGCCTGGTCAAACGCGATAAGCGAAAATACTCCGACACCCAGATCCTGGAGCAGATCCGGCGCAAGCTGCCGAACCTCCAAGGGGTCAAGTTCGAATCCATCGATATGAGCCAGATGCTGATGGGCGGCTCATCGGCCCCCGTCGAGATCAAGCTCTTCGGTACGGATCTGCCCGCGCTCAAGAGCCAGGCCGACCAGATCATCCAGCTCATCTCGGACGTCGAGGGCGTCCGCGACTTGACCCATACGTTGGCCGCCGGAAAGCCCGAGGTCCAGATCCGTATCGACCGGGAGAAGGCCTACCGGCTCGGGCTCTCGGTCTATCAGGTGGCCAACACCGTTCAGACGGCCACCTTGGGCAAGGTGGCCTCACGCTACCGCGAGGGCAGCGACGAGATCGATATCCGGCTCCGGTTCAAGGAGAAGTACCGCGACAGCCTGGACGAGGTCCGCAGCATCCCGCTCCGGACAGCCGCCGGCCAGACGATCTATCTCGAGCAGGTGGCCAGCATCTCGACCGGCGAGGGCCCCATCATGATCAACCGCGAGAACCAGGCCCGCCGCGTCTCCATCACCGCCAACATCGTCGGCCGCGACCTCGGCGGCGTCGTCAAGGACATCAAGACCCGGCTGGCCGGATTCGAAAGGAGCCTGCCGCCGGGCTATTTCCTCGAATACGGGGGGGCCTTCGAGCAGATGCAGGACGCCTTCCTCATTCTGGCCGGCGCCTTCGCCCTGGCCATCCTCCTTGTCTACATGGTCATGGCCTCCCAGTTCGAGCACTTCGTCCATCCGTTCATCATCATGTTCACCGTCCCGCTGGGGATCATCGGCGTCGTCCTGGGCCTTCTGGTCACGGGGAGGCCGCTGAACCTGCCGGTGCTGATCGGGGTCATCCTCCTCGCGGGGATCGCCGTCAACAACGGCATCGTCATGATCGACTACATCAACCAGCTCATCAAGCGCGGAGTCGACAAGCGGGAGGCCATTCTGCTGGGATCGACGACCCGTCTCCGGGCCGTCCTGCTGACCGCCCTGACGACCGTTCTGGGCACGCTGCCTATGGCCTTTTCGCGATCGTCGGGCTCCGAGTTCCGGGCCCCGATGGGCGTGGCCATCGCCTTCGGCCTGACGACGACGACCTTCCTGACGCTCTTCGTCATCCCGGTTATTTACAGTATATTCAACAGAATCCATTTCAAGGAAAAGACGCCCACGGCGTCTTGAGAGATCCGTCGTTTTTCTTTTCAGGCTTTGTACTTCAGGAAGGCGCCGATCCCGCCGTAGCGGTCGAGCTTCGACGGCGGCTCGACCTGCCGGACCGTCCCGCCCCGCTTGAGGACCGTCTCGATGGCCTCGTCGATGATGTCCTGGACGATGTCGGTCTTTTTGTCGTCGATCGGGCACTTGAGATCATCGAGGTAGAGGAACTTGTGATTGGGGCAGATCCGTCCCGGCCGGGCGAAATTGTGGGTGACGACGAGCGTCTGGACCTCGAACTGGTTCAGGCGATGGATCGTGTCGCGCAGTCCCGAGGTCGCCAGGCCGCCGCGCTCGAGCTCGGTGATGAGCTTCTGGACGACCTCCTCCTCCTCGGCCTTTTTCAGCCGGGTCTCCGCTTCGAGGACTTCCTGGAGGACCTTGGCCGGGGGATCGGTCACGCGCGAGTGCAGCCGGGCCTTGACCTTGTCGCAGAGGTAGCTGTGCAGGTGGGCCTCGAAATCGCCGCTGTGGTTCTCCTCGCAGCTGATGAAGAGCCAGTCGAAGGGGTGCTTCTTGCTGAGCTCGAAGGTCTTCTGGGCCGTCTTCTTGTAGTGTTCCTGGAGATGAGCGTCGATATGCCGCTCGATCCGCTTCTCCGAAGTCCCCTCGAAGCCGCCCTCGCGGACCCGGCTCGGGACGTCGCTCAGGAGCTTGTCGAGGAACTTGATCTCCCCCATGGTCACGTCGTACCAGACGGCCTCGCGGCGGTTGATGAGGAGGGCGCAGATGTGGCTGTACTTGTCCAGGATCGAGGCCAGGGGGCGGACGTAGAAGTTCGCGTCGAAGATGACCCGGCTGCGGGGGCCGTGCGGCAGCTCCAGGGGCTCCCAGAATTTTTTCTGGCTCGCGGAAAAGATGGCCAGCCCGGCGGCGTTCGAGGTCCCCAAGGCCTGGCTGCCGTAGTCGGCGATGAGGTCCAGGTCCCGAAGGAGCGATTCGGTCTTGTCCTTGGCGGCGGAGAGCTCAGAGGCCCGGGTTTTAGCCTCGTTGAGGAGGTTCTTCAGGGCCAGATGGATCTCCTTCCGGCTCATCCGGCCCTTGTCCGTGTCCAGGTAGAACGAGGTCACGAGATCTCCCTGGCTCTTGAACTTGGCCAGCGCCTCGATCTGGGAGCGGTCTTGGAATTTCATGCATCCTCCTTGGAAATTATTAAGGGGGGACGGATCCGACCATGGGCAGAAGCGGCGGGGATCATCAACAACTCCAGAATACGGACCGCACCGCTCTTTGTCAAGTTGGCCTCGGGATATCGTCTCCGTTCGCTGCGGTGATTTTTCATGCCGGCCAGTTCTCCGGATTCGGCGCCAAAACAACTCGCTCGGCGTGCGCTACGCCTCGCTCAAACACGTTTTGGCGGTTTCCACTGAAACTGCCCTCATCCGGCTCCCGGCCGCCTAAATCACCGCTTATGCGCACTCCGACGATATCCCTCGGCTTGATTTTTAGCGGTTGCTTCTACTTCTTTCGTATTTGCGCCGGACGCGAAAATCGCTATAATAACGGCTCCCTGAGTGCGGAAGTGGCGGAATTGGCAGACGCGCAAGCCTCAGGAGCTTGTGGCCGCAAGGCTATGGGGGTTCGAGTCCCCCCTTCCGCACCACCGTCTTTCTCCCGTCTCCGGCGACGCACATGGGTCAGGCCAAGAACATCCTCCTCATCAACCCTTGGATCTGCGACTTCGCCGCCTATGATTTCTGGATGAAGCCCCTGGGGCTTCTCTACGCGGCCGCGCTCATCCGCCGCGGCACCCCCCACCGCGTGTCATTCGTCGATTGCCTGGACCGCTTCCACCCGGGCCTGGCGGATCATCCCGCGGGCAAGCCCGACGGCCGCGGCCCGTTCCCCAAAGAGCACATCCCCAAGCCCGAAGTCGTCCGCGGGGTGCCCCGCCGTTTTTCGCGCTACGGCCTGCCCACCGCCCTGTTCGAGGAGGAGCTTGCCCGGGCGCCCCGTCCGGACGCCGTCCTGGTGACCTCGGGCATGACCTACTGGTATCCGGGGGTCCAGGCCGCCGTCGACCTCGTCCGCCGCAAGTTCGGCCCTGTCCCCATCGTCCTGGGCGGGATCTACGCGACCCTCTGCCCCGGCCACGCCAGGGCCGAGTCGGGGGCCGACCTCGTCGTTCCCGGCCCGGCCGAAGAAGGGCTCCTCCCGGCTCTGGCTGAGGTCCTCGGCGGCCCCTTGGCGGACGTCCCGGATCCGTCCGCCGCCGACTTCCCGCCACCTCCCGCATTCGATCTCCTCCGCGACCGGAGGTGGCTCCCGGTCCTGACCTCCCGGGGCTGCCCGCTGAGATGCACCTACTGCGCCGGCCATCTGCTCTCGCCGGGATTCCGGCAGAGGCCCCCCGCCGCCGTCCTGGCCGAGATCAGGGACAGCCACGTCCGTTTCGGAACGCGTCACTTCGCGTTCTATGACGATGCCCTTCTTTGGGGCAAGCGGGAGCATGCCTGGCCCCTCTTCGAAGGCCTGGCCGCCGCCGGCCCGCCATTGGCGTTTCACACGCCCAACGGCCTGCATCTGCGGGAGATCGACGCCGCGACGGCCCGGCTCATGCGCGCCGCCGGCCTGAGGTCTCTCTACCTCAGCATGGAATCGACCGATGCCGACCTCATGAGCGAGCGTGGCCCGAAGGCCTCCCCGGCCGATCTCGAGAAGGCTTTGCGCGAGCTCGAAGCCGCGGGCTACGAGAGGAGCGCCATCGGCGTCTATCTCATCACCGGCCTCCCGGGCCAGTCGACGGCCGGCGTCGCCGAGAGCATCCGCTTTGTCCGCGGCCTCGGCGCCGTGCCGCGCGTCGCTCATTTTTCGCCCATCCCGGGCACCGCGGAATGGGCCGCCCTTGTCCGCGCGGGCACCCTGGACGACGAGGCCGACCCGCTCCTGCATAACAAGACCGCCTTCGCCTACCTCAAGAGCGGCCTTCCGCCGGGCGAGCTCGAAGCTCTCCTGCGCGCCCCGGCCTGAGACCCGGCTTGATAATTCACTGCCCGAGGACTACCTTAGAGAGCGAAATGACGCAGGAGCCCATGATGAACATTGACCATCGGGAACCCTCCCTGGGAGCGGTCCTCGGCATGGCGGGCCCGGTCCTGCTGGTCGCCGCGCTGGCCGCGCTCTCCGCCTGCCGGTCCTATAACGTCACCCGCAAGCTTCCGCCGGCCCAGGCCGATTTCCTGGCCAAGGTCGACTACATCATCAACAAGGAGGAGCGGAAAATCTTCCTCGAGCTTCCCGACAGCGCCAGAGACGATTTCATCGCCCAATTCTGGAAGCGGCGCGACCCCACGCCGGATACCGAGCGGAACGAGTTCAAGATCGAGTACGAGGACCGGGTGGCCAAGGCCACGACCATGTTTCACGGCGAGGGACGTCCGGGCTGGCAGACCGACCGCGGACGGATCTTCATCCTGTTCGGCCCGCCCTCGGAGCGCCTGACCTATCCCATGGACGCCTCCGGCTTCTGCCGGGAGATCTGGTATTATGGCTCCTTCCCGGTCGTTTTCATCGACGAGCACTGCTCGGGCTATTTCGTCATGACGGCCATCAATCTGGAGCATCTCCAGGAGCTCAACATCGCCCAGGGGTATTTCCAGAAAACTTTCAACCCGGAAAAGAAGCTCTTCGATTACCTGGTCTCGATGCAGAAAACCCGGGCCGAGGACGGCGTCTACGAAGGCAAGGTTTTCGTCGATGTCCCCTACGACACGATCTGGTTCAACTTCAAGGACGGCCGGCTCGAGACGGCCTTCGAAGTGCATCTCGAGATCTCGGACGAGTCCGGGACGACCGCCTGGGAGGCCCAGGGCACCTTTCCCCTGTCCCTCGCGGAGAAAGACCTTGTCGAGAACCGGAAGGGCCGGTTCCGCATGGAATTCCCTCTCCTCATCGACAAGGACCTCGACCGGCTGAAAAACCGGAAGCTGCGGATGGACGTCTCGGTCAAGAGCACGACCGAGGGCGAGGAGCTCAAGAAGGCGGTGACGTTCCAGCTAAAATTTTAAGCTCAGGTTGAGCCGGACCACCCGCGTTCCCAGGAGGGGCGTGAATGTTCCGTAGGTGCCGCTGAGGACGCGCGTGCCCGTGCTGCCGCCCTCGCCGTCGGGGGCCCAGGTCCCGCCGTCGTTGAGGTCGAGCGTCCTGTACGTGTTCCCGAGCAGGTTGTAGACGTCGACCGACACCCCGACGAGGCTGCGCCCGGCCCGGACGAATTCCTTCTCCAGCCGGAAGTCGAGGGTCTTCCACGAGCCGAACCGCCTCGATCCCGGGCTCTCCAGATAGACCTTGATGGGGGTCATCTGGACGCCGTTGGCCGCGGCCCAGTCAGCCGGCGGGATGATCGTGACCGTTCGGGCCCACGGGGAGCCGCTCTGCGCCTTGATCAGGACGCTGGCGTAGATCCCCCAGCCGAAATGGACCGTCCCGGCCAGCCGCGCGACGAGCGGGCGGTCCTGAAGGAGGCGGTCCGTGGAGGACAGGTTCATGAGCGAGTTCGGCGTCAGAAGGACGGGGGAATTCCCTGCGCTCCAGGGCGAGGCCGCGTTCGCCGTGCCCGTCGCCCGGTTCCAGGTCAGGGACCCGAAGGCCTGCCAGCTGTGCGACATCTTCTTGTGGAACGAGAATTCCAGGCTCCGGTATCTCGCCGTGAGCTCGGGGACGTTCTCGATGCGCTCGAAAAAGGCGGGGGCCGTCGACGAGGGGAGATACAGGTTCACGGGCACGTCGGGATAGCCTTCCGTACCCGGCACGATGGTCGAGAAGGGCACCCACCAGCCCGTCGGGGCGTCCGCGAGCCGCCACCACTCGGCCCCGGTCGAAGGGTCATAGACGACGTGACCGGTGAGGTTGGAGTGGCGACGGTCGATGTACCTGACGCCGAGGCTGAAATCCCTGGCGATCTCCTGCTCGATCCCGGCCGTCCATTCCTCGATCACCGGCGCGGAGAGGTTGGGGTCGACGGCCTGCTGGAAGAACTCGCTCTTGTAAACCCGGAAATCATAGGGAACGAGGGAGAACGTGTCGTCGCCGTTGACGACGCCGTCGCCGTTCTCATCGTACCAGACGAAATCATGGGAGGCGTCCGGGTTGACCTGGGCCAGGTCCTGGGAATAGCCGAGGCCGAGGTATTCGGGCAGCCGGGCCCAGGAGCCCTTGAGGATCGTCCGGCCGTTGCCGAGAAGATCGAAGCTCAAGCCGAAGCGCGGCGAGAGCGTGTTCCAGAGGATGGACTTGTCCCAGCCGGCGAGACTGACCGCGCCGTAGAGGTTATAGCCCAGGATCGGGTCGATGAGCGAGCTGCCCAGGCTCGTGCCCACGGAATTGCCGCTCGCGTCCTTGCTGAAAGGTCCGAACCGGGCCTCCGAACGGTCGAAACGCAGGCCGGCGGAAAGAGACAGGCGGCCGCCGATCTTCATCGTGTCCTGGACGAAGAGGCCGATCCGCCTGAGCTCGCGCTTGAGCGACATGCTGTCGGTCGAGGGGGCGATATAGAAGCCGACGAGGCCCCAGCCGACCTCGTCGCCGGAGGTCGGCGAAATGGTCTGCCCGTACGTATAGGGGCTGCCGTTGGCATAGTTGTAGATGAGATTATCGGACTTCCAGGTCGACGAGGACGTGGACGTCATCTCGTATTCGCCGCCCGCGACGAGCTCGTGGAACATGCCGAGAAAACCGTCCTGGAGGCGTGTCAGGGACGCGCCGGCCCTCATGCGGCTCGCGTTTTCCCGGTCGTTCAGCGGGCCGCTGCCGAAGGCCCGGCCGGTGATGATGTCAAAATACTGGGGCTTGCCGACCGAGGCCGCGTTCAGGAAGAGAGGCTGCTTGAACTTCGTGTACCCGATGCCGAGGTCGACTCGCATATTCTGGTCGACGACATAGGTCCCGCCGATCCGCGCCAGGAACGTGCTCTCGCCGTTGAGGTCGCGGGTCGATTCCTCGGGCCGAAGCTTGCCGACCTCCGGGCCGTAGACGGGCTCGTCGAGGCCGGTGAATCCGAACTCGATAACGCCCTTGATCTTGTCGAGAAAGTTCAAGGACAGCTTGAGCATCCCGGAGATGTCCCGCTGCTTGTAGTCGTAGACGAAGTGCCGGACGCCGAGGGGATCGGTCCAGTAATTGAACGGCGTCCTGTGGCCGAGGCTGTTGTAGCGGAAATTGGCGAAGGCCCAAGCCATGTCCTCGAGCAGCGGCCCGGCCAACGAAAAGGACAGGTCGTGTTCGCGCCTGAGCGCCGGCGGAGCGGCATCGGGCATCTGGGCCAGCTCGGCCGAGGTCCAGAGGGAATCGGACAGGCCCTTGCCCGAGGCGCTATAGGACAGGCTGCCCTGCGGCGCGGCTGATCCCGGCCTGTGGACGATATTGATATAGGCCCCCTGGCCGGGTCCGGTCGCGGCCGTGTGGCCGGCCGATTCGACCACGACCTCGTCGATGAGCTCGAGATTGATCCGGTCCAGGATCACATCGTCCCGGGGGTGGGTCACGACGATGCCGTCCTGGACGACGACCGCCTCCGTGAGCGGCGTGCCGTTGAGGGATATCCGGCCGTCGTCGAAATCCGGCTCGAAGATGAGCCCGGGGACGATCCCCAGAAGAGCGGTGAGATCCCGGTGGAGCGGCAGCCGGGAGATCAGATCCCGGTCCAGGACGAAAGCGTAGCGCGCCGAATCCCGGTCGAGGGCCGGGCCGGGCCGCGCCGTCGTCGATCTCCTCTTCCGTCGCCGCGGGCTCCATCTTGAAGTTCGCGGTGAACGTCGCGCCGGCGGAGACGGCGATGCCGTCCATCGTGACGGTCTTGAACCCGGGCATCTCGGCGACGATCTTGTAGGACCCCGGCACCAGGCCGGCGAGCTCGAAGCGCCCCGACTTCGCGGTCATGAAGTTGGCGATCCCCAGAGCGGCGGGCGAAGAGACGTAGAGGTAAGCCCCCCGGAGAGGCGCGCCCTTGTCGTCCGTGATCCGCCCTTCGATCGACCCGGCCGGGCCGGCCTGCGCGGCGGGCAGAGAGAGGGCCAAAAGGGCCATGCAAATGGCCAGAGAAACGAAGGATTTTCTGGTCAATGAGGCCTCCTTGGTCTCTTTCTTCACCGTAATTTTATATTTTTTTCGCCCGGAGTTGTCAAAACAATTAACTCCGGCTCCCGCGGGATGGTTACAGCCGGGAACGCCGCGCCGCCCTCTCTCATCCCCGGTTTCCCGACTTGAGGCAAGCCCAGGCGGCCGCGCCCACGAGGCCGGCGTCGTTCCCGAGGGCGGCCTTCTCGATGCGGCAGCCGGCGAAGGGGATGGGGTGGGCCCGCCGGCGGGCCTCCCCGGCGACCGGCCCGAGCAGGAGCTTTCCGGCCGAAACGACCCCGCCGCCGATCAGGACCTTCTCGGGATTGAGGGCGGTGATGACGATGCCGATGCCGATCCCCAGCCAATAGGCGAGCCTGCGGAAGCTCTCCAGGGCGGCCGGGTCGCCGGCTTTGGCCAGGAGATAAACCTCTTTGGAATCGGTGATATCGGTCCGTCCGGTGAGCGCCTGGTAGTTGCGGACCATCCGCGGCGCCGAGGCCTCGGTCTCCAGGCAGCCGCGGTTGCCGCAGCCGCAGGGCTCGCCCTCGGGATTGACGGTGATATGGCCGATCTCCCCGGCGAAGCCGCCTTCACCCTCCCACAACTTGCCGTCGAGGATGATGCCCCCGCCGATGCCTGTCCCGACGGTCAGGAGGACGAGGCTGCGCGAGCCGCGCCCCGCCCCGTGCCGGAATTCGCCGTAGGCGGCCATATTGGCGTCGTTGCCGATGCGGATGGGGACGTCGATGAACTTGCGCAGGGCCGGGAGGATGGGGTAGCCGTTGAGGCTCGGGTAGTTCGGCGATTGCAGGATCCTGCGGTCCTTGATGCTGTAGAACCCGGCGATGCCGAAGCCGCAGGAGCGGATGGGACCGGGCGCTCTCTTCTTCAATCCCGTCCAGGTCTCCTCGAGGACGGCCAGGATGCCGGCCATGGCCTCGGGACTGCGGACCCGGCCCTTTTGGACCAGGTGCCCGTCGCGGTCGACGAGTCCATACTTGATCTGCGTGCCGCCGATGTCGAACCCGGCGCTATAAGAGGATGTCATGGGAGATTCTCGAGGGCCCGCCCGGCCGGGAGGGCCCGGCGGGTATCAGGGGCGATCGTCAGCCTTTGGGGGGCTCGGGATTCTTGGGACCCTCGTGGTCGTCCTTGGTGTTCATCGATTTCTTGAAGTTCTTGATGCCTTCGCCGATGGACTTCCCGAGGTCCGGCAGCTTGCGGGCGCCGAAAATGATGATGACGATGAGGAGTATCAGGATCAGTTCGGTCGGTCCGATGGATCCAAGCATGTGTATCTCCTTAGATCGCAGCCGTATTTTCTCCCCTAGAAGATACGCTCAGCCCCCCTGAAAAGTCAATCAGGGACCGGCCGTGGACTGGGGGCCCCGATTCTGCGATAATGAGCGTTTCCATGAAGAATATCAGGAACTTCTCCATCATCGCCCATGTCGACCATGGCAAATCGACCCTGGCCGACCGGTTTATCGAGCTGACCGGGGCCATGTCTGCCCGGGAGCTCAAGGAGCAGGTCCTCGATACCATGGACCTCGAGAGGGAGCGCGGCATCACCATCAAGGCCCAAACGGTGCGCCTGACCTACAAGAGCCTTTCGGGGGAAGAGTATATCTTCGACCTCATCGATACCCCCGGCCACGTCGATTTCTCGTACGAGGTCTCGAGGAGCCTGTCGGCCTGCGACGGGGCGCTCCTGGTCATCGATGCCTCCCAGGGGGTCGAGGCCCAGACCCTGGCCAACACCTATCTCGCCGTCCACAACGACCTCGTCCTCGTCCCGGTCATCAACAAGATCGACCTGCCCCAGATCCAGATCGAGGATTCCCTCGAGCAGATGGAGCACATCCTCGGCCTGCCCCGGTCCGAAGCCCTGCTCGTCAGCGCCAAGACCGGCCAGGGCCTGCCCGAGCTCTTCGAGGCCGTGGTCGCGCGGATCCCTCCGCCGAAAGGCGACCCGGACGCGCCCCTCAAGGCCCTCCTCTTCGATTCCTGGTTCGACACCTACCGCGGCGTCATCGTCCTCGTCCGCATCCTCGACGGCGAGCTCAAGACGGGCGACCGGATCGTCCTCATGGCCTCGGGGGCCGAATACGAGGCCGAGGAGGTCGGCTACCTCACGCCCAAGCCGGTCAAGTCGGGCCTCCTCCGGACCGGCGAGGTCGGTTACCTCATCGCCGGCATCAAGAAGCTCAGCGACGCCCGGGTCGGCGACACGGTCACGCACCGCGACCGTCCGACCGCCAAGCCCCTGCCCGGCTTCAAGGAATCCAAGCCCATGGTCTTCTGCGGCATCTTCCCGGCCGGCGAGAGCAATATCGAGGAGCTCCGCGACGCCATGGAGAAGCTGCGCCTGAACGACGCCTCCTTCCAGTACGAGCCGGAGAACTCGCCGGCGCTGGGACTGGGATTCCGGGCCGGCTTCCTCGGGCTCCTCCACCGGGAGATCGTCCAGGAGAGGCTCGAGCGCGATTACGGCTTGACCCTGATCACGACCGCCCCGAGCGTCGGCTACCGGGTGACCAACCGGAAAGGGGAGACGTTCGAGATCCACAATCCCTCCGAGATGCCCGAGTCGACCGAGGTCACGATGATCGAGGAACCGGTCATCGAGGCCGTCATCCTGACGCCCGACCGCTACCTCGGCGGCCTGTTCAAGCTCCTCGAGGAGCGCCGGGGCATCCAGAAGAAGATGGAATACATCGGGCCGGGGCGCGTGCTCCTGGGCTACACCCTGCCGTCTGAACGAGGTCGTCTTCGACTTCTACAACCAGCTCAAGCAGCTGTCGCAGGGCTACGCTTCGCTCGACTACGAGTTCTACGGGCTACCGCGAGGGGCCGCTGGTCAAGCTCGACATCCTCATCAACGGCGACGCCGTCGACGCGCTGTCGCTCATCGTCCACGAGGACAAGGCTGTGACCATCGGCCGGGGGCTCGTCGAGCGCATGCGCAAGGTCATCCCCCGTCAGCAGTACGAGGTCGCCCTCCAGGCGGCGATCGGCAAGCGCATCATCGCCCGGGAGACGGTCAAGCCCTTCCGCAAGGACGTCCTGGCCAAGCTCTACGGCGGCGATTACACCCGCAAGATGAAGGTGCTGGAGAAGCAGAAGGCGGGCAAGAAGCGCATGCGCCGCGTCGGCAAGGTGGATATCCCCCAGGAAGCCTTCCTGGCGATCCTGGAAGTCAAATAGACTCGGGGATCGGATCTCGCTCAAGGTTTCCGCTCGAGGGGCTCTTCCTCCCTCGGCGTCACCCCCCATCCATCCTCCGGCGGGAAGCGGAGCCTCGAAGCGGCCAACAGAATTGTGACTCGAGAGCTCGAAGCCACAATTCTGGTAAATTTCTTAGAGCGAGTTCCCTTTCTTTTCGGATATTTCCCAGATACGCAGTTCCGAGTCGCTCCGTTGCGCATCTGGCCCTCCGCTCCCAAGAGTCCGCTCCGTGCTAGGCCCCCCACGCCGTTGTGTCATCGCCCCTTCGCTGGTTTCACTTTATCGCTCGAATCGATCCCTAAGCTGGGTGGGGCATCTTTGATTCCCAAGAACGGAGAGAGGCGGGATGACGTATAATGGGATGCCGATTTTCATTGGGAGTCGTGGGGTAAAGCCATGAGCAAGAAGGACATCGAAGCGGCCCTGGCCCGAGGGGTCGAGATCCTCGACAAGCTCCTGCCGCTCAAATCCTGGCTCTATTTCCCCGTGCTCTACGCGGCCTGCGTCTGGGCCGTCCGGCGGGTCTTCGATTACCACGAAAGGATCCTGGCCTGGCAGGTCTGGCTCGATCCCGAGTTCATCCGGACGAAGCCCGACGAGTTCATCCTCGGTTTCTTCTGCGGCAACGACGCCCTCCGCCGCGAATACGCCGGCGAGATCGCCCGGAACGATCTCCGCGTTCTCCGGGCCGCGTTTCCGGCTCTCTACAGCGTCATCGGCCTCGAAGACGCCTTCCTCAAGGCCCTCTTCAAGGCCGAGCTCGACGCGGCCGATTACCGGGCCATCGTCGTCGAGTTCTCGGCCCGCACCGCCAGGGCCAGGGACGCCATCCGTCCCGCCGCGGCCGACCCCGCGTTCTGGGAGGCCCTCGAGCGCATCGGCCGCGAGGCGGCGTCGCTCGGGCTCCATCTCCTCCAGGACGAAGAGGTCCAGGAGATGATCGTCGCCCTGATCAAGGGCCCGGTCGAGGCCGGGCCGTCAATTCCTCCCGAAGCATGAGAAGCCGACGCCTCCGGGCCTTCACCCTCGCTTTCGTCCTTGTCTCCACCGTTTCCTGCCTGACTCCTCTGAGCCGGGCCAAGCGGTACTATGCCGAGGGCCAGGACGAGGCCCGGGCCTTTCAAACGGAGCAGGCGGTCGCGCATTGGAAAAAGGCCCTCGACGAGGCCGACCGGGAGTGCCGCCGCAAGCCTTCGGCCCAGGCGTTCACCGTCAAGGGCCTGGCCGAAGCGAACCTCGGCCGCTGGCGCGAGGCCGAAGCGTCATTTCTCAAGGCCTTCAGCCTCGGCTTCGGCGAAGGTGAGGCCTGGGCGTCGGACTCTGCCCTCGCCGGACTGGCCGCATCCTTCGAGGATCTGGACCTCGAAGCGCCCGCCCTGCGCATCTACGCCCAGCTCGTCGACAAGTCCGATTTCAAGCCGGCGCTCATGGTCGCGGCCGAGAGGCGGACGAACCTCGTCCTGGCCCGGGCCGCCGATCTCGATCCCGGCGAGAAAGACCGGGCGCTCGCCGCCCTCGTGAAGACCCTGGACCGGCTCCTCGACCGCGACTTCGCCTGCGGCCTGTATCACTATCTCCACGCCCAGGTCGACGGGCATCTCGGCGACATGCGGCGCGCCTACGAGGAGGCGGTCATGGCCCGCGAGCTCGGCCTGCCCTCGGAAAAGATTGGGCGAGACAACGATAACCTGCTCGTGTATTGTTATGTCCGTCTGCGCGACTTGCTGCCCCCGGACGAACGGGACGCCCTGACGGCGGCCCAGGCGCGCTGGGCGGCCAAGTGGGGCTGGCGGGATGACCGGACGCCGGCCTGGAAGAAGGAGTGACCGATGCTGCCGACGATCGCCTGGCGAGGCCGTTCCCTCATCATGATCGACCAGCGCAAGCTCCCCGGGCAGGAGATCTATGTCCGCTGCCGCACCTACATCCAGGTGGCCCAGGCCATCGAGAAGATGGTCGTGCGCGGCGCCCCGGCCATCGGCATCGCCGCGGCCTACGGCCTGGTTTTGGGGACGATGGCCCTCAGAGCGGAGACGGGGCGCTCGCTCGACCGCGATTTCGAGAAGGTCTATAAGCGCCTCGAGCGGACGCGGCCGACCGCCCGGAACCTCTTCTGGGCCCTGGAGAAGATGAGGGCGGTCTACGAGCGGACGCGGTCCGAGGGCTTGCGGACGATCCGCGCGGCCCTTCTCGACGAAGCCAAGGCCATCGAACGCGAGGACGCCGAAACCAACCGGGCCATCGGGCGACACGGCCAGGCGCTGCTCGGCGACGGCTGGACCGTTCTCACGCACTGCAACGCCGGGGCGCTGGCCACGGCCGCGTACGGCACGGCGCTCGGCATCGTCCGCGCGGCGGTCGCGGAGGGCAAGTCGATCCGGGTCTTCGCCGACGAGACCCGGCCCTTCCTCCAGGGCGCGCGCCTGACCGTCTGGGAGCTCGACCGGGACGGCATTCCGGTCATCCTCATCACCGACGGCATGGCCGGCTGGTTCATGCGCCGGGGCGAGATCAAGGCCGTCGTCGTCGGGGCCGACCGGATCGCCCGCAACGGCGACACGGCCAACAAGATCGGGACCTATTCGCTGGCCGTCCTGGCCAAGGAGAACGGCGTCCCCTTCTATGTCGCGGCGCCGACGAGCACGATCGACCTCGCGCTCCCTGACGGGGGCGGCATCCCCATCGAGGAGCGGAACCCGGACGAGGTCCGCGAGATCGGCGGGCGCCTGATCACCGTTCCTGACGTGGAGGTGCGCAACCCCGCCTTCGACGTCACGCCGGCCTCGTACATCACGGCCATCGTCACGGAGCGAGGCGTCCACCGCCCGCCTTATGATAAGAGCTTGGCCGGCCCGGACTAGCGACCGCTCGGCGCTGTCCTTATTCCCTTTCCCGGCCAACCGGTCGACCGTCCGGACCGTCTAATGGATCGAGCCGCATGCGCTCGCGCTCGAGCAAAGGACTGGCCATGAAAAGAAGAACCATTCTCTTGATTTGGTGCCTGACCCGGTCGATCACGCTTTCTGCTCAGGGGCCCGACCTCGTCAAGACGGAGGGCGTCTCGGGGCCTTTGCACCGGGGCCACATCGGCCAGATCGTCTTTATGGCCAAACCCATCCCGTTGCAGGAGGTTCGGGAATCGGATCTCTTGAAGACGTTCGATCTCATTGAAACCTGCGATCTGAACATCGGGACGTTCATGGATAACTCCCTGACGAACTATCTGCACCGATTGGCGCCGGGACTGAACGCGGAGGAGCTGGCCAAGATCGGCAACTATCGATTTTCCTTTTATGTCGACGGGGACCTGGCCTATACGGAGAACCTCAATCCGGGCGCGGGCGCCCTCCAGGCCAGAAACACCCGGACGGCTTTTCGTGTTCCTCTGATCAGCACGACCGACGAGGATTCCTGGGGCCGGTTCCTGTGGATGCGATTCATGATCCGGGGGGGCGAAGATGCCCTGGGCGCGGGGAAGCACGCCCTAAGGATCGAGATCCGGCCTTACCTCAACAACCCCGAGCTGAGGATCGGCGAGCTCATCGCCGCGGGCGAGATCGCTCTGAACGTCATCAAGCCCGCTGTCGATGAGGCGGCGATCGCGCCGCAGGCGATCGGTCCGGGCAGCGGCTGGCCGGGCTCAAGCGACAGTTATGATCGGGACAAGATCCGCGAGCTCAACCGGAAGATCGCTCAGAAGGATTTCAAGGACATCACGAGCGTCGTGGTCATCAAAGACGGGAAGCTCCTGATCGAGGAATATTTCAACGGGGCGGACCGGGTGACGCTCCACAATACCCGGTCGGTGGGGAAGACGTTCACCTCGGCCTTCATGGGCGCGGCCCTCAGGGATGGATATATCAAGAGTCTCGACCAGACCCTGGGGGAATTCTACGACCTGAAGGCCTTTGCCAATTTCTCTCCAAAAAAGAGCGCGGTCACTCTACAGAACTTATTGACGATGAGCTCGGCCTTCCTCGGATCGGATAATGATCCTGCCTCGCCCGGGAACGAGGAAAACATGTACCCGACCCCGAACTGGGTGAAATTCGCCCTCGACCTGCCCATGGACGAGGCTAAGGAAAACGGCAGGCAGTGGGACTATTTCACGGCCGGCGTCGTCCTGCTGGGCGATATCCTCGATCGCTCCATCCCCGGCGGATTGGAGCGGTACGCCGACAAGGTTCTGTTCAAGCCCCTGGGGATCACAAAGTACGAGTGGCAATACACGCCGCAGAAAGTCGTGAACACGGCCGGCGGCCTCCAGATGGCCTCCCTTGATTATGCCAAGTTCGGCCAGCTCTATAAGAACGGCGGCCTGTGGGACGGCGTGCAGGTCCTGCCGAGAGATTGGGTCGGCAAATCGCTCCAGAAATACTCGGCGGTTCCTAACAATATGGATGCCTATTACGGGCTCCTGTTCTGGAACATGACCTACCATGTCGGCGGCCGCCCCTGCGAAACATTCTATTGCTCGGGAAATGGCGGCAGCAAGATCTTCGTATTCCTGGACCAGCCCCTGGTCGTGGTCGTCACCGCCGCCGCCTACGGCAAGCCCTATATGCATTCCCAGGTCGACAAGATGATGGAGAGAGACATCCTTCCGGCCGTGATCAGGTAGGCCGGACCCGAACGGGTTCTCCGTCCCTCGCGTCTTGACGATGTCCTCCAGCCTCGATAATATCCCTCCGACATGGGATACCCAAGCCCCTCATCCTCTCGACCGTCTTCGCGGGCGGCACAAGAAGAGCGACGTCTGCCGTCGGCGCTCCCATTCATCCTGGCGGCTGTGGCGCTCGTTTTCACTGCGACGGCACTCCCCGGCCGGGGCGGAGACGGCCAGGATCAGGCGCCCGTCGGCTATATCTCCAAGGACCGGGTCGTCGAGCTCGCGACGGCCGCCGATGGCTCGATCGCCTCCTTCGCGCCATCTCCCGAGGCCCTGGCCTCCCTGGCGGCCCTGGTCGACCCCGTCAGCATCCGGATGTTCCTCTGTGCTTCGCGCCCGGCCGACCTCAAGCTCGCCGCGGCCGTCGGGCTGACCGCCGCCGCCGCCGCATGTCCCGCCCTTTCCGTCGAATTCATCGCCGTCAGCGAGGATATGGGCGAGCCGAAGGCCCTGATCTCGGACAACGCCGTCAGCAGGGCCCCGGAGATCATCGTCTACTGGATGGGCGCCGAAGTCGGGCGGATGCACCCCGAAGCCGGGGCCGCGATCGATACGGAGCTGGCCGATTTCATCTTTCAGGCCCGGACCCAGATCGCCCAGGAGATGATCCTCGACAACGAGTTCTTCAAATTCACGTTCCACAAGGACCTTCTGACGCTCGACTGCAAGCGTTGCCACGGGCCGGCCGGCGGCGGCCTCCCGGGAGCGACGAACTAGCTCTGCTTTTTGCCGAAGAGCTGCCGCGCCTCGCGGGCCTTCTCGGCGCCCCAGGCCCGGAGGCCGTCCCCGTGATAGTAGAGGACGGGGATGACGATGAGGATGAAAAGCGTCGACGTCGTCAGCCCGCCGACCGTGCAGAGGGCCAGCGACGACCAGATCTGCTTCCTGTTGGCCTCCGCCCCGATGAGGAGCAGCGGCAGCATGCCGAAAACCGTCGTCGCCGTGGTCATGAAGATGGGGCGCACCCGGTCCCTCGTGCCGCGGAGGACGGCCTCCAGGAGCCCCAGGCCCTGCCTGCGCCGCAGTCCGATGTGGTCGACGAGCAGGATGGCGTTGTTGACGACGATCCCCGACAGAAGGATGACCCCGATGTAGGCCGTCGGGTCGAACGGGGCCTTGGCCACGATGAAAGCGACAAAGACGCCGATGAGCGCGAGCGGCACGGCCAGCAGGATGAAGAACGGCAGGACGAACGATTCGTAGAGGGCCGCCAGGATCATGAAGATGATGACCAGGGCGACGACGATGGCGAAGTTGATCTGCTTCTGCTCCTCCTCGGTCACATACCACTGCTCTTCGAGGGTCGCCGAGAAGCCGGGCGGCAGGTGGAGTGACTCGAAGACCCCCTTGCGGTAGCGCTCCTCGGCCTTGGACGGGCCGCGGAACTCCCACATGATCGTCTGCTGGAACTGCTGGTTCTCGCGGTCGATCGAGCCGGGGATGGGCGTCTCGGCGAACGCGGCGATCTCGCCGAGCCTGAGGTACTCACCGCCCCGCGTCTGGATAAGGGCCTCCCTGAGCGCGCGCATGTCGAGCGTCGCGGCGTCGGGGTATTTGACCGAGACGGTGATGTCCCTGCCTTCCGTCCGGACCCGGGCCGGCTGGCCGAAGGTGCCCTGGATCATCGTCTGCAGGCTGAAATAGAGGTAGGCCGGGTCGATGTCATAGCGCTTGAGCGCGGTCTTGTCGATCTTGAGGACGTCCTCGAGCGTGTCTCCCCGCCACCAACCGTAGCGGCTCGAGACCGTCCGGACCTCCTTGATCCTCGGGTTGCGGCGCAGGGTCTTTTCGAGGTCGCCCGTGATCTCCTTCAGCTTCTTGAGATTGTAGCCATAGAACTTGATGCGCGAGCTGTAATACGTTCCCGCGCCCATGCTCGACGAGTAATATTGAGGATCGAAACCCGAAACGCTGATGTCGATGCCGGCGAACTGGGTGGCCAGCTGGATGAGCTCTTCTTTCAGGGCATAGGGCCTGTAGGACCTCTCGATCTCCGGAGGGAATTCGATGTTGGCGTAGGCGCTCTCCGACATGACCTCGACGTTCATCTCCTTCTCGTAGTCCTGGGCCACGACCTTGTCTTCAAAGGCCCGGATCGTCTCGTCGGTCCGGGCGATGTCCGACCCTGGGGGCATGCCGACTCGGACGTAGAGGGCTTCCTTCGAATACCAGTCATACCAACGGCCCATCGTCACTTCGGCCCGGAACCACTTGTAGGACCCGAAGAGAAGGGCCGCGACGATGAGGAGGACCTCGACGGGGTGGCGGATGAGGACGCCGAGCGCCTTCTCGAAACGGGAGCCCTTCTTCTCCTTGACGAGGTCAGCGCTCCTCCCTTTCCTCCCGAGCAGGCGCGGGCTCAGGGCGGGGACGAGGGTGAAGGAGACGACGAGCGAAGCGACCATGGCCGAGGCGATCACGATGGCCAGGGGCAGGTAATAGATCTTGAGCCTGCCCTGGAAGAACGGGAAGCTGAAGAAGACGGCCATCGTCGTCAGAGTCGAAGCCAGGACGGCGACGAAAACCTCCTTGGGGCCCTGCATGGAGGCTTCGCGCGCCTCCATCCCGCCTTCGCGGAGGCGGAGGATGTTCTCGAAGACGACGATGGAATTGTCGACGAACATGCCGAAGCCCAGAGCCAGGGCCCCCAGGGTCAGCATGTTCAGGGAGATCTTGAACGCGTAGATGAGGTTGAAGGTGATAACGATGGAAAAGGCGATCGAGGACAGGATGAGGAGCGACGGCTTGACCCGCCGGAGGACGACGTAGATCATGACGAAGACGATGACCGTGATCAGTCCGGCGAGGAGGTAGAAGTCGTTGAGGTTCTTGCGGATCTCCTCGCTTTCGTCGTTGACGCTCTTGAAGACGAGGTCGGACGGGAGATCCAGCTTGACCGCCTCGAGCTTGCGCTTGACGTCGGTGGCGACACGCAGGGTGTTCGCGCCGCGCTCCTTGGACACGGTCAGGCTGACCGTGGGTTGGCCGTTGATGCGGTGGATTTGCAGGATGTCGGCGTAGTTCAGCTCGACCTTGGCCACGTCCTTGACCAGGATGGGGTTCTCGCCGGAGTGGGCGACGACCGTTTCGCGGAGCTCGTCGAGGCTGTCGATGCGGTCGGCGAACTTGAACAGGAACTCCTGGTTCCCCCGGCGGACGCGGCCCGTCGGATAAGTCCCGAGCCGGTCGCCGATGGCCGCGTTGACCGTGAAAGGATGGAGGCCGAGCGCCTTGATCCGGTCCTCGTCGAGGACGACTCTGATCTCGGGCTCCGAGCCGCCGGCGACCTCGACGCCCGAGACGCCCCGGACCGAGCCCAAGCCGATCTCGAGCTTCTCCTTGACCAGCTCCTGGAGCTCCTGAAGACCATAGCGGCCCGAAACCGTGAACTCGAGGAACGGACGGACCCGGAAGTCCTCGGGAACATAGGGCACGACGTAGGGCCGGATCCGCGGCGGCAGGAGCGGCCTGGCTTTGGTCATCTCCTCGCGCAGGGCGAGTGTCGCGAACTCCATGTTCGTCTTGGGATCGAATTCCAGGGTGATCTGGGAGCGGCCGATCTCGGAGCTCGAGGTGATCTTGGTGATGCCCTTGACCGTGGCGCAGGCTTCCTCGAGCGGCGCCGTCACCTGGGTCTGGACGACCTCGGGAGGCACCCCGGACCAGCTCGTCACGATGTTGACCCTGGGATAGTCTTCCTTCGGGGCCAGCTCGATCGGCGTGTTCAGAAAGGAGTAGATGCCGGTCGCGAGGAGGGCCAGGAAGACCATGGCCGTGGCTACCGGGCGGTCGATGAAGAGCTTCATGCCTTGCGCCGCTCCACCCACTCGTAGATGACCGGGATGAGGATGAGGGTCATGAAGGTCGAGAAGGTCAAGCCGCCGATGACCACGATGGCCAGCGGCTGCATGAGCTCGGCGCCGCGCTCGAGGGCCAGGGCCATGGGGATGAGGCCGACGAGGGTGCTTCCCGTGGACATGAGGATCGGCCGCAGCCGGACGTGGCTGCCTTCCTCGACGGCCTCACGGAGCGGCATGCCGCCGCGCCGGAGCTGGTTCGTGTAGTCGATCTTGACCGTGGCGTTGTCGACGACGATCCCGATGAGGACGACCATGCCGATGATGGAGATGACATTATAGGTCTGTCCCGTGAGGAGCAGGGCGACGATCGCCCCGGCCGCGCCCATGGGCAGCGTGAACATGACGATGAAGGGATGGACGAGCGACTCGAACTGGGCGGCCATGATCATGTAGGTCAGGAGCGCCGCCAGGAGCAGGGCCAGGACGAGCGATTGGAACGATCGCGACATCTCGTCGCGTTCGCCGCTCCAGGTGACGCGGTAGTCGGTCGGCAGTCGCATGGCGGAGATGGCCTTGTCGATGGCCGGCGTCACCTGGCTGATCTTCCGGCCCTTGAGGTTGGCCGTCACCAGGACCTCGCGCTGCTGGTTCTCGCGCCGGATCTCGCGCGGCCCGCGGACGACTTCATAGGAGACGAGATCGCGGAGCGGCACGGACCGGCCCTCGAAGGGCAGGGTCTCGCCGAGAAGGGCTTCGATGTTCTCGCGCGAGGCGTCCTCGAGACGGACCAGGATGTCGTACTTCTTCTCCATCTCCCGGAACTGGGTGGCCACCCGGCCGCGCACGGCGCTGACGAGGAAGTTGCCGATCGTCGAGGGCGAGAGGCCCGGGTACTTCTTCAGGGCCTCTTTGTTGACGGTGACCTTGAACTCGGGCTTGCCCTCGCCGATGTTCGTGGCCAGGTCGGCGACGCCGGGGATGGCCGCGAGGCGGGCCGTGAGGTCGGCGGCGATCTCCTTGAGGCGGTCGAGGTCCTTGCCCTTGACCTGGAGACCGATCTCGGCGGCCGAGAGGGCCAGGAACTGGTTGAAGGTCGACTGCCCGCGGGAGACCGTGTAGGCGATGTCGGGGAACTCGGCCAGGCGGGAGCGGGCGGCGTCGAGGACGCCTTCGAGCTCTTTCGGCTTCCCGACCTCGACGAAAAAGCGGGCCGAGTTGACGGAGATATTGGGATCGGCGCTCTCCATGCCGCTGACGATGCCGATCTGGGAGAGGACGGTCTTGACCGGAGCCAGCCCGCGAAGCTCGGATTCGAGCATCACGGCCATCTCGGTCGTCTGCTCGAAGGAGAAGTCGACGGGCATCTTCAAGTCGAGCTCGAAAGCCGTCGTCTCCATCGGCGGCATGAGCTCGCGGCGGATGAGTCCGCCCAGGGCGAAGACGACGGCGAAGAAGACGAGCGTCCAGGCCATGACCCGGCCCTTGTGGTCGAGGCTCCAGCGGAGGAAGCGCTGGTAGCCTGTGATGAACCGCCCGTAGACGACGTTGAAGGCCGAGAAGACCAACTTGAGGAGCGGCCGGAAGGGGAGTCCGAGGTAGTGGCCGACGAAGGCGAAGAGCTGGACGACGAAGCTCACCAGAAAGTTGAGGACGAAGCCGACGACCTTAAAAATGGCGTAGAGGAACCAGCGCACGGCGCGGACCGGCGCCGCGAGGAAGGCGGGCAGCCGCCTCTTCGGCCTGGGCGAGCCGGAGCCGCCGGCGGCGGGGGACGCGCCGATCCCCTCGGACCCGGGCTTCGCGGGCTTCCAGATCCGGGCCAGGTCCCAGCGCCATCGCCACCGGCCTTCCCTGCCGATGCCGAAGTCGAACTCGCGCGACTCGAGTGTCGCGATGAGGGTCAGCGAGACGAGGAGGGAAGCCAGCAGGGCAAAGGTGACGGTCAGGGCCGTGTCCTTGAACAGCTGCCCGGCGACGCCGTGGACATAGATGACCGGAAGAAAGACGACGATCGTCGTCAGGGCCGTGGACACGACCGCCGGACCGACCTCCTTCGTTCCGATGTAGGCCGCCTCTTTCAGGCTCTTCCCGAGGCTGCGGTGGCGGAAGATGTTCTCCGAGACGACGACGGCGCAGTCGTCGAGCATGCCCACCGCCAGGGCCAGGCCGCCGAGCGACATGATGTTGAGGGTGATGTTGCCGAAGAAAAGCAGGCTGAACGCGCCGATGACCGAGATGGGGATGACCGTGCCGATGATGAGCGGCGTCTTCCATTCCTGCAGGAAGATGAGCAGGGTCAGGAAGGCGAGGATCGCGCCCTGGAGAAGCTCATCCTTGACGGCCCCGATGGCGTCCTCGATCGTCTTGGCCTGCTCGTTGACGACGCTCAGGGTGATGCCGGCGTTTTCGGCGCGGATCTGGCCGATCGTCTCGCGGACGAGCTTGGTCACCTTGACCGTGTTGGCCCCGGATTCCTTGCGGACGAGGAGGCCGATGCTCTCGGCGCCGCCGAGACGGGTCATGCCCTGGCGCTCCTTGATCGAGTCGATGACCGTGGCCACGTCGCGGAGGCGGACGACGCCGCCCTCCTTGGTGACGAGGAGGCCGATCTCGCCGATCTCGTCGAGGGACTCGAACTCGCCGACGACGCGGAGGGCGTACTTGAAGGTGCCCTTGCGGATCGTCCCGCCCTGGAGGTTGCGGTTGAAGGCGTCCACGCGGGCGGCGACCATCTCGACCGTGAGCCCGTAGAGGGCGAGCTTCTGCGGGTCGGCCTCGACCTGGATCTCGCGCTCGACGCCGCCCGTGATCTCAGCCGAGCCGACGCCCTCGATCTGCTCGAGGCGCGGCTTGATGAGCTCCTCGGAGAGCTCCTTGAGCTCGAGCAGCGTCCGGTCGCCGCTCAGGGCCAGGGTCATGATCGGCCGGCTCTGGGGGTCGAGGGGGATGATGGTCGGGCTCTCCGCGTCCTCGGGGAAGCGGTCCTTGGCGTTGTCGAGCTGCTCCCGGGTGTGGAGCATGGTGAAGTCCATGTCCGTGCCCCAGTCGAACTCGAGGGTCAGGAGCGAGACGCCTTCCTTCGAGACCGATTCGACGCGGCGGAGGCCCGGGACGCGGCTGACCTGCGACTCGAGCGGGGCGGTGATGAGCGTCTCGACCTCCTCGGGGGCGACGCCGGGGTAGTTGGTGATGACCGACAGGCGCGGGTAGCTGATGTCGGGCAGGAGGTCGACCGAGAGCTCCCGAAGCGAGACGGCGCCGAGGAGGATGACGGCGACGTAGAACATGTACATCGTCACCGGCCGGTCGACGGCCATGCGGGCCAGCTTCATGACCTCCACTCCCTGCTCGATCTCATGAATTCCTCCTGACGGCGCTTCATGAAGGCCGCTCGGCTAGATCACGACCCTGTATTTCTTGATGACCGATGTTTCGTCTTCGGATCGCTCGACGACCCAGAGAAATTGGCCGTCGAGGGCGCATTGGCCCGGCGACAGGATGCTTCCCAAAGCCGGCCCGGGGAGCTTGAGCCAAAAGCAGTCCCGGTAGACGCCTTCGCCGTCGAACACGTCGACCAGAATGCCCTTGGCCTTGTCTTTGGTCGAGGTCACGGCCCAGATCTTGCCGTCCGTGGTGAGGATGTTCTTGACGTCGTTCTCGAACTTGAGCTCGGGACGCGAGTAGTGCTTGCCATTGAGTAAAAGGCCGCCCTTCTTCTCCCTCTCGGTCAGCGGCTCGCCCTTGACCCGGGCGTAGGGCCGGCGGAACTGCCGCAAGACCTTGTCCGCCGCCGGGTCATAGATCTTGATCAGGTATTCTTCGGTATGAGTGAGGGCCATGAGCCGGCCTTCGAACGGCACGGCGTTGAGGCGGCAAACGTCGAACATCCCGCTCGATCCGCCGGCCGTCACGGCCCAGGCCCTGGTCATGAACGTGGCCAGCTTCTTGACGGCGCCGCCGGGGTCGCTTATGGCGGTGATCGTCCGGGGATTATCCACGAAATCGGGATCGCCCGTCGTCCTCGGGAACCCCCCGGCCTCGAAATAGGCGGTCCCATCCCGGTAGTGGAGGAAGGTCAGAAAGGTCCGGTCTTCCTCGAGGACGGGGACCTCCCTCGTGAATTTGCCGGCGGCGTCAAAGACAACGAGCTTCTTCCTGCCGCTCCACGGAAAGGCGATGAACTCCTTCTCCGTGGCCACGCAGGGACCGGGATTCTCCATTTCGCCCGGCCCCTGGCCCTTCTTGAAGAGGTTGCGAAGGAAGCTGCCGTTCGCGTCGAAGTTGAGGATCTGGCCGTCGTCGGTCACGAGGAGCAAGCCGTTCGGCCCGATCCTGAGCTCGGCCGGCCATTTGAAGTAATAGGCGCTCGTTCCCTCGTCGGAAATGGCCACGACCTCTTGGGGCCCGATAATCCGCCCGGCGTTCGCCGCCTTCGGTTTGGCCGGGTTCTCGACGATCTGGCCGAAGCCCATGGGCGTCAGCATGAGCGCGATCACAACGACCAGGGCCGGCGCGATGAAACGAACGCTTTTCTGCACGGCAACCTCCCTCGTCCGGGGATTACTGGACGATGCTGACTTTGGTGTCGTGGGCCAGGGTGATGTGGCCTTCGATGATGACATTGTCCCCGGCCGTGACGCCCCAGCCCGGCTCCTTGCCCGGCAGGACCTCGGCATAGCGCTCGTTCTCGAGGCCGACCTCGATGTAGCGCCACTTGGCCACATCGCCCTCGACGGCGAAGACGAGCTTGCGGCCGCCCCGGACGAGGATGGCCTGCTGGGGGACGAGGAGCCGGCCGGTGAAGATCTCGGTCGGGAACTCGACCTCGGCGTGCATGCCGGGCTTGATCTCCTCGGAGGCGTTGTCCATCGTGACGTAGACGCCGCAGGTCTTGTCCTCAGCGTTGATGACCGGGCTCACGGCCTCGATGCGGCCGCGGAAGGTCCGGTCGGGGAAGGCGCTGAAGCGGAGGTCGACCTCGCGGCCCGCCACGACCTTGCCGACCTCGCTCTCGAGGACCTTGGCCTTGACCTTGATGCGGCTGATGTCGACGAGCGTGAAGAGCTCGCGGCCCGGGTCGATCCTCTCCTTGGGCGAGAGCTTGACGTCGGTGATGATCCCGGCGAAGGGCGCGCGGATGCGGGTCTTCTCGAGGTTGAGGCGGGCGATCTTGACGTCGACCTCGGCCTGGGTCAGGCCCTTGGTCGCGGCCTGGACCTCGTCCTTTTTGCGGCCGGATTCGATCAGGGCCAGCTCCAGGGCGGCCTGGGCCTTTTCGAGATCGGCCTGGGAGGCGACTCCGCCTTTGAAGCCCTCGGAGATGCGGTCGTAATCGGATTGGGCCTTGGCGAGCCTATCCACGACGGCTTGGGGAGTCGGCTGGTCGGTCAACGAGAACTGCCTTTCGACGAAGAGCTCGGACAGGTAGCGCAGGCGTTGGGCTTCGAGCCTTTCCAGGTTGAGACGGTATTCGCGGTCGTCGAGCTCGACGAGGAGGTCGCCCTCGCGGACGTGGCGGCCTTCGGCGGCGTACAGGTTCTTGACGACCCCGCCGACCTCGGACTTCATGGCGACCCGCTTCTCGGTATACGCCTCGCCCGGGGACTTCAGGGTCATGACCAGGTCGCCGATAAAGGCCTTGGCGACCTTGACCGGCAGCGGCGCGGCCTCGACCTTTTGTTCGGGGGCCTGGGCGGACGAGCTTGGAGACGACGGCTCAGAAGCCGTTCCGGCTCCGCCGGCGGGCTTGGCCGGGCTTTTGCCCGGGGCGAAGAAATAGATGCCGGCGGCGATCAGAACGACGACCAGGGATCCGCCGAGGACGGCCTTGGGAATACGCATCAACCACCTCCTCGTCTATCGAGAGGGACAACCGCCCCGGTCGCCGGGGCCGGCGACTAGCGGAATTCTACGTTTGCGGCTGAAAATTAGCAACTAGGGGCCATTTTTCCCGAAAAATCCCTTCATAATAAAAGACATCAGGAGAGTCGAAAATTTCCGCGACCCTCAAAATAATTACGCCCGGCCGGCTCGGGGCGTTGTGACATACCCCGGGCGCGTCTGCAATGCTCCCTGACGGCAGGGGCCTTTTCTGGTAAACTGACGGCGAAAGGTCGACCCCTCGTGCTCGTGCTGGCCATCGAAACGTCGTGTGACGAAACGTCCGCGGCCGTGCTGCGCGCGCCCGAGCCAGGGGCCCCCGAGATCCTCAGCAACATCGTTCTGTCCCAGGACGAGGTCCACGCGCCGTACGGAGGGGTCGTCCCCGAGCTGGCCTCGCGCCAGCACATCAGGACGATCGCGCCGACGGTCGGCGAGGCGCTGGCCAGGGCCGGGGTCGGGCTCGACGCGATCGACCTCTACGCGGTAACTCAGGGACCCGGGCTCATCGGATCGCTCCTCGTCGGGCTGTCCTTTGCCAAGGGCCTGGCCTATTTCCAGAAAAAGCCCCTCATTGGTATTGACCATCTCGAAGCCCACCTCGAGGCTTGCTTTCTTGAGAACCCGGCCATTGCCTATCCCGTGCTGGGGCTTCTCGTCTCCGGGGGGCACACGGCCCTCTATCTGATGAAGGAGCCGCTCTCGTATAAGCTCCTGGGCAAGACGCGCGACGACGCGGCCGGGGAGGCCCTGGACAAGATCGCGAAATTCCTCGGACTCGGCTATCCCGGCGGGCCGGTCATCGAGAAGCTCGGAAAAGGCGGCGACTCCAGGGGATTCCGCTTCGCCCTGCCGCGGACCAAAGACCACAGTCTCGATTTCAGCTTCAGCGGGCTCAAGACCGGGGCCCTCAAGCTCATCCGGGAGAACGGCATCACGGCCGGCCACGCGCGGCTGGCTGATTTCCTGGCCAGTTTCGAGGAGATCGTCGCCCGGACGCTCGTCGAGCACTTGCAGGCCGCGGCGGACCAGGTCCAGCCGAGATCGTTCGTTCTGTGCGGCGGGGTCGCCCGGAACACGCGCCTGCGGACGCGCTTCCTGGAATTCGCCCGGCGGGCCGGCCTCGACGCCTACGTCCCTTCCCCGAAGCTGTGCACGGACAACGCCGCCATGGTCGGCGCCGTCGCCCTCAAGAGATTCGCCCGCACCCCCGGGCTCACGACGGACCTCGACCTCGACGCCTTCGCCCGCTAAATCGGGGACACGCTAAATCGGGGACACGATACCAATTCCCCATTTTCGCTACAAAACTTGACGTAGCGGAATAGATGAGGCATAATATAAATTAGAATGCATAGAATAATGAATCATGAGGCATCATGAAATCGATCAGTGTCCATGGGATCGACGAGGAGATGGAAAAAGCCATCGAGGAGCGAGCCAAAGACTCCGGGAAAAGCGTCAATAAGATCGTGAAGGAGCTCATCGCCAAGGCCTTGGGTCTGGATGACAAGCCGCCGGATAATCGGGCGGAATTCGCGGAGCTTTGCGGCGTTTGGACCGAGGCCGAGGCGGCCGAATTTCTGGAGCAGATCGCCGACCTCGAGGTTACAGACGCGAAGGATTGGCAATGAGGACGATCCTTCTCGATACGAATGCTTATGTCCGATTCCTGGCCGGCGACGAGAAAGTCCTGGATAGTCTGGCCACAGCCGGCCGTGTCTACGTACCTGTCTTTGTTCTGGGGGAGCTCCTCGCGGGATTCCGCTCGGGGTCGAAGGAAAAGCCGAACAGACAGATCCTCGAGAGATTTCTGGCCAAGCCCGGTGTCGCGATCCTCGACGCGACGCGCGAGACGGCCGAGTATTTCGGGCTGATCAAGTCAGCCTTGAAAAAGGCGGGTCAACCCATCCCGCTCAACGATGTCTGGATCGCCGCTCAGGCCCTCGAAACCGGCTCGGTTCTCATAACCTACGATTCGCACTTCGCCGTCGTTCCCGGGCTGCGCACGTGGGACGAGCTCGGCTGATTTAGCGGACGTCGTACCTGAGGAACGAGACGTAGGCGAGGACGAAAAAGACGAGGCCGTAGCCGAAGAGCAGGACGAACCCGGGCAGGGCCGCCTGGACGCGGGCGCCGAGCGCTTCCTCGCGGTATTCGAAGCGGGGCCGGTCGCTCATGTCCACGGCCGTGTTCCACCAGTCGGTCGCCGGGTCCTTGGCCTGGAGATCGGCGATCTTCTTTCGTTCGTAGTCCGAGAAGGCCTCGCCCCAGACCCCGCTCAACCGCCCAAAATATTCCGCATTCTTCATCCCCGTCGAGGAGAGATCGGTGGCCAAGTAGGTGAAGACCGCCAAAGGCGACACCATGGAGATCGTCCTGGCCAGACGCGTTTGAGCCTGTTCCTTTTTCGCCGCGGCGTTCCAGACGGCCATCCTCTTTTCCCCCTGGATCCGGTTGGCTTCGTCCCAAGCCTCCTGGACGGTCTTGCGGCGCGCCTCGAACGCTTCCCGGGCCGCTGGATCCCGTTCGATCAGTCTTTTCTCGTCGTTTTTGGACATCTTCTCCGCCAGGATCGGGTACTTGGCCAGGACGTCGCGCATCCGCTCGGCCTCGAGCTTATTTCCGAGGGCATCCCTTTCCGTGTCGCCCAAGCGATCGACCTCCCGCTCGACCTGGATCCGCGACGGCGTCGGCGCGAGGAACGAGGCGATGTACGGGCTCAAGCTGGGCACGACCAGGACAAGAAGGACCCAGACGAGGAGCGAGGTCATGATCGAAGCCGAGCTCGCCTGATGGCGCGCCGATATGAAGACGCCCAGGGCATAGAAGAGCATGACATAGAAGATCGTCCCGACGGTGATCAATCCCAGCGCGCCCCAATCGGCCGAGCTCCAGCCGACGCCCGGATGGACGAGGATGACCAGCAGCCCGACGACGAGCGACATGACGTAGGGGACGAGGAGCGTCAGGCCGCCGCCGGTGATCTTGGCCAGGATCACCTGGGGCCGGGCGAGCCCGTTGGCCAGCATGAGCTTCAGCGTTCCGTCCTCCTTCTCGCCGCTCACCGCGTCATAGGCGAAGATCAGGGCGACGAGGCTCATGAGGATAGTGACGACGAAGACAAGGTCGACGAGGGGGAACATGACCGGCAGGGGATCGTCGTCGAACTCCGACAGGTTGACGTCGGCCGACAATCCCCGGACGAGCGTCTCTGACGGGATGGGAGGCATCGTCGCCTGGAGGATCGCGCCGATCCTGTTGAAGTGGCCGTAGCTCCGGAGATAGGTCTCGGTCTCGGCCCCGCGCACCGAAGCGTCGCTTACCTTCTTCAGGTAGTCGCTGGTCAAAACAAAGGTCGTGACGGGCACGACGACGAGGAGGAGGGCCAGCGTGACGACGAAACGAAATGACAGGATGTTCCCCAGGATCTCCTTCTTGACGATGGTTTTGAACATGCTGTCTCCATCCTCCTCAGCGGACGTCGTAGCGGACAAAACCGACGAAGGCCAGCAGGAAGACGGCGCCGGCCATGAAGACGTTGATGATCAGATACTTCAGGCCGGGCAGGGCGCGTCCGGCGAGCGCGAGCGGCCTTTCCTCGAACTGCGGCACCCTCTCGAAGGCGACCGCCTTGCGCGTCGTCGAGACGTTCTCATTGGGGTTGTACCAATGCGGGCTGTCCTTGTCCGCCGCGTCGAGGGCCTTGAAGAAGCTCAGCAATTGCCCCTGATAGACATGCATGTCGTCCCAGGCTTTCCGGAACCTCAGGTAGCCGCCGCCGGCGACGGCCTCGGTCAGGACCTCGAAGAGCGAGACCGGCGAGAAAGCCGTCACGAAGCGGGTCCGCTCGAACTGGCGGAACATCGTCTGGTAATACGCGTCGCGAATGCCCTTTTCCGCCCGCAGGCGCTTCATCTGGAGGTTGGCCCGGAGCTCGTGCTGAGGCAGGAAGGGGTTGCCGGAATTCATCATCCAGCTCCCCGGCGGCGCGTTCTTGTCGAGATCGTCAAAGGCCGCGTTGATCCTCTTCTGCACGGCCTCGGAGCTCTCGATCGGGAAGAGATTTTTGGCCACAAAGACGCTGGAGTTGGGGACGATGACGGCGAAGGCGAGCCAGAACGCCAGCGCCAGCAGCAGGCTGACGTTCGAGCTCGGGGCGATGACCGATGAGAGCAGCCCGAACGCCGCGAATGTCGCAGCCAGGAGCGCGGTCACCGCCAGGAAGCCCAGGACCTCGCCGGCCAGGGCGGACGTCAATCCCGCCGGACCGAGGACGATGATGATGATCAGGCCCGTCAGGCACCCGGCGACGACGATGGCCATGACCGAGAGAACGGCGCTCGCGAGCTTGCCCACAAGAAGCGTCCCCCGGGAGACGGGATTGGCCAGCGACAGGGTCAGCGTTTTCGATTCCTTTTCCCCCGATACGGCGTCGAAAGTGAAAAGCAGGGCGATGAAGCTGACGATCAGGGCGGTGACGAAGGACCAGCTCAGCTCGTCGTATCTCTTGAGGAACGGATTGGCGGTGCCGCTCTTGTTCTGGAAGGAAAAGACGTTCCAGGCGCTGAAGACGATGGCGTTCGGCAGGTATTTCTCTTTGGCGTCGCTGATGAAGCCATCGGCCCGCGGCTTCAGGGTGTACGTCTGCCTCTCGACCGCCAGCTCGGTGGCGTCCTGGGCGGCCAGACCGCGCATCGTCTCCAGGAACTGGCCCTGGGTCTCGCGGTATTTGGCCTAGGCTCGCGGCCGAGCCGCCGACGAACGACGCCGCCCCCGCGGCGAAGACGGCGATCACCAGGGCCAGGGAAATGAGGAAGCGCAGACTGTAGAGATTGTTCAGGAGCTCGCGTTTGACGACCACCCGGAACATCCTTCACCTCACGTCATAGCGAATGAACGCCACGTAGCCCAGGGCGAACAGGAATACGGCCGCGACGAGAAGGATCCCGGCTTCGAGAGCCGACGACTCCAGCCCGAAGAGAAGCGTCCCGGCTTGATCCTCGAAGCGCGGCATGTCGGAGATGTCGAGGAACGGAAAGTCCGTCGGGCTGTCGCCGACGAGCTTGACCGCGCTGAGCTTCGCCCATCGCAGCCGGAAATCCTTCTGCTTCGAGGCCCACTCTTCGTAGTCTTTGGCGGTCTTGAATTCTCCGCCCGTCCGCTCCGCCGTGAGCTCGTCTTCGGTCTTGAAGGAGGCCGGGTCCGCTGGGGTGATCCAGCGGTAGGAGCTGAAGACGTCCTTGCCTTCGAGCCAGCGGATGAAGCTCTCCCGGTACTGCCGGATCCCGTCCATCCGGCGGGCGTGGGCGGCGAGGTCGGTCCGGCAGACCGCCGCCGCGATGGCCCGGAAGACGCCCGTCGGCGACACGAGCGAGAACGTCCTGGCCGCGTCCGCCTGGCGGGCCAGGCTGTCCAAGTAGGCCTTCTGGGAGGCCCATCTCTTGTCGGCGTAGGCGATCCGGATGGGCTCGGAGACCATGGATCGGCGGTGAAAGTTCTCGAAATCCTGCCGGGCGTTCCCGTACGTCTCGACGAAGCCGTCCTGGCCCGTCGAGCACCACCAGCAGTTGATTCCGGCGGGAATCCCCTGGGCCTTGAACGCCCGGTCGATCTCCTCGTCGCGGGCCTTGTCGACGTCCCTCAAGACGCGGTCGAGATTGTCGCGCGAGGCGGCGCCGACGAAGCTCTCCGCGAAGTTGGCCGCGACGACGGGGATGA
>CAVULT010000003.1:0-41281 GCA_963742235.1 Candidatus Aminicenantota bacterium | reverse complement strand
TCAGGAAGGCCGAAAACGCGAGGCCGGCGAGGATGATGTTCCAGACGAGCAGGCCCGCGATGTCCCAGAGCCCATGGCGAAGGCCGTCGACGAGAGACGGCCGGCTTTCTGAGAATCTCGGAAAGTCCGATTTGTCTCCCGTATACTCTTGCGGATAGGGCGATTGAAGGTTGATATACTTGCCGTTCAGGGTCGCCCCGGTCGAAAAACTCCAGGGTGACATGCCGACGACTTTTCCCACCTTCTTGAGAATGTAGTCGTCGTAGATCCTGGAATAGTTCCTCACGTCGCTCAGAAACCGGGCTTCGGCCGTCAGCCCGGTCGCGGAGACCGCTTCGGCCGCGTACTGAAACAGAGCGGCCGGCGAGATTCGAGAGATCTGTCGGGCCAGGGCGGCACGCTCCTCCATGGCTTTGTCATAGTCGTCGTAGAGCTTGCGGACACTATCCTGCCCCTCTTCGTAGGCGCGGTTGGCCTCTTTGAGAATATCCTCTTCGGTCTTGAGCTCTCCCTTTTTGATCCGGTCCTGGATGCCCGCGATCCGCTTCCAGACCTCTCCCTGGATGGTGGGCCCGACGAGCTTGGCCATCTCGTATTCGCTCGGGACTTTCGAGAACTCCTGGGCGGCGATGCCCGACATATCGGGGATGAAGAAGGCGAACAGGAGCCAGAAGGCCAGGAGAACGAGGAGGACCAGGGACGAACGGGGGATGAGCGCGGATATAAAGAGGCTCAAAAACGCGAAAAGCGAAAGGTAGGCCAAAGCGAGGACGAAAAAGACGGCCATGCGAACCAGGTTCGACGGTCCCATCAAGGCCGGGAGGAAGGCCCCGATCATAATGAGGCTGATGAGGAGTCCGACGAGCAAGGGGATGGCGGCGCTCGAGATGATCGCCAGGTATTTGGCGGTCAGGAGCTTGGCCCGGGCGACGGGGTTGGACAGCACCAGCCGGAGCGTCCCCCGCTCCTTTTCGCCCGATACGGCCTCGAATCCGAGAAGGATGACGTACAGGCTGAACACGATCTTGATGATGAACGCCCAGTCGAGCTCCGGGATATCCGGCATCTTGAAATTGAGGGTTCCCGCCGCCTCGGGAAAGAGCGTCAGCTTCGGCCCCAGATAATAACCGCTCGGGGCGTTCTTTTCACCGCCTTCGGCCATGAACAGGAGCGGGCTCGGCGATCTGAAGAGGGACGTCCCCATCGTGCTCAGATTCTGCTCTCCCTGCGCGATACGGAGGCGATAATTGGAATTGAGACGCCCGTATTGCTGGACGAAGACGAGGCCGTTCACCGCGAACAGGAGGAGGCTCGCCGCGAGAAGAACCGCGAACTGAACGCTTCGGACATGATCCAGGAGCTCTTTCCGTACGATCGTCCACATGGCGCTACCTCACGTCCTTTTTCAGGAAAGCGGTATAGCCGAGGGCGAAAAAGACCAGGCCGAAGAAGGCCAGGAGGAGCCACTCGAGCCAGGTCGCGGCGAAGGCCTCGGCCGACGATTCGACCGGAACCCGGAAATCGATTTCCGGCGCCTTCTTGTAGGCCTCGCGATCGGCGTACATGAGCTTGGACCGGGCGACGTGCTGCTGCCAGTAGCGATAGACCTCTCGCATGAAGCGCTCGTACTCGGCCATCCCGGTCCGGCCGTAGCGTTCCGCGGCCTGGTCGAACAGGACGGCCGGCGAAAGGACCGATATCGCCCGGGCCAGGTTCGTCTGGGCCGTGAGCTTCCGGCCGTATTCCTCGTCGACCTGGTGGCCGAGGTCGGCCCGCAGGGCCTCGAGCTCGACGTTCCTGACGGCGACGTCCTTCGGCACCTGGTTGCCGCTGCGGACAGCCTGGGCGAAGGCATCCTGGTTCTTTTTCTGTTCCGCCTCATAGGGCTGGAAAGCCGCCGCCTTCTGCCGAGCGATCTGCTCCTGCGACGGGAGCCTGGAGAGGTTTTCGGCGGCGATCGTCCCGAGGTTGGGATAGATGACGATCAGGAATATCCAGGCCTGGAGCAGGATCATCAGGGACACGGAAGGCCTGTCGACCACGACCGAGACAAAAAGGCTGATCGCGTAAAAGACCGTGAGATAGAGGGCGGAGAGCCCCATGAAGACGAGGAGGCGGCTCCAATCGCCGGAGGCGAAGGCGATGAACGAATGGGAGAGGATGAGGATCAGGGAGACGAGCGTCGCCACGGCGAGCGAGCCCATGATGACGAACCATCCGCCCAGGAACTTGCCGAGCAGGAGCTGGTCCCTCGGCACCCGATTGGAAAGGATCAATTTCAGCGTTCCCGACGATTTCTCTTCGGACACGGCGTTGTAGGCGATGAAGACGACCATCAGGCTCAGCACGACCCGGACGATGAAGGCGAAATCGACGGCCGCGAAGCCCGACACAAGGCGATGATGCTGGCTGAGTCCCTGGCCCATATAGCCCGACGTCGTGGCCGGGATATCCAGGTAAGTGACGGTGATGCTGTTCCCGAGCTTCCGGTCCTTGCCTTGGATGAGGGTGCTGAGGACCTGGGGCGGCCGGTAAAGATGTTGGTAGAACCTGTCGCTCTTCATGTTCTGGCTTGCGGACTGATAGTCCTGCAGGCGCCCCTTGTAGTCCTCGACGTTGATGACTGTGCTGCCGGCCGCCAGGGCCAGCGTGATCCCGAGCCCGATCAGGAACTTGGCGGATTTCAGGTATTCGAGGATTTCCCGTTTGATGATCGTTCTCAGCATCGGATCCTCACATTCGCGAAACTCGATGTCACCTCACGTCGTACTTGCGGAACTTGGCGTAAGCGAAAGCGAACGGGACGATGAGCCAGACGAAGAGCGAGACGAGGCTCCGCGCGTTCGCCTTGAGCGTCTCCGCGATCGTCGCCGGGACGATCGCAGAATCGCGGCAGCTTCGAGGCGTCCACGGGCATGGCCGAGAAGCCCATGGACATCTGGCCTCCCCCGTGGATCATGAGCGTCCGCTTGACCTTGCTGAAGAGCTCGTTGTCGAGGGCCTTCTGGTGTGCCCGGACCGCCTCGAGGTACCTGGCGCGTTCGAGCTCGCCCGTGCCGCAGACGTCGGCGATGAACCGGGCGAAGGCGGCGCTCGGCGAGACGAGCGACAGGTTGACGGCCAGGTTGAGCTGGCGCCGCCTTTCCTGGAGATAGGTCTCGTCGATGGCCGAGAGCTGCTGAGCCTTCGTCTCCCGGGCCCGATTCTGGATATCGTCCCGGATCGGGTCCCATTTCTTGCGCTCGGGCGAGCTCTCGTCGTCGGCCGCGCCCTTCGGGGCCGTCGCGAAGATCAGGTCGTACTGGCGGCCGAGCTCTTTCGCGGTGCCCGTGTCGAGCGACCTGACGAGGAGTGACTTCTGAAGCGACACCTGGGTCTCGGTCCGGACCGGATGGACAAGGCGGGCGATCATGTCCCCGAGCCGTGGGACGATCATCTGGAACGCCGCCCAGATGATGAGGATGGCGACGAGGGAGGTCCGGGCCTTGGACGAGCTCGTCGAAACGGCGATGCCGATGGTGAAATAGGTCAGGACGAAGAGAGACGTGGCCAGGAAGACGATCAGGACGCGGACCGCCGTGTCGCCCCCGGCGAGGGGGAACGCGCCGAGCATGAGGACGACGGCGCCGAAAAGAAACGCGAGAAGGAAAGGCACCCAGAGCGCCAGAAAGCCCCCGGCGGTCTTGCCGGCGAGGAGGGTGTCGCGGGGCAGGCTGTTGGCGAGCATGGCCCGCAGGGTCCCGGATTCTTTTTCCCCCGAGATCATGTCCGAGGCGAAGAGCATGGCGATGAGGCTGATGACCATCTGGACGAGGAAGACGAAATCGACCTTGCCCTGGACCGAGAGGATCGTTTCGTCG
This sequence comes from Candidatus Aminicenantota bacterium, assembly GCA_963742235.1. Taxonomy (GTDB): domain Bacteria; phylum Acidobacteriota; class Aminicenantia; order Aminicenantales; family Saccharicenantaceae; genus RBG-16-66-30. The sequence goes on along the minus strand of CAVULT010000003.1, from coordinate 37,421 downwards.
TCGCTCGCCGATTCGCCCGGCTTGAAGCCGTCCTGGGTGAATTCGTAATAGCGGGGCAGGGTGCTTTCGAACCCCTGGGTGAAGACCGAGAGCGGCGCCGGCCTGCGGAAGCCGCGGATGGCCACCGTCCCGGCCATGATGTCCTGGATCTTGATGGCCGCCGCCGCCTCGTCGGCCAGCCGGACCTGGTCGCTGTAGTCGCGGACGCGCTTGGCGTAAGCGGCCTCGTTGACGGCCATGCCCAGGGGGACGAGCAGGAGGCAGATGACGGCGAAGAGCGGGAAGCGGTAGCTGAAGATCGTCTCCAGCAGCTCCTTCTTGACGATCGTCTTCCACACGGCGGTCAATCCCGGATTTCGGCGCTCTCCGTCCGCCGGGCCGCCGCAGGCGCCTCGGATTCCATGTAATCGATATAGATCCGGTTCAGGTCCTCGTTCCGGAGCTCGTCGCGGGTCCGCTCCATGACCAGGCGGCCTTCGCGCATGATGCCGACGCGGTCGCCGATCTCCTTGGCCCGGAAGATGTCGTGGGTCGACATGAGGACGGCTTTGCCCTCCGTCCGCAGCTGGGCCATGATGTCGAGGAACTCGGCCGCCGCCTTGGGGTCGAGGCCCGAGGTCGGCTCGTCGAGGAGCACGGCCGGCGCGTCCTTGACGATGGCGATGGCGATGCCGAGCTTCTGGCGCATGCCCTTGGAGAAGTTCTTGACCCGCTGGTCGAAGGCCTTCTCCTGGAGGGAGACGCGGCTCATGGCCCGGTAGTAGTCGTCCTTCGTCAAGGCCGTCTTGCCGCCGAGCCGGGCGAAGAAGTCGAGGTTCTGGCGGGCCGTGAAATTGCCGTAGAGCATGACGTTCTCGGAGACGAAGGAGACGTACTTCTTGGCTTCGAGCGGGTCCTTCGTGACGTCGATGGCGTTGATCAGGCACGTCCCCTCGGTCGGCGGGATGAAGCCGAGGAAGAGGTTGATCGTCGTCGTCTTGCCCGCGCCGTTGGCCCCGAGCAGGCAGTAGATCTCGCCCGGCCCGACGTCCAGGTTCAGCCGGTCGAGGGCCAGGACGCCGTCCTCATACCGTTTCGACAGGCCTTCGGCCTTCAGGATGGGCTTTTGTTTTTCCATGGTGACTCCTTTCGATCTATCGCGCGTCATAGCGCGCAAAAGAAAAGTAAGCCGCGGCGAAGAAGATCAGGTCGAAGAGAACGAGCAGAACGATGTCCGGAGCCGTCTCCTTCAAAGTCTCCGCGAAGGACGGGAAGCGATAGCGGAAGGCCGGGTAATCGATCTTCCCGCCGGGGCGGGTATCCCCGCCCATCTGCCGCCGCGAGCTCCCGTCCGCGGACTCAAAAGTGTCGCTGAACTGATATTGGAACAGGGCCTGATAGAGCTGGAGATAATGGGCCTGGAGGCTCCTGGAGAAGTTCTCGAGGTCGGGGATGCCGGTGTGACAGAAGGCCAGGGCCGACTGGGTGTAGGACGAGGCCGGCGACAAGCGGGCGATGTTGAGACTGAGGGCGCGGCGGGCGGCCTTCTGCCGCTCGAAATCGGCGTCGAACTTCTGCAGGGTTTGGGCCAGCTGCTCCTCGAATTCTTTGGCCACGGGGCCGCGGGCCTTCGTGTAGGCGTCCCAGTCCCATTTGCCCTGCCCCTGGTCGCTGAGATACTTGTTCATGAGCGGGGCCAGGGCTTTGCCTTTCTCCTTCTCGATCTGGTTCCTGACCTGGGTCCGGCTGGCCTTCATGACCTCCTCGCTCGGGACGCGGCGGATGAGCCCGGCGATCGGCTCACTCGTCTTCGGGATGACGAACGTCAGGAAGATCCAGACGAAGAAGCTGGCTAGGAGGGCGATGCTCGTCCGGTGGGTCCGGGTCGAGATGAGCAGGCCCAGGGCGAACAGCGCCGACAGGTAGAGGACCGAGAGGCCGGCCAGGGCGATGAGCCGGCCCAGGTTCCCGGCCGCGAAGAGCGGAAACCCCTCGAGGAGAAGGATCAGGACGCCGAGGAGCGTGCTGACCCCGAACGGAATGAGAAGGACGCTGAACCCGCCCAGGAACTTGGCCGTGATGATCGTGCTCCGCCGGGCCGGGTTCGAGAGGACGAGCTTGAGCGTCCCGGATTCTTTTTCTCCGCTCACGAGCGAGCCGGCGTAGAGGACGGCGAAGAGCCCCAGGAGGAAGCTCGTGATGACGACGAAATCGAGCTTCCCGTTGATGTTGCTGAGAACCTCGTTTTGGGCCTGGGTGCCCTTGGCGTCGGTCTGGTACTTCGAGAAGGTGACGGTCTTGGGCAGGACGCTCTCGAGGCCGACGCCGAATGTGCTCAGGACGCTCGGCTCCCGGAACACGGTCGTCGGTGGCCTTGGTCTCCCTCTGCGAGCTGTCATATTCCTGATAGGCGCTTCGATAGCTCGCATAGTTGAGGACCAGGCTGACCGGGATCAGGACCAGGCAGAGGAGGGAGACGATGAGGAACTTGGGGCTGAGGATCTGGTCGAGGAGCTCTTTCCGGAAGATCGTGCCGAACATCGTCCTCTCGTTATCCACACCCTCCCCAAGGCCTTTCCCGGCCCCGGAGGGTCCCAATCCCTATATACTCGGCCGCGGAGTATTTTGTTGTGCCTCTCCGAAATTATCTCCGGGTCAGCTTGATGCCGAAGACGACGATGCCGACGAGGAGCCCGACGAGGAGCAGCACCAGCGCCCCGATGCCCAGGACGTTGGCCTTCGACGAGATGTGGATGCGGACGATCTTGTCCTCCGACTCGACGCGCCGGTTGTCGGCCAGGGCGTCGGTCCGGATCTTCGGCTCGTAATCGCCGACCGAGACCCCGTCCGGCGGCAGGAACTTGATCTTGACCACCTCGTCCTTGTTCTGCTCGAGCGTCGCGATGAGGTCGGGCGTGATCTCGACGCGCCAGTTGAGCGGCAGGTCGCAGAAGACGCGGACGTTGTTGAGCTTGCGCGTGCCGGTGTTGCGGATGGTCACGTCCATGCTGATCGTGTCGCCGACCTTGATCTCGTGATAGAGGTTGACGGCCTGGACCTCGACCTTGGGCACGCCGCGGGGGATGAGCTCGAGCTTGACGAAGCCGGCGTTGAGGGTCTCGATCGCGGCCGCGCCGATCCCGCCCGCGCCTCCGGCCGCCGTTTCGAGCCCGCGGAGCTTCTCCGTCTGGTCGTTGTCGAGGGCCAGGACGAAGAACTCGAGGGGCTTGTCGAGGATGACCTGCTCGTCCGGGTTCTTGGGCAGGAAGAGCTTGAGCTGGAGCTTGAGGCTGGTGATCCCTTCGCTGAACTTGATCTGCGACAGCCGGGCGCTCGTCGTCGGGTCGCTGAACTCATAGGTGATCTGGGTCGGCAGGTTGACCGCCTCGAGCTTGAAGACGTTGGCCTCGCCGCTGAACTTCTCGAGCGACAGGTCGTAGGTGGCCGTGCTTTCGAGGTCGGCCTCCTGGGAGAACTGGGCCGAGTTGACGGTGACCATGTTGGCGCTGATGCCCTTCTGGAGATAGACGGACGTCGTCTCGGTCTTGCCCGAGTAGGAGACGTTGACGTCGAGGTTCTCGACATCCTTCAGCAGCTGGAAGGTGACCTCGCGCTCGGTCTCGATCGGGAGCGAGGTGACGGTCTTTTCGTAGGGATCGGAGATGACCTTCCCCTCCGAGAGGAGCGAGACGTAGACGTCCTTGAGCTCTTTCATGAAGTCGAGGGGGAACAGGTCCTCGGCGTTGATCTTGAGGTTGGCCAGCTCCTTGAGCTCTTTCGATGAGTAGCGCAGGGTCACGCGGACGAATTTCTTGCCGCTGCGGTCCTGGAACTTGACCGCGCTGGCGACCGCGATGCGGGCCTCGCTGCCCATGAAGCTGATCAGGGCCTGCTGGTAATCGACCTGGGCCTGGAGATAGGCCGTCTGGCGCTGAGCGAAATCGGCCTCGGAGGTGAGCCCCTCTTCCTTGAGCTTGAGGTAGCGGTCGAAATCGGCTTTCTTGAGCTCGAGCGAGAGCTGGGCGCTCTTCAAGCGGAGGAGCTTCATGTTCTGGGATTCCTGGGTCTGCGCGGCCGCGAAGCTGAAGAGGACGAGAAGCGCCGCGGGGATGCTGAGGAGCCTGAGTGCTTTCATCGACAAGCCTCCATGAACCGGTCTATCATAGCTCAAATGCCGTTCCAAAGGCGACCCCGGGTGCAAAATTCCCCCTGGGGTCTCTTGAATATACGCTTTGGGCTTGTTCAAGGTTATCGAAGGAACGAAAATTCTTTCCTTGCGTATTATAATAAGCAGCAGAATTCTACGGATCGGAGGATGTCATGACCCAGCGACGCATTCCCGCAATCTTCCTCGCGCTTATTTTGCTCTGCGGCGCCGGCTTCAGCCAGGAGCCCAAGCAGCTCACCTTGACCCTCGAGGACTCGATCGTCAGGGCGCTCAAGAACAACCTCAATATAGCGGCCGAGGTCATCACCCCCGGCCTGGCCTCCGAGAACGTCTCCCTGGCCCGGCAGATGTACACGCCGACCCTCCAGGTCGACCTGACCGGCAATCGGTATGAGCAGGCTCTCGACCTGGTCCATCCAATCCACGGGCACCCTCATCAACAAGTCGACGACCTCGAGGGCCGTGGTCACGCAGCAGATACCCTTCGGCGGCACCGTGCAAGCCTCCTTGGGCTATGACTATTCGAAGAACAATCAGCTGTTCCAGAATTACAACCCGTACTATCAGGGCACCCTGAATTTCGTCCTGACCCAGCCCCTGCTCAAGAACTTCGGCTGGACGGTCAGCCGCCGGGAGATCATCGTCGCCCAGAACAGCTTCGAGTCCTCGCGCAGCCAGTTCAGGGACATCCTCATCAACACGATCTATTCGGTCGAGGAAGCCTACTGGAACCTCGTCTACAGCATCGAGAACCTCAAGACCCAGGGCCAGGCCCTGGAGAGCGGGCGCGACCTCCTGACCAAGACCAAGAGGGAGGTCGAGGTCGGCACCAAGGCGCCGATCGAAGTCCTCAACGCCGAGGCCACCGTGGCCCGCCGCGAGGCCGACATCCTCCAGTCCGAAGCCCTGGTCAAGCGCAGCCAGGACGTGCTCCGGACCCTCCTCAACCTGGACGTCGATCCCTCGACCGCGGGCCAGGCCCTCGTGCCGGCCGACAAGCCGGAGTTCAAGCCCTACGCCATCACCCTCGAAGAGGCCTATGTCCAGGCCGTCGCCCGCCGGCCCGACCTCGACACGGCCAAGACGACGATCGTGGCCAAGCAGATCGACTTCCGGATCGCCAAGAACCAGCGCCTGCCCCAGCTCGACCTCCAGTTGGCCAAGAACAGCCCCGGCATCTCCGGCCAGCAGTTCATCTACGACCCCAACGATCCGTTCGCGCCCCCCGCGCTCGGTCCGTCCGGCAGCGCCCGCGCGGCCTTCCGCGACGCCTTCAAATTCCTGTACAACAACTGGACGGCCGGTGTCACGCTGACCATCCCCTTCGGCGACGTTATCGGCAAGGCTGGCTATGCCTACGCCAAGCTCGACGTCGAACAGGCCCAGGCCCGGCTCAAGACCCAGGAACAACAGGTCTTCCTCGAGGTCAGCGACGCCGTCCGGACTCCTCGAGACGGCGGCCAAGAGCGTCGACGCCTACCGGGTCGCCCGCGAGCTGGCCGAAAAGCAGCTCGAGGCCGAGATGAAGAAGCTGAGCGTCGGCATGTCGACGAACTATTACGTCCTGACCTACCAGAACGACTTGGCCAGCGCCCGGTCGGCCGAGATCAGGTCCCTCGTCGAATACAACATCGCCGTCGCCAACATCGCCAAGGTGACCGGCACGACCCTGGAGCTCCGCAACGTCTCGATGGGTGACTATATCAAGTAACAATGTTAGGATGGCCTTGTGAGCGTCTTTCTCATCGACGCGGGCCGTGAGTGGCGGGCGAGCCAGGGCCAGATCCTGTCCGTCGCCCGCGAGCTGCGCAAAAAGAGCATCACGGCTTATCTCATCCTCGAGCCCGCGAGCGAGATCTTCCGCCGGGCCGGCGCGGAGGACCTGCCGACCCTGCCCCTCCGGATGCACGGCCGGCTCGCCTGGCTCGTCCGCAAGTCGCTGGCCGGCGAGATGCGCGCCCGCCGCTGCAAATTGGTTCATGTCCATGAGACCTTTGGCGCCGCGCTCGGCCTGGCCGCGGCCGCGGCGGCCCAAGTCCCCCTGCGCGTCCTGTCCCGCCCCGCCGACTCGTCGCCGCTCGAAGGCCGGCTGCCGCTCCAGTCGCTCGACGCCGTCATTGCCGGGACGGAGGCCGTCAAATCGATCCTCGTCCGGGGCGGAGTCCCTGAGCAAAAGATCGAGGTCATCCCGCCGGGCGTGGACTTCGCGCGATTCACCTCCCTGCAGCCCGACGACCTCGTCCGCCGGGAACTCGGGCTCGGGCCGGGCGACTTTCTCGTCGGGGCCGTCCTGCCGCTCGAGGACGAGCGGGGTCATCAGGCCTTCCTCGAGGCCGCGGGCATCGTGAGAGGGCAGGCGCCGAAGGTCAAGATCGTCGTTCTCGGCGAAGGAGCGCTCCGCCTCGAGACGGGTGAAGGACGGGACCTCCCGGTCATGGACGGCGTGCGCTATTATCTCGGCCGCGGCGGGGAAGCGCCGCGGATCCTGTCCTCCCTGAATATGTTCGTCGTCTTCTCCCACCTCGACGGCCTCGGCGGCCACCTCGTCGAGGCCATGGCCAGCGGCCTTCCCGTCGCCGCCGTTGACGTCGGAACGGCCCGGGACCTCATCGTTCACCGGGAGAGCGGTCTCCTCGTCCCGCCGCGGAACGCCAACGCCCTGGCCGACGCCATCCTCAAGGTCCACTTCGACCGGAACCTGGCCGCCCGTCTGGCCGCAAAAGGCCGGGACGCGGTGCTCGAAAAATACTCGGCCGAGGCCATGGCCCGGCGGATCATCGGCGTCTATGAGTTGCGAGCCCACCGCAAGGGCGTCAAGCTCGCCGGCCTGTCTTGAACCCGGGGGGCGTCCTGGAATATCTTAGGCGGGAATCGCGAACGCGGAGGACCGCCCATGGCCATCGACAGGATCGAGATCGACCTCGTCAAGCTCCCCTACGTGCACTTCTTCGAGACGAGCTTCGGCCGGTCTTACGACCGGACCTTCAGCCTGATCAAGGTCTGCGAGGGCGGCGTCTGCGGCTGGGGGGAGTGCGTTGCCGAAGAGGCGCCGCTCTACAGCGGGGAGACCGCGGAGACGGCCTGGCACGTCATGAAGGACTTCCTCGTTCCGCTCGTCCTGCGCAAGGGCCTGGTCGAGCCTGAGGATTACGCCAGGGAGGCGGCTGTCTTCCGGGGCAACCGGATGGCCAAGGCCGGGATCGAGCTGGCCCTTTGGGACCTCAAGGCGAAAAAGGCGGGGGTCCCGCTCTACAAGCTCTACGGCGGCGTGCGCATGGAGATCGAGGCGGGCGTGAGCGTCGGCATCGAGGATTCGCTCGCCGAGCTCGTCGATCGCGTCGGGCGCTATCTCGACGAGGGTTATAAGAGGATCAAGATCAAGATCAAGCCGGGCTGGGACGTCGCGGCCTGCGCGGCCGTTCGTGAGAGATTCCCCGACATCATGCTTCAAGTCGACGCCAACGGCGCGTACAAACGCGAAGACAGGGAGACGCTCAAGGCCCTCGACGCCTTCGGCCTGCTCATGGTCGAACAGCCCTTCGCGCCGTACGATCTCTGGGACCACGCCAAGCTGCAGCGGGAGATGACGACGTCGCTCTGCCTCGACGAGAGCGTCGTGTCGTTCGATACGGCCCGGGCGGCGCTCGAGATGGGCAGCTGCCGGGTCATCAATATCAAGGTCGGCCGGATCGGCGGCGTCGTCGAGACGCGCCGGATCCACGATTATTGCGCCTCGCGCCAGGTCCCGGTCTGGTGCGGCGGGATGCTCGAGTGCGGCATCGGCCGGGCCCACAACCTCCACATCGCGACGTTGCCTGACTTTAAATATCCGAACGATCTCAGCGCCAGCCGGCGTTATTATCGGGAGGACCTGATCGACCCCTTCATCGAGCTCAGCGGCCCGGGGACGATCCGTGTGCCTGACGGGCCGGGCATCGGCGTCAACCCGGTTGAATCCCGCATCGCCAAGGCCTCGTTGCGAAAAGAGATCTTTATCTAAACCTGGCGGGTGGCGGCGGGGTCGAGGATCGCGCCGCAGGTGGGGCAGGCTTTCGAGCCGTCCCCGACCGGCTTGCCGCAGGACGGGCACTTCGCGGGACGTTCGCGGCCCTTCTCCCGACCTTTTCCTACACCAGGGCCGGGGCCCGGCTTCTCATCCCCCCTCTCGACGGCTCGCAGCGGCTGTTCCCCTAGGCCTCGGCGGTGAAATGCTCGGCCAGGATGTCCTGGGCTTCCGCGGCCCGGCTCGCGGGGACGAGAAGGGACGCGACGCCCAGCCCGTCGACGGTTAGCCCGAGAACCTTGCCGTAGGCTTCGGCGCTCACCCGCGCGGGGATGCCGAAAGACTCGAGCATGTTCTTGAGGATCTCCGCCTCCGTGATTCCGTTGGACCTGTGGACGATGACCCAGTTCATGCCTTCATCATAGCACGTTGTCCCGCCGGCTTGAACGGCCTTCGCCGGGCCTACTTCCCGGCGTCCTTGAGGGCCTTGATGTAATCCTCGACCTGCTTCCTCAGCACGTCCTGCTCGATCTTGGGCAGGACCGCTTCGAAGACGGCCCTGGCCTTGGACGGTTCGCCGCTGTTGAGCAGGGCGATGCCCAGGTTGACCTGAAGGCCGACGTCACCGGGCGCGAGGACGAGACCGGCCTGGAAGCTCCCGGCGGCCTCAGCGTAGCGCTTGAGCTCGTTCAGGACGACCCCCTTTAAATTGTAGGCCCCGGCGATCTTGCCGTTCTTCTGGATGGACTTGAGAGTGTAGTCCAGGGCCTCTTCGAACCGGCCGGCGTTGTAGTAGAGCTTGCCCAGATGGTAGGCCGATTCATATCCGCCGCCGATCTCGTAGGCCCTTTTCAAGGCCGCTTCGGCCTTCCCCACGTCCTTGAGCTCGGCGTAGCTCAGACCCAGGTCCCTCTGGACGTCCGCGGCCTCCGGCCTGATCACGACGGCTTTTTCGTAGGCCTCCGCGGCCAGGGCGAACTCGCCCATGGTGTAATAGGCCGAGCCGAGAAGGGTCCAGCCGTTGAAGTTACCCGGGTCCAAGGAGACGGCCAGCTTGCCGTAGCGCACGGCCTCGTCGGGCAGGCCATAGCGAAGGGCGATGACCCCCTTCTCGTACTGGTATTGGGGATCCTTTTCGTCCGACGCCTTGGCCTTTTTCTGGGGCACGGCCGAGCCGTCTCCGGACGAGGCCGGAGCGGCACCGGCCGCGGCGGAGAGAAAGGCGGCCAGGGCCAGCGCCAACAGGGGCTTTGCGATCTTGTTCGGACCGATCATGGGACCTCGATCGACTATGATGGCATATCGCCCGCGGGCGGTCAAACCGCCGCCGCGCGCTCTTTACCGGCCCTCCCCGCGCATGCTAGATTAGCCCCGCGGACCCGGCGGGCGCCGCGGCCGGCCGTACGATCGAGGAGGACGACCCATGATCAAAGGAAACGCCGTCTTTTTGGGAACGAGGGCCGCGATCTCGGGAGCGCTCGTGGCCGTCTCAGTGCTGTCGGGTATCGTGCCTGCATTCGCCCGCTCCTCGGTGCCCCCGGTCAGGGCCCAGGCCGCCCTCGAAAAACCCGGGCTCGATGTCCTCCCGACCGCGCTCCTTGTCCGCGACGGGACGGCGGCCAAGAGGATCGTCCGTCTCGCCGTGGACGTGCCCGGCGATGCCCAGGTCGAGGCCGCGGTCAGGACTTTTATCGACGGCAAGCTCCAGGTCCCGGATCCCGCCGTCTTCCGTCTCGTCCCCGGAACGAACAGCCTCGACCTGCGCCTGGCCGAGCCCGTGAAGCCGGTCCGGGCGCGGTTCGAGGTCCGCTGGACCGCGGCCGGCGCGCCCACGTCGCTCAGTCGCGAGATCACCCTGGCTCCCACCCGCCGCTGGAGCGTTTATCTCTTTCATCATTCCCACACGGATATCGGCTACACCGAGCTTCAGTCGCGGGTCGCCCGCAATCACGTCGAATATCTCGATTCCGTCATCAAGTACTGCCGCGAGACCGAGGGCTACCCCGATGACGCCAAGTTCCGCTGGAATATCGAGATCACCTGGGCCCTGGAGAACTTCATCCGGACGCGCCCCGAAGCGGACGTCAAGGCCCTCGTGGATCTGATCAAGGCCGGCCGGGTCGAGCTGTCGGCGCTCTATCTTCAGCTCTCCGACTGTTTTGCCCACGAAGAGGTCGTCCGGACCTTGGACGCGGCCCGAGAGCTCGCCCGCCGCTACGGCTTCGAGCTTCGATCGGCCATGAACAACGACGTCAACGGGTTCGCCTGGTCCCTGCCCCAGATCTTCCGCCAGGCCGGGGTGCGCTATTTCGCCAGCGGCATCAACGAGACCCGGTCGCGGGCCCCGCTCCGCCGGCCCAACGCCTTCTGGTGGGAGTCTCCCGACGGCAGCCGCATCCTCCACTGGAACGGCGAGCACTACCTCTTCGGCAACTATGAGCTGCTCCTCCACGAGGCGGTCGACCGCAGCGCTCCCAAGGTCGGCGAGTACCTGGCCAGGCTCGAGGCCCGAGGCGACTATCCCCAGGACATCATCGCCTTCAACGTCGGGGCCTGGGTGACCGACAATTGCCCGCCCGGCCGCGGGCTTTCCGACCGGGTCAAGGAGTGGAACGAACGCTTTGTCTGGCCGAAGATGAGGCTGGCCACGATGCGCGAGTTCTTCGAGCAGATGGAGACGCGGTACGGCGCGACCCTTCCGGTCCACAAGCTCGGCTGGCCGGACTATTGGACCGACGGCGTCGCCTCGACGGCCTTCGAGACGGGGCTCAACCGCATCGCCCACAACGAGATCCTCACGGCGGAAAAGATCTCGGCGCTCGCGGCCAAGCTCGGCCCGGCCGGAACGTTCGTTTTCCCGGCCGGCGAGATCCGGGCCGGGCAGGCGTCGTCGATGCTCTACGACGAGCACACCTGGGGCGCCTCGAACTCGATCGACGCGCCCTGGTCGGAACCGGCCCGCGGCCAGTGGGCCGCGAAGAGCGGCTTCGCGTATGACGCGCGGGAGACGTCGCGGACACTGCTGCGCCGAGGCATCGGGGCCCTGGCCGGGCTCGTCAACGCCGGCGGCGACCACGAGTTCGCCGTCTTCAATCCGCTCTCCTGGACGAGGACCGACCTCGTCCGCCTGACCCTCCCGGCCGGGCCGTTGCGCGAGGCCAAGGGGAAGCTCCGCGTCATCGACCGGCGCACAGGCAACGAGGCCAAGTTCCAGACGGGGGGCGACGACGCCCTGCTCGTTCTCGCCAAGGACGTCCCGGCCATGGGCTACGCGGTCTTCGCCGTGGAGATCGGGGGGACGAGCGCGGCGACCGGTGCGGCCGAGAAACCGGCGGCCGGCGACCGGGAAGGTACGATCGAGAACAGATTCTATCGGGTCACGATCGACCCCCGGACGGGCGGCATCGCCGGCCTCTTCGACAAGGAGCTCGGCCGCGAGCTCGTCGACCGGACCTGCCCGTGGCCGCTCAACGCCTACATCTACGAGCAGCCGGAAGGCGGGCGGAAGGCCGTCGACGACATGACCAAGCGGGCCGTGTTCCATCGCTGGACCGCGGAGACGTCGAAGGTCGAAGCGGGCGAGCGCGGGCCGGTCATGTCGAACCTCGTCATCAGGAGCGCGCCCAAGATGTGCTCGGCCCTCGAGCAGCGCGTCGTCCTCTATGAGGATATCAAGCGCATCGACCTGGTCAATATCCTGAACAAAGAGGAGACCTTCGATCCCGAGGCCGTCTATTTCGCCTTCCCGTTCGCGGTCGGGCCCGGCGGGTCCGCGCCGGGCGTGCGCTTCGAGATCGCCGGCGCCGATATGGCCCCGGGCGCCGAACAGCTTCCGGGCACGACGCTCGATTGGCAGGCCGCCCAGCAATGGGTCGAGTTCTCCGGGAAGGAGGCCCGGGTCGTTTGGTCGCCGGTCGAGGCGCCGCTCGTCCAGTTCGGCGATATCAACACGGGGAAATGGCAGACGAAATTCGTCCCGGCCAACGCCTGGGTCTTCTCCTATGCCATGAACAACTACTGGATGACGAACTTCAAGGCCAGCCAGGAAGGATTGGTCGAGTTCCGCTACAGCCTGACGAGCGCGCCGCCCGCCGGCGCGGCATCGGCCTCCGACCGCGTTGCGTCGACCCGCTTCGGCTGGGAGGCTCACACGCCGCTCGTCGCGGCCTGGCTCCCGGCTGGGAACAAAGGTCCGCTCAAGTCTCTCGAGGAGTCGTTCCTCTCCGTCGACCGGCCGAACGTCATCATCCAGGCGCTTTGGCTCGACGAGGGGGGAACGCCGGTCGCGCGCCTCCGCGAGATCGCCGGAGAGCCGGCCGACCTCAGGCTCGCCGGCGCCATCATCCCGGCCGTCGGGATCTCCGTCCGGCTGCGCCCCTTCGAGATGCGGGCCGTGCGGCTGGAGAAATAGAAGGTAAGAATTTGACCTCTTCTTGTCGAGCCGGGAGGTTCGGTCTACAATGGGAGTCCGAGAAAGATTCCCATGGACAAGATGCCGCTGACCGAGGACGAGATCGCCAATCTGCGCCGACGCGAGGCCGAGATCCTGATCCGCATCGATCGCCTCAGGAGCACGATGAGTGAAACCAAGGCCCTCGACACCCTGGCCTTCAAGGCGAAGCTGTTCAAAGAAGCCCAGGACGAGCTGCGCCGCGTCCAGGACAAGCTCGCCGGCCTGTCCGAAGACTGACCTCAACCCGTCGGGAACTTACCCCGATGACCCTACTTGACGGTGAAGGCCGCCGTCGTCTCGTTCCCCTCGGCCCCGGACTTATCCCGGGCGCGGATCGTGAGCGCGTGAGGCCCCGGCTTGAGGTCGCCGAAGGTGAGCTCGATGACGCAGGTCCTCAGCGCTTTCACCTGGTTCGTTTCGAGCACGGTGACCGGCACCTCCGACTTGACGGTCCCCTGAGCTTCCGTCGCCGTGATGTCGAGCTCGACCCCCGGCATGCCCAATGACAGGCGAACGGCCGCCAGGACGCGCTGCGGACCCGCCGGCAGCGAGCCCGTTAACGGGGCGTACTTGGCCGGGTCATACCCGAAAATGCCCGACAGCGTCGCTTCAGGAGACGCGCCGAGGTCGGCGCATCCGGCCGCGTCCCTGAGCAGGAGCGGCGGGTCGAGCCAAACCGGAGCGGCCACCGGATCGGCGAAGCTGATGGAGGCTGAACCGCGGGCGGCGACGCCCGTCTCCGCGTTCTGGACGATGATCCGGCACGAGTAGCGGCCCGGCTTGGTGGGGACGGCGAAGACGGCGAGCGCGTCGGAGCGGTCTCCCGCGGGCGGCTTCAAGCGGAAGCTCTTGACGGCCGTTTTCCCCTGTTCTTCATCGTAGATCAGGAAGTAAGCCTCGGACCTCTTCCCGATGACCGCCGCCGCCGCGTCCTTCGGGAGCTCGACGTAGGCGACGATATGAGGCCAGCCGCCGATGACGACCGGCGTTACGGCCATGGCCGCGCCCGCGGGAAGCGGGGTCAAGGGGTTGTCGCTCAGAGCTAGGTCGGTCATCTGGAGAAGACGCTCAAAGGAGCTGTACTGCTGGAACGGCTTGGGATTGTAGTAGCCGTTCTGGCTGACGACCTTGAGGCCCGGCCGGACGACCTTGACCTTGATCTTGTGGAACGCGCCGTCCCAGGCCGCCGGGACGCTGTAGCCGAGCACATAGTACGCGCTGGTGATGTCGGCGACCGCGGCCAAGGCATCCTTGGTGTCCATCGAATTGGCGAAATACTTGCCGCCGCTCTCCCCGGCCAGCTGGACGAGGGAGTCCTTGCCCGTGAGTTCCCGGCTGCTGATGGAGGTGCCGACGGGGTTGTTGATGTCCATCTCCCCGGCCACCGCCGTGCAGTCGATGGCGTAGATCGGGGTGTTGGCGTTCTTGAGCTCTTTCAGCGCGTCGGAGAACTCGGTCCGCACGCCCGTGTTGGATTGGGCGTTATCGTAGGCGTTGAGCTCGGCAATCATTTGGTCCGGTCTGTTCGCGTCCATGTTCGGGACGTCCAGGCCGCGCCTGTTCCCATAGATGAGGGCCCGGCTGATTCCCGACGAGAACAGGATGAGATTTTTCCAGCCGGGGACGTAGCGCATGGCCCGGGCCAGGTTGGCGAAGGTCTGGGCGAACTGCCGGGCCTGGTCCGTGTACCCCTGCCGGCGTCCCTCGTCGACGACGCCGGGGATCTGGGCCTGGGCCTGCTCCGAGAAGAAGGCCGCGTAGCCGTCCTTGGCCGGGTTCATATATTCTCCATCCTGCATGTGCCGCAGCTCGTCGGCATAGAGGAAACTGGTCAGGGTCTCGGCGCGCCCGGCGACCGTCCGCAAGCCGAAGCCATCGACGATGTCGCGGACCCGGGCGTGGTCCGTCGTCAAGTACTCGTGAATGGTCAGCCCGCGCATGGGCGAGTAGGACAGGAGCCCGAGCTCGTCGCCCGGCCTGATCGCCGTGTCCATGAAGTGGAGGGCGGCCTCCCGGGCCTTGCGGGCGCTGCGCGGGTCGGTGAAGGCGAAATCGAAGAAAAAGAAGAACTTCCGATTGAGCCGCGGCGCGCCCACGGGCGCACCAGGGGCGATGTCGTCCCCGCCCACGACGTGGTTCTCGAACTGGGTCACGGGCATCTTCTGCCCGTTATCGGTGATCTCGAAATCGGCCGCGGTCAGGTCTGTCACCGGCTTGCCGTCCTTGGTCGTGACATAGGCTTGGATGAGCTTGAGCGCGACCGTGACCTCCTCGCGGACCTGGCTCGCGGACTGACCGCCGGCCCCAACCCCGTCGCCCGGCCAGCAGAACAAAACGAGACCGAGCGCGGCGGCGCCCACGATGACGCTCACCCCTGCTCTCCGCGTCCCCGTTACGGTTGACTTCATGATCCCCTCCTGCCGAGGCGCACACGGATGTCGACGACGGCGACTTGGTGCCGGATCCGGTCGAATCCCCGCGCTCCCCCCGGCGGAGCCAAGAGAATGCGGCCGGCCGATCTCCCCATGATATGCCGGCAGTGATTATGGTACGAAAAGGGGACAGGGTCAAATCCGCGGCGGGCATGGTATAATCTGTGGCCGAGCGAAGGAACATCGTGAGCGCCATGGCCCGTCCCGTGAAGAGGAAGATCTTGAAGGGCCCGTCGCGTCCGGGAACCCGCCTGCGCCGGGCCGCCGATATCGCCCTCATCGTCCTGGCCCTCGGCGCCATCGGTCTCTTCGTGGCCACGAAGATCATCGGCGGCCGGCCCGGCGCCCCCAACGGCCTCAACGGGAACGCCGGGAACGGGGCCGGCGCCGCCGCATCCGGCATCGGCCCGGAAGAGGCTTCCGCCCCGGCCGGCGAATTCGCCGACCTCGAATCCGGCCCGGACGAGTTCGAAAGCGAGCCCGGCGGCGGACCCCTGGCCGGACCGGCCATCGTCTCCGACCCGTACGCGGCGCGCCCCTTCTCGCCCGTCGACGACGCGCGTTTGGCGGCCCTGCTCGACCCCGAGATCGAACGCTCGCTCAAGGCCGGCCGGATCCCCTCGATGACCGTCGTGTGCTTCTCCGGGGACCGCATCGTCTGGACGAGGTCGGCGGGTCTGGCCAATATCCGGGTCAAGACGCCGGCCGCCTGCGATACCGTCTACCTCATCTCGTCGACCTTCAAGACAATGTCGGCGACGGCCCTTCTCCAGCTGATGGAGCAGGGCAAGTTCAAGCTCGACGACCACGTCAACGATTATCTCACCGATCTCAAGATCGAAGGCGAGAACAAGCGCTATCCCGTGACCTTCCGCAACCTCCTCACGCACACCTCGGGTCTGCCGACCGATTTCGGGCGCCATGCCGTCTGGGAGGACCAGAGCCCGCCTTCGCTCACCGACTACCTTCGCGGCAGGTTGCGGCTGGCCCGGCGCCCCGGGACGCGGGTTCTCTATTCCAACATCGCCTTCACCCTGGTCGCCCACCTCATTGAGAAATTCTCGGGGATGCCGTTCAAGGAGTACATGCGCAAGAACATCTTTGCGCCGATCGAGATGCGCGACACGGCCTTCGAGCCGCGGGCCGACATGGCCGAGCGTCTGGCCATCCCCTATATGCCCGTCGGGCGGCGCGGCGGCGTTTACCGACCCGTCGACTGGGTCAAGGCCGACGCCTGGCCCGCCGGCGTCGTCTACGGCACGGCCATCGACCAGGCCCACTGGCTCATGACCGCCGTCAACGGCGGTGTCTATAAGGGCCGGCGCATCCTCTCCCCATCGACCTTCCAGGAGATGACGAAGAGGCAGTTCGACCGGTTCGCCGGGCCCATCAACGGCGGCTGGCTCAACGAAACGTCCGGCTACGGCCTGGCTTGGTGGGTCTCGATCCTCAACGGAGACAAGATCATCGCCCACAGCGGCAGTGTCAACGGCTACACGGCGTTCCTGGCCGGAAACCTCAACAAGAAGACGGGCGTGGCCATCCTCACCAACGGCAACAAAGCCCACCGCTGGCTCTACAGCCTGGCTCTCAAGGCGCTCGAAGCGCTCTAGCCTGGCCGCGCCGGTCAGGACTCAGTCCCTCGACCGGCCCCCGAACCCCATGCCGATGGTCGCCGCGGCGACGACGTCTTTGCTGCCGCTCAAATAGTAGAATGATGCGGTCAGCCGCGTCGGGCCGGCCAGGTAACCGATCTGGGCTTTGGGAACGAGCCAGCCGCCGGCCCTTTGGCCGCTGCCGGTCTCGCTTCCGGCCCACTCAGGGACCCGCCCGACCGCGCCGCCCCCGATGAGGAAACGCTTGATCCTGAGATTCACGGTCGCGCCCGGAACGACCCTGACCTTTCTCCCGAACGACTGGCCGATCCAGATCGAAACATCGGGATTGACCGTGACCAGCCGGAAAAGGCGAAGCTCGAGCTCCGGGCCGAGGGTGATCCACTTGGGATAAGAGAAGAGATTGACGTAGCCGATATTGACATAGACCCCGACGGGGCTCCTGTCCGGCCGGCCCTGGGCCGGCGCCGGCCTTGCCGCGACCGCCGCCAAGACGGCCGTCGCCGCGATCATCAGAACAAGCGCTTTTCTGGGCATCTCCGCACGCTCCGTTTCCAATGACATTATACCTCAGCGGGCGAAGCTTCGTTGCGGCGATGCGGCCCAGCCCCGGATCCCTAAACGGAGGGCCGCTCCGCGACGACCGTGACGCTCAAGACGGCCGCGCCCGAGGCGCGGTAGGCGGCCAGGCCGTCGGCCCCGATATGCTCCAGCAGGTATCTCTTCCGGAAGCTCGAGCTTGTGCGAGGACTTGACCTCGATCGCGCCAAAACCCGTGTCCCGGATGATGCCCATGTACTCCTCATACGACAGGGCCCCGGCGACACAGCCGACGTAGAGCTCGGCCAGGCTCTGGAGCTTGGCCGGCAGCGTCCCCTCGAGCACGATGTCCGAGATGCAGAAGCGGCCGCCGGGCTTGAGGACGCGGAAGATCTCCGCGAAGGCCTGTTTCTTGTCGGGGACGAGGTTGAGGACGCAGTTGCTGACGACGACGTCGGCCGAGGCGTCCTCCACAGGCAGTTTTTCGATGTCCCCGAGGCGGAACTCGACGTTGCCGAAGCCGCGGCGGCCGGCGTTCTCGCGGGCCTTGGCGATCATCTCCGGGGTCATGTCGACGCCGATGACCCGGCCCGTCTCGCCCACGACGGCGCGGGCGATGAAGACGTCGTTGCCGGCCCCGGAGCCGAGGTCGACGACCGTCTGGCCCGGCGCGAGCCCGGCGTACTGGGTCGGCAGGCCGCAGCCGAGGCCGAGGTCCGCCTCCCGGATATGCCCGTCGAGCTTGTCGTAAGAGTCCTTGATGCCGGCGACGTCCTCTCCGTAGTAGGTGGCGGCCGACGGCTCGGGCGCGGGCGCGCAGCAGGGGCCGGCCTTGGGCGAGCAGCAGCAACCCGGGGCCGCGGGCTTGGCCGGCGTCGTCCCCGGCGCCGGCGCGTCCTTGGCGATCCGGCCGTATTTTTCGCGGACGAGCTCCTTGAGCCGCTCGGCCTCTTTGTCCTTCCGCTTGAAGATCTTCATGGGTTCTCCTTTCTTGCGGGTCCTGAAATGCGCCGGAAAACGTCGACGAGCAAGGCCCGGGCCTCGGCGACCGCCTTCGGGTCGAGGCAATAGCAGGTGCGGGGGCCGTCGACGTCGCCCCGGACGAGTCCGGCGTCCCGGAGCTCCTTGAGATGCTGGGAGACGGTCGATTGGGCGAGGGGCAGGAGACCGACGAGACCGCCGCAGATGCAGGTCCGTCGCCCCCCCAGGATCTCGAGGATGCGGATCCGGACCGGATGGGCCAGGGCTTTGGCCAACGCGGCCGCGCGGACGAGCGTCGGGTCGAACGGTTCGGTCTTCGCTCGGGCCATGTTTTCTCCTGTCGCCTTTATCGTATATCGTAAATATACGATAATAGGGCAGGTTTGTCAAGCGGAATCTTGATTTTTTCGCGGGCCGCCCGGCGACGGTCAGTAAGCCCAGGAGATCCCGGCGCCGAAATAGGAGGCGCTGGCATCCTCCCAGACTCGGGGGAAGAGGGACGCGATGACCTTGTAAGAGTATCGCCGGAATTCGGCCACAAGGCCGAATTTCTTGCCCAGGCGGACCGTAAGACCGCCGCCGTAGTGAGTGATGCCGGTGCCGTTGAGGGCGGCCCCCGCCCCGGCGCAGACGAAGGGCCTGACGATGGGGATTGGCGCGCTGAGGGCGACATCGACCGAGAGCGGGATGGCCTCGAGGACGTAGTCGAAGCTCAGCCCCAAGGCGACAACGTCTGGCAGGGCGAACCACCAGAACGATTTGACGATCCCGATGCGGCCGTTGCTGACCCAGCCGATGGACAGGTTGGATTGCCAGCGTCTGATCTTCTGGGGAGCCGGCGGATCAGCGCCCGGAGCTCCCCCGGCGAATCCCGCCAACAGGAGACAGAGGACAATGGATCCGCACGCCTCGCGATAAGAACGTCTCATGCCCGTCCTCTCAACGACGGTACAGGATCTTGCCGCCGACGATCGTATAGAGGACCTCGGTCCCGGGGATGTCGTCCTCGGGGCAGGTCAGGATGTCGCGGGACAGAACGGTGATGTCGGCCAGCTTCCCGGGTTTGAGCGAGCCCTTCAAGTTCTCCTCGAAGCCGGCGAAGGCGCCGTTCACGGTGTAGGCGCGGAGGGCCTCCTCGCGGCTCATCTTCTGGTCGGGGAAGAAGGTCGTCCCGTCCTTGAGCCTGCGGGTCACCGCGGCGAAGAAATTGGCCATGGGATCGATGAGCTCGACGGGCACGTCGGTGCCGATGGGGATGACGGAGCCGGCGTCCATGAGCTTGCGCCAGACATAGGCCCCCTCGGCGGCCCGCTTTTCGCCGAGGCGCTTGAGGACCCAGGGGGCGTCCGACGTGCAGTGGATGGCCTGCATGGCCGGGATGACATCGAGCTGCGCGAAGCGGGGGATATCGATCAGGCTGAGATGCTGGGCGTGTTCGATCCGCCAGCGGAGGTCGGTCTTGCCGGGGTGGGCCTTGAACGCCTCCTCGTAGATGTCGAGCGTCTCGCGATTGCCGCGGTCGCCGATGGCGTGGGTGGCCAGCTGGAAACCGTTCTCGATGGCGAATTTCGCCGTCGCCTTCATCTCCTCGAGCGATTCGGTGTTGAGGCCGGCCGGGTTCTTGTCATCCGGGGCGAGGTCGGCGTAGGGCTCGAGCAGCCAGGCGCCGTGGGAGCCGAGCGCGCCGTCCATGAGGCGCTTGATGGCCCGGACCGTGAGATGATCGCCGGCCGCGCCGATCATCCGGTAGGCGGCACCGCGCTTGGCCAGGGCGTCGCTGCCGGCGCTGATCATGACATAGAGACGGACGGGGAGAGCGCCCTCGTCGGCCATCTTCTTGTAGAGATCGATCGTGCCGAAGGAGGCCCCGGCGTCGTGGAACGTCGTGACGCCGTGGGCCAGGCATTCCTTCGAGGCGAGATCGATCACCCGGCGCCTCTGCGCTACCGCCTCCTCCGGCGTGGCGTATCCGGCACGGTAGCGGACGAGAGTCTGGGCATTCTCGAGGAATGCGCCGATGGCCTTCCCCCCGGAGTCGCGGATGATCTTGCCGCCTTCGGGGTCGCTCGTCGCCGCCGTGATCTTGGACAACTCCATCGCCTTGGCGTTGGCCAGGGAGGAGTGGCCGCTGGCGTGGGTGAGAACGACCGGGTTGTCGGGGGAGACGCGGCTCAGAGCGTCATGGAAAGGCAGCCCTTCGACGTTGGGCTCGGGCGCGCGGTCCCATTTGTCCTGGTGCCAGCCGCGTCCCTGGATCCATTCGCCCGGCTTGGCCGACTTGGCGGCCTCGGCCACCAGGGCCACGATGTCGTCCCAGGAGCGGGCCTTGGTCAGATCGAGCTCCAGCTTGGACTCTCCGAGGCCGGTGAAATGGCCGTGGCTTTCGATGAGCCCGGGGATGGTCAGGGCGCCTCCCAAGTCGATGATCTCGGTCCCGTCGCCGACATGGCGGTTGAACCCCTTGGGATCCGAGCCGATCGCGTCGACCCGGCCGCCGCGGACGGCGATCCACGCGGCCGTCGGGACGCTCGCGTCGACGGTCACGATCTTGCCGTTCATGAGGATGAGGTCCGCCGGCTCGGGGGCCTGCTTCTGGCGGCGGTTGACGACGAACAGGACCGTGAAGAGCGCGACGAGGACGACGAGGAATCCCAAACGGCGGTTTCTTGCGGCCATGGTGACGGTCCTCCCGATGGGCGATTCTTTCGAGCCCTCATTATAGCCCCCGTTCGGGGCCTGTCAATTCGACTCGCCGGCGGGCCATGGCGGCAAAAAAAAGGGCCCCCGGGATTCGGTTCCCGGGAGCCCTGGCGTTCGCGTCGCCGCTTCTGGTCTACTTTTTCTTGCGGATGTAGATGTCGCCGCTGAAGGTGTTGAACGAGATCTCCTGGCCGCCGCCGTTGACCAGGCCGAAGAGGGACTTGTCGAAGGTGATGCGATATTTGCCCTGATCGGTCTTCTCGGCCGCCTCCGACCGGGCCGGCTGGCGGGTCATGTTGATGTCGAAGTCGCTGTAGATCTCGCCCTGCTCCGACTTCATCTTGAGATTGGCCTTGACGTCGGCCGGCAAGGTGACGTCGATGTCGCCGTTCATGGTGCTGAAGGACAGCGGCTTGTCGGCCGCGACACGGCTCAGGACGACGGTGATGTCGCCGTTGACCGTGTGGACGAGCGTGTTGCCCGAAACGCTCGTCAGGGTCACCGGGCCGTTGATGTTGTTGATGTCGATCTCGCCGCTGACGCCTTCGATGACGACCGCGCCGTCCATGGACGAGCGCACCTCGAGCGAGGATGTGACCGGCACCTGGACGACGAGATCGGTCGCCGCTTTCCAGGACTGGGTGCTGATCGTCACGACGTTGTCCTCTTCCTCGACCTCGAGGCCCGAGGATGATCCGGAGAGTTGCTTCATGCCGGCGATCTTCTTTTCCTTCTCATCGCGGCGCTTCTTGTCGTCCTGGAAGAACTGGCTGTAGGCGCCGGAGCCCTTTTCGTACTCGCGCGCGATTCTCCGGGCCAGCGCTTCCTGGTCGGCCATTGTGGCCGCGAGGGCCGCTTGAACGTCTCTCTGGACGTGCCGGTCGATCTGGCCGGGCTTGGCCGCGGGCGCGGGCGCGGGGGCGGGGGTGGGCCCGGTCGGGGGCGTGGCCATCGCGAGAGGCGCGACCGCGTAAGCGCCCGTCGAATAAAGGTCGCCGAAGCCGGCCAGGGCTTTTTCCCGGACCCGCGCCTCGACGATGACCTCCTTGCCCTGGTAGCCCTTGACCGTGATGCTGCCCCGCATGACCGTGACCTCGATCTTGGCGGGCTTCGTCGGGTTCGACAACGGGACGACGGCCCGGTCGGGGGTCTCTTCCTTGGCGGCCTGGCCGACGACCCAGCCGCAGGTCCCGGCCACAAGCAGGGCCAGGATGGCGATGTTGACGATTCTCTTTTTCATGGTTTCCTCCTCGTCCGTTCAGGACGTTGATTTCGATCTTTTGGCGATCAGGATGTCGCCGTTGAGAGTCTCGAGCTTGATCTCCGGGCCGCCCTTGCCGGCGCGGACGCCGGTGAACCCGTCGCTTCGGTAGACGAACTTGCCGCCCTTTTCCGGCCGCTCCTCGCGGACCGGCGCGGCCTTCGGCAAAGAGGTGACGTCGAAGTCGGAATAGACCTCGCCGTGCATCGTCTTGACCCGGAAGTCGGCCGACGGCGGAACGGGGAAGTCCACTTCCACGTCCCCGTTGATCGTCTTGAACAGGCATGGACCATCCGGGTGGCTCCGGAAGGCGACGGTTACGCCGCCGTTCACGGTCTGCGCGTCGCCGGAGCCGGCGGCATCGACGATGCGGACCTTGCCGTTGACGTTGTGGACGTCGAACGTCCCTTCGACGCCGCGGACCTCGACGTCGCCGTCGAGGACGGTCGAGAGAACGACGTTCGTCTTGAGCGGGACCTTGAGGGTGAAGCCGTAATAGACCCGATAGCCGGGATCGCGATTCATGTGGATCCCCCGGCCCCGGCCCTCGTTCTCGTCCTCCCGGAACGGCCCGTCGACGTACGCTTCGACGGTGTTCCCCTTCTCCGTGATGTCCAGCTTGACCTCGTCCTCGGCCTTTTTGGCCCGGGCCTCGTCGCGGGCGTAGACGATCCTATGCGCCTTGAGCTGGACGTCCGTCCCGGCGTAGGCTTCGACCACGACGGGGCCGAAGACGTTGTCCACAACGAGCTCGCCGGGCTTGCCCGGGTCGGCGAACCTCAGGGTCTTGACGATGTCCTCCGTCTTGAAGGACTTCAGGTCGTTATCGCGGTCCCAGGCCCGCTGCGCCGCGCCGGCGGCCAGGACGGCCGCGAACGTCAGGACGAGCGAACCGGCGATGACGGGGATACGGGCTGTTCTCTTCATGGCTTTCCTCAGACCGTGATCTGCTTCAGGCCCTGCTCGGCCCTGGCCTTGACTTCCGGCGTGAGCTCGCCGGCATCGATGAGCTTCTTGAGCGCTTCGATCGCCCGCGTCTCCCGCACCTCGACCAGGAAATCGATGAGCGCGACCTGGACGAGGGGATAGCTCTGCGTTGACAGGGACTTGACCAGGCTCTCACGCACGCCGGGCCGGTCGCGGAAGAGATAAAGGGCGTCCACGGCGGCCAGCCGGACGTTGGGATTGGGATCGCTGTCGACCGCCTTGAAGAGCGCCGCGAGCGTCGTGCCGTTGGGGTTCTTGACCTCGGCGCTGTAGCTGACACCCTGGATGCGGTCCGAGGCGGAGGGCTTGCTGAGCAGGGACAGGGCGACCTGCTGGCGCATGTCCTGAACCTCGCGGGAGAGGGAGGCGAACCGGTCGCCGCCTTGGCGCCCGCCGGTCATGAGCCAGCCGGCGCCGATGCCGACAAGGAGCAGGAAGGCCGAGAACGAGGCGGCGAACGCGGGACGGCGGAAAGTGAACCAGTCGGTCCAGCGGGGCCGGACGGGCTGAGCGAGCTTCCTCTCGGCTTCGATCCTGCCCTTGGCGTCCTCGAGCATGGCATAGAAACGGTTGCGGACGGCGCCGCCGGGCTGTTCCTCGGGCAGGACGCCGAGCTTGGCCCAGACGACGGTCAGGTCCTCGAGGTCTTCGCGGCAGGCCGCGCAGTCGAGGATGTGCGTCCTCACCTCGCCGCGGCCCGTCTCGTCCAGGTCCCCGGTGAGATAATCGGCGAACTTCTCCTGGGTTTTTTCGCAGGTCATGACACGTCTCCTCCCTGGAGCTCGAGGTAGATGCGGCTGAGGTCCTTGAGGGCCCGGTGGACCTGGGCCTTGACGGTCCCCACCTGGACTCCCGTGAGCTCTGCGATCTCCCGGAGCTTGAGGTTCTGGAAGCGGAAAAGGACGAGGATTTCCCGTTTCTGGACGGGCAGGCGGTCGAGGGCGCGGCGCACGAGCTCCGCCTCCCGGTCGGTTTCGTAGGCGGCATCGGGCCGGGGCTCGCGGCTGGGCGTCTCCGCATATTGCTCGTCGAGGGAGAGCGCCGGCTTCTGCTTCCTCAGATGATCGATGTGGGCGTTGCGCGCGATCTGGAAGAGCCAGACGTTGAACCGGCTCTCGCCCAGGTAGCCGGCCCGGTACTTGAGGACGCGGACGAAGACCTCCTGGACGAGATCCTCGCTCGCGGCCCGGTTGCCCGTCAGGCGGAGGAAGAAGTTGTAGAGCATGGTCTGGTATCTCTCGAACAGGACGGCCAGCTTCTCGACGCGGCCGTCCCTGACGGCTTCCATCAGCTCATTGTCGGTCGGTGACATGCGTCCGGTCTTCTTTGTCCTTGGATGATCGGCGTTCATGGGTAAATACCGCCCTTTGGACAAAAGGTTACACCCGGGCCAAGAAGGGGTCAAACCTACGCGATGCCAGTTTATTACTGGCATCGCGTAGGTTTGACCCCTTCTTTCGTTTGCCCCCCCTCTTATGCTATAAGAAACGCATGCCCCGAGTGACCTACAAGAAAGCCGGCGTCGACATCGATGCCGCCGACCGCTTCATCGGGCTGATCAAGCCGCTCGTCAGGAGGACCCGGCGGCCGGAGGTCCTGGGCGGGATCGGCGGCTTCTCGGGCCTGTTCCGGCCCCGGCTCGCCGGGATGAAGAAGCCGGTGTTTGTCTCCTCGACGGATGGCGTCGGGACCAAGCTCCTCATCGCCGATATGGTCAAGAAGTACGACACGGTCGGCGTCGATCTCGTGGCCATGTCCGTCGACGATGTCGTCGTGCTCGGGGCCGAACCGCTCTTTTTCCTGGACTACATCGCCGTGGGCAAGGTCGTGCCGTCCATGCTGGCCGACGTCGTCAAGGGCGTCGTCCGCGGCTGCCGCGAGGCCGGCTGCGCCCTCGTCGGGGGAGAGACGGCCGAGCTTCCCGGCCTCTACGGCCCCGGCAAGTGGGACCTGGCCGGATTCTGCGTCGGGCTCGTGGACGAGCCGAAGATCATCGACGGCCGCGCCTGCCGGCCCGGGGATGCCGTCATCGGCCTGGCATCGAGCGGGCTCCACAGCAACGGCTATTCCCTGGCCCGCAAGGTCTTTACGGCCGCGGATATCAAGGGCGGCCTCTGGCGGGTGCTCCTCCGGCCGACGCGGATCTATTGTTCCGCCATCCTCGAGGTCCTCAAGACGGTCCGCATCAAATCCATGGCCCATATCACCGGCGGCGGCTTCTACGACAATATCCCACGGGTCATCCCCGAGGGTTTCGGCGTCCGGGTCGAGAAGGGCTCCTGGCCCATTCCCCCCATCTTCGACAGGATCCAACGGGCGGGCCGGGTCGAAGAGAGGGAGATGTTCCGGACGCTGAACATGGGCATCGGCATGGCCCTGGTCGTCCGCGCGGCTGACGCGGACCGGACCATTTCGAGCTTCGCCGGCCTTGGTTTCAAGGGCTGGACCATAGGCGAAGTGGTCCGCGGCCGGCACGAAGTCCGTCTGCTCTGACCAGCGGCCCCTGCCCCTGACGTGACATATACTGACATAATAGGACATCCCCCGGAATTCTATTGACTTCCCCTGTCGATGGGCTATTTTCAACGTGCGGGAACAAAGAAGGTGCGGTTCTCGGGCCCCCAAAAAGGTGAGCGGAGCAAAAGGGGGCTTTTTTTATGATTCTATTCTGAGCGCCGACCGGGGAGCGATCATCCGGCCCCGGATCGATCCCGACACATCCGACAGGTTCACCGCCAGGCGAACGTTTTCGCCCCCTGCGCGCCTCGAGTCGATGAGATAGACGTCCTCCCCGAATTCCCCCAAGAGCCCGCCAACCCTGGCTCTTCCGCCTCTGAGTCCCAAGGCCTGCCCGAGCAGGCCTTTTTCGGCCGGGCCGAGGAAGGAGAGCCTATCGCTGTCGATGATCATGTTGTCGAGAGCTCCGGCCGTCAAGGCATAGAGCTCGCGCTCGCCCCTCGTTAGCTCGGTCTCCCGGTCCCGGAGGAGCAGACAATCGGGGTCGTTGAGCCAGAAGGCGCGGTGCATGAACTGGCGCATCAGGGCGTTCTTCAGAGAGAAATAGGCATTCGGCCCCTGAAAGCCGGACGGCTTGGTCCTCCAATTCGGAGCCGTATCCTCCCCGATGCGCATGCCGTCGACGAGGCCGACCGAAGGCAGAAGCGGAGCCCCGCAGCCGAGGACAAAATCCCTCCCGGCCGCCCTCCTGATAACGCGAAGGCCTTCCCGATAAGCCTGTATCGGGGTGACGTTTTTCCTCCTGGCGCCGGCCATGGCCCCGGCGAACAGGAAATCGATCTTGAGGTACGAGAAGCCCGCCTTCCTCAGCGCCCTGAACGTCGCCTCGAGCCACTCCTTGACTTCCGGATTCGTCGTGTCCAAGGCGTAGATCATCGTTCCCCAGCCCTTGTAACAGGGCTTGGGGCGGCCGCCCTCGGAAACCATCCAGCCGGGATGATCGGCGAACAGCCTCGACGTCTCGGAGGCGCTGAACGGGGCGGCCCAGATCCCGGCCCGGAACCCCCGCCCGTTTATGGCCTCGGCCATCCCGCCGAGCCCGGGATAACCCGGTTTGGCCGCCAGCCAGTCGCCGACGTCGGTTTCGTATCCGTCGTCGACCTGGAAGACATCGAACGGGAATGATCGCCGGTCCCCGGCGGCGCTCTCGAGGTTCTCGAGAACGTCCGGCCAGCCGAGCCGGCCGAAATAGTGATACCAGCTGCACCACCCGACCGGGTTCCAGGCGTTGATCCGGACGCGATGGTCCCGCTTGACGAGGCGGCCGTACCTTTCGAGGAGCCCCTCGACGGCGCCGCCGCAGAGAACGACCAGGGGCTCGATCGCGACCGGGTCCTCGAACTCGGCCTCGAAATAATCGATCCAGCCGACAAGGTCGCCGCCCTCGACCGTGAAGAAGGGATGGCCGATGCGCGACGTCAGGAAACCGGCCAGGCCGCCGTCCCACGCGGCCAGATAGTCGCTGACCGGTCCGCGCAGCAGCTCGTCCGGAAGAGGCGAGAAGTGATGAGGGCTGCGGCCGCGAACGAGGGCCTCGAGCTCGGGGAAGCGCGTCGCCGGGCTGACCCGCTGCATCGGTCCCCAGGATTGCCAGTTGTTGAGGAGGAATTCGCGTGGGGCGGAGGTCCGGAAAACCTCGATCCGTCCCGGGCGGCCCGTGACCGTGCCCCGGACGAGATATCCCTGTGCCGTCCTCTCGACGACGGCTTCCAGGCGCGCGCGCTCATGCCGGCGCACGAGGCGTCCGGCGCGGGCGGCTTTTCCGAAAAGCTGGATCGTCAAGGCCGGATGATCTCGTTCTTCTTGCAGAACGCCTCGATCTTCTCCGACAGCTTTTCGGCCTCGCGGATGGCCCTCGCGTCGGTCAGCTCCTTTTGGAGCTCGGCCAGCTCGGACTGGATCTTCTGGATCTGGGTGACGGCCGTTTCGCTGTCGAAGGTCGAGTCCATGCTGCTCATGCCCGCCCGCCCGGCGGCGCTCAGGAACCTGTTGATGGCGACGGCGTAGCGCTCGCCGAGGTGCGTCACCAGCATTTCCTCGTCGGACGGCGTCCGTCCCACCTGCTGATAGACGAAATAGCCCGCGCCGGCGATTAGAAGAAGGACGACGAGCGTCTTGAGCATGGCGAACTCTCCTCGGGGGATTCTATGCCAGCCCGCGGGCGGAGACAATAGAAAAAAAGCCCGATTCGTGGTAAATATATGTGGCCTTTCGGGCCTGGCGCCCGTCGTGTGGGCGGTTAGCTCAGTTGGGAGAGCGCGGCGTTCGCAACGCTGAGGTCGGGAGTTCGAGTCTCCTACCGTCCACCATTTTTTTGCCTGTGCCCGG
Source organism: Candidatus Aminicenantota bacterium (assembly GCA_963742235.1). Lineage (GTDB taxonomy): Bacteria > Acidobacteriota > Aminicenantia > Aminicenantales > Saccharicenantaceae > RBG-16-66-30. The sequence goes on along the minus strand of CAVULT010000003.1, from coordinate 9,456 downwards.
CCTGTCCGCGTATCGGGGGACACGTACCCGAGGTACATTTCCCCAAAGCGGGCAGAACGGGTATCGGGGGACGCGTAGCCGAGGGACATGTCCCCAAAGCGGATCGCGGAGGGACGATGATCAGCCGGGAGATCTGGATGCTGGCCGGCACGGCGGCGACCCTCGGCCTCGTCCACACCGTCATCGGCCCCGATCACTATCTCCCGTTCATCGTCATCGGCCGAGCCCGGAACTGGACCCTGCGCAAGACCCTCTTTGTCTCTTTCCTGGCCGGTCTCGGCCACATCCTGAGCTCGGTCGTCCTCGGCTTCGTGGGCATCGCCCTCGGGATCGCCGTGGCCAAGCTCGAGGGCGTCGAGTCGGCCCGCGGCGGGATCGCGGCCTGGCTTCTCATCGGCTTCGGCTTCGCCTATTTCGTCTGGGGCATGCGCTGGGCCTGGAGGGGCAAGCCCCATGTTCATACCCATCTCCACGACCACGAGGACGCTCAAGTCCATCCCCACGGGCCGGACGAAGGGCCCCACGACCCCGACCACGAGCATGTCCACCAGCACGCCCACACTCACACCCATGAGCTCGCCGAGCATGCCCATCCCCACGGCGAGGTCCCGAAGAAAGCCAACATCACGCCCTGGGTCCTGTTCACCATCTTCATCTTCGGCCCCTGCGAGCCGCTCATCCCCCTGGTCATGTACCCCGCCGCCCGTCACAGCACCGCCGGGGTCGTCCTTGTCGCCGCGGCCTTCGGCGTCGTGACGATCGCGACCATGCTCATCATCATCGCCGCCGCGTCGCTCGGGGTGAGCTTCGTCCGGTTGGGCAAGCTCGAGCGCTATTCCCACGCCCTGGCCGGCCTGGTGATCTTCATCTCCGGCCTGGCCGTCCAATTCCTCGGCCTCTAGGGCTCCCTTAGGGGCGCCCCATGACGTTCATCGCCGACTGCATGCTCGGCCGGCTGGCCAAGTGGCTCAGGATCCTCGGCTTCGACGTCCTCTACTTCTCCAAGGCCGAGGACCCGGATCTCGTCGCCATCGCCCGGCGCGACGGGCGCATCCTTCTCACCCGGGACACGGGGCTCATCGAGCGGACGGCCAAGCGCCCCAACCGCCTCTTCATCCGCAGCGACGACTGGGAGGATCAGATCGTCCAGATCCTCGACGAATTCGAGCTCTGGGACAAGGTCCGGCCGAACTCGCGCTGCATCGCCTGCAATCTCCCGCTCAAGCCCTTGAGCCGCGAACGGGCCAGGAACCTCGTCACCCCGTTCGTTTGCGAGCACGCCGCCTCGTTCGCCATATGCCCCGGCTGCGACCGCGTTTTCTGGCAGGGCACCCATTACGGCGATATGGAGAAGAAGATCGAGAAGCTTCTCGAGCGGCGCGGAAGATCCATCACCGGCTGATCGTCTCGAGGATTGACTTTCGCCGCCGCTTCCGTTACTAAGGTGCTCAGTGCTTCCCCCTGGCCTCCCGCAGGAGAATCCTCAGAGAGGAGGGACCGTGCGCCCCTATCAAACAACCCGCTTCGGACTGACCTTGCTCCTTGTCCTGAGTCTTTCCGGCATCGCCGCGGGCTCCGATTCGAGCCCTTATTCAAAGGACGAGCTCTTCCGCCCCGGGCCGGTCCGCACGTTCGAAGGGCGGACCCTCAACGAGGTCGCCTTCCCGCTCGGCGGCATCGGCACGGGGACGATCTCGCTCGGCGGCCGCGGCAACCTCCGTGATTGGGAGATCTTCAACCGGCCCGGCAAGGGCGTCCACATGCCCTTCACCTTCTTCGCCATGTACGTCGAACAATCCGGGACGAAGCTCGTCCGCGTCCTCGAAGGTCCGGTCGAGCCGCCCTTCACGACCGGCTTCGGCTTCAGCCGCGTCTTCGTGCCCGGCCTGCCGCGCATGGAGAAAGCCCGGTTCAAGGGCGAATACCCCTTCGCCGAAGTCGAGCTCTCCGACAGCCAGGTCCCGCTCGAGGTCCGGCTCGAGGCCTTCAATCCGCTCGTCCCGCTGGAGCCCGACGACTCCGGCATCCCGGCCTTCATCCTTCGCTATCGGGTCAAGAACACGGGCTCCGCCCCGGCCAAGATCACCATCGCCGGCTCGATCATCAACCCGATCGGCTACGACGGCGTCGGACAAGTCGACGGCCTCGGCAACGACAAGTTCGGCCAGAACGTCAATGAGATCAGGAAGACCCCCGCACTCCGGGGCCTGGCCATGTCCTCGCGCAAGGTCAAGCCCGAGGAGGCGGCCTTTGGAACGATGGCGCTCGCGACGCCCTGGCCCGAGGTCACCTATCTCACCCACTGGGTCCGCGGCGACTGGTGGGACGATCTTCAGATCTTCTGGGACGACTTCCGCGCCGACGGCAAGCTCCAGGACCTGGCCGAGGTCTCTCCCTCGCCCGACAAGCAGACCGACGTCGGCACGCTCGGGCTTATGGCCACGGTCGGCCCCGGCGAGGAGGTCGTGCTGCCCTTCATCCTGTCCTGGAATTTCCCCAATGTCATCAATTATTTCGACGTCGTGCCCGCGCAGCGCGGCCGCATCTTCAAGAATCACTACGCCGCCAAGCACCCCGACGCCTGGGCCGCCGCCGAGTACCTTCAAGCCAACCTCGGCCGCCTCGAGACGGAAAGCCGCGCCTTCCACGACGCGTTCTTCGGGTCGACCCTGCCGCCCTACGTCCTTGACGCCGTTTCGAGCCAGGCCTCGATCATCCGGACGACGACCGGCTTCCGGCTCGAAGGCGGGAACTACTTCGGCTTCGAGGGCTGCGGCGACCAGGGCGGCTGCTGTCCGCTCAACTGCGCCCACGTCTGGAACTACGCCCAGTCGCTGGCCTTCCTCTTCCCTTCGCTCGAGCGGACGATGCGTGAGACGGATTTCCTCAACAACGTCAAGCCGGACGGGGCCATGATGTTCCGCACGTCGCTGCCGCTCGGGAGCGGCGTCCTGTGGGACTTCAAGCCGGCCGCCGACGGCCAGCTGGGCCGCATCATCAGCCTTTACCGCGATTGGCAGATCTCGGGCGACACGGCCTGGCTCAAAAAGCTCTGGCCGCAGGCCAGGAAGGCGCTCGATTACGCCTGGACATCGTGGGACGCCGACCGCGACGGGCTGATCGAGGGCGAGCAGCACAACACCTACGACATCGAGTTCTTCGGCCCGAACAGCATGATGGGCGGGTTCTACATCGGCGCTCTCAAAGCCGGCGCGGCCATGGCCGCCGCCGTGGGCGACGTCGCTTCGGCCAAGGCCTACCTGGCCATGTTCGACAAGGGCCGGGCGGCCTACGACAGCACTCTCTGGAACGGCGAATACTACGTCCAGAAGTACGCCCAGGTCATGGAAAAGAAATACCAGTACGGCGAGGGCTGCCTTTCCGACATGCTTCTCGGCCAATGGCTGGGCATGGTCTCGGGCCTCGGCCGCTACCTCCCGGCCGAGCGGATCCAATCGTCCCTCAGGTCCATCTTCAAATACAATTTCCTCGAAGACTTCAGGAACTTCTCCAATGTCCAGCGGACCTACGCCCTGAACGACGAGAAAGGCCTTCTTCTCTGTTCGTGGCCGAAGGGCGGACGGCCGCCGCTTCCCTTCCCGTACTCCGACGAGGTCTGGACGGGCGTCGAGTACCAGGTCGCCTCGCACCTTATCTACGAGGGGCTTCTCGAGGAGGGGCTGAGCGTCGTCAAGGCCGTCCGCGACCGCTACGACGGCTTCCGGCGCAACCCCTGGAACGAGGTCGAATGCGGCCATCATTATGCCCGGGCCATGTCGTCCTGGGGCGTCCTGCTGGCGCTTTCGGGCCAGGCCTATTCGGGCCCCGAGATGAGGATCGGCTTCGAGCCGAAGATGAACGCGGACGATTTCCGGACGGTCTGGACGGCCGGGTCCGGCTGGGGGACCTATGCCCAAAAGGCGGAGCCGGGGAGGGGCATGACCGTTGCCCTCGAGGCCGGAGGAGGAGCGCTCGACCTCAAAGAGCTCGACTTCGTCCTCCCGCCGGCGAACGCCGGGAAAGGCGTCCGTTCGGTCAAGCCCTCAATCGCCGGCGTCCCGGCCGCGGCCTCGGTCCGCAGGGAGGGCGCGACGATCCGGGTCCTCTGGACGAAGCCCGTCCGGGTCGAGCCGGGCAAGCCGCTGACGCTGGCGATCGCCTTTTGACGAGCGGAGCGGAAGAGATGGATCTCCCGGAATCGGGAGATGATCCGATAATTTTCGGGCGACAGGCCCGAATCGTTTTTGGTAAGATAGGGCTCCGTAAGTCGTCCTTCAACCGGAGGAAGAGCTTGAAAAAGAACCTGATCGCCCCCTTGCTCATGATCGTCCTCGTCGCCCTCGCCGTGCCGGCCTGCTCTCCGAAAACCCCGGCGGCGCCGGGGCCCAAGGGCCATCTCTTCATCATCGGCGGCGGCGAGCGCGACGAGCCCCTGATGCGGCGTTTCATCACCCTGGCCAAGGCCTTCGACACCGGCAAGATCGTCGTCTTCACCATGGCCACGACCGTGCCCGACGAAGTCCGGCAGTCGACCCTGGCCGAATACGAGCGTTACGGCGTCAAGGACGTGGCCGTCTATCATCTCACCCGGGAAGAGGCCTTGCAGCCGGACAAGCCCAAGATCCTCGACGGCGCCGGCGGCGTCTTTTTCACCGGGGGGGATCAGGCGCTGCTGACAGCCGTCCTGCTCGGCACCCCGGTCTTGGCCCGCATCCGCGAGATCTACGAGAAGGGCGGCGTCATCGGCGGAACGAGCGCAGGCGCGGCGGTCCAAAGCGAGTTCATGATCACCGGCAACGAGAAGCGGACCAACAACCAGGAGGGGACCTGGGAAGTGATCCTGGCTGACGATGTCGAACACACCGAAGGCTTCGGCTTCGTCAAGAACGCCGTCATCGACCAGCACTTCGTCGTCCGCCGGAGGAGCAATCGCCTGGTCGCCGTCGTCCTCCAGAACCCGACTCTCGTCGGCGTCGGGATCGATGAATCGACGGCCGTCCTCGTCCGTCCCGACGGCAAGTACGAGGTCCTGGGCGAGTCCCAGGTCATCATCTACGACGCGAGGCGCGCGAAGACGGCCAGGCTCCCCGACGGCCGTCTCGGCGGCCACGGCCTGACGATGCAGGTCCTGCTCCCCGGGGACGTCTACGACATCGCCTCCGGGCGCGTCGAGGAGCCGTCGAAGTGAAGTCCAAGCCACTTCGCCTGCCCCACACGCTGATCCTCATCTATGTCATGGTCCTTCTGACCGTGATCGCGACCTGGGTCGTCCCGGGAGGCGAATACCAGCGCGTGGTCAAGGAGGGCCGGACGGTGCCGGTGGCCGGCTCCTACCATCGCATGGCCAGCCAGCCCCAGGGGCTCGGCGGGCTCCTCGTTTCGCCCACCCGCGGCTTCATCGATGCCTCGGCCATCATCGCCATTCTCCTCATCGTCGGCGGGGCCTTCAACGTCATCCAGCAGACGGGGGCCATCGCCGCCGTCATCCGCAACATCACCTTCGCCTTCGGCCGGAGAAAGGCCCTGCGCGTCCTGCTCATCCCCGTGATCATGCTCATCTTCTCGCTGGGGGGCGGCGTCTGGGGCATGTGCGAAGAGACGATGCCCTTCATCCTCATCTTCGTGCCGCTGGCGCTGTCGCTCGGCTACGACACGATCGTCGGCGTGGCCATGCCCTTTCTCGGGGCCGCGGCCGGATTCGCCGGCGCGTTCTTCAACCCCTTTACCGTCGGCATCGCCCAGGGCATCGCCGGCCTGCCCATGTATTCGGGACTTGGCTACCGGCTCATCGTCTGGGCCTGCGGGACGGCCATCGCCATCGCCGTCGTCATGCGCTATGCGGCCCGGATCCACAAGAACCCGTCTCTCAGCCCGACCTACGACGAAGATCAGGAAAAGAGGAAGCGGCTCAGCGTCGACAAGCCCGTCCTCGAACGAGTGGCCCTCACGACCCGCCAAGGAGCCGTGCTCTTCGTCTTTCTTGCCGGCTTTGTCGTCATGGTCTTCGGCATCCTCGGCGCCTTCGGCCAGAAGTGGTACATCAATGAGATCGGCGGCGTCTTCCTGGCCATGGGCATCCTGGCCGGACTCGTCGGGGGGCTCAAGGGAGACGTGTTCGGCAAGGCCTTCGTCGACGGGGCCAAGGACATGATCAACGCCGCCTTGATCATCGGCGCGGCCCGGGCCATCCTCATCGTGGCCCAGGACGGCAAGATCCTGGACACGATCCTGGCCGGCATGGCCGGGGCCATCTCCCAATTCAACCCGGTCATCTCGGCCCAGATCATGTTCGTCTCCCAGTGCGTCATCAACTTCTTCGTCCACTCCGGCACGGCCCAGGCGGCGCTGACCATCCCCATCATGGCCCCGCTCGGCGACCTCGTCGGGATCACCCGGCAGACCTCCGTCTTCGCCTTTCAGCTGGCCGAGTACATCAACCCGATCCTGCCGACATCGGGCGTAACCATGGGCGTCCTCGCCCTGGCCGGGCTGAGATGGGAGAAGTGGGCCCGCTGGCTCGTGCCCCTGCTCATCCTCTGGGTCCTGTTCGCCGCCCTGGCCCTCATCCCGCCTGTCCTGATGAAGTGGGGCCCGGCCTGAGCCGAGCCGAGGGATCGAAGAGCCCGCTTCCAGCATAAAGCTCATCATGGACCGGGCCCGGGGGTCCGTCCTGTCTTCCGATAAAGGAATCCCGGCAGGCGATACTCCGGGGGGCGGTCCGGGCTTTTCGGGCCAGGGCCGGCGCGCCGTCTCCGCCCCTGACGAATTCCAGGGCGGGGCGACCCTTTCGGCCGATCGTCGCCATGACAAGGGGATACGGTGCCGTGGCATGAAAATTGCATGGGAAAAGACCTCATAAGCCAGGCCGGGGGTAGGCCTGCAGGCTTCCGAGCAAATACCGAAAGGCCGCAGATTGAATTTTCGCGCCCTAAGAACCGAGAGGGATCTCCGGCGTAGTCCTCTTCAGGAGGGCATGCATGAATCGCCCTTCCATTACGAGCTGCTGAACCTCGAACAGCTGCGCAATCATGCCCGCGAGCTGGCGAACTGGCAGAAGGTCGATCCCCGTGGCGGCCGGAGCACCCTCCTTGCGCGACTCGGCGAGAATGAGCGAAAGCTTCGCGAGATCCACGACTTCCTGGCGCGGGCCGCGGCCGAGGGCCTGCGCATCGCGTCCGCCGCCGAGTGGTTCATCGACAACAATTATCTCCTTGAACAGCAGATCCGCATCGCCCGGCTCCATCTGCCGCGCGCCTATATCCGCAAGCTGCCGAGCCTCAAGAACAAGGGCTCCGAGGGCCGGCCGCGCGTCTATGACATAGCCCTCGAGCTTATCTCCCATGTCGACGGCCGAGTCGATGCGGAGAGCGCCGTGGCCTTTGTCGACGCATACCAGCAGGTGACGCCGCTGAAACTTGGCGAGCTCTGGGCCTTCCCGATCATGCTGCGGCTGGCGCTCGTCGAGAACCTGAGGCGCATCGCGGACATCATCGCCTCGCGCCGCCGTCACAGGGACCTGGCTCTGTCCTGGGCCGTGCGCATCATCCGGACGGCCGAGAGAGAGCCTCGGAACCTCATCCAGGTCCTCGCCGACCTCGACCGATCGCAACCGCCGATGAGTCCGGCATTCGTCCAGGAGTTCTATAGCAGGCTGCAGGGGCGTGGTCCGGCACTCGAGGTCATCCTCAGCTGGCTCGAACATGAGCTGTCGGACCTGGGGCTGACGACCGATCAGATCCTCAGGGCCGACAGCCACGACCAGGCGGCGCATCAAGTATCCGTGGCCAACAATATCGGCAGCCTGCGTTTCCTCGGTGCCATGAACTGGCGGGAGTTCGTCGAAAGCCTGAGCGTGACCGAGAGGATCCTCCGTGAGGACCCGCTCGGCGCCTATGCCGGCCAGGAATTCGAAACCCGGGACCGCTACAGGCATGTCGTCGAGGACATCGCGGCGCACAGCCCGGCCACCGAGGACGGCGTGGCCGCCGCGGCCGTCCGTCTCGCGGCGGAAGCGCGAAAGGCGCACCCTGGCGCTCCGAGACAGGCCCACGTGGGTTATTACCTCATCGGCGAGGGTCGGCGCGCCCTTGACGAGACGGTCGGCAGACGCGGCGTTTTCGGCCGCCTGATGGCCGGGCCGGCGAAGCCGATCGCCCTTGTCTGGTATGCAGGACCGGTCGCGGTCCTCTCGGGCGCGGCGGCGGCCGCGTTGGCCATCCCGGCTCGACAGGCGGGGATGGACGGCCTTCTCCTGGCGCTCCTCACCGCAGCCGCTTTTGTCGCCGGCTCCTCGGCGGCCGTGTCGTTGACGAATCTCGTCGCCCTCAAGCTGACGCGCCCGAGGATGCTGCCGCGGATGGACTTCACGGACGGCATTCCCCTCGAGCACCGCACCATGGCCGTCGTCCCCAGTATGCTGACGGGCCCTTCGGAAGTCTCCAAGCTCCTCGAGGATCTCGAGATACGCTATCTGGGGAATCGCGATCAAAACCTCTTCTTCGGGCTTCTTACGGATTTCCCCGATGCGGCCCGGCAGGACATGCCGGACGACGTCGAGCTTCTCGGCCTGGCCCGGAACGGCGTTCAGGCGCTCAATAAGAAGTACGAGGGGTCGGACGGTCGCTCCTGTGTGTTTTTCCTCTTTCACAGGAAACGCGCCTGGAATCCCCACGAGCGGATCTGGATGGGCTATGAACGCAAGCGCGGCAAGCTCGAACAGTTCAACAGCTTGCTGCGGGGCGGTCCGGTCGAGCCGTTTCAGGAGATCGTCGGGGACCGGGCCCTTCTGCCCACGATCCGGTATGTCATCTCGCTCGATCGTGATACGCACCTGGCTCGGGAGACCGGGGCCAAGCTCGCGGCGACGATGGCCCATCCCTTGAACCGCCCGGTCTACGACGCGGCGAAGGGGCGGGTCGTGCGGGGCCATGCCGTCCTCCAGCCCAGGATCTCGGTCAGGCTGACCTCGGCCAACCGCTCGATCTACGCCCGATTGACGGCCGGGGACGCGGGCATCGACCCCTACACGCGCGAAGTGAGCGACATCTACCAGGACCTGTTCGGTGAAGGCAGCTATTGCGGCAAGGGGATCTACGATGTCGACGACTTCACGAGCGCGACGGCGGGGAGATTCCCCGAGAATCTCATCCTGAGCCATGACCTGATCGAAGGTTGTTATGCCCGTTCGGCCCTCGTCACCGACGTCGAATTCATCGAGGACGTGCCTGCCTCCTATATCGCCGAAGCCGAGCGCCGGCGCCGCTTGACGAGCAGGGATTGGCAGATCATGGGTTGGGTCCTTCCTTGGGTCAGGGACGCCACGGGGCGCCGGACCCGGAACCGGTTGACGGCGCTCTCGCGGTGGAAGATCCTCGACAACCTCCGCCGGAGCCTGGTCCCCCCGTCGCTCCTGGCCGGTTTCGCGGGCGGCTTCTCGCCGCTCCTCAGGAGGCGATC
>CAVULT010000002.1:0-66204 GCA_963742235.1 Candidatus Aminicenantota bacterium | reverse complement strand
GTCAGGGAGAGCTGAGGGGCCTCATCCGCCGATCGTCTCAACCCGCGTCCCCTGATTTGGACTTACAGCCAAGCTAGCCTTGCCTAGGAATGGGTCAAGCATTGTTCTGATTGGATCTTGACATATCTCTCAAGAGTAATTACAGTAATAACATTTAAAGGGAGCCAGATAGGTCACGAGGAGAACCGGACGTGAAGACGAAAGAACTCAAGGTCGCCAGGATCGGGAACTCCCGGGGAGTCCGCTTGCCCGCCTCCTCATTGAGGCACTATGCCGTCGGATCCTCCCTGATCATGGAGGAACGATCCGAGGGGATCCTTCTCCGACCGACTGCCGGGGACCCGGCCAAGCTCTCTTGGGCGGACACGGCCAGCGACATGGCGGCGGCCCGCGAAGATTGGAGGGCATGGGACGTCCTCGATGCCGACGGCTTGGACACGGTCCCATGGGTGTCATCAAAAAAAAGGAAGGTCGCTGAGAAAAAGACCGCCTATGGGCGCAAGCGCGCCCCGCACGCCGGGACCGTCAAGCGGTATGACATCCGTTGGGCGGATCTCGAGCCTGTCCGTGGGGCCGAGATGGCCAAGTCCAGGCCCGTCGTCATCGTCAGTCTGGACGAACTCAACGAACGGCTTGAAACGGTCACGATCTGCCCTATCACCAGCCGGCTTCATCCGACATGGCGATGCCGGATGGCCGTCCGCTGCTCCGGCCGGATGGCCGAGATCGCGGTCGATCAGATCAGGACGGTCAGCAAGGCTCGCCTCGGCGCAAGCCTGGGCTCCCTCTCCGAATCCGAGGCCGCCGCCCTCCGGAGGCTCATCGCCGAGATGTGCGGGGAATAGAGCGTCGGCTACGTCCGCCCTACCTTCGCATCAGCTGCGTGATCTGGATGAGATTGCCCCCTAGATGACCATGCCCTCGGGCCGGACGAAGGCTCTGTCCAGCGCGTAGAGCCCCAGATCGACCGGACCCAGACCGAGCGGAAGCTCGAGCGAATCGACGTCCCGGCCCCGGCCGACGAGCTCGGCCACGATCAGCGCCGAGAAGGGGGCGTGCATCAGACCGTGGCCGCTCAGCCCGACGGCGTGAACGAGGTTCTCGATCTTCCCGTCGTAGCCGAAGAGGGGATTGTGGTCGGGCGTCGTGTCATAAAAACCGGTTGTGACCGCGATGAGCTTCCCCATGTCCTGGACCGCGGGCAGCGCCTGACCGATCTCCTTGCGCACCGCCGGCCCGTACTCGCCGAGGCCGAGGCCGAATCCCGGCTCGACCTCGTCCTGGTTGTCGAACGTGGCGACGGCGGGCCGGGCGAACTGCAGCCAGCCCATCAGGAGCTGGGCGTTCTCGGGCCGGGCGTAGGCCCCCGTAGGGGTGACGATCATCGGAAGGCCGGGGAACTCCTCGAGCCCGAGGCCCCAGTCGCTATCGGCCTTGAGCCCGGCGAGGAAGTAGAGGTAGCGGCGCTCGACCTTGATCGGCAGCTCCCGCCCGCCAAAGAGCTTCGAGGTCGCGTTGGCCAGGAAACCCGTCGCGTTGACGAAGACCTCGCCCTCGATCCGCCGGCCGGAGGCCAGCCGCACGGCCGCGGCGCGAGCGCCGGACGTCACCGCGCCGACGACGGGATCGTTCTGGACGATGGTCGCGCCGAGGGCCCGGGCGGCCTCGGCCCCGTCCTGGTAAATGATGGCCGGAAAAAGGAACCCGTCCCGCGGGCACCAGGTCGCCGAGGCCACTCCGGTCGTATCGAGGTAAGGCCAGCGTTCGTCGACTTCGGCCTTGTCGAGGAGCTCGACCTCGGCCAGCCCGGCGGCGCGCTGAAGCTCCACCGTTTCGCGGACCGCGTCGGGATCCGCCGCGTAGTTCCTGAGAAAGAGGTAGCCGTTCTGCCTGAAGCAGGGCTGGCTCTGCGGAAATCGCCCGGTCCAGTCCCCGTAAAAGCGCTCGGCGTAAACGAGACCGCGGACGGTCGAGGGCACGCCGAACTGGGCCCGGATGCCGGCCGCCGACCGGGAGCTCGCCCCGCTGCCCAGGGTCCGGGCCTCGACCAAGGTGACGGTGTGGCCGGCGCGGGCTAATTCCCAGGCCGAGAGCACACCCGTGACACCGCCGCCGACGATGATGACGTCCTTCATGTCTGTCCCCCTGAACGGCCCGTCCCGGGCAAAGGTTTATGAGAGAGCCGCCCCTCAGCTGCGGTAGAAGTCCACGTTCTCCGAGGTCGTGATGTCGATCTGAACCGTCACCTTCTTCGGCACCGCTTCCTTGAGGACGACGTGGCGGTAGAGCGTCGTGATGCCCTCGTATCCCTGGCGCTCGGGCTGCTGGCTGATGAGGAAATCCACGACCCCCTCGCGCAGGTAGCGGACATTCTCGTCGATGAGGTCGTAGCCGATGACGTGGACCCGGCCGGCGGCGCCCCGGGACTTGACGTAGGCGGCGGCCCGATGGGTGCTCGCGTTGGACACGAAGATGCCCCGGAGGTCCGGATGGAGCCGGAAGATCTGGGAGAAGATCCTGTCCGATCCGCTGTGTCCCCCGTCCCCGTCGGCCTCATAGACCTCGGACGTCAGGTGCGGGCACTCCCGGCATTTGGACAGGAAGCCCTTGACCCGGTCGTCGATATGGAAGTCCTTCGGCAGGACGCGGATGACGGCGATATGGCCGGGCTCCGTGATCAGCATCTTCATCAGCCGGGCCGAGAGGACGCCGCTCTGGAAGGAGTCCTGACCGATCGACGAGAGATTGGCGACCCCGGGGATGAACGAATCGAAGAACACGCAGGGGACGCCGTGCGGCAGGTTCCGGAGGAACTTCTCGAACGGCCGCGTCGCGACGGGGGCGACGAGCAGGCCGTCGAGAGAGGCGGCGGAGACCTTGCGGCTGACGCTGATAAAAGAGGCCTCGGAGTGCTTGTTATAGAAGAACCGGAGGACCCGGACCTTCTGGGAATGGAGCTCGGCTTCGGCCCGGGCCACGCCCCCGAGGGGGAGGCTCCAATAGGAGCTGTCCTGGTTCGGCTGCGGCATCAGGACGCCGAAGACGAAGGTCTTGGCCAGCTTCAGATTCCGGGCGAAGATATTGGGCTTATAAGCGAGCTTCTTGACGATGCCCAGGACCCGCTTCTCGGTCGCGGGGGAGACGCGCCCGCGCTTGTGAAGGACCCGGTCGACCGTGCCGATGGATACGCCCGCCAGCTGGGCGATAGTTTTGATCGTGCCGATGTGAGTTCTCCTTGCCGCCCCGGCCGCGGGGACAGTCAGTTCGTTATCATATAGGGCCGACGGCCGGTCGTGTCAAGACGATTTCCAAAAAAAAGCTTGACAACGGGGGGGTTCGACCCGTTATGATGTGTACGATAACGCAAGCGCCTCTGAACGTCGACGTGCAGCAGCTGCCGGCCAATCCGCCGATCGTGATCGTTCTCAAGGCCGCCGAAACGCTCGTTCTGGCCGCCGAGGCCCGAAAGAGGGCCAAGGAGTTCGAGACGGCCGTGGGGCTCCTCGACAGGGCCATCGCCCATTACGGCGTCAATGCCGGGCTCCTCAACGCCACGGGGGAATGCTATGAGGGCCTTGGAAAGCCCGGGGAGGCCCTGGCGGCCTATGAGAAGTCGCTCCAGCTCAGCCCGGACCAGACGGAGATCCGGAAGAGAGTGGAGGCGCTGAAGAAGACGGACGGCGCACGCCGCCGTTCGCTCGATTGACTTTAAGCGGCGACTTTTCTATAGTCCCCACGTTCCGAGGCACGTTCTTTCGCGGACTTCAGAAGGAGGCAGACCGTGAGATTCAAGTGGATAGGACTGGCCTGTGCGTTGTTGCTCGTCTCGGTCGCTCAAGCCCAGGACATCGAACTCCAGGTGGAATTGATGAACGCCCTGGGCACCGGCACGAGTCATAGGGGAGACCTGGTGTCCGGCCGGGTGATCGGTCCGGCGGGCTTGCAGGGCGACATCGTGGAAGGGAAGGTCACGAACGTGAGCCAGGGCGGCGGCAAGGCGGTCCTGAGGTTCAGCTTCGAGACGCTGCGGCACGGCGGCCAGGCCATCCCGATCGCCACGGAGATCCGGTCCATCGCCAACTCCAGGGGCCAGGCCGACGTCGACGAGAACGGCACCGTCATCCGCAGGAGCAACAATCCGGAGAAGGCGGCCGGGACCGCCCGGGTCGGCTCGGCCATCGGGGGCATGTTGGGCGGGAGACGGGGCTCCGCCGTCAGCGCCGCGTCCCAGGCCGTGGTGGCCATCATGCTGATCGATCTCTCCTCGGACGGTCCGAGCCTCGCCCTGGCGCCGGGCAGCACGGTCACCCTGCTGGCCAAGTCGCGAGGCGGCGCCGATCTCGCGAGTCTCGCGCCGAACCCGTCGACGGCAGCCGCCGCGGCTCCCGCCGCCGGCGCCGCCTCGGCCGCGCCACAGGCCGCCGTTCCGGCGGCTCCAGCGGCGGGCCAGCCCGATCTCGCCGCGGTGAAGTCCGATTTCGTCCCGGGGGACAAGGTCATCCTCTACGACGATTTCTCGGACATGGCGGGCGACGAGCCGCCGCCGCACTGGAAGGTGCGGGGCGGGACGGCCGAACTTCGCCTCGGCGGCGGAATACGGCAGCTGACGATGACCGCGCAAAGGATGATCCTGACGCCCAACGTGACCGGACTGCCGGCCAATTTCACCATGGAGACCGACGTCGCCTACAAGGGCCACGGCGCCCGCGCTTCGTGGAGTTTCTATGACAAGGCCGGGAAGGACGTTCTCGACATCCTCACCAGCGTGAACTATACGAATTACTCGCTGACCATCCGGCAGACGAGCGACCAGGGGTCCGAAGATCTTGCCAGCCAGCAGATCCCTATGGACTGGACCAAGCCCGTCAAGCAGGCCCTGTGGCTGCAGAACGGCCGCATGCGCTATTATGTCAACGGCCAGCGGGTCATGGACGTCAACCAGATCCAGCTTCCGGAGATGGGCAAGATCGAAGTGCGTGTGGACGGGCCCGGCGACAATGACCGGGAGGGGTACGTCGGCTTCCAGTTCTTCCGCGTCGCGGAATCGGCGCCGGACTTCAGCCAGGTCATCTCGTCCTCGGGGCGCTATGTCACCCACGGCATCTTGTTCGATACCGACAGCGACCAGATCAAGCCCGAATCGGCGCCGGTCCTCCGGATGGTCGCCAAGGGGCTGGAGGCCAATCCCGCGCTGAGGGTCCTGGTCGAGGGCCATACCGATTCGGCGGGGAACGCCGAGCACAATCTCGACCTGTCGAAGCGGCGGGCCGAGGCCGTCAAGGCGGTCCTTGTGTCGCAGTTCAAGATCGACGCCTCGCGGCTGACGACCGCCGGCCTGGGGGCCACCAAGCCGGTGGATTCCAGCGACACGCCGCAAGGCCGGGCCCAGAACCGGCGCGTGGAATTCGTCAAGCAGTGATCCCGGTCCGATCCTTGGGCCGGCCCGGATCATTCCCGAGCCGAGGCGGCGCTAGATGAGCAGGAGGAAATACGCCAGGCTGACCAGGCACAGAGCGACCGTCAGCGGGAATCCGACCTTGAAGTAATCGAAGAAGCCGACCCGGACCCCGGCCCGGCGCGCGATCTCGACGACGATGAGGTTGGCCACTGAGCCGACCAGCGTCAGATTGCCGGCCAGGGTGCTGAACACGGCCATGCCCGCCCACCAGTTGAGGCTGGCCCCCGCGGGCACGAGGAACTTCAAGAGAAGCACGGCGGGGACGTTGCTTACGATATTTGACAGGACGACGGTCATCCCGGCAAAGACGGGAAAGCTCCTGAAATCGATCGCGTGCAGGCGGTCGAGCAGCCAGCCCATCAATCCGCTCTGCTCGACCCCTCCGATGATGACGAACAGGCCGGCGAAGATGACCAGCAGATTGAAGTCGATGCCCGCGTAGACCTTCTCGGGCTTGACCCGGCGGGTGACGAGCAAGACGGCCGCCCCGAGCGCGGCGACGATGGCCGCCTCGGCGCCCAGAAGGAACCCGGCCAGGATCAGGATGACGACGGCGACGTTCTTTTTGATCAGAAAGACGTGCCGCGCGGCCGCCACGGGGGCCGCCTCGGGCAGGGGACCCGCCAAATCCGCCCTGAAGACCCGGCAGACGAACAGGTAGTCCGCCGCGAGCCCGAAAACCGCGAGCGGAAAGGCCACGAGCATGTAGCGGGCGAAGGAGATGCCCGACAGGCTGCCGATCAGGATGTTCTGGGGGTTGCCGATGAGCGTCCCGACGCTGCCGATGTTCGAGGCCGTGGCCAGGCCGATGAGAAAGGGCACTGGCGGCAGCCGCCGGCGATGACAGAGCGCGAGGACGACCGGGGTGAACATCAGGCAGACGATATCGTTGATGAAGAAGGCCGAGAGCAGGCCGCCGGCCAGGATGACCGCCAGAAGCAGCTGACGCTTGCTCGTGAGCCGTTTTGTCAGGAAGGCCCCGAGGACGTGGAAGAAGCCGGCGATCCTGAGGCTCGAGGCGACGATCATCATGGAGAACAGAACCACGATCGTCCGGGCGTCCACGGCCTTGGCGGCCTCGTCGATGGTCATGACGCCCAGGCCGACCATGAGCGCCGCGCCGACGATGGCCGCCCCGGCCCGGTCCATCCGGAAGAGCGGGCTCTTGCCGATGGCGAACACGACCAGGCTGAGGGCGAGGATGGCCCCGGCCTTGGCCATCGCCACGGTGAAGATAAGAGGTTCCATGACTCGCCCCGCGTGCTCTCGGTGAGGTCATTCTAGCATAGTCACGCGCGACGCGGGACCGAGCGCCTGTGTATAATAGGATATTCAAAGATGAGCGCCGCGCCAATGATCGATTCCCTGGACCTCTTCCATCCGCTCGTGGCGAAATGGTTCCGCGAGCGCGTCGGCTCGCCAACCGACGCCCAGGCGGCGGCCTGGCCGGCGATCGCCCGCGGCGAGCACGTCCTGGTCACCGCTCCGACCGGGAGCGGCAAGACCCTGGCGGCCTTTCTCTGGGCGCTCGACCGCTTGATCACCGGCCAATGGAAGGGCGGCCGGACCCGCGTTCTCTATGTGTCCCCGCTCAAGGCCCTGAACAACGATATCCAGCGCAACCTCCTCGCGCCTCTGGCGGGGCTCGAAGAGGCGTTTCGCGCCGCCGTCGTGCCCTTTCCCGAGATCCGCGTCGAGACGCGAAGCGGCGACACGCCCCAGTCCGTCCGGCAGCGGATGCTCCGGCGGCCGCCCGAGATCCTGATCACGACGCCCGAGAGCCTCAACCTGATGCTGAGCTCGAAGTCCGGCCGCTCGGTCCTCGACTCGCTGGCCACGGTCATCCTGGACGAGATCCACACGGTCGTGTCCAACAAGCGCGGGGTCCACCTGATCACGGCGGTCGATCGCCTGGTGCCGCTCTCGGGCGAGTTCCAGCGGATCGCCATGTCGGCGACCGTCAGGCCGATGGAGGCCGTGGCCGAGTTCATCGGAGGCTTCCGGCTCGAGCCGGCCGGAAGCGGCGCATCGGCCGGCGGCCCGAAAGCCGGCGGAGCCCGCTTTGTCCCGCGGCCCGTCACGATGATCCGCTCCGGCGAGAGCAAGGCCTACGACCTCAGGATCGTCCGGCCGGAGGACGGCGCGCCGGGCGCGGCGGACCGCTCCGAAGAGGACTTCTGGCCGCGGCTCGTCCGCGAGTTTCGCCGTATCATCGAGCGGAACCGCTCCTCGCTCTTCTTCGTCCGCAGCCGCCGCGACTCCGAGATGCTCGCGTTCAGGATCAACGCGGGCGAGCCCGCCCCGCTCGCGTATTCCCACCACGGGTCGCTCGCGAAGGAGCTGCGGCTCGACGTCGAAACGCGGCTCAAGTCCGGCGATCTCAAGGCCATCGTCGCCACCAACTCCCTCGAGCTCGGGATCGACGTCGGCGCGCTCGACGAGGTCGTTCTCGTCCAGTCGCCGCCCTCGATCGCTTCGGCCGTCCAGAGGGTCGGCCGGGCCGGCCACCAGGTCGGCGCCGTCAGCCGCGGCACCTTCTTCCCGACGCATGACCAGGACATCGTCGAGTCGGCGGTCATCGTCCGGGCCATCTGCGAGGGCGACATCGAGGCGACGTGCCTGATCGAAAATCCCCTCGACGTCCTGGCCCAGGTCCTTCTTTCGATGGTCGGCACCGAGGTCTGGGACATCGACGCTCTCTACGACCGCATCCGGACGAGCCGGCCCTATCGCACCCTGAGCCGGACCCAGTTCGACCTCGTCCTCCAGATGCTCGCCGGCCGCTACGCCCGAACGCGCATCCGCGAACTCAAGCCGCGCGTCTCGATCGACCGGATCGACAACACGGCCGCGGCCCGTCCCGGGGCGCTCCTCAGCCTGTTCCTGTCGGGCGGGACGATCCCCGACCGCGGCTATTTCCATCTTCGGCACGAAGAGTCCGGGGCCCTGATCGGCGAGCTCGACGAGGAGTTCGTCTGGGAGGCGAGACCCGGCCAGAACTTCGCCTTCGGCACCCAATACTGGACGATCCGCCGGATCACCCACAACGAGGTCTTCGCCCTGCCGGTGCGGCTCAAATCGGCCGAGGCGCCCTTCTGGAAGGGCGAGGTCGTCAACCGGAACGCGCACCTCTCGGACAGGATCGCGGCCTTTATGGACGAGGCCGACCGCCGGATCGACGACCCCGCCTGGCGGGCCGAGCTCGGAAGCGCCTATCGCCTGGATGGGGGAGCGGCCGACCGGCTCGTCGACTATCTCAAGCGACAGAAGCTCGAGACCGGCGCGGCCCTTCCCGGCGCGAGCCGGATCGTCGTCGAGCATGTGCAAACGGGCCCCGACGGCTACCCCGGCAACCAGATCATTCTCCACACCCTGTGGGGCGGGCGGGTCAACCGGCCGTTCGCCCTGGCGCTCGACGCGGCCTGGGAGGAACGCCACGGCCAAAAGCTCGAGATCTATACCGGCGACGATTCGATCGTTCTTCAGTTGCCTCACGATGTCCCGGCCGACGAGCTCATGGGACTCGTGAACGAGGGGACGATCGAGGCGCTGCTCCGAAAAAGGCTCGAAAGCTCGGGCTATTTCGGCGCCCGCTTCCGGGAGAACGCCGGCCGGGCGCTGCTCCTCGTCCGAAGCCGCGCGAGCGAGCGCCTGCCGCTCTGGATGAGCCGGCTGAGGTCCCAGAAGCTTCTTCAGGCCGCCATGGGATTGACGGATTTCCCGATCCTGCTCGAAACCTGGCGGACCTGCCTCCGGGACGAGTTCGACCTCGAGGCTCTGAAGAGGAAGCTCGCCGGAGTGGCAGCGGGCTCGATCGGCGTCACCGAGTGTGTCACGCCGCGGCCGAGCCCGCTGGCTCGAAAGATGACCTGGGGACAGCTCAACCAATATATGTATGCCGGCGACGAGCTGCCCGCGGACCGGCGGTCGAAGCTGAGGGGGGAACTCATCCGCGAGGTCGTGCTGGCGTCCTGGCTCAGGCCGCCGGTGTCGGCCGAGACGATCCGGAAGTTCGAAGAAAAACGGCAGCGCCTGAGCCCCGGCTACGCGCCTTCCCCTGACCGCAGCCTCGTCGACTGGCTCAAAGAGCGTGTCGTCCTGCCTTGGCCGGACTGGGAGAAGCTGATGGCGGCTGTGGCGCGTGACCAGTCCGCCGAGGCGGAAGAGGTCGAAGTCGACGGCCGCGCAGGCCGGAAGACGCGGCGACAAGACGCCGCTCCGGAAGCGGCCGGCCAGAAGGGCCTTGCCCCCGAGGCCGCGTCTCGGCTCGCCCGGATCACGGTCAGCGGCGCCGCGGAACCCCATGCCTGCGCCCTGGAGCGTCTGCCCGAGGTCCTGAAGGCGCTTTGGCCGGGCCGGGAGGCCGTCGTCACGACGATCGCCGGCGGGACGGTCGACGCCGCGTTAATGGACGCGGCGTACGGCGCGTCGAAGCCGGGCGACGACGAGCCCGACGCGCCGCTGACGTCACTCGTGGCCGAGTGGCTTCAGGCGCGCGGTCCGGTTCGTCCGGACGATATCGGGCGCGCGCTCGCCCTCGATCCCGGCCGGCTGAATCTCGCCCTCGAGGACTTGAAGGATTCCGAGACCGTGATCGAGGGCGCGCTGGTCAAAGGCTCGG
The DNA here is from genome assembly GCA_963742235.1 of Candidatus Aminicenantota bacterium. Classification (GTDB taxonomy): domain Bacteria; phylum Acidobacteriota; class Aminicenantia; order Aminicenantales; family Saccharicenantaceae; genus RBG-16-66-30. The sequence goes on along the minus strand of CAVULT010000002.1, from coordinate 56,125 downwards.
ACGGGGAGTTCGTCTGCGACGCGGAAAACTTCGAGGCCCTGCTCCGCATGGAGCGCGCCGCCCTCGCGCCTTCGGTCGAACCCCGGGCGATCGAAAAACTGCCCCTCTTTCTGGCTCAGATCCAGGGGGTCGTGCCGCCGTCGCGGGCGCGGGCCGAGACGCCGGAGGAGAGGACCTTCCGCGCGATCGAGCAGCTCATCGGATACCCGCTTCCGGCCCCTCTCTGGGAAGCCGAGGTCCTGCCCGCACGCGTTCCGGGGTACACGCTGGCCCGCCTCGACTTCGCGCTCGGGCAGTCAGGCCTCCGCTGGCAGGGGAGCGGTGGCCGCGAGGTCCGTTTCTTTTTCGAGCAGGACGCGGACCTTGTCCATGACGATGACGGAGGCGAAGGCGAGGCCGGCGAGGGCGCCGAACCGGCCCGGCCGCGGCCCGCGCCGGCCGACCTTCTGACCGACCCGAACGCCCGCTATGACTTCGGCGCGCTTCTCATCCGGACGGGCGGCGACGTCGCTGCGCTCGAGGAGCGGCTCTGGGCAGGCGTCTGGGCCGGCGAGCTGACGAACGAAACCTGGAGCGCCGTGCGGCGCGGGCTCGAGACGAAGTTCCGCGTCGGCGAGACGATCGAGAGGCAGAAGCGAAGCCTGGCCTACGCGCCGCGGCGCGATAGCCTGAGGCTTTCGGCCTGGCGCGAAGCGAAGGCCTATCCGGGAAGCTGGTTCCTGCTGCCCCGGCCCTCGAGCCTCGAGAACGCCGAGCCCATCGAGCGCGAAGAGCTGAGGAAGGATCGCGTGCGCGTCCTTCTCGACAGGTACGGCATCCTCTTCAGGGAATTGCTGGCGCGGGAGAGGCCTCCGTTCCGCTGGCCGGACCTGTTCCGGGCGCTCCGGCTCATGGAGCTTTCAGGCGAGGTCCTGTCCGGCTACTTCTTCAGCGGCATCCCCGGGCCGCAGTTCATGTCTCACGCGGCGTTCCGCGCGTTCCTGCAGGACCCGCCCGAAGACGCCGTCTATTGGCTGAGCGCCGTGGATCCGTCTTCGGCCTGCGGGCTGCCGCTCGAGGGCTTGCGGGGCGCGATGCCCAAGCGGGTCGAGGGCACGCACCTCGTCTATCGCGGAGCGCGGCTGGTCCTTGTCTCGCAGCGCAACGGAAGGCTTCTGAGCATCGCCGCCCCGCCCGGCGACCCGAGGCTCCCGGAGTACTTCGAGGTCCTCCGTCATCTCCTGGCGCGCGAGTACGCGCCGCTCCGAAGGATCGTCGTCGAGACGATCAACGGCGAGCCGGCCCCGGTGAGTCCTTATCTTCCGGCCTTCCGCGAGCTCTTCGACGCCGCGGTCGATGTCAAGCACATTTCTCTCTTCCGGCGCGTCGAACGCTAGCCTTCCGGCCGATCCTTGCCGGGGCCCGACGGGCGAGATTTCCCTATGCTATAATATCGGGATGAAGTTTCGGCGGGCGGCTCTTGTGTTGGCCGGCCTTCTGGCCGGGGCGGCCTGGGCTCGGGCGGCGGAGGTCAACGTCCTCCTCATCACCATCGATACCCTCCGCCCGGACCGGCTGAGCTGCTACAGTCCGAAGTACCTCCAGACCCCCCGGATCGACGGCCTGGCCGCCAAGGGCGCCCTGTTCGAGCGGGCGTTCGCCCATGACCCGATGACCCTCCCTTCCCACGCGAACATCCTCTTGGGCATGACGTCCCTCGCCCACGGCGTCATCGACAACGGCATCTCGATCGCGCCCCGCGACCTGCCGGGCCTGCCCCAGATCCTCAAGGCCGCCGGCTATGCGACCGGGGCGTTCGTCTCCGCTTTCCCGCTGGATTCCCGTTTCGGCTTGAACCAGGGGTTCGATGTCTACGACGATCGATATCCGTCGAGGGCGGCTCCGGGTCGCGAAGCCGAGCGTCCGGCCGAAAAAACCATCGCCGCCGCGCGCGAATGGCTTTCAGCCCAAAAGGGGAAGTGGTTCTGCTGGATCCATCTCTGGGACCCGCACGCCCCGTACACGCCGCCGGAGCCGTTCGCCGGCCGATTCAAGAATGATCTCTATTCGGGAGAGGTCGCCTATGTCGACGAATCGCTGGGGAGGCTCCTGGACGACCTCGAAAAAACCGGGCAGGCCGGACGGACGCTCACGCTCTTGACGGCCGACCACGGCGAATCGCTGGGCGAGCACGGCGAGTTGACCCACAGCTTTTTCGCCTATAATTCGACGATCTGGGTCCCGCTCATCATCACGGGCCCCGGGACCAAAGCGATTCGGGTCAAAGACGCCGTCAGCCACGTGGACATCCTGCCGACCGTCTGCGACCTGCTCGGACTCAAAAAGCCCCCGTCCGCCCAGGGCGACTCCCTGCGCCCGCTCCTCGAAGGAAAGGGGAGGAGGGCGAAGCCGATCTACTTCGAGGCCTTGGACGGATATATCAACCTGGGCGGCGCGCCCCTCCGCGGGATCATCGAAAACGGGAAGAAATACCTCGAGTCCCCGATTCCCGAGCTTTATGACCTTGAGACGGACTTCGGGGAAGCGAAGAACCTCGCCCCGACGACGGGACTCTCCGCCTTCAAGAAGCGGCTCGAGGAGAAGATGACGCTGGACTCGTCTTCCATCCACCTCCAGACTGTCCGAAAAAACGACCGGGAGACGCGGGAAAGACTCCAGAGCCTCGGATACGCTGCCGCGCCCGTCGTCCAGACCAGGACGGTCTTCAGCGCCCTGGATGACCTGAAGACCCTCCTCCCGCTCAACCAGAAGTTGATGACGGCCGCCCGGCTGGGCCAGGGCCAGGATCTGACGGAAAGCGTCCGCCTGATCGAAGAGGTCATCGCCGCCCGGAAGGACTACACGAGGGCCTATGCCCAACTTTCCGACCTCTACTTCGCCCACGGCCTGAAAAAAGAATGGCTCCACGCTCTCGAAAGGGGAGCCAACGCCAATCCGGACAATTTCGTCATGGTTTCGGCTTACGGCATCGCCCTGGCCGAGATGGGCGAGTTGGACCGGGGGATCGAAGTTCTGGGCAAGTCCCTGGCGCTTTTCGACAGGGACCCCAAGGTCTGGGACACCCTCGGTGTGTCCTATTGGAAGAAGGACGACTTTCCGAAGGCCCTGGAGCATCTGAACACCGCCCTGGCCCTGGCTCCGCAGGACGCCATCGTCAATTCCGACCTGGGCAATTTTTATGTCGCCTGGGGCCTGAAAACAAGGACTCCGGAGCACGTCCAGGAATCCCTGGATTATTTTCATAAAGCCGTCGCCAGCGACCCCAGTCTGGCGTCCGCCCATAACGGCCTGGGCGGAGCGTTGAAGATCCTTGGAGACACGGACGCGGCCGTCGCCAGCTGGGAGAAAGCCGCCGCGCTCGACCCCCGCTACGACTTGCCCGTCTACAATCTGGCCGTCGCCTATCTCGAGAAAGGCGACAAGGGCCGGGCCCTCGCCTATTGCCGAAAATACCTTTCCATCAAGGGAAAAGACATCACGCCGGAAGAACAGAAGGATATCGATTCTCTCCTCCGGCAGATCAAAAAATAGGCCGGAGTAGGGCGGAACGACGGCAAATTCGTCCCCGCCGTAACGGGCGCGTCGTGGGGGCCCCTTCAAATCGATCCGGCTCCCCACTATACTGGAGCCGTGGACGCCGCCCCTGTCATCCGTCTCCGTGACCTGAGAAAGACCTATACCGTCACGGAGCGCGAGCCGGGGCTCCGGGCCGCCCTGGCCGGCCTCGTCCATCGCCGCAAATCCGAGGTCCGGGCCGTCGACGGCATCACCTTCGACCTCGCTCCGGGGGAGATCGTCGGCTTCCTCGGTCCCAACGGCGCGGGCAAGACGACGACCCTGAAGATGCTCTCGGGGCTCCTTCACCCGACGTCCGGCGAGCTCTCGGTCCTGTCCTATGTCCCGTGGAAGAGGGACCCGGCGTTCCTGAGAAGGATCACGCTGGTCATGGGACAGCGCAACCAGCTCATCTGGGACATCCCGGCCGCGGACTCCTTCGAGCTCAACCGGGCGATCTACCGCATCCCGCCCGCCGACTACCGGCTGGCCCTCGACGAGCTCGTCGCCCTCCTCGAGCTCGAGCCGCTCCTGAGCAAGCCCGTCCGCAACCTCTCGCTCGGCGAGCGGATGAAATGCGAGATCGCGGCGGCCCTGCTCCACCGCCCGGCCGTCGTCTTCCTCGACGAGCCGACGATCGGCCTCGACGTGACGATGCAGCGCCGCATCCGGGGCTTCATCGCCGAGTACAGCCGCCGCCACGGGGCCACGGTCCTGCTGACGAGCCATTATATGGCCGACGTCGAGGCGCTCTGCAAGCGGGTCATCGTCATCCACCACGGCCAGCTCCTCTTCGACGGCGAGCTGGCCGCCCTGGTCCAGCGATTCACGGCCGACAAGACGATCGTCGTCCAGCTCAAGGATTGCGCCGCGGACCTTCGGGCCTACGGCGAGGTCGTCTCCTGCGAGGACGGCCGCACGACCCTGCGCGTGCCGAAAGGGGATACGGCCCGGGTCACCGGGCGGATCCTGGCGGAGCTCCCGGTCACCGACCTGACCGTGGAGGACCCGCCGATCGAGGAGGTCATCGAGCGGGTCTTCGCCCAGGGGGCGTCATGAAAGGCCTGGCCGACCTCTATCTCCAGCAGCTCAAAACCGGCGTCGCCTCGATGTTGCAATACCGCGCCTCGCTCGTCATCTGGCTCATCGGCAACATCCTCGAGCCGCTCATCTATCTTGTCGTCTGGTCGACCGTCGCCCGCTCGTCCGGCGGGACCGTCGGGGGCTACGGCGCGCCGGACTTCGCCGCCTACTACATCGTCCTCATGCTCGTCAACCAGGCCACCTTCACCTGGGTGATGTACGAGTTCGATTACCGGATCCGCGAGGGCACGTTCTCGGCGGACCTCCTCCACCCCGTTCATCCGATCCACGCCGATATCGCCGAGAACCTCTCCTCCAAGGCCGTGAGCCTGCCGTTCGTTTTCGCGGCCGCGGCCGGTTTGGCCGCCGTTTTCCACCCTGCGCTCAAGCTGACGCCGGCGGCGACGGCGGCCTTCATCCCGGCGCTCGTCCTGGCGTTCCTGGTGCGCTTTCTCGTGGATTGGACCGTCGCCCTGGCGGCCTTCTGGACGACGCGGGTGACGGCCATCAACCAGATCCACTACATGGCCGTGCTTTTCTTTTCCGGACAGATCGCCCCGCTGACCGTCCTGCCGCGCCCGCTCCAGGTCGTGGCCAATGTCCTGCCGTTCCGATGGACGATCGGCTTTCCGGTGGAGATCCTCCTCGGCCGCCTGACCACGGCTCAAGTCCTGACGGGCTTCGCGGTCCAGGTGGCATGGCTGCTGGCCGCCGCGCTCCTGGTGAGGGTCGCCTGGCGGGTCAGCGTGAAGCGATACTCGGCGGTCGGCGCATGAGACTGTTACGGCTCCTGGGCGTGTTCCTGCGCGTCGGCGTCATGGGGGAGGCGGCCTATCCGGCCAACTTCCTGGCCCACCTCATCGACTCGGCCCTCGAGCTCGGAACGGCGCTCGCGGGGCTGGCCCTCATCTTCGCTCATACCGCGACGCTCGGCGGCTGGCGGTCGGACGAGCTCGTGGCCCTCGTCGGGGTCTATTTTCTCGTCGGCGGCGTGATCGGCCTGGTCATCCAGCCCGGCATGGAGCAGCTGACGGAATCCGTGCGCGACGGGACGCTGGACTTCACCCTGGCCAAACCGGAGGACGCCCAGCTTCTGGTCAGCGTCTGGAGAGTCGAGATCTGGAAGCTCATCGACGTCGGGCTGGGCTTGGTCGTGCTGGGCATCGCTCTGGCGCGTCTCGGCCAAAGGGTCGGCGTCGCTCAGGCGGCCGCGTTCGTCGCCGCCCTCGCCGCCGGGTGCGTCATCGTCTACAGCTTCTGGCTGATCCTGGCGACGACCGCGTTCTGGCTGGTCCGGGTCGAGAATATCCTGGTCATCTTCCAGAGCGTCTACGAGGCCGGCCGCTGGCCGGTGAGCATCTACCCCGGCTGGCTGCGCTTCGCCCTGACCTTCCTCGTTCCGGTGGCCTTTGCCATCACCGTCCCGGCCCAAGCGCTGGCCGGGCGCCTGACGTGGCCGGCCCTCCTCGGGGCCTCCGGCTTCGCCGCCCTGCTCTTCACGGCCTCGCGGCTCTTCTGGCGGACCGGCCTCCGGCACTATTCCGGCGCCTCGTCCTGAGCCTTGGACGGATCCGCGGAAGATCCGGCGTCCGGCCAGTCCCGTCATCGACGAGCGGTCGGATCGGGGCATGTTCTTGCTTGACAGCGTTTCCGCCCCGGGGCTATCCTCTTTCACAACGAAGGGATGCGCGAGAAGCCGATGACTCCGACAGAAACGAAAGGCGCGGGGGAAAACTCTCCCGCCTTGCCGCGTCAGCGCATCTGGGAGATCGATTTCCTGCGCGGTGTGGCCATCATCCTCGTCGTCGGCTACCACCTGCTCTTCGACCTCGGCGAGTTCGTCGGGACCGAGCGGTTCCTCGGCTTCTCGACCGACCTGTCGAGCGTGGCCTGGACGATCGCCCAGCACTTCTTCGCCGGCCTCTTCGTCCTCCTGTCGGGGACGAGCTCGACCCTGACGCGCAGCAACGTCCGCCGCGGCCTGCGGCTCCTGGCGGTTTCGCTGCTCGTGACCGCCGTGACCTACGTCTTCGATTCCACTTCGGCCATCTATTTTGGGATCCTTCAGTGCCTGGCCGTCGCGATGCTCCTCTATGGCGCGGCCTTCGAGAAGGCCGGCGCGGTCGCCTGCACCGTCTGGGGCACGCTCGTTCTCGGCCTGGCGGCCGTGCTGCCCATCCTGAAAAGGATGCCGGCGCTCCGGACCGACTGGCTGCTGCCGTTCGGGCTCACCAGTCCTTCGTTCTCCTCGTTCGATTATTTCCCGCTCATCCCGTGGCTCGGGGTCTTCCTCATCGGCGCGGGCCTGGGCAAGGCGCTCTACGCCGCGAAGAGGAGTCTCCTGCCCTGGCGCCCGCCGCGGACGTTCGTCAATTGGGCCGGGCGCCATTCCCTCGTTATCTATATCGCCCACCAGCCTATCATCATGGGCGTCCTCTATGTTCTCGGCCTGTCCCGGTAGAGCGGCCGGGGTTCCCCTCACTTGACCTGGAATGCTTGAAAACGCTGAACGGCTGAGCTATGAATAACGCGGCTCCGGGAAGACCGGAAGGGACCGGACGAGGAGAGGTCCGAACGATGTATTACCTGTTGATCTATCACACCGTCGAAAGCTATGTCGAGAAACGGGCGCCCTTTCGCTCTGAACACCTGGACTATTCAGGCGCCGCCCACGCCCGCGGCGAGCTCTTCATGGGCGGGGCCGTCGGCGATCCCCCTGATGCGGCCATGCTCATATTCCGGGGCGTTACGCCCGCCGTCGCCGAGGAGTTTGCCCGCAACGATCCGTACGTCAAGGCCGGACTGATCAGGGACTGGACGGTGCGGCCCTGGACGGTCGTGATCGGCGGCTGAATGGAGCGCGGTCGAAGGGGCCGGCCGTGAATCCCTGCCCCCCTGGGCAAGCCCGCCTTGGCATGAGGCTTGCATCTCCTTCCGGAGGATTTCTCTGAAAGGAGAGCGGTCGATGATGAACAAGGTTATCATGTTCGAGCTTCCCGTGACCAACGTGAAGCGGGCCTCGGCCTTTTATAAGAAGGCCTTCGGCTGGCAGATCAATCCCTGGAACGGATCCTACGGGGTGATCACGGTGCCCGAGGACAAGAACTGGGTGCCGAAGGAGAAGGGCGCGATCAACGGGGAGATGTACCGGCGCGAGTCGAAGAATGAAAAGCCCATGGTGGTCGTCCTCGTGCCCTCGGTCGCCCGCGCCCTGGCTGCGGTGAAGCAGGCCGGCGGCAAGGTCATCCTCGAAAAAGAGGCCTACGGGGACTGGGGCTGGTATGCCCGGGTCAAAGACACCGAAGGCAACGTTTTCGGGCTCTGGGAAGAGATGAAATAGGCCGCGGGCCGAAAAGGGCATTCCCTTTCCTCAGGACTTTTTTCTTGCCCCACGGCATTTCGGACGCCTCGGGCTCGTCAGTCACAGGGGCGATCCCCGCTCCCCGTCTGATCCGGGCTTCTCTTTCTTGGCACAATTCTTGTATAATTCCAAGAAGGCGAAGGCTTATGGAATGCCTGAAAGGAGATCGCCAATGACTTCGAGAAGCTCTTCGGCGCCCCGTTTCCTCGGTTCGATCCTGATCCTGTGCCTGGTCCTGGTCCCTGTCCTGGCCGCCCAGGCCCCAAAGCCGGCCCAGTCCGCGAAGACAAAAGTCATCGACGAATTGACGCTTCCGGAGATGCGCAACGTGCTCGGGACCCCGAGGGACGACTCTTCGGGCATTTCGGATTTCAGCCAGGGGAATGACGGCGGGATCATCATCGCCTACCACTATTACGACGTGGACCAGGACAACTATGAGACCGATTTCGCCTCCGAGATCGCGCCGAAGCTCCAGGCGTTGTACAAGAAGTACAAGAACCTCGACCGCGTGCAGTTCGAGATCGTCACCAATAACCCGGATGAGCCCTCCGCGTGGAAGCCGTTCTCGCAGTTCGCGATGGACCGCAAGACCCTCGAAAAGCTCCACTGGACGTGGTTCGTGGCCCGGGACGTCCTCGACCAGGTCCTCAGGAACGAGAAGTAGCCGGTCAGATGAAATCCATTCCCGAGAGCCGGAAACGCCCACCGAAGGCGATCCCCGCGCGGAGACCGATCAAGGCCAACATCGCCCCTATCGGATCCAATCCCAAGAGAGGGGGACACGCTTTCCTCAAGCGAAAGTCCTTTTCCGAACGCTGACGGTCGGTTGTAAGGATAACGGATGACAGTCAGCGCCCCTGAGGCCCGAAAGTCTCTCGTGGGCCGCGTCGTTCTGGTCACGGGAGCGACGGGCGGCTTGGGCCGCGTCGTCATCAAACGACTCCTCGAAGCGGGGGCGGTCGTGGCCGCCGTCCATAGGGACGAGGCGAAATTCCGCGAGCTCTTTGACGTTGTCGGAAGCGGGGCGGGGGACTCCCTCACGGGCTACAAGGCCGACGTCACGTCCGATGCCGAAGTCCGGGCGATGGTCGAACGGATCCTCGGCCGGCACGGCCGCATCGACGCGCTCCTGAATCTCGTCGGCGCCTATCGGGGCGGGGCGGATATCGCGGAAACGGGGGAGGACGACTGGGATTTCCTCATGCGGACGAACCTCAAATCGGCTTTTCTCTGTTCCCGGGCCGTGCTCCCGGCCATGGCCAAGGCCGGCGCCGGGCGCATCGTCTGCGTCGCCGCCCGCCCGGCCGTCGAAAACAAGGGCCGGGCGAAATCGGGAGCCTACGCGGTCTCCAAGGCCGGTGTCGTCGCTCTGACCCAGGCGATCGCCGAGGAGACACGAAAATCGGGCATCACGGCGAATTGCATCGTGCCGGGGACGATCGACACGCCGAAGAACCGGACCGCGATCTCCGGCGCCGATCCTTCCAAGTGGGCCGACCCCGAGGCGATCGCCGAGGTCCTGCTCTTCCTCGTCTCGGACGCGTCGTCGGTCACGACCGGCGCGGTCATCCCCGTCTATGGAAAGAGCTGACGCGGCGGGAGGCTAACGCCGGGATCGAGGTTTGGTCACGCGGGCGTTGGCGACGATGATGACCTCGGCGCCGTCGGCCACGAATTCATAGAGCTCCCGGATGTCCGGGTTGAACAGGGCGATGCAGCCGTCGGTCCAATCCTGGAATTCCTTCATGGCCGCCGGGTCCGCGTCCCCCGGCTTCCATCCGGGGCGCAACGACGCGGGATCGGCCCTGTGTTTCCGGACCATCTCCGCGGTCAGCTCGGGCAGCTGCCCGTGGAGGAGGATCGCCCCGCCCAGCTTCGTGTCCTGGGGCGGACAAGCTTCCGCGGCCAGCTTCTCGAGGATGGTCTCGTATTGGGCGGGGCCGATGAGACCGGAGTCGAGCCCGCGGCGGGCGTCGGCGGCGTTCGGATAAGCCAGCAGCAGCCCGAGATAATAGGCCGAGGCCCTGTGGGCGCAGACGAAATATCTCCCCTCGGGCGTCTTCTGGTCCCCCAGGCGCTCCTTGGGGCCATGGGCGCGCCATCCCAGCTGGACCCTGAAGGCCTTGACCATGTGCCGGCCGACCCAGAGCTCGAGGCGCCTTTGGGCCTTGTTGACCAGGATCCTGGCGCGGCGGATCTTCCCGTCGACAAGGCGGAGGCGCCGCTCGACGACGATCTGCGAAAGCGGGCGCTCCGGCCCGTAGAGCGCGGCGTCGTAGACGGCGATCGTGGTCCCCCAGGCGCCGGGTTTCTCCGACGGCCTCTCGGGCCCCGGCCGCTCGGCCATTCTCATGGGACCGGCGGCGCAGGATGCGAGGACGAGGGCCGCGGCGAGCGCCGCGGCGCTCCGGATCGCCCGTCTGTGGACCGTTCGCGCTCTCATCCGGTTCGCCCGAGCGGCTTTCTCCTGCATGATGCGTGCCAGGACCGACCCCGGTTCCCTCAGGCTGGAAGCGTAGCACGAAATCCTATATAATCAATAGGAATTATTTCCCTGACGTCAAGGAGGCCAGCTTCATGACGACTGCAAGACGAGCCGCGGCCGCGTTCCTGATCGTCCTGACGGCGTCGGCTTTCCTGGCCGCGCAGCCCGCCGGGTCCTGCTGCAACGCCCCCGGCCTCGTTCCGCCCGGCGGGCAGGGGGAGCCCGTCTTCCAGGACCTGCCCAAGTCCGGCAAGAAGTGCTGGATCGGCGAGGTCGAATATTTCACCTGGGAGTTCGACAAAACGCCCAAGATGGGGACCTCGATCCTGGTCATCAAGCTCCACGACAAAGACGGGAAGCGCATTTCCGACCTGGCCGTAGTCGGACAGTCCGACATGCCCTCGATGCGCGGCGCCCACGATTCCGGCGAGGTCGCTTTCAAGACCAACAGGGCCGGCGACTACCTGATGCCGGTCAACGTCGTCATGCCCGGCGAATGGGAGGTCCGGCTGACTTTTTCCCGCAACGGCATCGTCATCTTCCGCGGCCGCATCCGCTTCGATGTCTGACGCCGTCGCGCGGCGGATCGCCGCGGGGGCCCTGCTCTGCGGAGCCCTCGCCGGCGGCCTCCGGGCCCAGAGCTCGCTTTTCTACCTCGAGCTCCAGGCGGTCGGCGCGTATTCGAGCGCATCGGACCGCTTCGAGCTCTTCTCGCTCACGGCCGGGGACACCATGCAGAAGCCGGGCGTCGGCTTTGACTTCGTCCGGCGCTTGAGCGCCCGGACGAGGGACATCGGCGTTCTGGCCGTCCAGGCCCGGCTCGTTTACGACCAGGAAGGCGAGCACAAGCTCCAACCCCAGCTCTACAACGCCTATCTCCGCCTCAAGCCGAGCTTCGCCAATATCTGGGTCGGACACGACCGCCCCGCCCTCGGGCTGTCGTCCGTGCTCGACAATCACGCCCTGATCCTGCCCGACCCGGCCATGCTCGGGTACAGCTTCGACAGGGATTGGGGCCTGGGCCTCGACAAGGATTTCAGCTGGGGCGGCCTGGCCGCGTCTCTGACCGCGGGCAGCGGCATGCCGCTCTATCTGAAGGGCAATTTCCTGGCCGCGGCCCGCGTTTTCGAGGGCGTCCTGGCCCGTGACAATTACAGCCTCGGCCTGTCCCTGTCCCGCGGGAGGATCCTGGAGACCATGGGCTACACCCTGGTCGAGCCCGAGCCCTTCGATTGGACCGCGATCAGCGTCGACGCGTCCCACGTCTGGCGGAACCTCGAAAACCGCGCCGAGATCCTCGTCGGCCGGCGCGACGAGGCGGGGATGTTCCTGCTGTTCTGGCGGTCGGGGCTGTCGCTGCTCGAAGAAGGTCGGCTCAAGGTCGAGGCGCAGCCCGTCCTCATGCGACGGATGGGGGCCTGGACCTATTCGCTCGCTTCGGGGCTGACCTATCTTCTGAACGCGGACCTGGCCGGCCGGTTCATGGTCCTCTACGACCGCGAGCGCCGCGACGCCCGGTTCGCCGTCCAGCTCTATTACTACAAGCGTCTCTAGGTATCCAGGAGACGTCCCTGCGGGGCGTGTCCCAGCGGAAAAGGCGCCCGGCCCCGGGCCGGCGACGGAGGTGAGAAATGAAGAAGGCGCTCATCCTGGCGGCGGCCGGGCTCGTCTGTTCCGTGGCGGCCCTGTCCCTTTATGCCGCCGTCGGCTGCGACCTCAACGATCCCGACCGGGACGTCAAGCGTCTCTTTCCGGGGTCGACCGGTTACAAGACGCTCTACGTGTCCATCTCGAAAAAGGGCGGCGACGACCTCTTGAAAAAGATCGAAGCCCGGCTGGGCGACAGGTTCACCGGGCTCTTCGAAACGGCCGACGTGCCCTATACGATGTACCAAGTCTACAAGGGACCGGACCTCATCGGCTTCATCCACGGCGTCAACCAGAAGGGGACCTACGGCGGTCTCCAGGTCTTCCTGGCCCTCGACCTCAAGGGCGTCATCAGGGCTTTTTACTTCCAGAAGCTGACCTCCAGAGCGGCCAAGGCCTTCCGCGATCCGGCCTTCGGCAGCCAGTTCATCGGCCTCAGCCTGGAGGACTTCTACAAGTACGATGTCGTCTCGGGCCGGGAGGAGCCGCCGGGCCCCGTCAGCCGGATCAAGAACCCGGACCCGGCCGCCGAAAAGGACTTTCGGGAGACCCTCAGGGCGACCAAGAAGAACCTCATTCTGGCCGACGAGTTCCTCCTCGGCAACGCCCATCTCAAGTTCTTCAAAGGATAGCGCGCGATGAAAAAGCTGACCGTTTTCGAAGTCGCCTGGAAAAGCCTCCTGCGCAAAAAAACGCGGAGCCTGCTGACCATCCTGGGCATCGCCATGGCCGCCTGGGTCCTGGTGAGTCTCTTCGGCTTCAACCGCGGCTACGAGGCCTCCCTCAACAAGGACATCGACAACCTGGGGTTCCAGATGCTCGTCGTGGCCAAGGGCTGTCCCTACGAAGCGGCGACGCTCATGCTCAAGGGCGGCACGGGCCTCAAGTACATGGCCGAGGACATTGCCGCGTCCGTCGCCGCCGAGCCCGAGGTCGAGGGCGTGACGCCCATGCTCATGCAGGTCGTCTTCGACCCCAACAAGGGTCAGACCGGCGGACTGGCCGCCTTTCTCGGCGTCGACCCGGTCTCGTTCCCGAAGACGAAGAGCGCCCTGCCCTTCAAGGCCGGCGGCTGGTTCAAGGAGCCGGAAGCCGCCGAGGCCGTCTTCGGCTACGAGGTGGCTGAGCTCGAACAGCGCGAGGTCGGCGACCTCTACCTCATCCCCGAGAAAGAGGTCGAGGTCAAGGTCGTGGGCATCCTCGAGCGCACCGGGACGCAGGACGACGGGACGATCTTCCTGCCCCTCAAGACCGTCCAGAAGGTCTTCGGCGTCCGGGAGCTGACCTCGATCGGCATCAAGGTCAAAAAAGACGCCGACCTGAAGGCTTTCGAGGACAAGATGTACAAGCTTCCTGACGTCCAGGTCGTCAGCCTGAGCCAGGTCAAAACGACCATCATGACCCTCGTGTCGACGGCCCGGGTCATGGTCTTCTCGATCGCCCTCATCGCCATCCTCATCGCCATGATGGGCGTCATCAACACGGTCCTGATGTCGGTCATGGAGAGGCGGCAGGAGATCGGCATCCTCAAGTCCATGGGGGCCATGGCCGGCGACGTCTTCAAGCTCGTCTGGCTCGAGACGATCTTCCTCTGCATCAGCGGCGGCCTCATCGGGACGGGGCTGGCGCTCCTCACGGCCCGGCTGACGGATCTCCTCGTCCGCGGCCTTCTGCCGTACTCGCCGAGCGGCGGCCTCGTCGCCATCGACCTCGGCCTCGTCCTGATGACCCTCGGCGTCGTCACCGCGATCGGGCTGGCCAGCGGGATCTACCCGTCCTGGAAGGCGGCCCGGATGCGGCCCCTCGATACCATCCGCAGCGAGGGGGAGTCGTGAGCGCGCCGGACGTCCTGGCCATCGCGGCCGGGCACCTGAAGAGGATCTACCGCCGCGGCCCGGAGGAGATCGCCGCGGTCGACGACGTCTCCCTCGAGATCGCGAAGGGATCGTTCACCTCGATCGTCGGGCCCTCGGGATCGGGCAAGACGACCCTGATCAACGTCCTCGGCTGCCTCGACAATCCGTCCTCGGGAACGCTCGCGCTCGGGGGCCGGATCGTCTTCGAGAAGTGCAAGGGCCTCTCCGAGGCCAAACTGACCCTGATCCGCCGGGACGTCTTCGGCTACATCTTCCAGAAGTTCTTTCTCATCCCCACGCTGACCGTCCTCGAGAACGTCATCCTTCCGTTCACCTTCTACAAGAAGCCGGGCGCGGAACAGGATGTCGGCCGGCTGCTCGCGGCCCTCGGCCTCGACAAGCGGGCCGACCATCTGCCCGGCCAGCTCTCAGGCGGAGAGATGCAGCGGGTGGCCATCGCCCGGGCCCTGGTCAACAAGCCCGACATCCTTCTCGCCGACGAGCCGACCGGGAACCTCGACACGGCCCGGAGCGAGGAGATCGGCTGGATCCTCCAGGAGCTCAACGCCCGGGAAGGCCTGACCGTCATCCTCGTCACCCATAACCTCCGGCTGGCCGCGCTGGCCCGGCGGACGATCGAGCTCCGCGACGGGAAGATCTACGCGGCTTGACACGCCCGGCGGGGAAAAAATAGAATCAGGCCGCTCGGAACGGAAGAGAGGACCCATGGTCACGACCCTGCCGCAGCTGTTGGCCCATTCGGTGACGGCCTACCCCAAGCCGGACTTCATGCTGTTCAAGACGGACGGGGCGTACAGGCCCATCTCCGCGGCGGAGTTCGGGGACGGCGTGAAGCACCTCGCCCTCGGGCTCAGGGACCTCGGTTTCGGGCCCGGCCAGAAGCTGTGCATCCTGTCGGAGAACAGGCCGGCCTGGACGACGGCCGACTTCGCGACGCTCTCCTGCGGCGGGCTGACCGTGCCCATCTACACGACGCTCGTCTCGGAGCAGGTCCGCTACATCATCGACGATTCGGACGCCACGGTCGTGGTCGTTTCCACGGCCGATCAATGGAGGAAGATCGAGCGGTTGAGGGCCGGCCTGGCCAAAGTCCGCCATTACATCACCTTCGCCGACGAGGCGCCGGCCGGCGTCCTGACGATCAAGGACGTCATGACGCGGGGCCGGGCCGTGGCCGAAGCCGAGCCGGGCCTTTACGATGCGCTGGTCGCCCGGGTCAAGGCCGAGGACGAGGCCACCCTGATCTACACGTCCGGGACGACGGGCGTCCCCAAGGGCGTCGTCCTGACGCACAACAATCTCCTCAGCAATATCAAGACGGCTTCGGACATCATCGAATTCTCCTCCAAGGATACCGTCCTGTCCTTCCTGCCGTTGTCCCATATCCTCGAGCGCATGGTCATGTTCACCTATATCTACAAGGGCTGCACGGTGGCCTTCGCCGAGAGCGTCGAGGCCGTGGCCCAGAACCTGCTCGAGGTCCGTCCGCACATCATGGTCAGCGTGCCCCGGGTCTTCGAGAAGATCTACACCAAGGTCATGGACCAGGTCCTGACGAGCCCGGCCCTGCGGCGGAAGATCTTCTTCTGGGCCCTTGGCGTCGGCAAGATGTACGGCGCGCTGAAGCTCGCCGGGAAGCCGGTCCCGCGCGGCCTCCAGTTCCGGCGGGCCATCGCGGCCAAGCTGGTCTTCTCCAAGATCATCGCCCGGACGGGCGGCCGCGTCCGCTTCTTCGTCTCCGGCGGCGCGCCCCTGTCGAAGGACATCGCCGAGTTCTTCTACGCCATGGGTCTGGTCATCCTGGAGGGCTACGGCCTGACCGAGACGTCGCCCCTGCTGTCCGTCAACACCTTCGAGAACATCCGCCTGGGGACCGTCGGCAAACCGGCCCCCGGCATCGACATCAGGATCGCCCCGGACGGCGAGATCCTGGCCCGCGGGCCCAACGTCATGAAGGGGTATTATAAAAAGGACGCCGAGACGCGGGAGATCATGGAAGGCGGCTGGTTTCACACCGGGGATATCGGCCATTTCGACGCCGACGGGTACCTCGTCATCACCGACCGCAAGAAGGACCTCCTCGTCACCTCGGGGGGGAAGAATATCGCCCCCCAGCCGATCGAGAATCTCCTCAAGTCGAGCCCGTACATCGCCAACGCGGTGGTCATCGGCGACCGCCAGCGCTTCGTGGCCGCGCTGGTCGTGCCCGAGTACGGCAAGCTCAAGGACTACGCCAAGGCCCAGGGGATCGCCTTCACCTCGATCGAGGAGCTCTGCCGGGACAGGCGGGTCGTCGATTTCCTCAAGGCGGAGGTCGACCGGGCGACGCCGCTCCTGGCCTCCTACGAGCGCATCAAGAAGATCGTCGTCCTGCCGCGCGATTTCGACATCGAGAAGGGCGAGATCACGCCCTCCCTCAAGGTCCGGCGGGCCAACGTCACGGCCGAGTATCAGGGGGCGATCGACGCCCTGTACCGGGAAGACGCCGAGAGCGGACGCGATGACGCGGGGAACGGCGGCTGAGGCCGCGGAGCTCACTCTTCGGCCGGGGGTTCGGCCTTGACGGGCTCGGGCTTGGCGGTCCAGTAGAGGATCCGCCCGCAGTTCTCGCAGAGGATGACCGTTGTCCGGTCCCGCAGCTCGTTGAGCATCTGCGGCCGGACGCGCATATGGCACATGGCGCAAAAGTCCCCCGTGACCGGGGACAGGGCGGTGCCGCCCTTCTTCTGGAAGATGGCCTCGTAGAGCTTGAGCTGCTCGCGGGGGATGCGGGGGACAAGGGCCTCGCGCTCCTTCGTCAACGCCGCGAAGAGGGCCCCGGTTTCCTTCATCTTCTCGTCAAGGACGAGTTTTTCCTTTTTGAGGAGGTCCTCCTCCGTGCTCTGCTTGTGGAGGGCGGCCTTGATCTCCTCCTCGACGTCGTCGGCGGCGAGCATCTCGGCGATGATCCCCTCCTCGAGCGTATCGACCTTGTGCTGGGTCTCCTCGATCTCGTGGAGGAGGGACGTGTATTCCTTGTTGGTCTTGACCTCGTTCAGCTGGCGCTTGTACTTCCCGATCTGGACTTTCATGTCCTTGACCTCGTTCTCGAGGTCGCGGCGCCTTTTTTGGTTCTGGCCCATCTTGTCCTTGGCGTCGGCGACGAGCTTGGTCGTGCTCTGGATCCGTTTGTCGACGTCCTGGACGAGACGGGGGATGCCTTCGAGGACGAGGGACGCGTCGTGGAGCTCGGTGTCCAGACGCTGGAGCTCGATGATCAGGTCGAAGTCGATATCCACGTTCCGTTCATCCTCGTTCTCATGGTCACCTGGGCCTACCAGGATTCGAACCTGGGACCTGCCGGTTATGAGCCGGTGGCTCTACCACTGAGCTATAGGCCCTCGGCCCATCTTTATAACAAAATATTGAGCGACCGTCAATTACGAAATGGGGACGCTTCTGTTTTTCGCGGCGAAAAACAGAAGCGTCCCCATTTCGTCAGTGGTTATTCG
Organism: Candidatus Aminicenantota bacterium; assembly: GCA_963742235.1. Taxonomy (GTDB): domain Bacteria; phylum Acidobacteriota; class Aminicenantia; order Aminicenantales; family Saccharicenantaceae; genus RBG-16-66-30. Next base: position 38,623 of record CAVULT010000002.1, on the reverse strand, counting down.
TAAAGGATTTCAGCTTGCGGCTGCGGCTCGGGTGTTTGAGCTTGCGCAGGGCCTTGGCCTCGATCTGACGGATGCGCTCACGGGTCACCTTGAACTGCTGGCCGACCTCCTCGAGCGTGTGCTCGTTGCCGTCGCCGAGCCCGAAGCGCATCTTGAGGACGCGGCCCTCCCTGTCCGTCAGCGACTTGAGGGCCTCCTCGATCTGCTCCTTGAGGTTGATGTGGATGACCGTGTCGGGCGGCGAGGGGATGAGCTTGTCCTCGATGAAATCGCCGAGGTGGCTGTCCTCCTCCTCGCCGATGGGCGTTTCGAGGGAAATGGGCTCCTGGGCGATCTTGATGATCTTGCGGACCTTGCTGACCGGCATGTCCATCTTCTTGGCGATCTCCTCGCTCGACGGCTCCCGGCCGATCTCCTGGACGAGGGCCCGCGAGACGCGGATGAGCTTGTTGATCGTCTCGATCATGTGCACGGGGATGCGGATCGTCCGGGCCTGATCGGCGATGGCCCGGGTGATGGCCTGGCGGATCCACCACGTGGCGTAGGTCGAGAACTTGTAGCCGCGACGGTACTCGAACTTCTCCACGGCCTTCATCAGGCCCATGTTGCCTTCCTGGATGAGATCCAGGAACTGGAGGCCGCGGTTGCTGTACTTTTTGGCGATGGAGACGACCAGCCGCAGGTTGGCCGCGACGAGCTCCTTCTTGGCCTGGTCGCTGACCTTCTTCCCGGCGGTGATGGACCGGACCGCCCGCCGCAGGGATTCCGGGTCGAGCCCGATCTCCGTCGTCTGCCTCCGCAGCTCCCTGCCGGCGTCGCGGACCTTCTGCTTGAGGGCGGGGTCCTCTTTTTCTTCTTGGCCAGGGCCGCGGCCAGGTCGTCGCGCGTGTCCTCGAGGTCGTTGATCGCCTTGAGCCGGCTTCGCAGCTCGTCGATGATCTTTTCGCGGTGGGCCGAGCGGAGGTTGAGGTCGCGGATCGTCCGGCTGATCCTGACGATGATGCGGCCGCGGCTGACCAGGGTCTTCTTCTTCTCCGGGATGTGGTCGAGCTTCCGGCTGAGCTCCCTGATCCGCTTGACCTTGCCCAGGATCTGCTTCTTCTTCTCCTCGAGCCGGCCCTCGGCGATATCCTCCTCGGAGACGTCGAACATCTCCTGGATGATGAACGGGTTCTCCTTGATCCGGTCCTCGAGCGCCAGGACCTGGTTGAGGACGAGCCGCGTCCGGCTGAGGGCCTTGATGATGCTCTTCTCGCCCCGCTCGATCTCGCGGGCGATGCTGATCTCGCCCTCGCGCGTCAGGAGCGAGATGTTGCCCATCTCGCGGAGGTAGAGCTTGACCGGGTCGGTCGTCCGCTCCAGGCCGTGGGTCGAAACGAGGTCGCTCTTGCGGCGCTGGGGGAGCATCTCCTTCTGACGCGAATCGAGGATCTTGATGCCGTAATCGCCCATCGAGGACAGGAAATCGTCGAAATCCTCCTCGGAGTCGAGGTCCTCGGTGAAGGTCTTGTCGATCTCCTCGAACAGCAGGAAGCCCTGCTTCCGGCCCTTCGAAATGAGCTGGGAGATCTCGTCCTTGTGGATCTTATTCTCCGGTGACACGGGGCACACCTCTTTTCTGACCGCTTGATCCTTGTTGACGCCCGGCCATGACGTTTTCTTCCCGCTCATGGGAGCGCCAGGATCTGCTTGGTCACGTCCTGTTTCTGGTAGAGCAGGGCCAGGAGCTCCTCTTTCTCGCCCTTCTTCTCCGACCGGGCGATCTTCTGCTGGATGTCCTTCAGCCGGTTCTGCAGGTGGACCTTGCGCAGGGACCTCAGGCACTCCTGGGCCTCCTCGACCGATCCCCCCGACGACTTCTCGAACAGGGCCCACTCCAGCTGCGACATCAGGGCCGGGGTGACCTTGCCCTGGAGTCCGGGGAAGCTCCAGCTGAGGTTATTCTTGAAACACTCCAGGATGTACTGGAAGATGGGCTCGCTCTGCAGCCCATTGAAGATCTCCTCGCCGCATTCGGCGAAGACGTACGGCGCGAGGGAGGGGTCGCCCATGAGGATCTGGAACAGGCGCTTCTCGGCCGGGCAGAAGAGGCCCGGCTCTTCGGGGCCCTTGGCCGGGGCCTTGTTCTCGACGATCTTGCGGAGGAACTCCTCGCTGACGCCGAGCTTAGCGCTGGCCCGGTGCAGATACTCGCTCTGGGCCGTGGGGTCCGGGACCTTCATGATCTCGTTGAGGACCGCCCGGGCCACCTTGCCCTTCTCCTCGGGGATGGCCATGCGGGCGCCCGCGGCCAGCGAGTCGACGAAAAAATCGAGGCCGGGCACGGTCTTCTTCATCAGGGCGAGGTACTTGTCGCGGCCGTGTTCCCTCAAGTAGGCGTCCGGGTCGAGGTCGTCGGGCAGGACGAGAACGTCGATGTTGAGGCCCTTCTCGAGGCCGAGAGGCACCGCTCTGGCCGCGGCCGCGCGCCCGGCGCTGTCCCCATCGTAGCTGACGACGAGGCGCGAGGCGAAACGCTGGGCCTGCCCGACCTGCCAGGGCGTCAGGGCCGTCCCGAGCGAAGCCACGACGTTGGTGATGCCGGCCTGGTAGAGCGACGAAAGATCGGTGTAGCCCTCGACCAGGATGGCCGTTCCCTCCTGCCGGATGGCGTCCTTGGTGAAGTTCAGTCCGTAGAGGAGCTTGCCCTTCGAGTAGAGCGGGGTCTCCGGCGAATTCAGGTACTTCGGCTCGGCTCCGACGATCGTCCGGCCGCCGAAGGCGACGACCCGTCCGGTCAGACTAAAGATCGGGAAGATGACCCGGCCGCGGAAGCGATCGCGGTATTCGCCGGGCCGCGAGCCGGGCAGGGCGAGACCGCCTTTCTCGAGGAGGGAGACGGCGACCTCTTTCGATTTGAAGAACTCGATCAGGGCGGTCCAGGCGTTCAGGGCGTAGCCGATCTTGAGCGTCTGGATCGTCTCATCCGAGAGGCCGCGCTTCTTCAGGTATTCGAGGGCCTTCTTCCCTTCGGCCGTGCCGGTGAGGTTCTTCCGGAAATAGCCGAGGGCCAGCTCGTTGATCTTGAACAGCTTCTCCTCGAGCTTGAGGACCTCGGGGCGGACCCGCTGCTGGGCCGGCAGAGGGACATGATAACGTTCGGCCACGCTCTTGAGCGCTTCGGGGAAGCTCAGGTTCTCCTTTTCCATGAGGAGCGAAAAAATGTCCCCGCCGACGCCGCAGCCGAAACAATGGTAAAGCTGCTTTTCCTCGTCGACGGTGAAGGAAGGGGTCTTTTCGGTGTGAAAAGGGCAGAGACCCACCCATTTTCGACCCCGCCGCTTCAGGGTCGTGTACTGGGAGGCGATCTCGACTATGGACGAGGCCTGCCTGACCTGGTCAATGATCTCCATGAAATGTCTTGGAACCGCGCTTTCTTATAGAATATAGGGACGCCACCGCGCCTTGTCAAGGTGCTCTATCCGTTATTCTTTCGGACGGCGGCCGCCCGTTCGTCTGCGCTAAAGGTGATTGATCTGACTGGCCAGGAAGGCGGCCCCGAACCCGTTGTCGATGTTGACCACGCCCACCCCGCCCGGACAGGCATTGAGCATGGCCAGGAGGGCGGCCAGGCCCTTGAAGCTGGCCCCGTATCCCACGCTGGTCGGCACGGCGATGACCGGAACCTTGACCAGGCCGGCGACGACGCTCGGCAGCGCGCCTTCCATGCCGGCGACCGTGATGATGACCCGGGCCTGACGGATCCGGTCATATTGGCCGAGCAGGCGATGGAGTCCGGCCACTCCGACGTCATAGATGCGCTCGGTCGCGTTCCCGAGGATCTCCGAGGTGACGGCCGCTTCCTCGGCGACCGGGATGTCCGAGGTCCCCGCGGTCAGGACGACAATGGCGCCCCGGCCATCGGGGGGCTTGGTCCGGACCTTGCTGACCGTCCGGGCCGCTTCGTTGTAGACCGCGCCCGGCAGCCCGGCCCTGATCCTGGACCAGACCGCGGGCTCGACCCGGGTGACGAGGAGATTCGAACCTTTCTTGAGGATCTCCCGGGCGATACGGCCGATCTGGGCCGGGGTCTTGCCGAGGCCGAAGACGATCTCCGGAGTGCCCTTGGCGACCTCGCGATGATGGTCGACCTTGGCGAAATCGAGATCGCAATAGGGGAAGCCCTCGAGCGCTTCGAGGGCCTTGGCGGTCGTGAGCTTCCCGGAGCGGACTTTCTCCAGGATCTGTTCCAGGCGCTGTTTCATCCCCGCCATTCTACCATATCTTCCAAGGGGGACATGTACTCTTTGTACGTGTGCCCGGTCGTCTTCCCCGTCCCGGCCTGGATCAGGGGACACGTACCTGAGGTACATGTCCCTGCTGCTCCCCGTCGAGGTTGGCCGCGCGTCTTGTCAAGAAACGGCATCTCGTGTAAAATAAGGGCTATTCCACCTGTACTCTGAGAGGAAAAGCCGTGCGCGAACAACGAACGAAAAAGGACGAGTATCAGAAAGCTCTTGCGGCCTTCGGCCTGGCCGTCAAGGAGTTCCAGAAGGGCGATTTCGAGAAGGCCGCCGCGTCGTTCAAGGACTTCATCGAGAAATTCCCCGCCGACAGGGAGGTCGTGGACCGGGCCAAGGCCTATCTCTCGATCGCCCAAAAGAAGCCGAAGAAGGACACCGTGTCGCTCAAGGGATTCGAGGACCACTACCGCTATGCCGTCGCCAAGATCAACCAGAAGGACTATGCCGGGGCGCTCAAGCTCCTGGAGAAGGCCCTGGAATACAAAGAAAAAGAGGGCCTCATCAACTATCTGTCGGCCGATGTCCACAGCCTGACGGGACAGGTCGACGAGGCGCTGGACCTGCTCAAGAAGGCCGTCCAGAAGGACAAGAATTTCGCCGTCCTGGCCCAGAACGAGCCCGATTTCGAGGCCCTTTGGGAAGATAAGAGATTCAAGCTGATCACCAAGCTCGTATGAAACGCTCCACCGTCGTTCTTTTATTAGGGGGGGAAGGGCGGACGGTCTTCCAGCCGGTCCTGGGCCGGCCGCTCGGCGCCTACGCGCTCGAGGCCGCCACGCGGATCGGGCCCGACGCCGTCCTGGTCATGGCCGGTCCGGACGCGGCCGGCCGGGAGGATTGGGAAGGTCTGATCAGGACCGTCGAGACGAAGACACCCGTCTTCTTGCTGGTCGACGGAAAACGCGCGGGCCGCCGTCGGGAGGGCATCCTCGCGGCTCTCGTCACCGCCCGGGCGCTGCTCCGGAAATATCCGGATTGCGACGTCCTCGTCGTTCCGGCCGACAGGCCCTTGCTTCGCGACCGGACCCTGAAAGCGCTTCTTCGGACCCACAGGGCCAAGGACTGGTCGCTCACGTTCCTGAGCGGGGGAGGAGAGAGCGGCCTGGCCCCGGTCCTGGCGCTCCGCTCGGAGGCCGTTTTTCCGCTTCTCCGGATCGTTCCGCCGGCGCGGGCGAAGGCCGGATTCGGCGACTTGGCTCTGCGGCTGACGAAAGCCGGCCGGAAGGTCGGATTCACCGAGTGCCGGGACGGCGGCGAGCTCCTTCCGGTCGACGACAGCCTGGCGATCGGCCCGGCGGCCCGCGAGCTGCGGCGGCGCAAGAACGAGGCGCTCGCCCGCCGCGGCGTCGTCTTCTTTGATCCCGCTTCGGCCTGGATCGATTGGGACGCCGAGATCGGGCCCCGGACGGTCGTCTATCCTTCCGTCGTCGTCGAGGGCCCCACGCGGATCGGGGCCGACGGACGCATCTTCCCCCATGTCCATATCATGTCCTCGACGATCGGCGCCCGGGTCAAGGTCCTGAGCTCCACGGTCATGGAGGACACGATCCTCGAGAGCGACGTCCAGGTCGGTCCCTTCTCCCGTTTCCGGCCGAGGACGCGCGTCTGCGCCGGGGCCAAGGTCGGCAACTTCGTCGAGATGAAGAACACCGTGTTCGGGCCGAGGTCCAAGGCCCAGCACTTGAGCTATGTGGGCGACAGCACCGTCGAAGAGGACGTCAATGTCGGCGCGGGCACCATCACCTGCAACTACGACGGGATCGCCAAGAACCCCACCCGCATCGGCGCGGGGGCTTTCATCGGTTCGGGGACGGAGCTCGTCGCCCCGGTCGTCGTCGGGCGGGGCGCCTACGTCGCCGCCGGATCGACCATCACCGCCGATGTGGCCGCCGGGTCCCTGGCCATCGCCCGGGCCCGCCAGGTCGAGAAGCCCGGCTGGGCGCTGGAGCGGGCGCGGGCGCGTAAGTCCGGTCACGGGGGGGGCAAGACATGAGACGGAACGACTTGCGCAAGTACTTCAAGAACGGCCGGGCCGTCGTCGCGCCCGAAACCTTTGCCATCGTCAAGACGAAACGGGCCCTGGCCAACGCTCTGGCGGTCATCAAAGACGATCGCGAGACGACCTGCATCATCGACGAGTCCAAGCTCGGCGCCCAGAAGTTCCTGGGCTTCGAAGGCGACTGGCGGATGATCACGTTCGACATGGTCCTGCCGTTGAGCCTGGTCGGGTTCTTCGCCGCGGTTTCCGGCGCCCTGGCCGAGGCCGGGGTCAACATCTTCACCCTTTCCGCCTACACGACGGACCACGTCTTCGTCAAGAATCCCAAGCTCCCGACCGCCGTCAAGTCTCTCGAAAAGCTGGGCCTGTCCGTCCGGCAGCGCTGAGCCGGGGGCGCCCCCGCGCCGGGGCAAAGGAGTGCGTCGTGCCTGCCGTGATACCGCTCGCCGAGATCAAGAGGGCCCTGTCGGCCATCGATCCCTTGCCGCTCATCGAAGACGGCTTCGTCGCCTATTCGCAGGGCCGGGTCGTCGTCCCGCCCGTCGGGGAGCTCGTCTTCGAGGACCCGCCGGGCGACGTGCACATCAAGTACGGCTATGTCAAGGGCGGCGACGTCTACGTCATCAAGATCGCCTCCGGGTTCGCCGACAATCCCCGGCGGGGACTGCCCTCCGGCGACGGCCTGATGCTCGTCTTCGATCAGAAGACGGGCGTCCTCCAAGCCATCCTCCTCGATGAAGGCCACCTGACGAATCTGCGGACGGCCGTGGCGGGCGCCGTCGCCGCGAAGTACCTGGCGCCCCGCGAGGTGACGGTCGTGGGCATCCTCGGGGCGGGCGTCCAGGGCCGGATGCAGCTCGAATGGCTGCGCCGCGTGAGGCGCTTCGGCCAGGCCATCGTCTGGGGGGTCGACGCGGCCGAGCTGGCCGCGTACCGCCGGGATATGGAAGCGCCCGGCCTCGTGATCCGCACGACCCTGCGGGCGGAGGAGGTCGCCGCGGCCGCCGACCTCATCGTCACGTGCACGCCCTCGACCCGGCCGCTTCTCCGGGCCGAATGGATCCGCCCGGGGACGCACATCACCGCGGTCGGCTCCGATACGGCCGAAAAACAGGAGCTCGACGCGGCCATCCTGGCCCGGGCCGACCGGGTCGTCGTCGACAGCCTGAGCCAATCGGAGCTGCGGGGAGAAGTCTACAGGGCCGTGCGCGCCGGGGCCATCGGCAGGGACCGCTTGACCGAGCTCGGCCGGGTGATCGAGGACCCCCGCCTGCGGCGCGCTTCCGACGACGAGATCACCGTCGCCGACCTGACCGGCGTCGCCGTCCAGGACATCATGATCAGCCAAGCGGTTTGGAGCGCGGTCCGCTAGAGGTAGCGGCGGATCACGGCGTCCATCGCGCCCATCTGGCGCTCCATCTCGGCGACCATCTTGAATTGGGTCCGGGCCCGGTCGAGGTTGTGGCCGGGGCGATGGATCTTGAAATAGACATCGCCCTTGAGGTGGTCGGTCAGGAAGCGGATGCCGCACTCGAGCGTCAGGAGCTTGGCCGAAAAGGCCAGGAGATCGGTCTCGGCCGGGACCAGGAAGCCGCGGACCGCCTCGAGGTAGCCGGCCGCCAGGCGGTCGAACATCCCGATATCGAAGCCGACCTGGCCGAGGTCCCGCTCGTCCTCGGCGGCCGTGGCCGCCCCGAGCCGGACCGAGTCGCCGAAGTCGTAGAGGACCGAGCCCGGCATGACCGTGTCGAGATCGATGACGCAGATGCCCTCGCCGGTCCGGTCGTCGATCATGACGTTGTTGAGCTTGGTATCGTTGTGCGTGACCCGCTCGGGAATGCGGCCCGAGCTCAGCCCGTCGACGACGAGACCGACGTCCTTCTCGCGGGCCAGGACGAAATCGATCTCCGGCCTGACCCCGGCGGCCCGCCCGGCCGGATCGAACTTGACCGCCGCGAGGAAGGCGTCGCAGCGCTTGCGGGTGTGGTGGAAATCGGGGATCGTCTCGTGGAGCCGCCCGCCGGGCAGGCTGGCCAGCATCTCCTGAAAGCGGCCGAAGGCCTTGGAGGCCGCGTAGACGTGGCGGACGTCCTCGACGCGGTCGTAGGTCCGGGCGCCGTCGATGTAGTTGAAGGTCCTCCAATAGCTGCCTTCGGGCGTGCGGTGGTAGGACCTGCCGTCGCGGGCCGGAACGATGGTCAGCGTCTCCCTTTCGGGGTCTCCGCCGGCCGCGGTGATCCGCTCCCGGGCGAATCTCGTCACCCGTTCGATGTTCTCCATGAGGAGCTCGGGTTCGCGGAAGACGAGGTGATTGATCCTCTGGTTGACGTACTTGACCCGCCGCCCCGACTCATCGAATTCGGAGCAATAGGTATCGTTGATATGGCCTGAGGGGATAGGGCAGGACGAGATCCAGCTGCCGGCGCAATCGAACGCGGCGCAGATCCTGTCCAGCTCGGGCAGCGGCTTCAAATCCATAGGCGACCTCGGCTCACGAATCCCCGGGCCCCCCCGGGTCAGGCGCCCATTCTATTAGGCCGGCCGGCGCGTGTCAATGAGTCGGCCGGGGACGTCCACCTCGGCCGGCCTCATGCCGGCCGCGGCCACCGCCCGGTCCTCGCTCGCGTCCTCCGGACGGCCCGCCGCCCCTTCGTCCCGAGGACCTGGGCCGTTCGAGGTGCTGGCCGGCCAGTCTCTCCAGGCTCATGTCCCGGACGAACATGTCGTTCGTCACCGGGAATTCGGGGATCCTCTGGCCGATGAACTTCTCGATGGCCTCGAGGTGGTCGGCCGTCTTCTCGCTGGCCAGGGTGATCGCCAGACCTTCCGCCCCGGCCCGGGCCGTCCGCCCGATCCGGTGGACGTAATTCTCGCAGTCCTGGGGGATGTCGTAGTTGATGACCATCTCGAGATCTTCGATGTGCAGCCCGCGCGAGGCCACGTCCGTGGCCACGAGGAACGGGAACCGGCCGGCCATGAAACCCTCGATGATCGCGAGCCGCTCGTTCTGGGGCAGGTCGCCGTTGAGGAAGTGGGCCCTGTAGCCGTTGGCCTGGAGCTGCTTGGCCAGCAGGAAGGCCGTATGTTTCATGTTGGTGAAGATGAGGGCGTTCTTCGGGGTCCGCCTCTGGAGGAGCCCGAGGAGCAGGTTGAGCTTGATGTGGCTGCCGACCCGGTAGAGCTCCTGGGAGATCGTGTCCACGGTCATATGCTCCGGCGTCACTTCGATGAAGACCGGGTCGTTGAGGTAGGCTTGGGCCACCCGCTGCGAGAGCTTGTTGAGCGTGGCGCTGAAGAGCATGCTCTGCCGGCGCGTCCGCTCGGGCATCTGCTTGACGATGTCCCGCAAGTCGGGCAGGAACCCCATGTCGAAAAGGCGGTCGGCTTCGTCGATGACGAGAAAGCCGCACTCCTTGAAGTCGAGGCGCTTCTTCTCGGCCAGGTCGAGCAGCCGGCCCGGCGTCCCGATGATGATGTCCGGGCCGGCCTTGATCTGGGCCAGCTGGACGGCGTAGCCGACGCCTCCGTAAAAGCAGCCGATCTCGAGTCCCAGGGACCTGTTGAGGAGCAAAGCCTCGCCCTGGATCTGGACGGCCAGCTCGCGCGTGGGGACGATGATGAGCGCCTTCCGCCGGGCCGACTTATGGTGCTTGAGCATGTGGGCGAAGAGGGTGATGAGGAAAGCGGCCGTCTTGCCGGTCCCGGTCTGGGACTGGACGGCCACGTCCTGGCCTTTGAGCGACCTGTCCAGGGTCTTCTCCTGGACGGGGGTCAGCTCGGTATAGCCTCTATCCGCGATGGCCTGTTGCAGCCTGGGATCGAGGCCGAGTTCCGTGAAAAGCATGTCGATTCCTTTTTGGACCGGGGGTCAGCGCCGGAACGATCTCCTCAGCGAGGGGGGCTCTCAGGCGGGAATATTCTTCCGTGACGTCTCTGTCCGATGATCTAGAGATAAACTATTTTACCATAAAAGAGGCCCTCCCTCAAGAGGGGCGGGCCGGAGCCCTCCTCCCGGCCGAAATTCCGCCTTGACAAGGTCCCCCCCATGCCTTATTTTCACACTCTGCGATGAGCGCCAAGACTATCCGATCCCTCGTCCAGAGCTGGGAAACCGTCAGGTTCGAGCTCCTGAAGACCCGCATCTCCGACCTCCGCCTGACCGTCGAGGGCTCGCCGCTCGAGCGCTACGTCGGCCGCTTGCGCCGCGAAATGGAGGCCAAGAGGCTCCGCTTCAAGCCCGAGGTCTACCTGACGGACAGCTGGGGCTGCCCGGACCGCACCCCCGTCATCGGCGTCCCCTTCTATCTGGCCGATCCGCGGTTGGCCCGCCTCGAGGGGGAACAGGCCGGCGAGGTCGAGGATCCGCACACGATCATGATGCTGCTCCGCCACGAGGCCGGCCACGCCGTGAACTACGCCTATCGCCTCTGGCGCCGGACGAGCTGGGGGGAGATCTTCGGTCCCTTCACCAAGCCCTACCGGGACGCCTTCCGGCCGGACCGGACGAGCCGCAGCTACGTCCGTCATATCGCCGCCTACTCGTATGGCCGGACCTACGCCCAAAAGCACCCGGACGAGGATTTCGCCGAGACCTTCGCGGTCTGGCTGACGCCGCGCTCCGATTGGCGCGAGCGCTACCGGAACTGGCCCGTCATCCGCAAGCTCCTCTACGTCGACCGGCTGATGAAGGACATCCGCGGGGCGGCGCCGGAAAGCCGCCGCGGCCGCCGCTTCCGCCCCGTGGACCGCATGAACGTGACGCTCGCCGAGCATTACGGGAAGAAGGCCGAGCGCTTCCGCCGCGATGCCCGGGGCTACGTCGACGACAGCCTCCACGACGCCTTCCCGGCCTCCCGGGGACAGGTGCTCCGGCCGGCCACGGCCCTGTTCAAGCGCTATCGCGACCGTCTCGTCGAACGGGTGGTCCACTGGTCCGTGCTGACTCCGGCCGAGGCCGAGGCCCTCCTGCGCAAGCTCGAGGCCCGGGCGGCCGCCCTCGGGCTCAGTTACCGGCCCGGCGCGGAAGGGGAGAGGCTGATGGACGTCGTGTCCCTGGTCATCGCTCTGGCCCTCGACTACGCCTATACCGGCCGGCTGACCGGCTGAAGCGCGCCGTCTAGCGACCCCTCGCCATCCCCGCATTGGGCGAAGTGAAGATCGGCAGGTGCATGTCGTAGGGCGGGCCTTCGAACGCGGCCTTGACGATGCCCTGGAGGAGTTCCGGATAGGCGATCCCGGCCCTCTCGGCCGACCGGGCCAGGCCCATGCCGTCGTCGAGGCAGGGATTGCAGTTGACCTCCAGGATGACCGGCTGGCCGTTCTCATCGAGCCGGATGTCGACCCGGCCGTATCCCCAGCCCCCGACCGCGCGGAACGCCTTGACGGCCGTCCGGTTGATGAGGGCGGTCATCTCGGCATCGACCCGGGCCGGGCAGATGACCTCGGTCCGCTTGTATTCGACCGACGTCTCGACCCACTTGGCGGCGTAGGACAGGATCGGCGGGATCGTCCGCGGCAGGCGCGAGTAGTCCACCTCGGCCAGAGGCATGACCCGGAGCGTCCGGCCGCCGACGAGGCCGACGTTGAACTCGCGGCCCTCCAGGAAGTGCTGGACGAGGGCGGGCTGCTTGTAGGTCCTGAGGATCTCCCGGGCCTTGTCCTTCAGGGCGGTCCTGGTTTCCACGACCGAGTTCCTGTCGAGCCCGATGCCGGCATGTTCCTGGGCGGCGTGGACGATGAGAGGGAACGTCCACTTGTGGTCGTCGAGGTCCCGCAGCCTCTCGATCAGGGCCGTCGACGGGGGAATGGGCAGGCCGGCGCCCTTGAGCAGGCTCAAGGACATGTACTTGTAGCGGCTCAATCCGAGGGCCAGCGCGGGGGAGCCGGTCATGGGATAGCCGAGCATGCGGATGAAAGCGGCCACGCGCATCTCATAGAGCGCGCCGTGGACGACGTCGTCATACTGGTTGAAGACGACGTCGGGCCGGAGCCGGTCGAGCTTGCGCTGGAGGACGGACAGGTCGCCCGCCAGGGGCATGACCACGACCTCGTGACGGCAGCGGCGCAGGCCGCGGGCGATGCCGCGGATCATCTGACGCAGGTAGTGCAGGCTCCCGGTATCGGCCTTTTCGTCGGGCTGCGAGTCCGTGTAGGCGTTGTAGATGAGCGCGACACGGAGCTTCTTCATGCGGTTATCGAAAACCCTCCGCGCTTATTCTAATTTATTTTCCGCCGTCCCTGCAACCCCGCGGCTCTTTCTCCCCGCGGTCCCGGGAACCGGGTCCGCTCTTCGAGCCGTCAAGACGATGTCAAGAGCCGGTCAAAAGACGCTTGTGATATAATCGGGGCCGGTCATGAGGGCTCCCGGCTCGAACAAGGGCTCTTTGTTGCCGCCGCTCCTCGGCGGGGTGGCCGTCTTGGCCATCACCCTGTTCGGCCTGGTCAATCTGACGGGCCGGCCGGGGATCAGGGATGAGCACCTGGCCCGTCCCATCGTCGGCGTCGACTCCTATGAGGTCCGGGGGCCGGCCGATATCCGCTTCGCCCTCAGCCGGAAAGCGATCGGCGAGCCCATCGAGATCCGCTTCGGCCCCGACGGCGGCCCGGCCGTCGTCCGCGACGTCGTCATCCCGTATTATTCGGAGCGGTCCTTCCCCCTCGCCCTGGCCCTCATGGGCGGCCTGAGCTTCCTGGCCGGATTCGTCGTTCTCCTCTTCCGGCCGAACGACCGCCGGGCGCGCATCTTTTATTGGCTCAGCCTGAGCTTCGGGGCGGTGGTCACGATCGGGGGCGGGACCTCCGGCTTCCAGGGCCGGACGGCGCACCTTCTGCCGAGCGCCCTCTTCAACCTCGCCTACCCGTTCACCCTGGCCCTCCTGCTCAGGTTCGCTCAAAGCTATGCCCCTCCCAGGCCGCGTGTCAGGCCCGCCCTGTTCTGGGCCCTCCCCGGCCTTTGGGCCATTTTGCTCAGCTCCACGTTCCTGGTTTCCGAGTTGGGCCCGTCGCTTTCGGCCTATCGCCTTCGCGAGGTCTTCAAGCATGTCTTCCGCTTCTATGTCATCCTCGCGGGCGTTGCGGCGCTCTTCGAGTTCGCCAGGGCCCTGCGCAGCCCCGGCTCCGACGAGGACCGGGCCCAGATCAAGTGGTACCTCATCGCCCTGGCCGCCGGGCTCGGGCCGTTCCTGGCCTTCAACCAGCTGCCCCTGGTCCTCGGGGACCGGCCGCTCCTGGCCGAAGATTTCGCCATTTTCTTCTTCCTGCTCATCCCGGTCTTCATGGTCATGGCCATCCTCCAGTTCCGGCTTCTGCGGGTCAACGTCGTCTTCCACCGCGGGCTCGTCTATTCGATCCTGACCATCTTCACCCTGGGCGTTTTTCTCCTGGCGGTCGAGGGCTTGAGGAGACTATTCCCCCGGGCTACGGCCACGGGAGATGTGGTCATCATGGTCGGCGCGGCCGTCCTCATCGCCGTCTTTCTGAGCCCTGGGAGGAGGACGATCCAGGACATTGTCGACAAGCTCTTCTTCCGCCAGTCCTACGACTACCGCAAGGCCATCCAGAGATTCAACGCGGCGGCGCCGGCGATCATCGACGCGGACGGTCTCGTCGCCCTGTATTCCGAGACAGTGGGGCGCGTCCTGCCGACCAGCGGGCGCGGCGTCCTGGTGCGCGAGTCCGGCGGAGAGGCCGGGGGCCCGCGCCGGCTCTACGGCCTGGACCCGGGCGCGGCCGAGACGCTCGAGCGGCTTCCCTCGGAGGGCGCCCGCATCTGGGCCCGGGCGGACCGGGTCCGCGTCACCGAGGACATCGATTTTTCCCGCGGGGATACGCTCGAATCGGCCGGAGCCGAGGTCGTCCTGGCCCTGGCCCGCGGGGCCGGTTCGCCGGCGGGCTTTTGTGTCTTAGGTCCGAAGCTCTCGGGGCACCGTTACACCAGGGAGGACATCGGCCTCCTGGAGACGCTGGCCGGGGAGCTCGGCGTCAATCTGGGGCGGATCAGGATCCAGGAGGCGATGATCTACGAACGGGCTTCGCGCGAGAAATCGGAGGAGCTCGTCCGGCTGAAGACGGAATTCATCTCATCGGTCGCTCACGAGCTGCGGACGCCGATCACGTCCCTCAACGGTCTCTCCGGACTCCTCCGCTCGGGCAAGGTCGCGGACCCGGCCAAGCGGGAGCGCCTGCTCGCGCTCCTGGCCGGCGAGTGCGGCCGGTTGACGCGGTTCCTCAGGAACGTCCTCGATTTCGGCAAGATCGAGGGTGAGGCCAAGGTCTATGATCTCGAGGACACGGATCTCGGTCCTCTCGTCCGGGAGGTCGCCGACCTCGTTCGAGAAAGCCATGAGGAGTCCGGGGCGGCGGTCCGGGTGGACGCCCCGGCGACGCCCGTCATCGTCCGGGCCGACGGGGATGCCGTACGGCAGGCGGTTTTGAATCTCCTCGACAACGCCCTGAAATACAGCCCCGAACGAAAAGAGGTCACGGTCAGCCTGAGCGACGGCCCGGCCGCGGCGGTCATCGCCGTGAAGGACCAGGGCATGGGCATCGAGCTGGAGGATCGGGGCAGGATCTTCGAGGCTTTTTTCCGCTCCCGCCGGGCGGTCGAACACGACCCGACGGGCGTCGGGCTGGGACTGAGGATCGTCCGTCACATCATGGACGCCCACGGCGGCCGGGTCGAACTCGAAAGCGCGCCGGGACAAGGCAGCGTCTTCCGCCTCGTCTTTCCCCGCTAAAAGAAGAGGGGGACAGGCCGCCCGGCCCGTCCCCCTTCAGATGAGCTTATCTGTCGGCGAACGCGTAAACGGTCAGGAAGCCGTGCTGGCTGATCTTGGCGATGAGGTCGCCGCTGACCTTCTCGACGCTGTCGCTCGGCTGATGATAGTCGGCCGTCATGGCGGCCATGTAATAGACGTAGGGGACCTTGACCGCGGCGAAGGACGCGTGGTCGGATCCGCCGCCGCCGACGCCCAGGGCGTTGAAGCGGAAGGCCAGGTCGAGCCCGACGTACTGGTTCATTTCCCGGGCGATGTCGGCGAAGGGCGTGCCCTCGGTCAGATTGACGCTGACGAACCACGGGGCGCGGACCTTCTTGATCAGCTCCTCGGCCCCGGGGACGTTGTAGGCCCGCATGGTCCGGGCGAGCGTCTCGGCGTCATAGGGCCGGCTGATCATGTCGTAGTTCAGGTAGCCGACGGTCTTCTCGATCGGATAGACGGGGTTGAACGCGTAGTAGCGCGACCCGAGAAGGCCCTCCTCTTCGCCCGTCCACAGGGCGAAGACAATGGACCGCTTGGGCTTGACCGGGCTCGCCGCCATGGCCTTGGCGATGTTCAGGACGCCGACCGAGCCGGAGCCGTTGTCGTCCGCGCCGTTGAAGACATAGCCGTCCCAGGCGCCATTGTGGTCGTAATGCGCGCCGACGACGAAGTACTCGTCCTTGAGCTTGGGGTCGGAGCCTTCGATGACGCCGATGACGTTCGTGCCCCGCACGAGGGCCGTCTTGGCCGTCGTGGCGATGGTCAGCTTGGCGCCGGGAATGTCCATCGAAGCCGGCTTGGTTGTCGATTCGATCTTCGTCTTCAAGGCGTCGATCGTCTGACCCGTCCCCTCGAGGAGGAAGTTGGCCATCTCGCGGGTGATCGTGGTGGCCGAAGGTCGGCCTCCGCCCATTTCGCCGCCCGCAACGCCGGCGAGCGAAAGCCTGCGGCGGGGCTTGTCGATAATCGGGCGCTCGTCGCTCGGCTTGCGGACGAAGGACAGAGCGTTGTAGATGTTGGCGTCATTGCCGGTGTTGGTCACCTGGATGATCGCCGCCGGCTCGAGCTTGGCGATCTCGGTGAGCTTATTGAAGCGTTGCGGACCGCCGCGCATCATCTGGGCCATCATGTCGCCCTGGGGCGCCGCCGGGAAGTACTTGTCCTTGAGCTCCTTTTTGGCCTGGAACGGGGACAGAGGATTGTCCCGGCCGGGGGCGTCGCTGAGCAGGAGGACGATCTTGCCCTTGAGGTTGAGGCCCTTGAGCTCGTCGAAGCCGATCGTCGGCTCGCTGATGCCGTAGCCGACGAAGACGACGGGAGCGGTCACGCTGCCCTCGGTGCCGCCGCCCATCCCGCCCATGCCTCCCTGGAAGTCCAGGCCGCCGTGGAAAGTGCGGCTCTTGACCGTGCTTCCCTTGCCGACCTCGATCGTGATCGCGGTCTGCGAGTCCGAGGTCTCCTTCATGGCGAATTCCTGGAAATAGGTCCTCTCGCGCGGCGCCTGAGGCGCCTGGGCCCGGCCGCCGCCCATGCGGAAGCCGCCCATCGCCGGCATGTCGCCGGCCGGCTTGACACCCCACATCTTGAAGAGGGAGGCGGCGTACTCGGCGGCCAGGGCGTAGCCGCGGGTCGCGGTCTCGCGGCCTTCCATGAGGTCGGAGGAAATGTAGGACAGCATCGCCAGGGTGTCCTTGGCGGTGATGGCCTCAAGGCCCGCCTTGAACTTGTCGGGCGCGGGCTGGGGCTTGTCGACCAGGCTCAGCGCCTTCTGCACGTCCTCGAGCTTCATCTGCTGCGACGCCGGCGGACCCTGGGCCCGCAGGCCGATGATCGCGGCAAAGACGAGGACAACAGCCAGAACGTTCTTTTTCATATCTACCTCCACGCAGAATTCACGGCCACGCTTTAGACGTGGGGGCGGGCGGATTTCTTCCGGAGGGGGTCAAACCTACACTTTTTCACTTTTTCCCTTGATCATTCGCTTTCAGCCGAGTGCCAAGAAAAAGTGAAAAAGTGTAGGTTTGACCCCATCTGGATGGACTCGGCGCGGCCGTTCGGATATCATAAGGCCGCTTTCGAAATCCCCCTGGGAGGTCCCGCCGCATGAACATCAAGAGCTCGTTCTGGCTCATCCTCTGCATCGCCATCGTCGGCCCGGCCTTCGGCTGCAGGAAAAAGGAACCGGCGCCCCAGCCGGCCGCGGCCGCAACTGAATTCCCGTGGCAGATCGACCAGTTCGCCGACCTGCGGATCCTGCGATACCAGGTGCCCGGGTTCGAAGCCCTCACCCCGGCCGAGAAGGAGCTGGTCTATTATCTCAGCGAGGCCGCCGCGTGCGGCCGGGACATCATCTTCGACGAGAACTACAAGTACAACCTCCTGATCCGTCATACCCTCGACGCCATCGTCACGGGCTACAAGGGCGACCGGACCGACCCCCGTTGGGCCGAGTTCATGATCTATGTCAAGCGCGTCTGGTTCTCCAACGGCATCCACCACCACTATTCCAACGACAAGTTCGTGCCCGGGTTCGTTGCGGACTATTTCGCCGCGCTGGTCAAGGGCTCGGAGGGCGTGATCTTCCCCGTCGCCGAGGGACAGTCGGTCGACGATCTCGTCGCCTTCCTGCGTCCCATCCTCTTCGACCCGGCCGTGGCCCCGAAGAAGGTCTCCCAGGACTCGACCAGGGACCTGGTCACAAATTCGGCCGTCAACTTCTACGACGGGGTCACCCAGGCCGAGGTCGAGGCCTATTATAAGGGGATCGTCGACACGAACGACGAGACGCCCATCTCCTACGGCCTCAACACGCGCGTCGTCAAGAAGAACGGCCGGGTCGTCGAGCAGGTCGCCAGGATCGACGGCCTCTACGGGCCGGCCATCGCCAAGCTCGTCGATTGGCTCCAGAAGGCGGCCGGCGTCGCCGAGAACGACCAGCAGAGGAAAGTCATCGAGGCCCTCGTCGCCTACTACAAGTCGGGCGACCTCGAGCAGTTCGACCAGTACAGCATCCTCTGGGTCGAGGACCTGGCCTCGCTCGTCGACTTCATCAACGGCTTCATCGAGGTCTACAACGACCCGCTGGGCCTGAAGGCCAGCTGGGAGTCGGTCGTCAACTTCAAGGACCTGGCCGCCACGAAGCGGGCCGACACGATCTCCGCCAATGCCCAGTGGTTCGAGGACAACTCGCCGGTCGATCCCCGGTTCAAGAAGAAAGAGGTCAAGGGCGTTTCGGCCAAGGTCATCACCGCGGCCATGCTCGGCGGCGACTGCTACCCTTCGACGCCGATCGGCATCAATCTGCCCAACGCGAACTGGATCCGCAAGAACTACGGGTCGAAATCGGTGACCATCGAGAACATCACCTACGCCTACGACCAATCCTCGCTCAAGTCGCCCTTCGGTCCCGAATTCACTTATTCCCCCGAGCTCCTCGAGCGGGCCCAAAAGTACGGGCCCCTGGCCGGGAACATCCACACCGACCTCCACGAGGTTCTCGGCCACGGCTCGGGCCAGCTCATGCCCGGGGTCGGGCCGGAGTCCCTCAAGAACTACCACTCGGCCATCGAGGAATCGCGGGCCGACCTCTTCGCCCTTTACTACATCATGGACGGCAAGATGGTCGAGCTCGGGCTCCTGCCCACGATCGAGGCGGCCAAGGCGGAATACGATCTCGACATCCGCAACGGCCTGATGACCCAGCTCACCCGCATCCAGCCCGGCAAGACGATCGAGGAGGCCCACATGCGCGCCCGGGCCATGGTCGCCCAGTGGGTCTATGACAAAGGCAAGGCGGAGAACGTCATCGAAAGGGTGATGAAGGACGGCAAGACTTATTTCGTCATCAACGACTACGACAAGCTGCGCCGGCTTTTCGGCCGGCTCCTGGCCGAGGTCCAACGGATCACGAGCGAAGGGGACTACGAGGCGGCCAAGACCCTCATGGAGACCTACGGTGTTCAGGTCGATCAGGCCCTCCACCAGGAGGTCCTCGACCGCTACGCCAGGCTCCACCTCGCGCCTTACAGCGGCTTCGTCAACCCCGTCTATACGCCGGTTATCGAGAACGGCCGGATCGTCGACGTCAAGATCTCGCTCGAGGAAGGCTACGTCGAACAGATGCTGCGGTACGGCCGGGACTATTCGTTCCTGCCGGTGAGATAAAAGGCCCGCAGGTGACGGCCCGGCGGGCGTGCCGGGCGGGACATTGACCCGGCCCCGGGCCGCGAGTATCATTCCGTCCGGGCGGCGGGAGCGTTCGGAGGACGAAGAGGAGGGACGATGGCAGAAGAAGAGATCGGACACATCACCCATTTCTTCCCCAAGATCGGTGTCGCCGTGGTCGAGATCACGGCCGGGAGCCTGAAGGTCGGGGAGACCATCCGCATCAAGGGACACACGAGCGATTTCACACAAAGCGTGGAGTCGCTCCAGCAAGAGCACCTCTCGGTCCCGGAGATCAAGACGGGCATTTCGGCCGGCATGAAGGTCAAAGAGCACGTCCGCGAAGGGGACAAGGTTTACAGGGTCACGCCGTAAAGCCGAAGAGAACGGAGCGGAAGGAACGCTTCCCGGGTCCGCAAGGGCCCCGAGATCCTTCAGGCCGGCCTTATCGTCCGACCGATCCCCTGCACGGGATCGGGAAAAACTCGAGGAGTATCCGCAGTTGGCGAAATTGACAGAGTATGGCTGGGACCACGCGTTCGACGCTCAGTTCGCGACCTACGCCGAGCGCGATCTGATTCCTGCGCGGGTGGTCAGGCAAATGCGCGACCTCTCCATTCTCGTGACCACCCGGGGCGAGCTCCCGGGTGAGGTCTCTGGACGGTTCCGCCATGCCGCCAGGGGCCCCGCCGACTATCCGGCGGTCGGAGATTGGGCGGCCGTGAGTCTTTTTGGGGAGGGCCGAGCCATCATCGAGGCCCTTTTGCTGCGGCGGAGCGCGTTCACCCGGAAGGCGGCCGGCGAGGCCGTCGAAGCCCAGGTCGTCGCGGCCAACGTCGACACCGTGTTCCTCGTCAGCGGACTCGACGGGGATTTCAACCTCCGGCGCATCGAGCGTTACCTGACGGCCGCCTGGTCGAGCGGCGCCGAGCCGGTCATCGTGCTCAACAAGGCGGACCTCCGGCCGGACCTCGATGACGTCATCGCCCAGACGGCCACAATCGCGCCGGGCGTCGCGATCGTGCCGGCCAGCGCCCGCGACGAGCGCGGACTCGACGCGCTGGCTCCCTATCTGCTGCCGCGAAAGACGATCGCCTTCCTCGGGTCCTCGGGCGTGGGGAAATCGACGATGATCAATCGTCTCCTCGGCGAAGAGCGCTTCCTGACGTCCGCGGTGAGCGACGGCGCGGCCGGCCGCGGCCGGCACACGACGACCGTGCGCGAGCTTGTCCGTCTGCCCGGGGGGGCTTTGCTCATCGACACCCCGGGCCTGCGCGAGCTTCAGCTCTGGGCGGATGACGACGGGCTGGACCGGACTTTCGACGAGATCGACCGGTTGGCCGCCCGGTGCCGGTTTCCCGATTGCGGCCATGGCCAGGAGCCCGGCTGCGCCGTGAGGGCGGCCGTCGAATCCGGCGACCTCGATCGCGGGCGTTGGGAGAGCTACCTCAAGCTGCGTCTGGAGCTCAGGCGCCTCGAGCTCAAGAAGGACGAGAAGACCCGCCGTCAGCGCGAGAAGGCGGTCGGACGGCAGTTCGCCGCCCGGCTCAAGGAAGTCAAGAGGAACAAGCTCCGGTACTGCTGACCCTCATTGTTCTCGAGATTCCCTCTCTCCGGCTTGGCTCGGGATATGCCTCTAGCTCCCCGGCCCCCCGGGAACCAGTCGTCCGGTTCCCCCCGCTGCGCGGGTCCCCTCTCCGCGGACGGGGATCTACGAGGCAACATCCCTCGCCGCGTCGAGAGGGATTTCCGGAAGAAGGATTAATTCTTTCAGCTTCATGAGATTGACGGTCCGGTCTTTAGGCGGCTATGATGCGGATTACCGAGCATGTGGACGCCCGGGAAGGAAGGAGCCGCATGAAACGCCGAATCGACCTCGCCGCCTCGATCCTGATCTGCTCGGTTTTCATCCCGGTTATCCTTGTTGCCGCCGCTACGAGCGCGGCTTCAAAGAACTCCCCGGTTTCCGCCCTCGAGCTTGCGGCCGATGCCAAGGAACTCGCACTGACGAAGGGCATGGCCGTCGGATTGATCGGACAGTACGGCCGGTTCTCGGTCCCGTCGGATCTTCTGGCCTGGCAGATGGCCCAGGGCACGATGGCCGAGCCGCGGCCGGGGATCGTCGTCGGAAAGAGCGCCGAGGGCGAGGACCAGGCCTGGGTCCCCGTCGAGGCGGGGAAGGACGGTTGGATCGAGAACCGCGCCCTGGCCGGCGGATACCTCGATATCGTCGTCGACTCGGCGCGCCCGCGGACGATGACGCTCGAAGCGACGGGGTTCTACGTCGCCTGGGTCAACGGGGAGCCGCGGGGCGGAGAAAAATATGGGGCGGATTATCTCCTCGAGCCCGTGAGGCTCGTTCGGGGCCGCAACAAGTTTCTTTTCAGAGGCGAGCGCGGCCGGTTCAAGGGGAGGCTCTTGGAGCCGAAGGCGGAGATCTTCTTCACCGACAAGGACATGACCCTGCCGGACCTTGTCATCGGGGGAAAGGGACCTGCGTGGGCCGGATTGAGGCTGGTCAACGCGACCGGAGAGAGGCTCGACCGGATCGAGGTTTTCTTCAATGTCGGAGGGCGGGAGGGCCGAGCCGGTCTGGACGTGACCTTGGCGCCTCTTCTGACCCAGAAGCTGGCCGTGCCGCTGGCCGTCGACGCGCCCTCGGCGGAGGGCCCGGTCAAGATCGAGGTCCGGGCCAGAGTGCGGGCCGGACGACGGACGATCGAATCGCCGCCGTTCATGCTCGAGCTCAAGGCCCCGGCGGCTTCGGCGCACCACTCGAGGACGTTCGTCAGCGAGATCGACCGAAGCGTCCAGTATTTCGGCGTTGTGCCGGCGGCGGGGGGCGATCTCTCTCGAGCTGACCGGCCGGCCGGACCCAAGCCCGCCCTTATCCTGACCCTTCACGGCGCTGGCGTCGAGGCCATCGGGCAAGCCCGCGCCTACAAGCCCAAGGACTGGGCCTGGATCGTGGCGGCGTCCAACCGCCGGCCCTATGGCTTCGATTGGGAGGACTGGGGCCGGCTCGACGCCCTCGAGGTCCTGGCCGAGGCGACGCGCCTCTACGGGACGGACCCGGCCCGCACCTATCTCACCGGGCACTCCATGGGCGGGCATGGCACCTGGCAGATCGGCGCGACGGTCCCCGGGCCCTGGGCGGCCATCGCGCCGAGCGCCGGCTGGTACAGCTTCACTTCGTATGGCGGGGGAGCAGTCTACAAGGATCCGTCGCCCATGGAGAGGATGCTCCTGAGGGCGAACAACGCCAGCGAAACGACGAACCTCGCCCGGAATTTCCTCTCCTTTGGGATCTATATCCTTCACGGGGACCAGGACGACAATGTGCCGGTGGAGCAGGCCCGGCACATGCGCGAGCTCCTGGGCCGGTTCCACCCGGATTTCGCCTACTATGAGCGGCCCGGGGCCGGTCATTGGTGGGGCAATGAATGCGTCGACTGGCCGCCGCTCTTAGAATTCCTGAAGGACCACGTCGCGCCCTCGGATGCCGAGGTCAAGCGGGTCGAGTTCGTCACCGCCAATCCGGGGATCTCGTCGCGGTCACGTTGGGTCGAGATCCTGGCCCAGCAGCGGCCGCTCGAATACAGCAAGGTCGCGATCGAAAGGGACGACGCCGGGAAGACGTTCAAGGGAACGACCGAGAACGTCGAGCGGCTGGCGATCGATATCCCCGGGGAGATGATCACCATCGAGCTTGACGGGTCCAAGCTCGAAGCGTCCGGCCTGCCGGAGACCGGCCGGATCTATCTCGAGCGCGGAGATAAAGGTTGGACGGTCGCATCCGGGCCGGCGGGGCCTGGCTCGAAGGGCCCCGGCCGCTCGGGCGGGTTCAAAGATGCCTTCCGCCACGGCTTCGTCCTTGTCTACGGGACGAGGGGCGACGCCGCCGAGGATGCCCGCAGCTTCGGCAAGGCCCGGTTCGACGCCGAGACATTCTGGGTGCGGGGCAACGCGGGAATCGAGATCGTGCCCGACACGGCCTTCGATCCCGCCAAGTCCAAAGACCGCAGCGTCATCCTCTACGGCAACGCCGATACGAACGCCGTCTGGTCGAAGCTTCTTGCGGGCTCGCCGGTCGAGGTCCGGAACGGCCGCGTCCGGATGGGGGAGAAGCCGTACATCGGACCGGATTACGCCGCCTATTTTATCAGGCCCCGTCCCGGGAGTGACGTCGCCTCGGTCGGCGCCGTCGCCTGGACCGGGAAGGCGGGTTGGATCGCGGCCTCGCCGGCACAGTACTTCATCAGCGGCGCGGGCTTCCCTGACCTGCTTCTCTTTCAAGCCGAGACCCTGCGCTCCGGGAGCGGCGGCGTCCGGGCCATCGGCTGGTTCGGCAACGACTGGAGCCTTGAGCGCGGCGACATCGTCTGGAATGACGCCGAGCGCCGTCCCTGAGTCCGGGCCTTCGGCGGGCTTCAGCTTGGATGGGGAGAAGAAATGCCCAGGGCGGGACTCGAACCCGCAAGGCCTTACGGCCGCGACATTTTAAGTGTCGTGCGTATACCTATTCCGCCACCCGGGCTGCAACCGGTCCGAGGACCGGGTCGATTATACGATAGACATCCGAGCGAGACAATCCGAGGTCGAGAGCCGTCGGGCGTTTCATCAGGATTTGAAGAAGGGGTCAAACCTCAGGGTTTGACCCCTTCCGGTTCGACCAGGACGGCCGTGCCGTAGCAGAGCACCTCCGTCGCGCCCTGGATGACCTCCGTGGCGTCGTAGCGCACTCCGATGACCGCGTTGGCGCCGCGCTCGACGGCGTGGGCGACCATCATCTCGAAGGCCTCGGCCCGCGCCTGCTCGCAGAGCTCGGAGAAGAGGGTGATGTTGCCGCCGACGATCGTCTGAAGCGAGGCCCCGATCGTCCCGAAGACCGAGCGCGAGCGGACGGTGATGCCGCGGATGACGCCGAACGACTTGACGATGCGGTAGCCGTCGAGGGTGAAGGCCGTCGTCGTCATCCGAGAGATCGGCGAGGGCTGGGCGGCCTTCGCCCGCTCCTCCTCGCTCAGGCCCTCGTAGCAGGAGAGGCAGGTGTCGGCCGTCTTGAAATGATAGAGCGACGGGTAGTCCTTGCCGCAGACTCTGCACCTCATTCGTCGCCCCCTTTCTTCTCCACTTCGTCCGGCTTCTTCGGGACCGGCGGAGCGGCCAGGTCCGGCTTGGGATCGCCGAAGATATAGTGGCCGAACCAGGCCAGGTTGTGCTCCATCACGGCCCTCACGGACTTGGGTTTGGTGATGCCGTGGCCGTAGCCCTTGTAGACGACCATCTCGACCGGAACGCCCCGGTCCTCGAGGCCCTGGCGCAGCTCGTAGGCGTTGGCGATCGGCACCCGGCGGTCGAGCTCGCCGTGCTGGATGAGCGTCGGCGTCGCCGCCTGCTTGATGTAGGTCATGGGCGAGGTCTTGGCGTAGATGGCCGGATCGGTTGCGGGGTCGGCCCCCAGGTACTGGATCGTGAAAGGCGTGATGTCGGTGTTGTAGTAATAAGTGGCCCAGTCCGAGATCCCCGCCCCGACGGAGATGGCCTTGAACGCTTTCGACGACGTCGTCAGGAAGGCCGAGATGTAGCCGCCCTGGCTCCAGCCCATGCACCCGACCCTGTTCGGGTCGACCCAGCCCTTCTTGACCAGATCATCGACACCGGAGAGGACGTCCCAGGCGTCGCCGACGCCGAGATTGCGGTAATTAAGCCGGCGGAACTTCTCGCCGTAGCCCACGCTGCCCCGGTAGTTGACCTTCAGGATGAGCGCGCCGCGTGCCGCCCAGATGTCCGAAGGATAAGAACGCGAGTCGCCGGAGAGAAGGGCCGGGCGATCGACGCCGGTCGGTCCGCCGTGGATAACGCAGAGAAGGGCATACTTCTTCGCCGGATCGAACCCGGCCGGCTTGATGAGAACGCCTTCGATCGGCGTGCCGTCCTTGCTCTTCCAGGAGATGAGCTCCCGGGTGCCGAGCGCGAGCGCCCCGACCTGGTCGGTCATCCGCGTCAGCGGGCGCGGCCGCCAGGGGAATTCCGTGACGAAGATCTCCGAAAGCGCGCTGGCCGTCCCTTCCTGGAAGGCCACCCGCAGGCCGTCCTTGGAGAATGTGAAGCCGGAGGCCATGGCCGCGTCCGGCGCGCTCACCCTTTCGATCCCGAGCGACACGGGATCGAGCCGGAAGAGGTGCGAGGCGGTCTTCTGCAGGGCCGAGAAAAAGATCCCCGCTTTGTTCCAAGCGACCGCGTTGGGGCTCTCGTCGAAGGCCGCCGTCAAGGGACGAATCGACCCGCCGTCGACGGGGACAAGGGCGAGCGCCGAGTTCATGGCGAAATAATCGCGCCGGCCCATGGCGCTCGAAAACAGGATGGAGCGGCCGTCCGGCGACCAGAGAGGCGAGGAGTCGGGCCCGGGCTGGTCGACGACCTTCCTGACCGTGTCGCCGGACAGGTCGAGGATGAAGATATCGGAAGTCCCGCCGTTGATGAGATCGGGATCGATCGTGGCGCCGAAGGCGATCTTCGTCCCGTCGGGCGACCAGTCGAACCCGCCGACCGTGAACGCCTTGCCGCTCGTTCGGCGCCGGCCCGGCTGCGGAGCGCGCAGGGCTTCGGCCACGTCAACGGTCCAGAGATGGGAATACGTATATTCCCGCCTCACGACGTCATAGTCCCCGTAAAAGTCCTTGCGCGCCTTGGCCTCCTCCGAAACCGGGTCGCCGGCCGTGTAGGCGATCGTCTTCCCGTCCGGGGACCAGTCGAATCCTCCGACGCCGGTCTCGGCCTTGGTCAACTGGATCGCTTCGCCCCCATCCGGGCTGATGGCGAAGATCTGGGACTTGTCATCCGCCCGGCTCGAGGTGAAAGCGATCCATCGGCCGTCGGGCGACCAGGTCGGGCCGGACGAGGATTTCTTGCCCCTCGTCAGCTGGATCGCCTGACCCGAAGCGACATCGGCCAGCCAGATCTGGGTGACGTAGGCATCTTGGCCGAAATCGGTTTCCGTGATCGTGAAGGCGACGCGGCGCCCGTCCGGCGAGATGCGCGGGCCGCCCGCGGATCTCAAGGCCATGAGGTCTTCGACCGTGGGGGCGTGCCTGACGACTTCGACGGAGGCGCCGGCCGTGATCCCGGCTCGGGGGAAAAGGGCGAAGGCCGCCAGAACGGCCAGAACAGGCAAAGCGGTCCGGATCCATCTCGACATGGGGCACCTCCTGCGCATTATCCTACGTCAGGAAATACTCCCGGACAAGGCCGAAGGTTGGCGAAGCGGCTCCCGGCGCTAGCGAGACGAACCGCGGGACGGGCTCTTGCGGTCCGCGACCCAGAGGTTGTCGTGCTTGCGGAGGGGACCGCGGAATTTTTCCTCGGCCACGAGCGTCCGGCCTCCGTCCTGGAGACTGTAACGGACGACGTTGGTCGCTTGGCGTCCGTCCTTGAGGACGATCCGCTCATCGAGGACGAGGACGTCGCCGTCCCAGTAGAGCCGGCTGGTCGTCGTCCGGCCGGGCCCGTTCTCGATCTTTTCCTTCCCGTCCGTGGTCAGGTCGTAAGACAGGGCGTCTTCTTTGCCGTCGACGACGAAGACCCGGCTGAAACGGAAAACCGGCTCCTTATGTTCGATCCTGAAAGTCCCGCTCTCGATCTTGTCCTCGATCTGGAGCCGGCTTTTCTCGAGATTCAGGACCCAGGTTCCGGTGAGATCAGGCTTCTCCCGGATGGACGCGATGAGCAGGGCCGTCGGGGCCAGGGCGCCCACGAGGACCCAGACGGTCCGAGATCTTTTTGTCACGGGATGTCCTTTCGATCGGCTCGCCCTCCCGAAAGGGGAGACGCGGACCGATGTTGGCGCTTCCAGATGACGTAGGACAGGGCGGGAAGCCCCGCCACGGTAAGGGCCGCGCCCGGTCCGAGAACCCACCAGATCCCCTGAAAGTCGATGAAGGTCCAGGCGATGAGGATCAGGCCGAAAACGACCAGGAAGTACCCGCCGGCCCGGTGCGTCTTCATCCAAACGGTCTCGTCCCGCAGCGCCCAGCGGGTCCGGATGCCCATGGCGCTGTTGGGACGGAGCCGAGGCCAGACGTTCCCTATGACGATGAGAGTGACCCCGATGAGAGAGGTCGGAACATAGGTGATCCAGCGGCCGACATGCCCCTGGACGATCATGATCCTGCTGAGGATGAGGACGTGGGTCGCGACGGCCAGCAGGACGGCGAAGTCGAGGAAGAGATCGTACGTCCGGCGGAACTTGGCATAGTTGGCGCGGAAAGGGTCGTGCTTGGCCAGAGACCTGAAGATCAGGACGATGGCCAGCGCTGCTGTGGGGAGTGTGAACGATGTCGCGATCCTCCCAAAATAAGGCATGAGGATCGGGCCCCTCGGGAGGACGAGGGCCGACAAGCGGACGAAGAACAGGATCGAAACGCCAAAGGTCGCGGCGATGAGACCGAACCGGAGTCTATCATGAGACACGGCGCCCACCTCCTTTCCCGACCCAGCCGAGGAGATGCTGGACCAGATCCTGGACGACCGACGTGTCGAGTTCGTAACGGATGTGCTGACCTTCGCGCGTCGCCTGGATGAGCCCGGCGTCGCGGAGAACGGCGAGATGGCGCGAGATCGTCGGCCAGCTCGAGGGGAAGGCTTCCGCGATCTCGCCCGAGCTCTTCGGGCCCGACTTGAGGAGCTCGAGGATGCGCCTCCGTGTCGGGTCGGCCAGGGCCTTGAACACGTCGCTCATATCAATTAGATAATTAGCACAATAACTAATTAATGTCAAGGAGTCTTTTTGACGGGGAACTGACGGAGATGCGGGCCGCGGTGCAGGAGATCTAGCGCGTGGTCCCGAGACAAGACTTGACGTACTCGGGGTTCAGGGCCATGACCTTCCGGCAGTCCTCCGTCGCTCCGTCCAGGGCCAGGCCTTCCTGGAGCAGCTTCTCGGCTGGGGACAGGTCAACGGTCTGGTCCCGCCGGTGCATCTTGATGATCATATAGGCGGCGTTGTTCTTGCCCCAGGCCGCGCGGGCGGGGCTGTTCAGCCCCTCGGCCTGCCGGGTATATTCGAGATAGTATTGGAGCGCCGAGACCAAGTTCCCGGCCGCGTCGCATTCTTCGGCCTTGCTCTTGGCGGCCAGCCACGCGTCCCACGAGACGGGCTGGATGTTGCTCGCGGCTTGAGGAGAATCCTGGCCGGATCCGGCGAAGGCCGGACCGGCGACGGCCGCCATGATCACGACCCAAGCCAGAACCGACGGGAACTTCATGGCGATCCTCGAGCCGGGGATCTCTCTAAAACTGGCCGTTGACGCCGGCCGAGAGAACGCCTTTGTAGCCGGCTCCGAGTTCCAGGAAGAAGGCGACCTTGCCGCCGAAGCGGACGCCGATCGCGTTGATGTGAAACGTCGGCAGGAGCTTGTTGAAGGTTTCCGTTTCGGTCGTCTGGTAGGTGCCCCGGCGATACCTGAGGCCGAAGCCGGCCCCGGAATAGGCCTGAAATCCCTTCCGCATGATCCAATGGTAGTCGAGCTCCACGGCGCCGATATAATTCCTCTCCTTGAACGTGCCGGCGGCCTCGCCCGCGACCTGCAGGTTGCCGTGAGAGCTGTAGCCGCCGATCGCGCCGCCGAAACCGAAGCGGGAGTTGGCGGAATAGTGGTAGGTCAGAAAGGGAACGCCCGTGTATTCCACGTCGTTCTTGCTGAACGTCCCCAGAGTGACGACGATGGTCAGGACATCGGTCAGGATATCGGTGAGCTGGTCGATGGACAGGACGCCGTAAGAAAGGGACAGATCGTGCCGGCGCGTCTGTCCGAAGCCGGCGGTCGAAAGGACGAACGCGGCCAGGACCAGAACGATGACGGGCCGAAGGATGCGTTTGATGGACATCGGACAGACCTCCTGTGGCATAACATCAAGAAACGCCATGATGTTAGTCGCATCTGCCGGCCGGATGTTGAATTTCGCGCTTGGCGCGCTTCCGGATTGACAGCGGGCGCGGAAAGATGGAAGAATCCCGCTCAAGTACGATCAAGCGAGGTGGCGCGTGAGATCACGACATCCCGGAGAAACCGGATTTCCGTTCGTCCTGTTCCTGGCCCTGGCCCTTGCGATCGGGGCGGATCTCGCCGCGGCCCAAGCCGCGCCGCAGCCGGGGAACGCCGGCAGGTCCGGGACGGCCTGGACGTCCGAGGACATCCTCCTCGCCGAATCGGCCTCGGGCTGGGAGATCTCGCCGGACGGGAAATGGGCCGTCTGGACCCGGAGCCGGATGGACAAGGACAAGAACGGCCGCATCGCCAACGTCACCCTGACCAACCTCGAGACGAAAAAAGAGATCCCGCTGACGCGCGGCACGGACACGAACGACCGGGCCAAGTGGTCGCCGAACGGGGAGACCATCGTCTTTCTGAGCACGAAACCCCTGCCCAAGCCGAACCCCGAGCTCTCGCGCTCGCAGCTCTGGCAGATGAGCCCCTTCGGCGGCGAGCCCTATCCCCTGACCGAGCTCGTCCGCGGCGTGCAGGAATTCGAATGGCTCGATGACGACACCCTCGTCTTCAGCGCCCAGGAGGACCCGGCCCTTTACGAACAGGAGCTCAAGCGGAAAAAGGACACGACCCGGGTCGTCGACGACGTCTCCCACGAACCGCCGGTGCGGCTTTTCAAGCTCGCCGTCAAAGACAGGAAGATCACCCGCTTGACCGAAAACACGGATTTCATCCAGGCGTGGGCCGTGACTCCCGACGGGAAGACGGCCATGACGGTCGACGGCCAGTACCTGAGCTTCGAGTGGGACCACAAGATCCTGCCCAGGGTCTTCATCTGCGACCTCGCCGGAGGCGGCCGCAAGGAGATCCTGGCCGGCCGGCGCGTCATCCCGGCCGCGATCCGCGCCGCCCCTGACGGCGGCGGGTTCTATTTCGGGGCGCCGTATTCCTCCGATCCCCGCTTTTTCACGGCCACGGTGACGCTCCTTTATTATTACGACCTGGCCGCCGGCCGGGAGGTCCAAGTCGACCTCGGCTGGCCGAACGGCCTGGGCGCCGACCTGGAGCCGACCCCGGACGGTTTCGTCACCCTGCTCGCGGCCGGCGCCCGCTTCCTCCCGGCCCGTTACGTGAAGGCGGGCTCCTCCTGGACGCGAACGGACCTCGAGGGCGAGCACGTCAAGAACCTCTTCGGCTTGGCCGTCAGCCGCGACGCCAAGGTCCTCGTCTATGACCATTCGACCGCGAGCCGGCCGACGCAGTGGTATCGCGCTTCGCTCGACGGAGCCAAGCTCAGCGGTCCCGTCCAGCTGACCGATCTCAATCCCGGCTTCAAGGACAAGGCCATCGCCCGGACCGAGCTCGTCCGCTGGACCGGCGCCCTGGGCGAAGAGATCGAGGGCCTGCTCTATTACCCTCATGACTACGTCGCCGGCAAAAAGTACCCGCTCCTGACGGCGCCCCACGGCGGCCCGGCCGGGGCCGATCTCGACGCCTGGAGCGAAGACTGGTCCTACGCCCACCAGCTCCTGACCCAGCGCGGCGCCTTCATCCTCAAGCCGAACTACCACGGCAGCTCGAACTACGGTCTCAAGTTCGTCGAGTCCATCTGCTGCGGCAAGTACTACGAATACCCGGTCGCCGATATCGAGAAGGGCGTGGACTTCCTCATCGCCAAGGGGCTCGTCGATCCGGAGCGCGTCGGCACGTTCGGCTGGTCGAACGGCTCGATCCTCTCGATCGCCCTGTCCATCGCCAACCCCGGCCGCTACAAGATCGTCTCGGCGGGCGCGGGCGACGTCGAGTTCGTCAGCGACTGGGCCAACGTCGATTTCGGCCAGTCCTTCGACGCCTACTATCTGGGCCAGTCGCCGCTCGAGGACCCGGAGCTCTACCTGCGCATCTCGCCGCTCTTCCAGATGGACAAGGTCCGGGCGCCGACCATCATCTTCTTCGGCACCGAGGACCGCAACGTGCCGACCGCCCAGGGCTGGACCCACTACCGGGCGCTCTATTACCTGGACAAGGTCCCGGTGAAGTTCATGCTCTTTCCCGGCGAGCCGCACGGCCTCCAGGAGTACGTCCACCAGCTGCGCAAGCTCGACGAGGACATGGCCTGGTTCGACCGCTGGTTCTTCAAGACGGAGAAGGCAGAGAACGAGGCTCTGAAGGCCGATTCGCCGCTCGGCCAGGCCGTCCGGCGGAAAGGCATCGCCCGGGTCGGCGGCCGTTACGGCGTCGAAGCCGGGGCCTCGAGATCCCTCATCCCGGAGGTCGTCAAGAGGGGCGGCCTCGAGGTCGGCCGATTCGAAGTGACCCGGGCTCAGTACGCGTCCTTCGATCCGAAACGGAAGCCGGCCCCGGGGACGGAGAACTTCCCCGTGACGGGGGTGGGCTTCGACGAAGCCCGGGCGTATGCGGCCTGGCTGACGAAGCTGACCGGCGAGCCCTGGCGCCTTCCGAGCGAAGACGAGGCGGCCAAGCTCGCCGAGGGCGTGAGCGGCGAGAATACCCTCGACCACTGGACCGGCTATGCGCCGAATCCCGACGACGTCCGCAGGCTCGAGCCGAAGGTTAAGGAGATCGGCGGGCCGGCGGCCCTCATCAAGGAAGTGGGCAGCATGGCCGGCGCCGGCAAGGACGGCGAAGAGCTCGTCTTCGATCTCGGCGGGAACGCGGCCGAGTGGGCGACGGCGAAGGACGGTTCGGGCAAAGCTCTGGGCGGGAGCGCCGACCGTCCCGCCGACCCCAAGGCCCGGGCCGCGGCCGCGCCCGAGTGCACCGGGTTCCGGGTCGTCCGCGGCGAGCTCAAAAAGTGATATTGAATATCCGAGCGGCCTGCCCCATAATGACGGCAAGATGAATTTCGAGGCCCCGTCCTGGCTCCGATATGCCGCCGGCGCCGTCTTCATGGGCGGCCTTCTCTTTCTCTCCTCGGGGCGTCTCGATTATTGGCGGGGCTGGGTCTATCTCCTCGTCAACCTGACCTTTGTCGCCCTGGCCGCGTGGGTCCTGCGCAACGACGCCGGGCTCGTCTCCGAGCGGCTGCATCCCGGCAAAGGCATGAAGTGGTGGGACAAGGGCTACTTCCTGGTCTCGACGCCGCTCTATGTGGCCGCCCTCCTCGTCGCCGGGATCGACGCGGGGCGGCTTCATCGGAGTCCCAGGCCGGAGATGACGCTTTATGCCGCGGGCCTCGTCCTCTATGTCTCCGGCCAGAGTCTTTATCTCTGGGCCAAGAAGGCCAATCCGTTCTTTTCGAGCGTCGTTCGCATCCAGACCGAGCGGGGACAAACGGTCTGCCGAAGAGGGCCCTATCGGCTCTGCCGGCATCCCGGCTATCTCGGGGGGCTGCTCTTCGGCCTGTCCACGCCGATCATCCTCGGCTCTTACTGGGCGCTCGTCCCTCAAGGGCTGGCCGCCGTCCTCCTCGTCGGCCGGACGTTCCTCGAGGACCGCATGCTGACCAAAGACCTTCTCTGGTACAAGGAATATGCGCAGACCGTCCGGTCCAGGCTCCTTCCCGGCGTCTGGTGAGCCCTTATCCGGCCCGTCGGCCTTTGACAGCCTCTCATGTCCTTTGATATAGAACGGCTTGCGATTCCATTCAGGAGGATGGCCGTGTCCAACATCTCCCGCCTTCGTCCCGTTCGCCGGATCCTTTTCGCCGGCCTTGTCCTCGTCTTGGCGCTGACGGCCCTCCGTCTGCCCGGCGCCGCGGCCCGGATCACGAGCCCCAAGGAGCAGTTCGGGTTCTCCATCGGCGACGACTACCAGCTCGTCAACTACAAACAGCTGGCCGCCTATTGGAAGAAGCTCGATGCGGAATCCGACCGGCTGACGGTCGTCGAGATCGGCCGGACGGCCGAGGGCCGGCCCATGATCATGGCCATCATCACCTCGCCCGCGAACCTGGCCCGCCTGGCCCGCTACAAGGACATCGCGACGCGACTGGCCCTGGCCAAAGGCCTGACCGACGCGGACGCCCGGCGGCTGGCCGCCGAGGGCAAGGCCGTCGTCTGGATCGACGGCGGGCTCCACGCGACGGAGATCCTCGGTTCCCAGCAGCTGGTCGAGCTCGTCTGGCGGATGACAAGCGGCACCGACGCCGAGACCCTGCGCATCCTCGACGACGTCATCCTCCTGGCCGTTCCGGTCAATCCCGACGGCCTCGATCTCGTCGCCGACTGGTACATGCGCGAGAAGGACCCGGCCAAGCGGTCGATGAGCGGCGTCCCCGTCCTCTATCAGAAATATATCGGGCACGACAACAACCGCGATTTCTACATGAACACCCAGCCGGAGACCAAAGCCATCAGCCGTCAGCTGTACATCGAATGGCACCCCCAGATCGTCTATAACCAGCATCAGACCGGGCCGGCCGGGACGGTCCTCTTCGCGCCGCCCTTCCGCGACCCCTTCAACTACGTCTTCGACCCGCTCGTCCCCATGGGCATCGACCTCGTCTCCGCGGCCATGCACAACCGCTTCGTCACCGAGGGCAAGCCCGGCGCGACCATGCGGACGGGCTCCGCCTATTCGACCTGGTGGAACGGGGGCCTGCGGAGCACGGGTTATTTCCACAACGTCATCGGCATCCTGACCGAGGCCATCGGCAGCCCGACGCCCGTCGAGATCCCGTTCATCCCCGACCGTCTGCTGCCCAAAGAGGACTATCCCTATCCGGTCGCGCCGCAGAAATGGCCCTTCCGCCGGTCCATTGAATATTCCATCACAGCCGACATGGCCATCCTCGACGTGGCCTCCAAGAACCGGGAGGATTTCCTCTACCGGCGCTATCTCATGGGCAAGCACGCCATCGAAGCCGGCAGCAAGGACACGTTGGACCATCGTGCCGGATACCGTGGCCGAGGTCCAGGCCGCGATCGATAAGGACAGGGCCGCGAGCCAGGGCCAGCCCGGGGCTCCGGCCCAGGGCGGGGGACGGGGCGAAGGCGGGCCCGGCCGCGCCCGCGGCGTCGACATCAAATACTACGAGGCGATCTTCGACAAGGCCAAGCGCGACCCGCGGGGCTACGTCATCCCTTCGGACCAGGCCGACTTCCCGACCGCGACCAAGTTCGTCAACGCGCTCATCGAGAGCGGCGTCGTCGTCGAGCGGGCCAAGGCCGATTTCGAGGCCGGCGGCAAGAGCTATCCCAAAGGATCCTACGTCGTGTCGACCGCCCAGGCGTTCCGGCCGCACGTCCTGAGCATGTTCGAGCCTCAGGACCATCCGAACGACATCCCCTATCCGGGCGGGGCGCCGCGCCCGCCGTATGACGCGGCCGGCTGGACCCTGGCCTACCAGATGGGCGTCGCGTTCGATAGGATCCTCGATGGTTTCGACGGGCCGTTCGAGACGCTTCCGGGAGTCGTCGGGCCGCCGGCCGGGACGTTCGCGGCCGCGGCCGGTGCCGCGGGCTACTTGCTCGACCACCGCGTCAACGACACGTTCGTGGCCGTCAACCGCCTCCTCAAGGCCGGCGCCAAGGTCTATTGGCTGAAGGACGCGCTCGAAGCCGGCGGAAAAGCCTACGGGGCCGGGACGATCTGGGTGCCGGCCACGGCGCCCGCGGCGAGCCTGCTCGAAAAGGCGGCCAAGGAGCTCGGTCTGAGGATCGACGGCGCCCCGACCGCGCCGAAGGGGACCGCTTTCGAGCTGAGGCCCGTCCGGATCGGGCTCTGGGACAGCTACGGCGGATCCATGGCGTCAGGCTGGATCCGCTGGCTCCTGGAACAATTCGAGTTTCCCTTCGAGCTCGTCTTCGCGCCCGCCCTCGATGCGGGCGGACTCAACGGCAAGTTCGACGTGCTCATTTTCGTCGGTGGCTCGATCCCCCGCGTCCCGGTCGCGGGTCAGGAGGGCCGGGGAGGGCCGCGGGATTTCCAGCCTCAGCCCCCGGCCAACGTCCCCGACGAGTACAAGAACCGGATCGGCCGGATCACGGCCGAAAAGACGATCCCCATCCTGAGGCAGTTCGTCGAGGCGGGGGGGACGATCCTGGCCCTCGATGCGGCTACGGTCCTGGCCGAGCACTTCGGCCTGCCCCTGTCCAATGCGCTCGTCGAAAAGTCTCCGGAGGGTGACGGCGCGCCCCTGCGGCCCGAGAAATTCTACATCCCGGGATCGCTCTTGCGGGCCCGGGTCGACAACACGGACCCCCTGGCGCACGGCATGCCGGATACGATCGACGTCTTCTTCGACAACACGCCGGCCTGGACGCTTTCCCCCGACGCCGAGCTCAAGGGCGTCAGGCCCGTGGCCTGGTTTGACGACGGGAAGCTCCTCAGGAGCGGCTGGGCCTGGGGCGAGTCGTATCTGCGCGGCAGCGTGCAGGTCGCCGAGGCGGCGATGGGGGAGGGGAAGGTCGTTCTGTACGGACCGGAGATCGCCTTCAGGGGCCAGCCGCACGGCACGTTCAAGCTGCTCTTCAACGGCATCTATTACGGCCCGGCCAAGACCGTCATTCTAGAATAGAACAAAAAAAGAAGGGGTCAAACCTACGTCGACTTTTGCCAGAGCCTTCTCCTGCAGAGCTCTTAGAATATACGCGTAGGTTTGACCCCTTCTTATAGCTCACGGACGAGCATCAAGGCGCCCATGGCGACGAGCGACGCATAGACGAGCTTGGTGAACATCCCGTGCGTCACCCTCTTATGGAGCAGCCCTCCCAGGAAGACGCCGACGACGATCGCGGGAAGAGAATAAAGGTAGGAGCTGAGGACCGTTCCCGTCCAGAGCCCGGCCAGGCCGTGCCCGGCGAGAATGGCCAGGCCCGTCGGCAGGAAGTAGCCCTGCAGCGTCGCCCGGAACGATTCCGGCGGCCAGCCGCGGAGCATGCCGTACGCGACGATCGGCGGCCCGTTGGTGTTGTAGGCCCCGCCGAGGATCCCGGCGAACCAGCCGACGAGCCAGGGGAAATGGGGCCTCTCGTGCTCGAGCCGCATCCCCGGCCTGGCCAGCCCGAACAGGCCGTAGAGCAGGATGAGCGCGCCCAAGGCGATCTTGAGCGGCGTCTCCGGCAGGCGGGCCAAGCCGTAGACCCCGACGGGGATCCCCAGCAGGGTCGCCACAATGAGCCGGCCGGCCGATTTGAACTCGATCTTCCGCCAATCGCGGGCCAGGATGAGGATGGCTATTGTCGGGCCGATGAAGGCCACGAGGGGGGTCGCCGTGCGAAGGCCGAGGGCCATCGCCAGAAGGGGCATGGCCACGACCGCGTCGCCGAAGCCCAGGGCGGAGCGGACAAAGGCCGCGACGAACATGACGCCGGCGACGAGCGGCATGAGGGTCGTTTTCAGGAATCCAGGGCCTGGGCGAGGTCCGCTTCGAGGTCCTCGTAGCCTTCGCACCCGACCGAAAGCCGGACGAGGTCGTCCGTGATCCCGGCCTCCTCCCTTGCCAGTCGCGGGACGCCGGCGTGGGTCATCGAGGCAGGGTGCTGGATGAGGCTCTCGACGCTGCCCAACGACACGGCCAAGACGCAGAGCTTTACGGCGTTCATCATCCGGCGGCCCGCCTCGAACCCGCCTTCGAGTCCGAAGCTGAGCATGGTGCCGAAACCCTTCATCTGGGCCTTGGCCAGCGCATGCTGGGGATGGCCCGGAAGGCCGGGATAGTTGACCCAGCGGACCTTCGGATGGGATGCGAAGAACCGGGCCAGCCTCATGGCGTTGTCCTGGGCCTTGTCCATCCTCAACGCCAGCGTCTTGAGCCCCCTCAGGACGAGCCAGGCCTGATGGGGGTCCATGGTCCCTCCCATGAGCTGGAGGACCTTCCGCAGTCTCTT
The DNA here is from genome assembly GCA_963742235.1 of Candidatus Aminicenantota bacterium. GTDB lineage: Bacteria > Acidobacteriota > Aminicenantia > Aminicenantales > Saccharicenantaceae > RBG-16-66-30. The sequence continues at coordinate 1,636 of CAVULT010000002.1, read as the reverse complement.
GAAGAGCCCCTCCTCCCGAGCGACGATCATCCCGCCGACGACGTCGCTATGGCCGTTGATGAACTTGGTCAAGCTGTGGATGACGATGTCGGCGCCGAGGTCCAGCGGGTTCTGGAGGATGGGGGAGGAAAAGGTGTTGTCGACGGCCAGGATGAGGCCCCGCTCCCTGGCCAGCGCCGCGCAGGCCTTGATGTCCGTCAGCTGCAGCGTCGGGTTGGCCGGCGTCTCGATAAAGAGCAGCTTGGTCTGCGGGGTCAGGCGCCTGCGGATGTTCTCGACGTCGGAGGTGTCGACGAAGTCGGCGCGGACGCCGAAGCGGGCAAACTCGCTCTCGACGACCGTCCGCGACGCGCCGTAGACGGCCGCCGTCGCGATCATGTGGGCGTCCTTCTCGAGAACGGCCATGTAGACCGTGGTCACGGCCGCCATGCCCGACGCCGTGGCCAGCCCGCCGTGCCCGTTCTCGAGGATGGCCACGGCATCTTCGAGGGCCTTGGTCGTGGGGTTCCCGAGCCGGGTGTAGATGTAGCCGCTCTCCTCGCCGGCGAAGCGGGCGGCTCCCTGCTCGGCGCTCTTGAAGGCGAACGTCGATGACTGATAGATGGGCACCGACACCCCGCCGTAGACGGGGTCCGGCGCCTGGCCGGCGTGAATGACATCGGTGAACGGACTTTTGCTTTTTTCGTGGCCCAAACGGGTCCTCCTCTAAGCGCGACTCAATCGTCGCCGTCCATGACCTTGGGGTCTTCCTGGCTGATCCTCGTCGTCGTGCCCCGCCGCCGGGAGACGCGGCCCGCGGGGCCGCCGGACCGGTCAGTGGCAGCCGTGGCCCGCACAGGCGTTCTCGACGGTCATCTCCTCGAGTTGGCCCGTTCCGAACTTCTCGGCGATCTCTTCGACCGTTCCGGGGATCGTCCGGTAGACCCTTATACCGCCTTCGTTGAGCCTCTGTAAAGCCCTGGCGCCGATGCCGGCGACGACGACGGCGTCGATCCGGCGGCCTTCAAGCATGCCCAGGGGATGGCACATGCCGTGGGCATGGTGCTGGCCGGCGTTGTCGACGATCTCATAGGATCCCGTCACGGTGTCGACGATGGTGAAATGGGGCGCGCTGCCGAAATGGCCGTAGGCCAAAGCCTTGGCGCCCTCGGCGGTCGTTGTCGGTACACATATTCTCATGTTTTCTCCTTTTCGTTCATTTGATAAGCCCCGCCTTCGATCCGAATGGCCTTGCCGTTGACGATGGCATCGGCGATCTTCTTTCTCGCCGACGATATCATCCTGTGGAACGTCGGCTGCGAGACTCCCATCTTCCGGGCCGCTATCTCCTGCGCCAAGCCTACCAGGTCCTTCAGCCGTACGGCCTCGAATTCCTCGACGGCCAGGATGGTTTCCTCCAGGTCGACGAGCCGGATCCCGGCAGGCTTGAAATAGGTGAGGCCCGGCGGGAAGCACACTCTGCGACAAAGCTTCGGCCTGGGCATGTCATATCTTCTTTGACGCGAATAGGCCGAAGACAACGATTTTTCTCTCCATGGCAAACGACGCTTCCTATCATAATGAATATATATTCATAAGTCAAGGAGGGAACGGGCGGTTCACTTGTCCAGCAGGAAGAGGGTCAGGTAAGCCAGCG
>CAVULT010000001.1:0-27383 GCA_963742235.1 Candidatus Aminicenantota bacterium | reverse complement strand
TTCTCGGGCCCAAGGCCTCCTCCATGGAGGAATTCTACCGCGAGGCGGGGCTCGGCCGGATCGTCGTCGACGTCAAGCTCGTCCAGTCCGTCTTCGGCCCCGTCGCGCCGCGGAAGCCGGGGCTTCTCAGCAAGGCCGCGGCCCTCGTCGTCCCCGGACCGGGGGAAGGCGTCCGCATCAAGGACATCGACGGTCAGATGATCAAGCTGGCCAAGTGCTGCTCGCCGATCAAGGGGGAGCCCGTCATCGGCTACATGACGGCCGGGCGGGGCCTGACCGTCCACTCGATGCGCTGTCCGCTCGTGACCAAGGAGATCCTCGACGGGCAGCGGCTGGTCGAAGTCTCGTGGGACCCCTCGTTCGCCGGGACCTTCAAGGCCCGCCTCCTGGTCAAGTCCAAGGACACGCCGGGCGTCCTGGCCAAGGTCGCGGCGGCCGTCGCCGACCTCGAGGGGGACATCTTCAAGGCGGAGGCCGCGATGGTCGCCGAGGGCAAGGCCCGGATCACGCTGGACGTCAGGATCAGGGATATCCGGCACCTCGAGTCGATCGCGAGGCGGATCAGCGGGTTGAAGGAGATCCAGTCGGTAGAGAGGGTTTGAGCAGGCGTGCCGGTCTTGGGTCTTTAGGTCTTACTGAGAAAACCGGCGTTTTTATGAATATTTCAGGCTAGGCGGCTTTGATCACCTTGCCGGAGCGCAGGCACCGCGTGCAGACCCAAATCTGCCTGACGCCCTTCGGGGTCCGGGCTTTGACGTGCTGGAGGTTGGGTTTCCACTTTTTCGGGGAAGACTTGTGGGAATGGCTGACGTTGTGCCCGAAGACGGGGCCCTTGGCGCAGATATCGCAGACTTTCGGCATGGTCGTATCTCTTTCGTCTCGATTTGAGCCGCATTTATACCATAATTCCGGCCCGGAGGCAAATTTCCCGCCGGCCTCGCTTGACCGGAGGCCCCGGAAGCGGTACGCTTTCCGCAAAGCCGGCATGAAACGTCCCCTCGTTCCCCTGCTCGTCCTTTTCGCCTTGTTCTCCTGCGGCGCCTGCGCTCGGCATCTGGCCACCACCCCCCTCAATGCCGGGATCTTGGCGGCCGGCGAAGAACGCTGGGAAGAGGCCGTCCAATACTGGAAAAAGGCCCTCGAACAGGACCCCGATTCCGCGGCGGCCCACAACAACCTCGCCGTGGCCTGCGAAAAGCGGGGGGACTTGGAAGAAGCGGGCCGGGAATACGAAGCGGCCCTGCGGCTCGACCCCGGCAACGCGCTGATCAAAGTCAATTACGAATCCTACAAGGCCCGGCTCGAGGGCGGCCGCGGGCGGTTGCCGTGAAAAGACGGGTCCTCCTGCTCGCGGCCTTCCTGACGGCGGGCGCCGCCTGCCGGCCCGCGGCCCCGGTCCTCGTCCGCCTGGAGATGCCCGGCGTCTCGCCGTTCCCCTCCGGCTCTTTCGCCGAGATCATCGTCACCGACTTCCTCAACGAAACCCCGCTCGCGGATCTCGATGTCGGTCTCGAGCTCCGGACCTCCCTCGCGACCGAGCTCGGCCGCGCCTTCGGCGGGCCGGTCTCGCTCCTCCCGCGCCCGGCCGGAGCCGACATCCCGGCGGCCGTCTGGCGAGAGACGGCGGCCGGCCGCGGCCGGGCGATCATCCTCACCGGAACCGTCCGCTCTCGGGAGCCAGGTGCGCAAGGCGATCGGGGACAAGAACGTCCCCTTGGACAGCCCGTTCAACCTGGCCGGGCGCGTCCTCATCGAGCAGCTTCGCTGGACTCTCGTCGTCGATGTCGTCGTGATCTCCGGCGAGAGCGGCCAGACGCTCCACCGCCGGACGTTCCGTGAGGACCGCGATTATAGCGAACTCGACAAGCCGGCCGATTTCGCCTTCTCCGATTGTCTGGCCGGCTTCCGCGGCCGCCTTTTCCCCTTCCTTCTCGGCTCGCCGACCGTCGAGGAGCGGACCCTTCTCAGGCGCTGAGCCTGGGCCCTCTAAGAGCGACAAAAGGCACGAGCTTCCGGCTCCCCGGGCCCGAACCACGGGGCCGCTTTGGGGGCCTTTTTCGAGCCCTTTTTGACCCCTTCCGGGCCTTCGCCAAGGTCTTTTTCGACCGCGCCGGCGGGACTCCCGTTCGGACCCCTCACAAGCCTGTTTTCCCCTAAAAAAAAGCTTGAAAAGGCCCTCCCGGAATGCTATGATTCACGGGCCCCTTCCGGACGAAAGCCCTTCCGGGAGGGGATTTTCCACAGATGTGGAAAATTCTGTGGAAAAAATAGCAGCTCCCATGGAACCTAAAGAAAATCAAAACCCTTGGATTCAAATCCTCAGGGCCCTCGAAAGCAAGGTCGATCCGAATTCCTTCGAGACCTGGTTCGATCCGACGACCTTCATCGGCCAGGAACACGATTGTCTCTACATCAAGGTCCCGAACGCCTACTTCCGGGACTGGCTGTCCTTCCACTATTCGAATATCATCGGCGAGTGCTGCCGCGATCTCTTCGGCAAAACGCTCGATATCCGCTACATCCACGAGGACACGCCGACGGCCTTCATGCGCCGCTCCCCGGACGACCGGAAGACCAAGCCGGGCCAGGCCGTCAATCCCAACCTCAACCCCAACTACACCTTCGAGAACTTCGTCGTCGGCAGCTGCAACCAGTTCGCCCACGCCGCCGCCTCGGCCGTGGCCAAGAACCCGGCCAAGTCCTACAACCCGCTCTACATCTACGGCGGGGCCGGCCTCGGCAAGACGCACCTCATGAACGCCATCGGCCACTTCGCGATCCAGCAGAGCGCCCGGGCCAAGATCCTCTATGTCACCACCGAAAAATTCATGAACGACCTCGTCACCCATCTCCAGTACGGCAAGGTCCTGGAGTTCCGCGAAAAATACCGCACCGTCGACCTCCTGCTCATGGACGATATCCACTACCTGGCCGGCCGCGAGCGGACGAAAGAGGAATTTTTCCACACCTTCAACCACCTTTATGACAGCCAGAAGCAGATCGTCATCTCCAGCGACTGCCCCCCGAAGGACATCCCCCACCTCGAGGAGCGCTTCCGCTCCCGCTTCGAGTGGGGCCTCATCGCCGACCTCAAGCCGCCGGATATCGAGACGCGCATCGCCATCCTCAAGAAAAAGGCCGAGGCCGAGGCCGTCAGCCTGCCTGAAAGCGTGGCCCTTTATATCGCCGACAAGGTCCAGACCAATATCCGCGAGCTCGAGGGCTACATGAGGCGGGTCATCGCTTTCGCCTCCCTTAAGGGCGAGCGGATCGACCTCGACCTGACCAAAGAGGCCCTCAAGGGCCTCCTCGACACCTCGGCCATGATCGTCACTGTGGAAAAGATCCAGAAGCTCGTCTGCCACAAGTTCAAGATCAAGCCGTCCCAGCTCAAATCCAAGAACAACTCCCCCAAGATCGCCTTCCCCCGCCAGATCGCCATGTATCTGGCCAAGGAGCTGACGAATTCCTCGCTGCCCGAGATCGGCAAGAAGTTCGGTGGAAAACACCACACGACCGTCATCCACAGCATCCGCAAGATCGAGAAGCTGCGCAACGACGATCCCGAATTCAACAAAGAGATCAACAGCCTCCTGGCCTTCATCCAATGAGGACCGTCACGAGGTTGGAAGAGATTTGCACATTTCCAGAGGACTTTATTATTCTTCTTCTTGATTTTAGATTTTATTCTGAATTAAATAAGAAGAAAGAAAAGAAGCGACGGACAACGGCGCGAAAGGTGACCCTATGAAATTCTCAGTCCCCAAAGACGCGTTTCTCGCGGAGCTGCAGATCCTCCAGGGCATCGTGGAGAAGCGGAACACCATGCCCATCCTGGCCAACGTCCTGATGAACGTGTCCGCAGCGGCCATCGAGTTTGTCGGGACGGACCTCGAAGTCGGCTTGAGGACGCATATCGGCGCCGACATCGAGACGACCGGGGCGATCACGGTCAACGGCAAGAAGATCTTCGAGATCGTCAAATCCCTGCCCGAGGGACAGGCGGTCGAGGTCGAGCTCAAGGACGAGACGCTCGAGATCCGGGCCGGGGAGAGCGAGTTCAAGGTCCTCTGCCTGGCCAAAGAGGATTATCCCCAGGTCCCGGACGCGAAGTTCGAGCAGGGCATCACGCTGCCGCTCCAGGACGTCAAGGACATGATCGACCGGGTCTTCTACGCCATCACCCAGGAACAGCGCTATTACCTGAACGGCGCGCTGCTCTCCCTGAAGAACCGGCAGATCGAGCTGGTCAGCACGGACGGTCACCGGCTGTCCTACACGAAGAAGGCCCAGGACGGGCTGAAGCTCGACAAGGATATCAGCGTCATCGTGGCCAAGAAGACGCTGAACGAGATCCGGAAGTTCGAGGACGAGTCGGTCGCCTTCGACCTCGACGAGAACAACCTCTTCTTCCGGGTCGGGGCGCGGACGCTCATCTCCCGGATCATCGAAAGCAAGTTCCCCAATTATCAGGCCGTCATCCCCAAGGACAATCCGGGCCGGCTGGTCATGGGCCGGGCGGAGCTGGCCGACGCCATCCGGCGGGTCTCGCTCCTGTCGGCCGAGCGGTCCAAGGGGATCAAGTTCACGATCGAGAAGAACAAGCTCCGGCTGTTCTCCTCGAACCCGGAGATCGGCGAGGCGCGCGACCGCCTGGCCGTCGAGTACAAGGGCCAGGACCTGGAGATCGGCTTCAACGCCCAGTACCTGCTGGATTTCCTCACGGCGGTCGGCTCCGAGAAGGTCGTCTTCGAGCTCAAGGACGAGAACAGCGCCGTCCTGATGAGGCCGGAGACCGAGGAAGGCCTGACGAATATCTACGTCCTCATGCCGATGAAGATCTGAGGGAATCCCCTCATTTCGGCTCTGCTCGGGGTATCGCTCCGAACCCCCCGCCCCTACGGCGGAGCGAACTCCTCGAAGCGGACCCATTAAAATCGCGGCTGAGCGACTCGAAGCCGCGATTCTACGAAATATCTGTAGAAAAATATTCTTGCTTCAGATACTTCTCAGAATCCTGGCCCCGAGTCGCTCCGCCACGCTTCTGCTGGTCGCTTCGCAGACTCCGCTCCCTGCCGGCCCCCCCTCCTTTACGGGGGACTCGTCGCGACACACCCTCGCCGCCGATTCGGGGATTCATAAAAGGAAAACATAAAAAGAAAGCCCTCGCCGGGGACTCGACGAAGGCCTATTTGTCGGTCGAAGAACTCAGCCCTTGGGTTCGGCGGCGGGGCGGCAGCCGGAGCGGCGGGCGCGGCGGCCTTGGGCTTCATCACGGCCCGGACGTAAACCCAATCCTTTTTCAGCTTGTGGCGGTCGTCCGCGGCGAGCTCGTAGAGGCTGTCGATCTGCATGGCCTTGGGCGTCGTCGGGCAGGAATCGACGCACTGGGCGCAGTGGATGCAGCGGTCGTTGTGGATGACCATGCGGAAGCGCTTCTCGGCCTCGTTGACGGCCGTGATCTCGATGGCTTCCGCCGGGCAGTCCCGCTCGCAGGCCCGGCAGACGATGCACAGCTCGGGCCGGAGATAGGGCGTGCCCCGGAAATCCTTGGGCACCTCGAGCTTCTTGAAGGGATAATCGACGGTCGCCGGCTTCTTGAAGAGGGAACGCAGAAGCTCGGGCAGGAAGGCGGCTATTCTCATGACAGGAATCCCTTCAGCAGGATCGTGGCCAGGAGCTGGAGGACGGCCAGCGGGGCCAGGATCTTCCAGGCGAACGAGACGACCTGGTCGATGCGGATCCGCGACGTCAGCGCCCGGATGAGGGACAGGAGGAAGATGACGAAGAGGGTCTTGACGACGAAATGGACGAAGCCGAGGAGCGCCCCTCCGGGGAAGCCGCCGAGGAAGACGGCGGCCAGGAGGCCGCTGGCGACGACGAGCTCGATGTCGAAGGTCAGGCGGAAGAGGGCCAGCTTCTTGCCCGAGTACTCGGTGAACGTGCCGCCGACGATCTCGGTCTCGGCGTCGGGGATGTCGAAGGGGGTCCGTTCGAGCTTGGCCTGGACGGCGATCAGGGCGACGAGGAATCCGACCAGGTTGACCAGGAGCAGCAGGGGCCGGGCCTGGTAGAAGGCCGCGATCTCGGCCAGGCGCCAGGAGTTGGCCAGGATGGCCGGGCTCAGGACGGCCAGGAAGAGCGGCACCTCGTAGCCGAAGAGCATCGTCAGGACGCGGGCCCCGCCGATCGTGGAGAAGAGGTTGGTCGAGGACCAGGCGGCCAGGAAGAGGATGAGCGTCGGCAGGCTCAGGAGGTAGAGCATGACGATGATGTCCCCGGAGAACGAGGTCAGGCCGGGCTTGGCCAGGTTGAAGTTCCAGACGGGGAGAAGCAGGGCCGCGGTCGAGACGACGGCCAGGCCGACGGCGGGCAGGACGTTGAACAGGCCCTTGTCGGCCGCGTCGGGGACGACGTCCTCCTTGGCCAGGAGCTTGAAGAAGTCGGCGATGGGCTGGAGGAGGCCGAAGCGGCCCGTGTGGGTCGGGCCCATCCGGTTCTGGAGCCGGGCGTAGACCTTGCGGTCGAACCACTCGCAGAACGTCGCGTAGGCGAACAGGAACAGGATCCCGGGATAGACGAGGAGGTAGAGGAGGGTTCTCAGAAGGGCCATTCCGCTTTCCCTTTCACGGGGGCATTCTTGGACCGGTCGAGCCCCTGCCGGCGCAGGTCGCTCATCGTAACGACCGATTCCTCGCCGCTGCGGGCGTTGATCAGGGTCACGGCCCGCTCGGCGCAGCAGATGCACGGGTCGATGGCGGCGAAGATCAGGGGGATGTCGGCGATGAAGCCCTTGCGCAGCATGACCACCGTCGCCGGGTAGTTGGCCAGCGTGGGGGCCCGGACCTTGAGGCGCTCGGGCTTGTCCCATCCGTTGGACTTTGACGTAGTGGATGTTCTCGCCGCGGGGCGCTTCGTAGCGGCTGACGGCCTCGCCGGGCTTGGCCTTGCGCGGCGCCTTGACGACGATGTCGCCGTCGGGCAGGCCCTTGACCATCTGCTCGATCATCCGGTAGGACTGGAGAAGCTCCATGACCCGGACGACGACCCGCCCGAGGACGTCGCAGCTGTCCGAGGTGCAGAGCTCGAAGTCGAGCTCGTCGTAGACGGCATAGGGGTCTTCCTTCCGGACGTCGCGGGCGACGCCCGAGGCCCGGGCGACGGGGCCGACGGCGCAGAGGTCGATCGCCTGCTGCTTGCTCAGCAGGCCGACCCCGGCGATCCTGGCGACGAAGCTCGGCTCGTTGGCGCCGATCCCGAAATAGTACTCGCTCCGCTTCTTCAGCGTGGCGATGCCCTCGAGGATCTTGGCCTTCTGGCCCTCGTCGATGTCCCGGCGGACGCCGCCGATCGTGTTCATGGCGTAGTGGACGCGGTTGCCGGAGATCATCTCCAGGAGGTCCATGACGATCTCCCGGTCCCGCCAGGTGTACATGAAGAAGGAGTCGAAGCCGGCCTCGTGGCCGGCGACGCCGAGCCAAAGAAGGTGGCTGTGGACGCGCTCGAGCTCGGACACGAGGTAGCGGATGTAGAGGCCCCGGCGGGGCGGCATGATCTCCATGAGCTTCTCCACGGCCTGGACGTAGCAGGTGGCGTGGGAGTGGGAGCAGATGCCGCAGATGCGCTCGGTCAGATAGATGTTCTGGATCCAGTTCTTGTCCTCGGCCAGCTTCTCCAGGCCGCGGTGGTTGTACCCGAGGCGGATGTCGGCGTCGGTGATGACCTCCCCGTCGACGGTCATGCGCAGGCTGATCGGCTCCTTGAGGGCCGGGTGCTGGGGGCCGATGGGGATCTGGAAGTTCATGACTTTCCTCCGGGGATGACTTCGGCGGGCCGGACGTGCTTCCAGTCCTTCCGCAGCGGGTACTGGCCGTCGGGCCAGTCGTCCGGCAGGTTGAGGCGGCGGGTGTCGGGGATGCCCTCGACGGTGATGCCGAACATCTCCTGGATCTCGCGCTCGTAGAAGATGGCGCCGGGGATGACCGCGCAGATCGATGCGATACGGGGCTCGGCCCGCGGGATCTCGGTCCGCACGCTGATGACGGCGGCCGGCGAGGCGAAGTGATACAGGAGCTCGAACGTCTCGCCCTTGTCGACCCCGCTGATCGTCGACAGATGGGCGCAGTCGTACTTGTCCTTGAGGAGGGTCACGGCCGGGACGAGCTCCGCCGCTTCGATCTTGAGGAAGATGCGGCGGCGGTCGGGGTTCGTGAGCTCGAGGGCTTTGGCCCCGAGGTCCCGCTTCAGGCTTTCGACGATCTCGATGTCGGACATGGCGATTCCCTCAGTCCTAGAGTTTTCCGAGCAGCTTGACGACGCCGTCGATGATGGCGTCGGGGCGGGCCGGGCAGCCGGGCACGTACATGTCGACCGGGATGACCTGGTCGAGGCCGCCCATGACATTATACGCCCCGCGGTAGACGCAGCCGGCCATGGCGCAGGCGCCGACGGCGATGACGAACTTGGGGTCGGGCGTCTGCTCGTAGATGCGGATGATCCGGTCCTTGATCTGGCGCGTCACCGGCCCGGTGGCGATGATGACGTCGGCGTGCCGGGGGGTGGCCTTGAGCAGGATCCCGAAGCGCTCGACGTCGAAGCGCGGCGTCAGCGCGGCGACGATCTCGATATCGCAGGCATTGCAGGCGCCCGAGTTGAGGTGCAGGATCCAGGGCGACTTGATCCTGGACCAGCGGGCGAGCTTGTTGAGCATGTTAACTCCTTGTGATCAGGGCCGAGACGGACAGGACGATCATGACCAGGTAGAACAGCGCGAAGAAGACGATCTTGCCCGACGGGACCGTGGCGATGACCAGCACCGCGACGTGCATCATCGTGAAGAACAGGGCGATGAAGAAGAACAGCCGGTAGCCGAACTGGACCTTGACCCCGGGGATGTTCTCGCCGCAGGCGTAGGTGGCCAGCTTGCCGCCGGCCTTGGTCAGCTTGGGCGCCATGCCCTTGCCCAGGCCGTAGAGGCCGAAGGCCGCGGCCAGGAAGACGAAGAAGGCGACGGGCGGGGAGAGGAGGATGCCGAGTCCTGTCATGGCTTACCCTTTCAGCTTGGCCAGACCGCGGATGTCCAGCGACTTCGTGTGCCGGTAGATGTTGATGATCAGGGCCAGCGCGGTGGCCACCAGGCTGACCTCGATGACGATGTAGGTGATGACCAGGGCCTGGGCGGTCAGGATGCTGGCCTTGGCGAAGCCGGTCCCGAGGAGCAGGAGGCTGATGCCCTTGCCGATGACCTCGATCCCGATGAAGAGCTTGATGAGGTTGCGCTTGCCGAGGAGGCCGAGGATCCCGGCGCCGACGAGGGCGGCCGCGAAAAAGAGGTAGAGATACCAGGTGTTAGTCATGTTTGTCTCGCTTGCGGAACAAGGCCAGGACCGCGAAAACGCCGGCCAGGATGACCGCGATCTGGCCGACGAGATCGATCGTCCGGGCCTTCCAGAGGACCTCGCCGAAGGAGCCCGACTCGGCGCCGGAGGCCAGGGCCGGGACCTTGCCGAGCAGGCTCTTCATGACCAGGGCGTCGATGACGAGAAAAACCACGAAGACGAGCGGGAAGACCCAGTTCACGAGCCGCGACTCGCGGATCTCCTCGCCCTTCCCGGTCAGGGCGATCGTCAGGACGAACAGGACCGTGATGAGCCCGGCGACGACGGAGATCTCGAAGACGCCGGCGTACGGGGCGTTCATCCGGAAGAAGATGATCCCCAGGAGGAGGCTGGCCAGGGCCAGGGAGATGGCCGATTTGAGCAGGTCCTTGAGCAGGATGGCCAGGACCGAGAAGATCACCAAACCGATGAGGAGGGCTGTTTGCAGGATCATCGTCTAAAATCCCCACGATCCGGTCACGGCGTGGACCCCGTCCGCGAGGACGTCGGCGGCGGGCTGGATCCAGGTCGAGACGGTCGACGCAAAAAGGATGCCGATCCCCACGCAGAGGAGGGCCAGGAGGACGGTGGCCACCGTCATCCAGAAGGGCGCCTCCTTGACGGCGGCCCACTTCTCGTTGAGCTTGCCGAAGAAGGCTTTCCGCTGCATGAGGAGGTAGTACCAGAGGGTCAGGACCGAGGTCAGGACGGCGATGACGGCGAAGACCGGGTGGCCGGCCTGGACCAGGGCCACGATGATGATCAGCTTCGACCAGAAGCCGTTGAGCGGCGGCACGCCGGCGATCGACAGGGCCCCGATGAGGTTCGTCGCGGCCGTGACCGGCATGCGCTTGGCCAGCCCGCCCATCTCGTCGAGGTCGCGGGTGCCGGTCGCCTGCTGGACGGAGCCGCTGGTCAAGAACAGCAGCCCCTTGGCCAGGGCGTGGTTGAAGAGATGGAAGAGCCCGCCGGCGATGCCGAGGGGCGTCCCGATGCCGATCCCCAGGACGACGTAGCCGACCTGGCTGATCGACGAGTAGGCCAGCATCCGCTTCATGTCCTTCTGCCCGAGCGCCAGGAAGGCCGCGACGACCATCGAGATGACCCCGAGCCACATCAGGACCGTCGACAGGGCCGGCGTCAGGCCGAAGACGTTGAGGAAGACGCGGGTCATGGCGTACACGCCGGAGACCTTGATGAGGAGCCCGGACAGGACGGCCGAGATGGGCGCCGGGGCCGAAGGGTGGGCGTCGGGCAGCCAGGCGTGGAACGGAACGAGCGCCGCCTTGAGACCGAACCCCAGGATGAAGAAGGCCGAGGCGATGGCCACGACGGGCCCGGCCTTGAGCTCCTGGAGCCCGGCGGCCACGGCCGCGAAATCGAGGCTGCCGGTCATGCCGAAGACGACGGCGATCGCGGCCACGATGAAGGCCGAGCCGACGACCGAGAGCATCAGGTACTTGAAGGCGGCCTCGAGCCCGTCGTGGGCCAGGCCGTAGGCGACGAGGGCGTAGGAGGCGATGGCCGCCACTTCGAGGAAGACGTACACGCTGAAGAGGTCCGTGGCCAGGACGAGGCCGTTCATGCCGGCGATCATGACCAGGTAGAGAGCGTAGTAGTTCGCCTTGGCCCCGTAATGCTCCATGTAGTCGATCGAGAACAGGGAGGCCGCGAGGCCGACCAGGGCGACGGCCAGGAGCATGAACAGGCTGAATCCGTCCAGGGCCAGCCGGAGGTTGACCGCCTCGCCGAGCCAGGACAGCTGCTGGAGGACGGGCCCGCCCGCGATGAGGGCCCGCCCGGAGACCGCGGCGTAAACGAGCAGGACGAGGAGGGTCGCGTTGGCCAGCACGTCCGGGAGGACGCGCCGCGAGACCTTGCCGACGAGAGGCAGTATTCCCGCCACGATGAGCGGAAGGACGACGAAGAGTATGATCAACGCTCCTCCTCTCTATTTCGCCAGCAGGCTGATGACGCCCGCCACGATGATGAGGCCGGCCAGGCACCAGGCCAGGTAGTTCGCGTAATGCCCGTTGTGGGCCTTCCTCAGGATGCCGGTGAATTTCTCGCCGGTGACGGTGACGATCTTCTCGAAGAAGAAGTCGATGGGCCGGTCGATGCCCTTGTACAGGACCGCCGACAGCCCCTGGAGGACCTTGACGCCCTGTTCGTACGGATCGAAGACGCGGCGCTCGGCCAGGTCGTAGGCCTGGTGCATGAGCGGCAGGTTGTGGACCGGCTCGGAGGCCAGGTAGGCCTTGCGCCCCGACTTCAGGAAGCCGTAGCGGTGGAGCAGGAACGCCAGGACCAGGCAGCCGATCGAGATCAGGGCGACCGGGTTGAAGACGGCCAGGGCGTGGCGGGTGAAGTCGAGCGCCTCGCCGCCCTCGGCGCGGCCGGCGAGGATCGGCTGGATGAACAGGGTCAGGGGCAGCTTGTTGTAGACGCCGAAGAGGATGCACAGGCCGGCCAGGACCAGGATGGGGAGGACGATGGCCGGCTGGCTTTCCTTGACCGCGGGGATCTCGCGGGACCGCTCGCCGAAGAAGACCGAGTGGCCGGCCTTGAGGAACGAGGCGAAGGTGAAGATGGCCCCGATCCAGGCGGCGATGGCGAAGACCGTATAGCCGGTCTCGATGGCGCCGTGGAAGACCATCTCCTTGGAGACGAAGCCGTTGAGCGGCCAGACGCCCGAGATGGCCAGGGCGCAGACGGTGAAGCCCGCGGCCGTGAGCGGCATCTCGCGGGCGAGGCCGCCGAGCTTCTTGAGCTCGGTCGTGCCCGTGCGGTGCTCGACCGAGCCGGCGCTCAGGAAGAGGCCGCTCTTGTACATGGCGTGGTTGATCATGTGGAAGAGGCCCCCGGCGATGCCGATGGGGATGGCCGTCCCGATGCCGAGGATCATGTAGCCGACCTGGCTGATGGCGTGGTACGAGAGGAGCCTCTTCAGGTCCTTCTGGACCAGGGCCATGAGGACGGCCAGGACGATGGTCACGGCGCCGACGATCATGAGCAGGATCGAGAGGCCGCTCCCGGGCCGGATCTTGAAGAAGTCGAGGGAGACGCGGGCCAGGAGGTAGATCCCGAGGAGCTTCTCGAAAGCGGCCGGCAGGAAGGCCATGAAGGTCACCGGGGCGTCGATGGCGGCGTCGGGGATCCAGGTATGGAAGGGCATGGCCCCGGCCTTGCCGGCGGCCCCGATCATCATCAGGACGAAGGCCACGGCGGCGAGCCCCGTCGGCTCGACCGAGATCTCCGACATCGTCGCCGTGCCGGAGATACTCCAGAGCAGGGCGATGCCGAGGATCATCGAGAAGTCGCAGAAGCCGCTGATGAGCACCGCCTTGACCGCCGTCCGGCCCGAGGTCGGCCGGCCGCCGATCGTGATCATGCCGTACAGGGTGACCAGCAGGCCCTCCCAGAAGAAGACGAGCGGCACGAAGTTGTTGGCCAGGGCCGCCCCGTTGGCGAAGGCGGCCGTCAGGAAGATATAGGCCATGAATTCGCGCTCCCGGGGGGCGCCCTTCATCTTGGCCGTGGTGTAGAGCGTGATCAGGAACAGGAACCCGGCCAGGGCGAGGAGGATGAACGCCGAGAACTGGTAGAGGCGGAGATCGAAATCGATGCCCAGCCCCAGCCAGGGGACCGCGTAGCGGAGGTCCTTCACGGCGAAGAGGACGAAGGCGTAATAGACGAGGACGGCCGCCCCGGCGACGGCCAGGACGTCGCGGAGGAGCCGGAGCGTCCGGGGCAGAAGAAGGAGCACGGCGGCCAGGACGGCCGGCAGCAGGATCGGAAGAAGGAGCATTTTGGGCGTCATCGGAGCCACCAACTCATCTGCGTCGTCGCGACGTTCACGAGCTTCATCGGGAAGAACACGAACAGCCCGGCCGCCAGGCTGAGCACGGCCAGGATCGCGACGACATAGACCATGGATTTCGTCCCTTCGGGGGCCGGATGCTTGGCCTCACCCAGGAACACCAGATTGAAGACCTTGAACAGATAGAACATCGTCAGGACGGCCGTGAACAGGCCCAGCCCGGCGACCCAGGGGTGGCCGGCCTGGACGGTGCCGAGGATGACCAGGAACTTCGCGAAGAACCCGCCGGTGGGCGGCAGGCCGATGACGGAAAAAGCGCAGACGAAGAAGGCCACGGCGGTGACCGGCATGGTCTTGATGAGACCGCCCATCTCCCGGATGTCCTTGGTGTGGACGGCATGGATGACGATGCCGGCGCAGAGGAAGAGCCCGGCCTTGGCCAGGCCGTGGGTCAGGATGAAGAGGAGGGACCCGGTGACGCCGCTGGCGTTCATCATGGTGAAGCCGAGGAAGATGTAGCCGATCTGGCTGACCGTCGAGTAGGCCAGGATCCTCTTGAGATCGTTCTCCATGACGGCCGCGCCGGCCGCGACCAGGCTCGAGACCATGACGATGATCGGCAGGGCGTCCTGCCAGCCGTCGGGGATGCGGAAGGTGTAGATGAAGAGCCGGGCGAAGGCGTAGACGCCGATCTTGACCAGGACGGCGGCGTGCAGCAGGGCCGTGACCGTCGTCGGAGCGACGCCGGCGTCGGGCAGCCAGGTGTGGAGCGGGATCGTGGCCGACTTGGAGAACATGCCGAAGAGGATGAGCAGGACGGCCGTCCCGGGAATGGCCGTGCCGCGCATGGCCGTGAGGTCGAAGGTGTTCGTGACGCCGTAGATCTGGATGAACCCGAGGAGCATGACCACGGCGCCGAAGAACGTGATCAGGAAGGCCTTGTCGGCCTTGCGGACGTGCGAGGGCTCGCGGTAGAAGCCGATCAGCCGCCAGCAGGCGATGGCGATGATCTCCCAGAAGAGGTACATGAAGACGAGGTTCCCCGAGAAGACGAGGCCCATCATGGCCCCGATGAAGAGCAGGACCATCAGGTAATACTCGCTCTGGTTCTCTTCCTTGTGGATGTAGCCGATCGAATAGACGACGATGAGGAAGCCGACGAAGGACGACACCGCGGCCATGTAGATCGACAGGGGATCGACGACGAGGATGAAGTCGAAGCCCAGGGCCAGGTTCTTGCGGACGACGAGCTCCCCTCCCTTGAGAGCGAAGGGGAGAAGCGTCAGCGGCAAGACGGCCGTCGCGCCGCTCACCAGGACGGCCCAGATCGAGCGGACGCGCCTCGCGGCGAGCCCGGCGAGAGGCGTCGCGAAGGAGCCCAGGATGGGGACCAGGATGGTTAGAAGGACGGTTGTTTCGACGTTCATGGGGACGGGTTGCCTTCCTTAATAAAGAAGGGTCAGTATAGTGATGCTCCCGGGGGTTGTCAAGATTTTCCACAGGCCGTCCTCAGCTTTTGAACAGACTTTTCCAGAGCCACATTTCAGTTGCTTTTTGGCCTGGAAAGTAGGATAAGAAGGGCATTATAAAGCGAATCCGCAGGACGAGGTGAAGCCATGGCCGTCGAGATCCGCGAAGTCGTTTCCCGCAGGGACCTGAAGACGTTCATCTACCTTCCGGAGAAGATCCATGCCGGCCACGAGAACTGGGTCCCCCCGCTCTTCACGGACGACTGGAAATACTTCGACGCGAAGAAGAACAAGGCCTTCGGCTACTGCGACACGATCCTCCTCGTCGCCTGGAAGGACGGCCGGCCCGCCGGACGGGCCATGGGCATCATCAACCACCGCTACAACGAGCATCGGAACGAGAAGACGGCCCGCTTCGGCTTCCTGGACACCTATGAGGACTGGGAGGTCTTCCGGGCCCTCCTCGGCTTCATCGAGAACTGGGCCCGGGCCAAGGGGATGACCAAGATCGTCGGGCCGTACGGCTTCTCCGACCAGGACCCCGAGGGCTTCCTGATCGAGGGCTTCGAGCACCGGGCGACGATCGCCACTTATTACAATTTCGAGTGGGTGCCCCGCTGGCTCGAGGAGGAGGGCTACACCAAGGACAACGACTGGTTCGTCTACAAGCTGGCCGTGCCCAAGGTGATGCCCGAATTTTACCAGAGGATCTATGAGCGGGCCATGAAGCGCGGCACCTACGAGATCATCGACTTCAAGACCCGCAAAGAGATCAAGCCCTGGATCCGGCGCATCCTCGGCCTCATGAACGAGACCTACATGTCCGGCAACATCTACGGCTTCGCGCCTCTCGAGGAACAGGAGATGGACGACCTGGCCAAGCGCTTCCTGCCGATCGTCGATCCCCGCTTCGTCAAGGCGGTCGCCAAGGACGGCGAGATCCTGTCCTTCATCATCGCCATGCCCGACATGACCGAGGGCATCTGCAAGGCCCGGGGCCGCCTCTATCCCTTCGGGTTCATCCATGTCCTGCGGGCGGCCAGGAAGACGAAACAGCTCGACCTTCTCCTCGGGGCCGTCAAGGAACAGTACCGCGGCCAGGGCCTCGACGTCCTCATGGGGGTCAAGGTCCTCCAATCCGCCTCGGAGGCGGGCATGGAGATGATCGACACGCACCACGAGATGGAGGCCAACGTCAAGGTCCGGGCCGAGATGGAGCGCATGGGCGGCAAGATCTACAAGAAGTTCCGGGCGTTCGGCAAGATGCTCTAAATCAAGGGCCTTCTTTTAATCCCGGGTCCCTCTCTATGGCTTAGCTCAGGGTATTGCCTCTAGCTCCCCGGCCCCCCGGGAACCAGTCGTCCGGTTCCCCCCGCTGCGCGGGTCCCCCCTCCACGGACGGGGATCTTCGAGGCAACACCCATCGCAGCCCCGAGAGGGGGGCCCGGAAACAGGAGAAGGTCCGTAAAAAGGGTCATGTGCCGGTTTCCCAAATCAGCCCGATTTCGCGGCTATTTCGCGTCGGCCCAATTCGGGCCGAAACCCAGCCTGACGACCAGGGGCACGGTGAGCTCCGCGGCCCCTTCCATGGCCTCGCGCACCAGCGGCTCGACCTTCGCCTGCTCTCCCTCCGGGACCTCGAAGACGAGCTCGTCGTGCACCTGGAGGATCATGCGCGTCCGGAGCCGGTGCGCCTCGATCGCCTTCGCGGCGCGGAGCATGGCCAGCTTGATGATGTCCGCCGCGGAGCCCTGGATGGGGTTATTGAGGGCGATGCGGCGTCCCGCCTGCTGCAGGGTCCGGTCGGGAGCGCGGAGCTCGGGCACCTGGCGCTGGCGGCCGAAGATCGTTTCGGAGTAGCCGCGCTCCCGGGCCTCCTCGACGACCTTGTCGAGATACTCCCGGACCTTCGGCCGCTCGGCGAAGTAGCGGTCGATGAATTTCTGGGCCTCGCCCGAGGACGTCCCCAGCTCGCGGGCCAGGGAAAAGGCCGAGGTGCCGTAGATGATGCTGAAATTGATGATCTTGGCCCGCCGCCGGGCCTCGTCGCCGGCGGCCTCGCCGAAGACGAGCCGGGCGGTCTCCTCGTGGACGTCCCGGTCGGTGAGGAAGGTCTCGACGAGGGTCGGGTCCCCCGAAAGGTGGGCCAGGATGCGGAGCTCGACCTGGGAATAATCCGCGGTCAGGAGGACGTGGCCCTTGTCCGGGATGAAGGCCCGGCGGAAGCGGGCCCCCCAGGCCCCGCGGGCCGGGATGTTCTGGAGGTTGGGCTCGCTCGAAGAGAGCCGGCCGGTCGAGGCCACCGTCTGGTTGTAGCAGGTGTGAATGCGGCCGGTCTCCGGGTCGATCAGCAAAGGCAGGGCGTCGGCGTAGGTGGACTTGAGCTTGGCCATCTGCCGGTAGTCGAGGACGTGGCGGGCCAGGGGATGGACGGCGGCCAGCTCCTCGAGGATGTCGATCGAGGTCGAGAATCCCTTCGTGACCTTGGTGCGGCGGCCGGCCTGCAGGCCGAGCTTGTGGAAGAGGACGTCGGCGAGCTGGCGCGGCGAGTTGATGTTGAAGGCGCACCCGGCCTGCCCGTGGATCTCCTTCTCCAGGCGCCCGAGCTCGCCCTCGAGCTCCTTCGACATGGCCCTGAGGACCACGGGGTCGACGCGGACGCCGAGGACCTCCATCCGGGCCAGGAGCCCGATGAGCGGGCGCTCGATCTCCTCGTACAGCCGCTCGAGCTTCCTGGCCCGGACCTTCTCCCACAGCAGATCCCCGAGCTCCAGGGCCAGGGCGGCGTCCAGGCAGGCGTAGGGGGCGGCCCTCTCGACCGCCACCTTGTCCATCGTCTGCCCCGCCTTGCCCTTTCCGGCGACCTCCTCGTAGGAGGTCTTGGTCTCGCCGAGGTAGTGCAGGGCGATGCGGTCGAGGCCGTGCTTGCCCCAGTTCGGCTCGAGGAGGTACGACAGGACCATCGTGTCCCGCGAGACGCCGGCCAGGCGGATGCCCTCGCGCTCGAGGACGATCAGGTCGTATTTGATGTTCTGGCCCGTCTTGAGGACCTTGGCGTCTTCGAGGACGGGCTTCAGGATATCCAGGGCCCGGGCTTTGGGGATCTGGGCCGGCGCTCCCAGGTAATCGTGCCCGACCGGCACGTAATAGGCTTCGCCGGGAACGAGCGAGAACGACAGCCCGACGAGGCGGGCCCGGGTCGGCATCGGGGACGTCGTCTCGGTGTCCAGGGTCACCGCCCCGGCCTTGGCGATCCGGGCGGCCAGGGCCCGGAGCTCGCGCTCGTCCAGGACGGTCCGGAAATCCCTTCCTTCCGGCCGGGCCGGCTTCAGGAAATCCGAAACGAGCTTGGTGAACTCGAGCTCGCCGAAGAGCCGGATCGTCTCCTTCGCGTCGGGCTCCTGCACGACATAGCGGTCGAGATCGAGGTCGATCGGCAGGTCGCGGCACACGGTGACGAGGCGGCGGCTGAGCTCGAGCAGCTCCCGGTTCTGGACGATCTTCTCGCGAACGCGGGGGTTCTTGATCTGGTCGAGATGAGCCAGCAGGTTGTCGAGCGAGCCGAATTGCCCGATGAGCGATTTGGCCGTCTTCTCGCCGATCCCCGGGACCCCCGGGATGTTGTCGGTCGGATCGCCCCACAGGGCGAGAACGTCGACGATCGCGCCGGCCTCGACGCCGAAGAAATCCTTGACGTCCCCGGCCTCGATCATTCTCTCCTTCGACGGGTTCCAGACGGACGTCGACGCATCGACGATCTGGAGGAGGTCCTTGTCGGTCGTGACGACGACCGTCCGGAGGCCCTTGGCGGACGCCCGCGCCGCGAGCGCGGCCAGGGCGTCGTCGGCCTCGTACCTGGGGAAGTCGGCCGTGGGGATGCGCAAGGCCCCGAGGACGTCCTTGAGGACGGGGATCTGGACGGCGAGATCGTCCGGCATCGGCTTGCGGTGGGCCTTGTAGGCCTCGTACTCTTCGTGCCGGACGGTCGGCCCCTTGACGTCGAAAACGACGCCCAGATAGTCGGGCCTCTCCGCGTCGATGAGCTTGCGCAGAGCGCAGATGAAGCCGTAGATCGCGCCGGTGGGGAAGCCGGACGAGTTGCTGAGGCCGCGGATGGCGTAGTACGAGCGATAGAGCAGAGAATTGCCGTCGATCAGGAAGAGCCGTTTCGGACTCAGTCGTACCTGCCTTCGACGATCTGGCCGAGGATCGTCTTGTGCTGCTCCTCCATCATCCGCTCGATGCGCTCGCCGGCGTCGGGCTGGTCGAGGAGGGCGGTGTAGAACGCCCTCTTCGAGGTCAGCAGGCGCCCGGCCTTGTAGATCAGGGATTCGATATACTGGGCGCCGCGGCCCTTGTCCTGGGTCTGGACGATGTAGGCTTCCCCCCTGTAATCGACCCGCGTGTCGTATCCGGCCATGGGGGTATTATACCCGTCCGGGCCCCCCGTTCAAGCCCGCTTCCGGGCGGCCCTGCGTCATTTGACATCCGGGACCCGCTTGATATAATAGATTGAAATTTTGCGAGGTATTTATTTGGACACGACGATGCTCATCGATATCGACCGCCTCCCCAAGGAGGGCCTTCGCCTGTCCAGGGACTTCGAGTTCCTGAGCCTCGACCTGGTCGAGGAAAACGCCGTTTTTCTCGAGCCGGCCCGCGCCGACATCACCGTCCGCCTCATCGGCGAAGAGGTCCTCGTCCAGGGTGAGGTCACGGCCCGGCTGAGCTTCGTCTGCTCGCGCTGCCTGACCCCGTTCGAGTTCCCCGTCGCCAGCCGGTTCGACCTCGTCTACCTGCCCGAGGACATCGACGCCCTGTCCGAGGAGCTGTCCGACGAAAAGATGGACCAGATGTTCTACGCCGGCCGTCAGCTCGACCTGCGCGCCGTCGTCCTGGAACAGCTGAACCTGACCTTTCCGGCCAAGCCCCTCTGCGCGCCGGACTGCGAGGGCATCTGCGCCGTCTGCGGCGAGATCATCCGCGAGGCCAAGTGTTCCTGCCTGGTTAAGGAATCCGATACGCAGTGGAACAAGCTCAAATTTCCCGTGAGAGACAAGAGTTAAATGCCTAATCCAAAGAGACGCCATTCGCCGACGAGAAAAGGGAAACGCCGCTCCCACGACGCGCTCACCCTTCCGACCTTCTCCGTCTGCCCCAAGTGCGGCAATCCCAAGCTGCCGCATCGGGCCTGCCCCGAATGCGGGTACTACAAAGGACGGCAGGTGACGGAAGGGACCGAAGACTGAGCCGGGCGGCGTCCATGAGAATCGCCGTCGACGCCATGGGGGGTGATTTCGGGCCCAAGGCCGTCGTGCCGGGGGCCCTCGCCGCCGCCGCGGACTTCGGCGTCGACATCCTCCTCGTCGGCCTCGAGAGCGCCATCCGCCGCGAGACCGAGCGTCTCGCCTCCCTGGGTCCGCGAGTCACCTTCGTCAACGCGCCCGAGGCGATCGGCATGGGCGAGGGGCTCCTGTCCTTCCGGAAGAAGAAGGCCTCCTCGATCCGCGTCGGCGCCCAGCTCGTCCGGGACGGAGCGGCCGACGCCTTCGTCAGCATGGGCAACACCGGCGCCGTCGTCTACATCTCCCGCGACGTCCTGGGCTCGCTCAAGGGCGTGGACCGGCCGGCCCTGGCCCTTCTCGTGCCGGGCGTCGAAGGCCAGACCCTGCTCCTCGACGTCGGGGCCAACGCCAACTGCCAGCCCCACAACCTCGTCCAGTTCGCCCTCATGGGCAAGATCTTCATGGAGGCCGTGGCCGGCGTCCCCGATCCCCGGGTCGGCCTGATGAGCATCGGCGAAGAGAAGGGCAAGGGCAACGACCTCGTCAAGGAGGCCTTCGACCGGCTCCAGACGGCGCCCGTCCGCTTCATCGGCAACGTCGAGGGCAAGGACCTCTTCTCCGGCATCGCCGACGTCGTCGTCAGCGACGGCTTCACCGGGAACGTCGCCCTCAAGGTCTCCGAGGGGGTCGTCCAGAGCGTCATGTCCATGGCCCGCCACGAGATCACCAAGAACATCTTCGCCAAGCTCGGCTATCTCCTGATGAAGCGGCACCTGAAGAAGCTCTACAAGAAGATCGACTATTCCGAATACGGCGGGGCGCAGCTCCTCGGCGTCAACGGCGTCTGCATCATCGGCCACGGCCGCTCCAATCCGACCGCGGTGCGCAACGCCATCGGCCTGGCCCGGGAGTTCGTCGCCAACCGGGTCCAGGAGAAGATCCAGGAGGAGATCCTCCGCTACGAGCACGCTTGAAGGGAGCGGCCGCATGAAGCGTTTCGAAGGACGGGTGGCCATCGTCACCGGCGGCTCCCAGGGGATCGGCGAAACGATCGCCCGGGACCTGGCCGCCGAGGGGGCCCGCGTCGTCCTGGTCGATATCCAGAAGGACAAGCTCGAGGCGGTGGCCGGATCGATCGTCGAATCCGGCGGCCTGGCCGAGGGCCGCGAGGTCGACGTCAGCGACACGGCCGCCGTCGAGCGCGCCGTGGCCGCCGTGAGCGCGGCGCACGGCCGCATCGACCACCTGATCAACAACGCCGGCATCACCCGCGACGGCCTGCTCATGCGCATGAAGGAGGAGGACTGGGACGCCGTCCTCCGGGTCAACCTCAAGGGGACCTTCAACTTCTCCAAGGCCGTCCTGCGGACGATGATCGCCGCGAGGTACGGCCGGATCGTCAACATCGCTTCGGTCGCGGGCCTCATGGGCAACGCCGGGCAGGCCAACTACGCGGCCTCCAAGGCCGGCGTCATCGGCTTCGCCCGGTCCCTGGCCCGCGAGGTCGGCAGCCGGGGCATCACGGTCAACGCCGTCGCCCCGGGGTTCATCGTCTCGGCCATGACCGAAGCGCTCCCCGAGGAGGTCCGCAAGGCCTACCTCGACCTCATCCCGCTCAAAAAATTCGGGCTTCCCAAAGACGTGTCGTCTGCGGTAAGATTCCTTCTCTCCGAAGAGGCGGGCTATATCACCGGCCAGGTGGTCAGTGTAAACGGCGGCATGTACATGTAGGCGGTCCGCCGGCATCTCAAAGAATTGCGCAAGGAGGACACCATGGAAAGAGACGAACTGCTCAAGAAGGTCAGGGCGATCGTTTCGGACAAGCTGAGCATCAGCGAGGAGCAGGTCACGGAAGACGCGTCCTTCATCGATGATCTCGGCGCCGACTCCCTGGACACCGTCGAGCTGGTCATGGCCCTCGAGGACGAGTTCGGGCTGGACATCCCCGACGACCAGGCCGAAAAGCTGACCACGGTCGGCAAGGCCATCGATTATATCGTGGGGCACGCGAAATAGCCCCCCGCCCCGTCCGCACCATCCTCGGATCGTTCGCCCCATGAGAAGGGAGATGAATCCCGAACGCAGGGTCGTTGTCACCGGCATCGGGCTTATTTCTCCGCTCGGCACGGGGACCGACAAGAACTGGCAGGCCCTCGTCCGCGGCGAGAGCGGCATCGCCCCCCTGACCCGGTTCGACGTCTCCCGCTATGCCACCCGGTTCGGCGGCGAGGTCAAGGACTTCGACCCGCTCGCTTTCATCGACCGCAAGGAGTCCCGCAAGATGGACCCCTTCATCCGCTTCGGCCTGGCCGCCGCCGAGCTGGCCGTGGCCGATTCGGGCATCGCCGCGGCCGACCTCCGGAGCGACCGGGCCGGGACCTACGTCGGCTCCGGCATCGGCGGCCTGGGATCCATCGAGGAGAACCTCAAGGTCCTCTGGGAAAAAGGGCCGGACCGCATCTCGCCGTTCTTCCTCGTCCAGACGATCATCAACGAGGCCTCGGGCCAGATCTCCATCCGTTTCGGCGCCAAGGGGCCCAACTGCGCCAACGCGACGGCCTGCAGCACGGGGACCCACGCCATCGGCGACTCGTTCCGCATCATCGCCCGGGGCGAGGCCGACATCATGATCGCCGGCGGGGCCGAGGCGCCGCTGACCCCGCTCAGCCTGGCCGGCTTCACCGCGATCAAGGCCCTCTCGGAGCGGAACGACGAGCCGGCCAAGGCCTCGCGGCCGTTCGACGCCCGCAGGGACGGCTTCGTCATGGGCGAAGGCGCGGGGGTCGTCATCCTCGAGGAGCTCGGCCGGGCCCTGGCCCGGAACGCCCGGATCTACGCCGAGGTCGTCGGCTACGGCATGACCAGCGACGCCTATCACGTCGCGGCGCCCGACCCCACCGGGGACGGGGCCGCCCGGGTCATGCGCCGGGCCATCGAAGACGCCGGCATCGGCCCGGGGGACGTCCAGTACATCAACGCCCACGGCACTTCGACCCCGCTCAACGACAAGACCGAGACGATGGCCATCAAGGCCGTCTTCGGCGAAGCGGCCCGCCGGCTGGCCGTCAGCTCGACGAAATCCATGACCGGCCACCTGCTCGGCGCGGCCGGGGGCCTCGAGGCGGGGATCACCGCGCTGGCCCTGTTCCATCAGATCATGCCGCCGACCATCAACGCCGAGTTCCCCGATCCCGAGTGCGATCTGGACTACGTCCCGAACGTCGCCCGGAAGGCCGTGATCGTCCACGCCCTCAGCAATTCGTTCGGCTTCGGCGGGACCAACGCCGCGCTCGTCCTGAAGACATTCGAACGGCCCTGAGACGGCCCGCCGGGCCGGTCGCCGCGGCCGGACGCGCGGCCCTGTGTGAGGAGAGACCCATGAATATTCTCGTCTTCGTCAAGCGGGTGCCCGACACGGAATCCCGCATCCGCATCCAGCACGAGACCCGGACGATCGCCGAGGACGGGTTGAATTTCGTCATCAGCCCTTACGACGAGTACGCGATCGAGGAAGCCCTCCGGCTCAAGGAAGCCAAGGGCGGTACGGTCCGCGTCGTCTCGGTCGGCCGGGACGAGACCGCGACCATCCTGCGGAAATGCCTGGCCATGGGCGTCGACGAGGTCCTGCTCGTCAAGGATGATGTCCCCGAGACCTACGACGGGCTGCGCACGGCCCGGATCATCGCCCGGGCCGTCGAGCGCAGGCTCGCCGGGGCCGATCTCCTGCTCTTCGGAAAACAATCGGTCGGCGCCGACAACAGCCAGGTGCCGGCCATGGTCGCGGAGCTTCTCGGCCTCCCCCAGGCGACCGTCGTGACCAAGCTCGAGGTCGAGGGCGCCTCGGCCACGGCCCTGCGCGAGATCGAGGGCGGCCTCGAGAAGGTCGTCCTGTCCCTGCCCGCCGTCATCAGCGCCCAGAAGGGGCTGAACGAGCCCCGCTACGAGACCCTCAAAGGCATCATGGCCGCCAAGAAGAAGCCCGTCCCGGTCGTCACGCTCGAGGAGCTCGGGTTCGGGGCGGGCGATCTCGTCCCCGCGGTCGAGGCGACCGGGCTCGACGTGCCGGCGGCGA
Organism: Candidatus Aminicenantota bacterium; assembly: GCA_963742235.1. Classification (GTDB taxonomy): domain Bacteria; phylum Acidobacteriota; class Aminicenantia; order Aminicenantales; family Saccharicenantaceae; genus RBG-16-66-30. Next base: position 3,360 of record CAVULT010000001.1, on the reverse strand, counting down.
GACAAGCGGGCAAGATCCTCAAAGGCGATCCGGCCGAAACCGCCCGCGAGCTGGCGCGCCTCCTGCGGGACGAGGCCAAGGTCCTATAAAGAGGAGAGGAGAGGAACGATGATCGCCGCATATCTCGAGATCCGGGACGGGAAGATCAAGAAGAGCTCGCTCGAGGCCCTCTCCGAAGCCGGGCGGCGCGCCGCCGAGCTCGGCCTCGGCACGGCCGCGGTCCTCGCCGGGGCGGCCGTTTCCGACCTTGCCCCGGCCGCCTTTGCCCACGGGGCCGCCAAGGTCTATGTCATTGAAAATCCTTCGCTTGCGGACTACTCGTCGCAGGCTTACGCCGTCGCCCTGGCCGCGTTCGCCGGCCAAATGAAGCCGGCCGCCCTGTTCTTCGCGGCCACGGCCATGGGCAAGGACCTGGCCCCGCGCGTCGCGGCCCGGCTCGGCGCCGCCCTGGCTTCGGACTGCACGAAGATCGCGGTCAAAGACGGGGCCCTCGAATTCACCCGGCCGATCTATGCCGGCAAGGCCTTCCTGTCCTTGCGGCTGAAGTCGACGCCCCAGCTGGCGACGCTCCGGCCGAATGTCTTCCCGCTCGCCCCGGCGGGCGCGGGCGCCGGCTCGGCGAGACGATCAGGCTCGAGGCCGCCATCCCGGAGGGGGCGGTCAAAGGCCGCGTCACCGAGCTCGTCAAGGAAGAGAGCGCCGAGCTCGATGTCACCGAAGCCGACGTCGTCGTTTCGGGCGGCCGCGGGCTCAAGGGCCCCGAGGCCTTCGGCCTCCTCCGGAACCTGGCCGCGGTCTTTCCCCGGGCCGCCGTCGGCGCGTCGCGCTCGGCCGTCGATTCGGGCTGGATCGGCCACCAGCATCAGGTCGGGCAGACGGGCAAGACCGTGTCGCCGGGGCTCTACGTGGCCGTCGGCATCTCCGGCGCGATCCAGCACCTGGCCGGGATGTCGTCCTCGAAGGTCATCGTCGCCGTCAACAAGGACCCGGAAGCGCCGATCTTCAAGGTCGCGGATTACGGCGTTGTCGGCGATCTCTTCGAGGTCGTGCCGAAGCTCACGGAAGAGATCAAGAAGGCCCTCATAGACTGACCGCCATTGGAGAACCCTTCGGCAAAGGGACGAGCGTCCTTGGCCACATCTCGGGGGAGGGATAGCCCTGGGGCCCATACTGAACGCCTATTTGTCTCGGATTGTTTCGTCCCGGCGCCCGTCGTCGTAGAGCCCGACGGCTTTGACGGGGTTGCCCTTCTTGTCGAATTCGATCTTCAAGCGGAACGAGGACATCGTTTCCAGGACGAACGTGTCCTTGGACAAGGCGACCAGGGCCCGGTCGTCCGGGGAGGAGCCGCCCTCGCGGAAATAATACAGCCGTCCGTTCCTGACCTCGAGGCGGCGCGGTCCGTAAGCGCCGGCGATCTTCCTGAGATAGCTTTCCTTGAGCTTCAGCGGTTTGTCCAGGGCCTTGATGTACTGCAGGTCCCACTTGACGATGAAAGGCTGGACTTTGTCCTCTTTGGCCCGGCCGGCCTTCTTCAGGTAAATCCGGGCCTGCCCACGGTCTCCGGTCTGGAAGAGAGCCTGGGCCAGTCCGAGTTGCGCCTGGCCCGAACGGGGATGCGCCTTGCCGTAAAATTGGAGCAGGGCGACCATCGCGGGCTGCATGTCGGTCCCGTCGAATATCTCGGTTAGAAAGCCGATGCCGTTCTTCGAAAACGCGTCCGGGAATTTCTTGGCGAGTTCCGGAAGCTCAGCCGCGACCCCCGGCCCTTTTTCCGCCAATTCCCAGCCGATCCGGTAGACGGGGGAATCATAGTGCCCGTAATTCAGGGCGATGCTGGCCAACGGCTGCGCGCCGAGGCCGTGGACGGTGACCTCCTGCGAGATCCCCAGCCCGTAGAAGCTGTTGGTCAGGTAGACGACCCCCGATTTTTCCGCGGGGTAGGCCATGATGTAATTGCGGAAGATGCCGTAGTCCCCCCATTGCCATATGGCCAAGCCGCGGGCGTCGGTCTGCGTGCCGAAGCCCAGGCTCCAGCCCAGGCCCTTGTCCTTGTCCAGGTCGATCCGCGGGGTCAGCATCTCTTTGAGTGTCTCGGGCCGGAGCCCCTCGCCGTTCATGACCGCGCAGACGAATTTGGCGTAATCCTCAGCCGTCGTGTAGAGAGAAGCCCCGGCGTGGGATTCCGTCCTTTTGCGGAAAGCCTCGGGCGTTCCGAAAAAGTCGTGGCCGTTGGCCATCATCTTTTCATAATCATCCCGCCACACGAGGCAGCTCCGGGTCATGCCCAACGGGTCGAGGACCTCCTTCTGCATGAGGTTCTCGAGCTTGTCGCCCTTGAGGGATTCGATCACTTTTTGCAGGAACAAATATCCGTCCGCGGAATATTTCCATTTCGTGCCGGGCTCGAAGTAGAGCGGAAACGGCGTGCCGCTTTCTCCATGAGGCATGCCGCTCGAATGGCTCAGGATATGGCGGGCCGTGATCTTTTCGAACCAGTCGCGATGGAAACCCTTTTCGTCGAGAGGATGGCCCAGGAACTTTTCCGCGAGCTCCGCCGGAACGTAACTGACGAGGGGCTTATCGAGACTGAGGACACCCTGTTCGACCAGCTTCATGGCGTAGTAGGCGAAAACAGGCTTGGTGAACGAAGCGGCTTCGAAGACAGTCTCGTCTGTGACGGACTCCCCGGTCGTTGCGTTCTTCAGGCCGAAGTTCCCATGCCAGGCGATCTTCCCGTCACGGATCAAGGCTATCTGGAGGCCCGGAATCCGAGCTGCCTTGATCAATGGCGGGAGCAAACTCTGAATGTCGGCGACGGCCTCGGTCAATTCCCGATCGGGGGGAGGCGCGGTGACCTCTTGTCCCCCGGCCGGGAAGGAAAAACTTGCGGTAACCATTCCCGCCAGGAGGCGGATCAGGAACGCGTTCTTGTTTATCATGCGGCTCTCGCTCGTTGGAATTAGGGGGCCCACTGAGGAGTACGGCCCCTGCCGTTAAAAGGTTGAGGGGGCAAAGAAGACAAGGTCTATCCGACATTGAGGTTCTCATTCAAGAGAATGGTTGCCGAAGGGGACCTGGTCGTCGTGCACAGCCATCTGACGTTCAGCCCCGGCGACCGCGGGACGGCCGTCATGGACATCTTCCGGCTCGAAAACGGCAAGATCGTCGAGCACTGGGACGTACTCCAGGCGGTCCCGGAAACGGCCGCCAACGCCAATACGATGTTCTGAACGGGCAAGACGATGACGGACTTGATGCCCGCGATCTTCTTCGGCCCGTCGCCGTCAGCCGAGAAGGAGACTCCCCACCGACGAGCGAACGGGCCTATTTGTAGGGGTCGTTCGGCGTTCCGGACTT